>NZ_CAMLHO010000018.1 GCF_946479765.1 uncultured Aliivibrio sp.
AGCCGATGTAAGTAATTACATCGGCATATCATTTAATTTTAAATATTATTCAAAGCTTCTTAATGCTTGAACTTGAACATATAAATCATTAACTTTAACTACTGAGTTTTTCAGATATACCGTTTGATCATATGTATGACCATATAAATCTTTTTCTGCATAAGCTGTTTCAAATGGAAGATCAGACATCATTTTAGTTTGATCAAGCAACATAAATTTAGCAAAGCTCAATGCACTTGTTTGTGCCACTTCGCCCATGTTATCCATCAACTCTTCCATCATTTCAGAGTCGAAAAAGTTGCCAACTAGATCTTGTTGTTCTTTAGTAAAGCTTTTCCATGTTGCTTCTTCATCATCAGAATCTGCTAGTTGAGTAATCAAACGACCAGCTTCATTATCTTCTTTTAAACGAGCGCTAAATTTATCAAATACAGGCTTTGCAGCTAAAAATGCAGCATTAACACTTAAACGTGCAATCTCGCCTTCTTGAATCGTAGATGTTTGGTATCCAGTTAGCGTTTTTTGCTCTTCACCTTTAGCATCTGTCACGACTTGAATTTCGACTGTTGATAATGTTAGTAGCTCATCACCTTGCTCTTGGATATTCTCTACTGTGTAGTCAGAACCACCTATCATTGAACAACCAGATACCATTGTTGCTGCTAAAACCATTGCTAATACTGTCTTTTTCATAATCCCTAACTTCTTATAATTAATAATATCAATTAAATTGAATACTATACTGCTAAGTTTTTAAAATACCATTCTGCTAGTTAAAAACAATATAAATTTATTTATTTTATTTTTAATTTGATTCCGGTCACTATACGCAAATAGGCCAGACAATTAAATTAACATAATTACCCATAATATTTATCAATTTAATTTCTAGCCCATTACATTTGAAAAAGGTAATCTAACGGTCTGTTTTGGTCGCTATCATTTACTCTCTTTAAAGAATATATACTGACTGCTATTGCCTTCTTACTGGTCACGGTTGCTGTTGTGAATGTAGGGAATACATAGAAAAATTTGGTCATGTGATTTAGATTGGCAATTAGATGTTAGCTTCGATGAAGTTAATTGCCATATTCGTCGAGAGCAAGCTGGTGAGAATTTTGCTGTGGTAAAAGTCCTTGCAGAGATAAGGAGCTTCGTAAACCTGTCCTACTTCTATTGAAGAGTAAAATGTAACCAAGAGACTTTGATCCGTTTTTTACTATTGAGGGCTACTTTTAATGCTGCATGATGTCGGTATGACAAATAAAAACAGCGAGCTAAGTGCTCGCTGTTTTTTATTAATCAATACACCACGGTATTCATGTATTGCTTCGGGGTAATCCCAAATTGCAGATGAAAGCGCTGACTAAAACGACTTTCAGATTGATAGCCACACTGCAATGCCAAATCTAGCTGAGTTTGGCGTTTCTCTTGCATTAGTGAAAGGGCATACCCCATTCTAACGTTTGATAATACCGTTCTAAAATTGGTTCCATCACGCTGCAAGCGACGTATAAGTGTCGCTCTGCTCATCGAAAAATCATGGCATACTTCTTCAAGTTGATAAGGTTCAGCAGGATCTTTTGAAAAATAAGCACTTAATTGATTTTGGAAAGAGGCATGAGTTCCAGAAAAAAGTACGTGTAATACACCTAACTCTACCAATTGCTGGTAAAAAGCCATCAAGTGCAGTTTTTGCACCTCTTCACTCAGTGATTGAAGACTCATCTCAAGTAACATAGAAAAACCATAAGCTAATGCAGATGAGATTTTTAATGCATGGACATGCTCGCGGTTTACTTCTCGGAGCTTACTCTCTTTTAGCATATCTTTTGATGGTGCTAATAAAAAAGAAAGCTGCACTGAATGAAAATGGTCATAAGACGCTTTATTGACGAAATTCAATTCTTGATTGGCAGAGGTTAATAACCACGATCGAGCATCAATATCAAATGAGTCAGTGCCTTGAAAAACGGTTTTGCAACCAGATTTAACCCAAATAATACTCGGAGCATAAATATGAACATTACGTAAATACTGATCATTCAGACTTGAATACGTTTGTACTTTAAATAACGCATTACTCATATCATGCTCCTCGTTTATTTTTTGCTGTTAATTATTTTTTATACTGCATATTAACGAACATAAGTTGCTGTCAGTACCGCTTTATCTAAAGCCATACTATTTAATGTGAAACCAACAACCGCAGGTGAAATATCTGCTGGTAAATCAATTTTCTCTTGTGGTAATGCCCAAACCGTATATTGGTATCTGTGCATTCCATCACCAGCAGGAGGGCACGCACCACCGTAGCTCATAGTACCAAAATCATTTTTAGTTTGTAGTACATCTTTCATTGGAGAGCCTTGATCAACACTACTTACATTAGCAGGGATATTAAGCGCTAACCAATGCCACCAACCACTGCCTGTTGGGGCATCTGGATCAAATACGGTAATAGCAAAACTTTTTGTTCCTTCTGGTGCATCTTTCCAGCTTAATTGAGGAGATATGTTTGCTCCAGTACAGCCCATACCAGAAAAGGTAAATTCACTGTTCATTAGCTGACCTTCGTGAATATCTTTACTTGATACCTCAAAAGCTTGGCTAGAGAAAGACGCTAAAGTAAGTAACACTAATAATGCTTTGTTCATAATAATTTCCTTTACTTTTAAAAAGAGAGTTAAGTAAGTACAGGAACAATATTAGTATATCCTCAAAGAATGAATTACCAGAAAGTATCAATAGTAAGTAAAATTAATCAATTAATGATACTTACTGTAGTATTGATGCATATTCGCCATTATTAAATGGCTCAACCACCAATCAAAATATTCAATGCTGAAATATTGAATAAATAGAACACAACTAAAAAGAACGTAGATTGTAGTGACGTCCATCTAACTATTCATGTTTTTAGCTATCAACTACTTCTAATAGGCGTATTGTGATTATTCAGATATTCGTTCAAAACATTATTTTATAGAGGTAGTTATGAGTTTATTTTACGTTGATAAAAACGAACAAGGAAATGGCGATCATGAAGTCCACACTGCAAACTGTACCCACAGCCCAGGAATAAAAAAATGCGAACCACTTGGCTATCATACCGCTTGTAGCACTGCATTAAATGCCGCCAAAGCGATCTACCCACAATCAAATGGCTGCTATTACTGTTCATATTCCAGCTATACATCTGAAGATAAATAAGAAGAAATAAAAAAGCCACTTAGCACTAAACTAAATGGCTTTTGGCGCATATACTTAGGAGCAATATGCTTTAGGGAATAAACGTATACTAAGCTAGAATCACCCACTTAAAAAGTCAACACTTCACCCAATATCATTTCCCCTTTATACTAGTTCAATAATGATTGATTAAGAACGGGGGGATGTATGAAAGCCAGCGATATTCTGCTTGGAAAACTCAATACGGAATTTAAAACCGTGTCTGCAATGATTGAAATTTATTGCAAAAAGAACCACCATACTCACTCCTTGTGTCCAGAATGCCAAACCTTGATGGATTATGCTGAAGTTCGCTTAGATCGCTGCCCATACGGTGAAAACAAGCCAACCTGTAACACCTGTCCAATTCATTGCTATAAGCCTGAACCAAAAGAACAGATGCGTCTTGTGATGCGTTTTTCTGGCCCAAGGATGCTATTAAAACACCCTATTTTAGCGATTCGTCATTTAGTTTCTGAAAAAAGAACGATTAACCCTAAGCCATCTCCTCATTGTTCTAATCGTCATATCCGTTTGCAAAAAAGAGAAAAATAATGAATTGGACTTTAGATCAGCTCAACGCCTTTGTTACTTCAGTCAAATGTGGCTCATTCTCAGCGGCTGCACGTAAAATGGGGAAGGCACAATCTCGAATAAGTACCGCAATTGCAAATTTAGAGGCCGACCTTGGTTTTGATTTATTTGATCGAAGTGCACGTCTACCCGTATTGACTCAAGACGGTGAAGACATGTTTATCGAAGCCCAAGCTATTTTAGAACAATGCGAACGTTTGCAAGCTCGTGCCGATACCGCTGCAACAGGTGAAGAAATTGCACTTACCGTCGCTTTAGATGAAGCCGTTCCTATTGATGTATTTGAAGATTTCTTCCAAAAAATATCGGTGACTTTTCCTTTATTAAAACTGACGATCATTAATGGTTCTCAAGCGGATATCGCAAAATGGGTAGAAGAGAAAAAAGCAGATCTTGGTTTTCTATTTCGAGTTAATACTTTATCTGATTCGTTAGAGTACCGTTCTCTTGGCTTTTTTAACCAAGCATTGGTTGTTTCACCAGATCACCCTCTTGCCAAGTATAAAACGCCTACTCTCATCCAATTAAACCAACATCGACAATTAGTTATTCGAGATCGAGTAGGTCACTCACACGAGAAAGCAATTTCAGCCAATCATTGGTATATCGATAGCTATTATTACATTACTGCATTGGTGATCCGCAATGTGGGTTGGGCACTCGTTCCTGAGCACGTATTAGAATCGGAATGGTATCAAAATAAAACCATTCGATTATCGACTTACCATATTCCAGATGCCTTGCAGATTGAAATTGGGGTAGTAAAACGCCGTGATAGTGGTATAGGTAATGCCATGGAGTGGATGTTAGACGAGATTGAACATACTTTTGAAAAATTATAAAAACCGAGACTCAATAATGCTATCTCGGTTTTTTCTCTATATTACATTTTAGCTTGTTGAGTTTTTAAATGCTCAAGCACGTCAATCATTGATGGCTTAATATGATGACCAAGGGCAATAACTTCAACACTCGGCTCAACAAGATCAGGGATCTGATATGTGATCATATTCGCCGCTACCGCAGCACGAGTGCCGTTATTTGAATCTTCAAATGCGAGACATACTTCAGGTGCAATACCCAAACGCTCTGCTGCTAAGAAGTAGATTTCAGGGTGTGGCTTACCGTGCTCAACTTCACAGCCAGTTGCTAGTACATCAAAATAACCATCAAGGCCTGCTAATTCTAATTTCTTAATTGCGATATCATGTTGTGTTGATGTTGCTACCGCCATTGGTACGTTATTCGCTTTTAACCACTCTAATAATTCAATAACGCCCTCTTTGACAGGGATGGCTTCGTGTTTTACTACTGCGGTATAACGCACTCGCCACTCTTGGTTTAAGGCCGGATAATCCACACTTGGCCCATAGCCTTCACGAAACAACTGTTCAATTCGCTTCGCATTACAACCAATTATAGAAAGGTATAGCTCTTCAATAAATGGAACATTTTGAGCTTCACACGCCTCTTTAAAGATACCCATACACACACGTTCTGTGTCTAATAGCAGTCCATCCATATCGAAAATTGCAGCTTGAAATGTCATGAGAAACCTTATGTCTTAAAAACAAAAATAGAATATCTTACGTATACAATCACAGTGCTATACGCTTGAGAGAGATCATACTAAGTCAAAACTATTCGATAAAAAAGTGAACTCTTCTTTTAAGTCCACTTCCTCTTTTAAATTAAACACAATAAACCTTTTAGAACAGCTTACTATGCAGAAAACACGACTCGAACAGCAAGAAGAATAAGCACGACACCAGAGAGACGATCAATCCATTTAGCTTGAGATCTAAGCTTATCGACAATCTTAGGAGCGGATAATAAACAGCTAATAATGGTATACCACAACCCATCAACAATAATAGGCGTAATCACTATGATTGCTTTGTCTAATGGATCATTGCCGACAGCAACAAATTGGCTAAATAGTGCTAAGAAAAATAACGCAATTTTAGGATTAAGAAGTGATATTAATAAGCCTTCCTTTGCTGATTCTAGAATAGAAACTTGTTCTCCAGATTTAAGTTTTGCTGCTATCCCCCCAGTAGATCGCAATGCACCAAATCCTAGATAAGCAAGATAGGCGGCACCTAGATAACTGATAGCTTTAAATACTGTCGGTGACTGCTGTAAGACAACCGCTAATCCAATAACGGTAACAAATGCATAGATACCAATCCCAATGGAGTGTGCCCATGCCGCTGCAATGCCATTAATACGACGGCCAGATAACGTGTGCTTTGCAACAGTAGCAAGGCTAGGACCCGGCGACATCGCCCCCAACATTGATACCAATAATAATGAAAACCAAATAGTTAATGTCATTTCTTCTTTAATTCCTCTTTACAACCCAGTCTCATTCACAATAAAATCGCGCATTAGGTAAAAAGACGAGTTTATAATGAAAAGGTTAATCCCATTTTTGTTGCTAGGTGCAACCACATCTGCACAAGCCACAGACACTTTACACCAAATCTATATTCAGCCAAGTTTTACTAACCTGAAAATTGATGGCTCCCATGGTAGTGGTTTAATGAACCAAGTTGGTTATAATTATAACTTTACGCCAATACTATCAACAGATCTTAGCTACTACATGACAACATCAATAAAAGATATTGCCACCAATAGTGATGAAGCGTCTGCGACAGGTGCAACCGCTGCAATTAAGATGTCTTTTCCCATGAGCTATTATGGTTCTTTTTATGGAAAAACAGGTCTAAATAGAACTGTTTTAAGCTATGAAGATGTATATAACGGACATATATCAAAGCAAGAATCTACATCAATCAAACCATTTGTAAGTGTAGGTACAACAATGCAATTACTTCCTTTTGTTACCTTCAACATTGAGTATCAATACATACCTTTGGCTTCAGATGATTATATGTCGGCAATTGGTGCTGGTGTAAACGTTATGTTCTAGTTCTAAAATATCCAAAATACAAAAAAGGGCGCTACCAATACACTTGGAAGCGCCCTTTTTCTTCTTATCTATTTATTATGCAACTACTGCTTCTTTCGCATCCGCTTTGTTTTTCAAGAAAGCGTAAGTGAAACCCGTTACCGCTGTACCTGCTGCAATCGCTACCAAGTACATGAATACTGGTGTAATCGCATTCGGAATAAGAAGAACAAATAGACCGCCGTGTGGAGCAAGCAATTGAGCACCAAACAGCATAGATAGACCACCTGTTAATGCACCGCCCGCCATACAACTAGGGATAACACGCATTGGATCTTTCGCTGCAAATGGAATCGCCCCTTCAGAGATAAAGCATAAACCAAGCACAAATGATGCTTTACCTGCTTCACGCTCACCCGCTTCAAATTTGTTCTTAGCAAGGAAAGTTGCTAAACCCATACCTAGCGCAGGAACCATACCTGCCGCCATGATAGCCGCCATTGGACCATACGTTTGTGAAGCCAAAAGACCAACACCAAATGTATATGCTGCTTTGTTTACTGGACCACCTAAGTCGAAACACATCATACAACCAAGGATAACACCCAATAATACAGCGTTAGTTGAACCCATGTTGTTTAAGAACTCAGTCAATGCAGACATGATGCCTGCTACTGGACCACCAACAATGTAAACCATTACCAGACCTGTGAACAAACTCGCCACAAACGGAATGATTAGAATGGGTTTAAGTGCTTCCATTGACTGAGGAAGAGATACTTTATCCGCAATGAATTTTGCAGAGTAACCCGCGATAAAACCTGCCGCGATACCACCAAGGAAACCAGCACCTGTTGAGCTAGCCAACATACCACCAATTAGACCTGGCGCTAAACCAGGACGGTCAGCAATTGAGAACGCGATAAAACCAGCAAGAACAGGGATCATTAGTGCAAATGCGGCACCACCACCAATATCCATTAATGTTGCTGCGATTGTGCCCGGCTCTTTAAACGCTTCGATACCAAAGACAAACGACAGTGCAATCAACAAACCACCAGCAATAACAACAGGAAGCATGTGTGATACCCCTGTCATAAGGTGTTTGTACATGCCTTTTTTCTCGTCCATTTGAGAAGAGTTAGAGTTACCTGATGATTGAAAAACCGTTGCATCGGCAAACGCTTTATTCATCTCTTGCTCTGTTTTCTTCAGAGCTAGACCTGTGCTTGTTTTGTACAGACGTTTACCATTAAAGCGATCAAGGGCGACTTCGATATCCGCAGCAATGATAACTAAATCAGCCTCTGCAATTTCTTGGTCAGTTAACTGATTTTTTGCACCCACAGAGCCACGAGTTTCTACTTTAATAATGTGGCCTTGGCGTTTGCCTTCTTCTTCTAACGCTTCAGCTGCCATGAAAGTATGTGCGACGCCTGTTGGACACGCGGTAATTGCAACAATTTTCTTAGGACCGGTTGCCTCAGTCGTTGCTACTGTCTCTGGCACAGTTACTTCAGAAGCAGTTAGTTCTGTTGCCGTGTTTACTGCATTCTCTAACCATGCTTTTGTATCTGTTGTACAATCTGAAATTGATCCTTGATGTACTTTCTTACCGACAAAACGTGAAGTATCAATCGTGGTATTTGCGGCGATGATAATGGCATCTGCCGCATCAATCGCTTTTTGTGTTAGTACTTCAACAGGCAATACACTCGATTGACATTCAATCGTCGCTGTCCAATTTAATTTCGCAGCGGCTTGTTCTAATAAACCCGCAGCAATAATGCTGTTTGCTACACCACTTGGGCAAGCTGTTACGATAGCTATATTTTTCATAATCTGTCCTTAAACTAAGTCTAAACGCATTACTGCACGTTTGTAGAAATAGGGTTGTGTAGGGTTACTTGTTTTTGTAATTCTTTTACGTCTTCGACATTTGGTACGCCAACGCCAACCTGCGATACAGCTAAAGCAGATAAAGCGGTAGCAAAAGATAAGATTTGTAAACGATCCCAATCTTGCTGCATATGACCCCAGCAAAGACCCGCAACTAACGTATCACCAGCACCTACTGTACTTACTACATTCATTTTTGGTGGTTGCGAATACATCCATTCTGGTTGTGCTTGTTCGTTCTTTCCTAGCCACATTACGCCTTTTGAGCCTAATGAAACCACGATATTTTCAATGCCTTTTTGTGCAAGATCTTGAGCTGCTTGTTGGCACGCTTCTGGTGTATCCAACTCACGTCCCACAAATTCCGATAGCTCTTCATCGTTTGGTTTAATTAACCATGGGTGAGCCTCTAAACCTGCAGCCAATGCTGCACGACTGCTATCAAATAGGACTTTTTTACCCATTTGATGCAGCTTTTCAATCCACTCAGCACACAGCTCAGGAGAAATACCTTTTGGTAAACTGCCTGCTAATACGAAAAATTCATGTGTTTTAGCTAATTCAAATAAACGAACTTCAAACTCGGCAATCGCTTGTCCAGAGACATCAACACCCGGAAAGTTAATGTCACTCACTCGGCCATCTTGCTCTACTAATTTCACATTAATGCGAGTAGCACCATCAACACGGATAAACTCATCGTTAGCGTTCATCTCTTCAAATAATTGACAGAACAGCTCTTCATTATCACGACCTAAAAAACCAGTAACCGTAACCTCAGCACCTAAGTCAGATAATACTTTCGCAACATTAACGCCTTTACCTGCTGCATGAAGTGAGCCTTTACTAACTAAACTCACAGAGCCAACAGATAACGCATCTAAACTGCCCGTTAAATCTAAAGCCGGGTTTAGCGTGATAGTAACCACTTTGCTTTTTGGATTAATGCTCATAAATTAACCCTCACCTAAACCAGAAGCAATCGCAGCACCAATACCGGCTAGCGCTTCTTTTGCATCTGAACCGTCTGCTGTAAATTGCAGTTCGTGACCGTGTTTAACGCCCAATGCAATCACTTTCATCAAGCTCTTCGCATTCACTGATTTGCCATCACCATTTACATTTAACACTGTGATTTTTGATTCGTATTTCTTCGCTTCTGCTACTAACATTGCACCAGGGCGAGCGTGTAGACCATGTGTATTTTTGATTTTAAAGGTTGCTGTATTATCTGCATCAACATTTACTGGCACTTCTTCAGAAGAGCTTGAGAACATTGCTAATAATTGTTCTGACGTAGCAAATAAAATAGAGTCTTGTTGCTGCTCAGCGACAACTTTAATAATTGTCGTTAAGAACGATTGGTGAGAGGCATTACAAGAGGCAATCGCTATCAAACCTTTAACAGAAGTACCATTATGCTCACAACCATTGGCAGTAGTGACAATAGACATACCAGAACGTTTAACGCCTTTGTCAGTACTTACTAACCATAAACCTTTGCCTAAATGCGTTGGCTCTTTCGTCACAATTTCTGCTACAAATTGGTTTTCTGCATTACCACTGTTTTTTAGTAAACCACTAGCAACCGCGCTCATTTGGATCATATCGCTTGCAGGAAAAAGCAATTGGATCAATGAGGCATCAAAATCGGCTTCAAACTGCACTTCACCATTAAGCAATGCAATGATGTCCGCTTCTGTTTTCGCTTGTTTTAGCTTCTCTTCTACACCATCAGCAGACAGCACTTTAGTCAGTTGCTTTAAAATGCCTAAATGCTCATCTGATTTAGCTGCAATACCGATTGCTACATAAACAACATTGCCATCACCCCAGTTAACACCTTGAGGAAAATGGTGCACAGCAACGCCTGTGTTATTCACTAAGTCACGGGTATCTATTGTGCCGTGTGGAATTGCAATACCATTACCTAAAAACGTTGAGTTTTGTTGCTCACGGTTTAGCATTCCTTCTACGTATTTCTCTGCAACTAAACCTTTTTCTGTCAGTTGCTTTGCAATCGCTTTGATTGCTGTTGTCTTGTCTGTTGCTACTTGTTGCAGCGTAATGTCATTCTTTGTCAATGTCAGCATGGGTCTTAGCCTCTCGCTCTGTATTTGTGATTTATGCTCTGCTGAACGATCGTTTAAGTGCAGCTTAATCGATTCAGCAAAACAGTTAAAAAAAGTTCAGCAAATGTTTTCTACTCAGTTATACCAATTCAAGTAAGTAAGTGGTTAGATAATTGCGCAGAGAAAATTGATTAGAGCAAGGCATAAATTGCAGTAACTAGTGGGCCTAATTACAAAATTTATAACGTAGTTATAATCAATTTTAACAAGCAAGAATGAACACATACTTATTTGGATTGGTATATCTCTCATAAAAAGTAAAAACAACGCGAATATCACGTTTTTTAAATTTGCTGAATCCTTTCAGCTTTTATACTGAAACGATTCAGCATATAATTCAACCCATAAAATGATTGGATCTAAATTTATATGATCCGACCCACAGAATTTAAGGAACTTAACCATGACATTAGATGAAGTTGCCAAACTTGCTGGCGTTTCTAAAACCACTGCAAGCTATGTTATTAATGGTAAAGCTCAAAAATATCGCATCAGTGAAAAAACCCAATTAAAAGTCATGGCAGTGGTTGATGAACATAATTATCGTCCTGATCATGCTGCTTCAGCATTACGAGCTGGCAGCAGTCGTTCGTTTGGGTTAATCATCCCTGATCTTGAAAACACCAGTTACGCCAAGCTTGCTAAACTTTTAGAATACAACTCTCGTCAAGCGGGCTATCAAATCTTAATTGGTTGTTCAGACGATGATCCCGAAACAGAAAAGAATGTCGCGCACACATTAATCAGTCGCCGTATTGATGCCCTATTCGTTGCAAGTTGCTTACCTGATGGCAGTGATTACTATTTAACAATTCAAGAAAAAGGGACGCCAATTATCGCGATTGACCGTTCATTAGATGATGAACATTTTGGCTGTGTAATTAGTGAAGATTTTGATGCGGCTTACGATCTGACTCAATCTGTCATTACAGATAACGTAAAATCGGTTGGTTTAATTGGGGCGTTACCTGATTTAAACATTTCTCGTCAGCGTCATTTAGGCTTTGAAGCGAAAGCCAAAGAAAAAGGTTTAGCAAGTATCACAGGCTATGGTGAGCACTTTAATAGTGAGTCTGGAAAAGCTATTTTTGAACAGTGGATAAAAGAAGAGACAGTGCCAGATGCAATTATCACTACTTCTTATATCCTGCTTGAAGGTATTTTAGATGTATTAATTGAAAAGCCAGAGTTGATGGGAACCGTAAAACTAGGCACCTTTGGTGATAATCGTCTGCTCGATTTTTTACCGATTAAGATTAACTCCCTACCACAACAGTTTGAATTAATTGCAGATAGCGCATTAGCATTAGGCTTAAATGCTTCAGCAAAACGCTATCAAGCAGGAATTGAGTTAATTCCTAGGAAGATTGTTATTCGCTGATCAAAAACACACAAGTTAACATTTTGAAACATTCTCTTTGAAAATAAACCAAAACCTACCTTAGCTCACACTCTTCTTTTTATCAGTACAGTATAAATAATATATCGATACAAATAGCAAGGAGAGTAAGTGAGCGCCATTAAAGCCATGTTAATTGCCATGCTTGGAAGCTTTCGAGATCTCCTGCCTATTATTCTGGTCATCGCTTTCTTCCAACTCGTTGTATTACAAGAGCCCCTACCAAACCTTGGTTCTATTCTCTTTGGTTTGCTGCTTGTTGTGTTCGGTTTAACCTTCTTTATCTTCGGTCTAGAAATGGGCTTATTCCCTATTGGCGAGTCGATGGCACAAGCCTTTGCCAGAAAAGGCAGTGTGGCTTGGTTACTACTGTTCTCTTTTTGTTTGGGTTTTGGAACGACTATTGCGGAACCTGCACTCACAGCGGTAGCGGCAGAGGCGGCTGAAGTCGCCGCCGAAGGAGGAATGATCCCACATACAGAAAATGATATGGATGATTATGCCAACGGGCTACGTTTGACCGTCGCACTCTCTGTTGGTTTTGCCATTGTGATTGGGGTGTTACGTATTTTAAAAGGTTGGCCAATCCATATCATGATCATCAGTGGTTATATTACCGTAGTCGCACTTACATGGTTCGCACCTGAGAACATCATCGGGATTGCTTATGACTCTGGTGGCGTGACGACATCTACCATTACCGTTCCCTTAGTTACCGCTCTTGGTGTCGGTCTTGCTTCTACCATTAAAGGGCGAAATCCTATGCTTGATGGTTTTGGTTTAATCGCCTTCGCCTCCCTCCTTCCGATGATTTTTGTCATGCTCTATGGGATGGTATTAGCATGAACAGTCTAACTCTATTTTTTGAAACCTTCTTATCAACCATTCGTGATGTATTACCGATTGTCGTTATTATTTTTGGTTTCCAATTTGCGGTATTAAAAAAACCAATAGCCAATTTACCTAAAGTCATTCTAGGGTTTTTCTACGTAATTTTAGGATTATCCCTCTTTTTAATGGGATTAGAACTCGCGCTGTTTCCACTCGGTGAATCGATGGCAACCCAATTAACCGCGCCTGATTTTATCTATGAAGGGAAAGATCTATTAATCCAAACCTTTGACTGGGTCGATTACTATTGGGTCTATATTTTTGCGGCGGCGATTGGTTTTAGTACCACTATTGCTGAGCCTTCCCTCATTGCCGTTGCCATCAAAGCCAATGCGGTTTCTGGTGGCAGTATCAGTATTAATGGATTACGAATAGCCGTTGCTTTAGGTGTTGCCTTTGGTATCTCATTAGGAAGTTATCGTATCGTTGTTGGCGACCCAATCCATTATTACATCATGGTGGGTTATGTGATTGTTGTTATTCAAACCTTTTATGCCCCTAAAATGATCATCCCATTGGCGTACGATTCTGGCGGTGTAACAACCTCAACCGTCACCGTACCTTTAGTAACCGCACTTGGCTTAGGGCTTGCCTCTACGATCCCCGGCCGAAACCCTATGATTGATGGCTTTGGATTGATCGCCTTCGCCAGTTTGTTTCCCATTATTTCAGTGATGGCTTATGCACAAATTAGTGCTTATAGAGCCAAAACAAAACCTAGATCCCAAGAAGACCGAATTAATTGATTAATTTAGGAGAAAGCCAATGCGCTTTAAATTATTACTCGCTTTTGTAGAAGAAGCTAAAACCGATGCGGTCCTCGATGCTGCGCGCAATGCCGGAGCAACAGGAGCGACCGTAATTAATCATGCTCGTGGTGAAGGACTGAATAAGAAGAAAACCTTTTTTGGCCTCACCCTTGAAGTCCAAAAAGATGTTTTATTGTTTGTGGTTGAAGAACATTTAGCTCGTTCTATTTTAGAAACGATTAACGAAATAGGAGAGTTTGATACCGAATCAGGCCAAGGAATTGCAATTCAAATCGATATTGAAGACGCCGTCGGTGTTGCACATCAAGTTGAAACATTAACTAAAGTTGTCGAGGATAAATTATGAACAAAGTTAAAGTCGAACACGTCATGTCTAATACCTACGTCATGGTTGATGGCTTAATGACCGTTGCCGAAGGCATTCAATTAGCGAAACAGAAACAAGTAAAAGCACTGATTGTAAAGAAACGCCATGATGATGACGAATACGGCATTGTATTAATGAATGATATTGCTAAAAAAGTGCTCGCTCAAAATCGTCCCACAGAGCGTACCAATATCTATGAGATCATGACAAAACCCGCTCTGTCAGTCTCTCCTGATATGAGCGTAAAATACTGTGCACGATTATTTGAACGCTTTGGGATAAGTCGAGCACCCGTTATCAAGCACGGTGACGTTGTGGGAATGGTCAGTTACAACAATATTGTTTTGAATGGGATGATCTAATTCAACTAAATAGACTTTGTGTTGCAATTTCATCAATGTGAACCACACTAATATGCAGGACCATAATAATGATAAAGGCAGCATAATGACATTAGATACTTGGTTAATCTCGATTTCTAATTGGTATGAAGCAAAGCAATATGACCAAATAGAAATGCTTGAAACACTCTTATACTCTGCGCCTAATTCTGTGTGGGGGCCAACATTGACTGATGATCAAAGTAAAGCAATAGCCTGTTGGTTAGATAGCTGTTTAAGAGTGTTTGAGCACACCAAGTATCATAATACGAATAAAGCATACCAAACATTACAATACGCCAGCGCTAAGTTAGAAGTGGCCGCCTTTAATCCCGCAACGGATATTGATATTAAAGATTGGTGCTTAAAACGATTACAACACCTCACGGTACTCAGTCTGGAGTTTTGTAATCAGCAACAAGACCAATCCACATGGCATGAGAAAGCCCACTCATTAATTGAAATACACGTTAAATTAATGGCAAGTCTTTCTTGGAATGAATCGTTAAATAGCAATAATGCACCAAATTTAATGCCCCCCCATTAGATGTATTACCTTATAAAACGACTGTTATAAAACCATAAAAAAAAGCAGTCGGTGCTAGATCGTAACAATAAGCCCCTACTGCTTTTCGTTTTAGACTAAACTCGCTCAATCTAGATAAAGCTATAACGCAAATTCCCATCTCTGTAATGGCGCTTTGATGTTTATCCCTGCTCTACCCCAACGATCAACCGCATCGACAACCAATACGCGATCCATTGGCAGCAATACTTGCATTTGTTTATTTGGTTTTTGAGTTGTGATTATCCAAACTGAATCGTCTTCTTTAAGTAATTCTTGTAGTTTTTTTTTGTCATCTTCAGTCCACTCAAGAGCAGGTTTTGTTAAACGGTCAACCACAAACAATTGATTGCCAGAGGCAAAGTCTTCTAACTGCTCAGACAACAAAATAACCGAGTCGATATCATTCTCTAAAATCACTTTTTGCTGCTGGTTGATTAATTGACGTACCGACAACATAAACTGCTCTTGGTTTTTTTGGATCTGCTCTGATTTATCAGGCCAAATACGTTGAAAATCATCACTCACAATCGCGACCATTCTGATTAAATTTGTTGGGTTTAACCATGCGTATTTTGAGGTCGTTCCATCAGATAAACGTAACGCTGCCACACCTTGTGCGCGAGGAGTGATTGCTTGAGAGGCATCGACTTCAACAATCTGAATATTGCTGTATCTTGCGTTCACATACAAAGGATCATCAGCCCATATCGCACCAATCGTAACAACCGCTTGGGCTGTTTTTGCTGAATCTTGAACGGTTTTCACCCCTTTATTGGCAAACCAATTGGGTAAACGCTCAATCCCATAACGATTTGGTGGTAAATATTCTGTCGTTAATGACGTCTCTTTTAATAGCTCGCTTGATAGCATATACGTCACAGGGGTTGCCGTTAATACATCTGCAGCCATTACTACTTTCATGTTAAATAGAGATGCTGTACATACACTAACAACCGCTATCCATTTCATTAAATTCTGTTTCATTTCTTATCCTATCTATACCCATATTCTTCGATTATTATTGAGTTCTACTCTGTTAATTCTTACGAATAATTCGGTAGGTGGTCGCAAGTAAAAAGAAGAAAGCTGAAACAATAATAATTGCTGCCCCAGAAGGCACTGGCAGCTCTAATTCCATTGGTAATACGGTGCCAATCAAGCACGATATTGTCGCTAATAACGCAGACATCAAGACAAAACTACCCATGTTCTTAGTTAACAATCGAGCCGTCGCACCAGGTATGAGCAATAGTGCACCAACTAAAACCGCACCGACAATTTTTACCGATGCAATTGTTACAAGGGTAATCATCATGACAAATAAGTAGTCATAAAAATTGGTTTTGTAGCCACGAACTCTGGCAATATCAGGGCTAATACAAGTTAATAAAATACGATTAAACGTCGGAATTAATACCACCACAATCAATAAGCAACTGCCTGCTAGAATCGCAATGTCTTGGTCCGTCACCGTTAAGATAGAACCAAACAATACGTTCTCTAGCATGTGAATATTAATTTTACGTGCTACGTACATCAGTAATGCTGCACCCACAGCCAATGCCAAGGCAAGGAACACCCCAACTAACGTATCGTAAGGCACATTGGTGCGGTTTCTCACAAAATGCAGTAACAAAGCAAAGATCATGCAGAAACTAAATAAGCCGATAATTGGATTCTCTGCGGGCTCTCCCAATAACACGCCTAACGCGATACCTGTTAAGGCGGCGTGACCAACGGCTTCAGAGAAAAAGGCCAAACGCTTTGCAATCACTAACGTCCCCAATCCACCTAACAATGGTCCTAAAAGGATAGCAGCAACAATAGCATTAACCATAAATGCATATGAAAAACTGTCACTTAAAAAGCCTTGTTCGACGCCATATAACGCCCACTGACGAAACAGTTCCATTATGCAGCCTCTCCATTATTAGTTTTTGATGCATCGTACTGAGCACTTGCCCCCGTATAATGATTGAATAATCGCTCAATTTTCTCAGGTTTTAATACTTCTAAATAACAACCAGAATCAACCAAATTACGATTAATAACATGCACATGTGCTTTAAGGCGACGAACAGCGGTGACATCATGATGAACAGCTAATACGGTTTTACCTTGCGCGATAAATTCATGCATTAAGGATTCAAGATAGCGAACCCCGTGTTCATCCATTCCTGTGGTTGGTTCATCAAGAACAAGTAGATCAGGATTATCCAATAGCGCTTGTGCGAATAACACGCGTTGTTGCTCGCCACCAGAAAGTTGACCCATGCGGCGATCGGCACGGTTAGACATTCCAACGCGCTCTAACTGTGCCATTGCAAATGCTTCTTGGCTGCTTTTCTTGCGCCATAACGCACTTAAAAATAAAGGCACTCGCGTTTGATTCAATAAAATGAAATCTTTCACCGTTAGTGGCAAGCTAGATTCAAAAACGGCTTTTTGTGGCACATAACCAATCACCCCTTTCTGCTCTGGCCACTCAATATTAATTTCACCCTGAAACGCGGTTAATCCTAAAATTGAACGCAATAACGAGGTTTTACCACCGCCATTAGGCCCCATCACCACATGGCATTGACCGGCTTCAAAGCGTTGGTTCACGCCCTCTAGAATGGTATTTTCCCCATAAGTTAACCCAACATTGATTAACGAAATTGCTGGTCCTGACATTATTTAGCGTCCTTATCTGCAGCAAATTTCATGGCTTCGATTAAGGTGTCTAAATTTGATTTCATCTCGATTTCAACTTTATTGTCTTCATAAGGGCCATGCGTCATGTGCGAAAAACGATACAGCTGAACACCAGTCGCCTCTTCGATTGTGTCGACAAAACGGTTTGGCATGTTCAATTCATAAAATAAAACATCAATGTCAGATTCACGGATCTTTTCAATCGTGCCTTGCAGTTGGCTCGCACTTGGCTCTACGCCGTGAGCGGGTTCAATGACTGCTGCCACATCCACACCAAACTCTTGAAGAATATAACCATACGCATTGTGCGTTGTTGCTACCTTCATTCCTGCGGTATCTAATTCACCTAGAGAGAGCATGGCATCACGCTTCATTAATCGGAATTTTTTTGCGTATGTACGTGCATTTTTACGGTAGAACGAGGCATTTTCAGGATCAATTCGAGATAGTTCATTGGCAATGGTGTAAACCTTTTGAATTGTTGTAGATAGACCAACAAATGTGTGTGGGTTCACAGCCCCTTTACCTACCGATTGCCCTATTGCTGGCAACAACGGAACGTCTTTATTGGCTTCTAATACCATTAATTCGCTGTTGTTTGCTGCCGAAATTACTTTTAACGCAAAGTCATCATGGCCAATGCCATTAACAACAATCACATCCATTTTATTTAAACGTTTTAAATCGTTTGGTTGAGGTAAATAATTGTGCGGATTAAACCCAGCATCAACCAAAGGAAGAATTTCTGCTTTGTCACCCACGACCGCTTTCACATAACTGTAATAAGGCTGTAAGGTAATACCAATCACCAAAGGTTTTGTTGCCGACATCGCCGACGCAGAAAACAAAGAGAGTAAGCTAAGCAGAACAAAAAAACGTACGTATAAAATAGATTTCATCATTATTATTTATCTTTTATTGGTATCAATTTAAATGAGTATCATGAGCAGGAAAGACTATTTGCATCCAGTGCTGTTGAATGAGTTCGCTTTCATTCCAAGAGATTGAATCAGAGGAGATAGAGGTCGACATCAATTCAGGGTGCAGCCAAAGCTCAATATCATCGCCTTTCACATTAAAAATGAATGACGCAGCGCCTTCTTTTTTCACTTTTAAACCCAGATAAATTCCAGAACCTAAATGCTGCCATTGGTGCTTTCCGCGACGCTCCCAGCTTTGGTCTTGCACAAAAGGAGGCAACCATTCATCCGCTAGGTAAGCAATATCTGGCCATGTGTTTTCTTCTGTTGATTCAGCCTGAATATCGTAAATTTCTTCATAAGCTAAACGTAGCTCAGCAATCATAGCTAAATCGTCTTGCGCTAAATCGGTGATAAGCACTTGGTGTGATTCAAGCTTTACGCCTTCATCGTTCGATTGATGATATGGCAACCCGACCACCGCAATAAGCAAAATGCACCCAATAATGAGTGCGATCCATTTGCCTTCTGCGCTTCCATTATCTGGAGTGACAGATTGAATAATCATTTCTCTGAGATCTCGACAACATCGACTTCAACAGGGCTTTCATGTCCAGAATCAAACACCAAATAAAAGTCTGTTTCAGGATTCGTAAATTCCGCAATTGAACGTTTATCTGTGGTGACTTTTGCAATCAGGTTGTCATCGTAATCGTACATATTCACATCATAATCAACGGCTTTGCTGCCATCACTGTAGCCTGTTTCGCACAGCACTTGATTCGATTCAAACCAACAGCTCATTAAAGGAAAATGCGCAAAACTCGCAGAAGAAAAAAGAAGAGAAGATACAAAAAGGGTTTTCAGGTTTACTTTAGTCATGAATAAATCTCGATAAAAAAGCACCACCCACCTTTACGGAAAGTGGTGCTAACTGCATTATTGAAGTAGTGCTTCAAACGTTAAGTGAACATTTACACTTGCTTGTTCTGCAAGTGGGTGGTCTTTCAGCTCACCTTTGTAATTTGATTTCATCAGGTAACGACCCGCAGTTTCAGGAGTAAAAGTGATTTTTCCCTCTTTATCACTCACTACGTCTATTTGCTCTTGATGATTACGGTATAGCGTTCCTTCACGAGTAATATCCGCCGTTACACCTGCTTGAGGTTTACCATTAAAGAAGAACTGAAAAGTAACGGATTCACCTTCAAGAATGTCTGACGGGTGTGTTAATGGCTTAAGTTCTAACAAGGTATTATCAAGCTTCATCGCTTCTGTTGTTGGCTTACCTACTGTCACGTAACTTTCAGCACGAGTGAAACTCACTTGGCTTACCACATCTCGCGCTTTTTCTGGAAGTACTAACGCACGATCTGCCTTGGTTGCTTTAATCCATTTCACCGTATCACGACGACCCGCTTTATATTGGGTATAGTAAGTAGGTTCATTATTGATACGAACTTTATGTGTACCTTCTTCTTCAAAATAGAAGTCAAACATTGAACGACGTTTGCCTTTAACGACAAAGTTTGGACGCTCAGTACGACCATCAGGCATCACTACTTGTGCTTGATCACTGCCTGCCGGTTTATCAAATACAAACGTACCGTGTGAAGCGGTAACATCAAACGTAAGCCAATCACCGCCTTCTTTAGAAACCGTAAAATGAGAAGGCAATACCCAACGAGGGTGAGCGTTCGCAGTCGTAGCAACCAATAAACCTGCTGCCATTACGCCGGTTAATACTGCCGCTTTGAACTTACTGTTCATTAATGTTGTTTTCATAATGTGTTTAATTCCCTGATAAATGGACATCTAAATTAATTTTTATATTCGATTGTGATTACGCCAGTCTCTTCCGTTGGAGCAAGTTGGTATGACATATCAGTGTCGGTCAATTTCATTTTTTGGCGTAAATAATTACGACCACCGTGCTCACGAACCACTTCGATATGTAACGTATAGTCACCTTGTGGTAGCGTCTGGCCTGAGTCGTCTTTTCCATCCCAACTGAATTTATATTTTCCTGCTGGTCGAGTTGCAGAAGTAACAGCATCAACTAATTCACGATCGTAACGACCGACTTTGCGCCACCAACTTCTTAGATCTTTTAGCCACTCATCTTTACCTACCCACAGCTCAATCGTTTTTACTGATTTACGTTCGCTGTTTTCAATCCACACCGCCACATAAGGACGCGCGTACATGGTGGTCGTAATCGTCGGAAGCTCAAAAGCAACATCGACTTTCGCACTCTCAGAAATAGCCGCTGAATTAGCCAAAAGAGGCGTCGTTACTATCATCGCTGCAATTGAATGACGTAAATAGGTAGAGAGTGAAGCCATTGTGATGTCCTTATGGATACAAGATAAAAGGGTTAAGGTACGGCAATAAAATACAATGCAAGCGTGATTGATGAGCCAAATGCCATCCACTTCATTGATGTCATCAGTGTTCTTTTTTTCGGTAAAATTAAGCACACGCCGGTGAGTACAAAAAAGATCATTAATAGCGCGGTAATATCAATGAATGCCTTCCAGACCTCACCGCTGTTTCGTCCTTTGTGTAAATCATTTAATAAAGCAACAACACCATAATTTGAGCTTTCGATGTCTGCTATACCTGTCGTTAAATCAATATAAACAGACGCGTTATAACCGGGGCCTTTATAGTTTAATGACAATTCACCCTCGACTAATTCACCGTCTTCAACGTCGGTAAAAATATCGACATTAGAAGGCGTTCCAGAAAGGTCGGTATGTTGATTTAAGTAATCAAGCAAAGCAGCGGTATTTGGTTTATTCCAAAGGATGTGTTGTTTTTCATCTTGAGAAAAAAGCACACTGTTAGGAACAGAAAGAGTGGTGTTTTTGATGTCTGGAGAACTACTAACAAACCAATCAGGACGATTTAGCGTGATCCCGGTGATCGAGAAAAATAAGACAACGAGTAGAAGCGCCATTGATACGTAAACATGTAAGCGACGCGCCCACAATTGTACTTGTTTGTTTTTAAGCAGCATGAATAAGACAGGATCGAGTAAGAATAATAGACGATAATGTAATTGATAATGATTTGCGTTGACATTCAATTTACATTGTTTACGTTTGTGGATTATTGACTGTCTATTTTATGGGCGATGGAAAAGCCCCCATCATTCGATAAGGGCATTAAATACAAGTTACACCGAATTACTGGCTGTCTTTCGTAATTGAGATAAATATTTTATCCACCCTTTCGCTTCATTTGAAGGGGTAAAATCATTGGCTCTTTTCGCATAAAGTAAGGCTGAATCTATTTGGTTTAGCTTGTAATAAGCTCTTACTTTAGCTAATGCAATATCATCTGTCTTTTTGTAATCCTTAACCTTATCTAAGGTCTTCAAGCCTTGTTGATGATGACCCTCTTGGATCTGCAATTGGGCCACTTGCCAATAATAACGTGAATCTAGCGTTGCAGCCTTTGACCAAGTAACAGTGGCTTTATCCCACTCTTTTGCTGCTTGCCAATAACTTGCTTGCATGGTCAGTAGATCAATATCACTTTGTGCTTCATCTAGCTGACTAAGTACGTAAGCCGCCTTTTCTGGAATACCGCGTTGCGCATAAAGTTGAGCCAATAATTTCAACTCTGATTGACTCAATTCAATCCCTTGTCGCTCTGCAAGAACAAGGGTATCTAACGCATTTTTAGGTTGATCCAAGCGAAGCTGAATACTTGATAACTGCTGCCACCATGTCGCTTTATTTGGTTCAAGTACAATTAAACGGTTCAAGGTAGGGATCGCCGATTTCCATTGTTTTAATTGTAGTTGCGCCCCTAACTTCAGCACTAGCGATTGGCTTCTTTCACTTTTTTTCTTATATATCGCAACACGTTCATGCTTATTTAATGCAGAAAGTACCTTTTCCCATTGCGCCAACTGGTAATGTGTTTGAGAAATACGGAACCATAAATCGCCTATTTTTTGTTTTTCAGGCACTGAGTTCGCTAATTGATAATAATGCGGTAACGCATCACTAAAGCGCTGCTCTGTTAATAATAAATCGGCAAGCATACGTTGCGTTATCCATGCTTGCTCATCGGCTAATTGCTGGCTATTTACCGCTTTAGTGAGATATTTAACGGCCGATTTACTACTCCCTGCCTGCCAATGAAACACACCCAACATACGTTGAATATAGGCTTTATCATAATCCTGAGAAGGGGTTAATTCGGCCAACACAGCAATTGCTTCGGGCATTTTTTCTTGCTGTTGTAATTGCAGTGCTCGCTGTACTTTACCCGCATTGTATTGGCTAAGTTGCTGAGCTTGCACTGCCCCAGCAAAAAATAAAGCAAAGCTAAGAATAAGAACAGAAGAATGTAATTTTAATTTCATCATTTTGCTAACGTAAACTCCAATTTCACCGTTTGTCCAACTTGAGCAATGGCTTTCCCACCGACTACTTTTGGTTGATATTTCCATTTTTTCAACGCTTTAACTGCTTCTCTTTCAAACATTCGACGCGGTTTAGCATCCGTTACTTTTACATTAGTTGGGCGACCTTGTTCATCAATGGTAAATGACATAACAACAAAGCCCTCTGCGCCTCTTTTCATCGCTTTTGATGGATAACGAGGCTCAACACGATACAACGGCATCGCTTGTTGGTTACCTGTAAAATCAGCGAAACTCGGTGCATTTATCGCTAACCCCGAAATACCAGAATCCAAGCTCATTGGTGGCATTGAACTTTGTGGCGTCGCCATTGAAGTTTGAGTTTGAGACGCCATTGGTTTTGCCTCTGGTGGCGGCTCTGGTGTCTCTGGTTTTTCAGGCACTCGACGTTGACGGCGCTGAATATCTTGTTCTTGCTCAACCATCACCATGTCAAAGCGGATCGTCTCACTGCTTTCTGGTTTGCCGTTATGACCGTTGTCTACCATCCACGCCATAAACGTGAATAACCCTACCGTCATAGAAAGCGCAATAGGCACTGCCAACAATAATCGCCACATTAGTTTTTCTCCGCAGCCAATGCGATGCCTTTAACTCCTGCACCTTTAGCCGCATCCATTACTTTTACAACCGTACCGTTATACGCATGCTCATCTGCTTGAATCACTAACGATGCATCAGGTTGTTCTAATAACAAATGCTCTAATGTGGCTTGAACTCGCTCGGCGTCCACCATGCGTTTATCAATGAAAATATCGTTTGAAGCCGTAATAGCAACAAAGATACCCGCGTCTTTTTGACTCGATACATTGCTTGCTTGAGGGCGATTCACTTCTACCCCTGATTCACGCACAAATGAGCTAGTCACAATAAAAAATATCAGCATGATAAATACGATATCGAGCATTGATGTTAAATCGATCTGTGCTTCTTCTTGATTTGAAGAACGACGGCCAAGTCTCATGACTGACTCCTTAATGCTTTTTCTAAATTATGTTCTTTACGACGACACACTTTGGCTAAACGAGCATGAACAAACATTCCTGCTAATGCTGCTACCATTCCTGCCATCGTAGGCAATGTTGCCAATGAAATACCAGACGCCATCAGTTTTGGCTGGCTGCTGCCTTGATTTGCCATTACATCAAATACAGAGATCATGCCTGTTACTGTGCCTAGCAAACCGAGCATTGGGCAAATTGCCACAAGAACTTTGATAAAATTCAGATATTGATTTAATTGAAGGTGAGCTTCGCTTACCCAACCATCACGGATCGTTTTCGCATACCACGAATCGTGATCGTCTCGCTGTTGCCATTTCTCTAACCATACTTTTCGTTGTGCAGGAAAAGTAAATAATAAGAAAAACACACGCTCAACCACCAATAACCAACACACGGCAACAACTGCGCTTAACCACCATAAAATGGGGCCGCCTTGTGCCATAAAATGAGAGAGAAAAGCCGTCATTACGCTGCCATTCCTACTGGTGTGTTATTGGTTTCTTTTTCTGCTTGCTCAGCCACCAAACTCAAGCCTTGTTTTTCAAGAATGGTACGAATACTTTCCGCTTGAGAGCTCAAAATATTGTGAGTTAATAACAGAGGCATCGCCGCAACTAAGCCTAATACCGTAGTCACAAGAGCCATTGAAATACCACCCGCCATCACTTTAGGATCGCCATTACCAAATTGCGTGATCACTTGGAACGTTTCGATCATGCCGGTAACTGTACCTAGTAGACCTAACATCGGTGCTAGTGCAGCAAGAAGTTTAAGCATTGATAGGCCTTTTTCTAAGCCTTGCTGCTCATCAACAATGGTTTCTAATAAGCGAAGTTCTAATGCCTCTACCGAACGAGTTTTCTCTGCATCATAAACAGATAACACACGGCCTAGAGGGTTATTACCGATTTGCTCAGGATCTTTTAATTGAGTACGAATTTGCTGACGAATCACCAGTAACCTTGCGCCATTAAATAAAGAAATAAGTAGACCAATAGCCAATAGAACAATAATGATTTGTCCAACCACACCACCCGCTTGAAGACGATCTTTCAGGGTTGGTGAATTTGCAAGTTGCTCTAACATGATGCCACGCGATGGATCAACTGCCATCATCATTACTTGCTGCTGTTGCATATCAGATAATGTAGCGACTGATGGCGCAAGGTCTGGCTGTTGTGAATAATACGTTGCTACGCTCTTTTTATTATCCCAACGTAGGAAGCCTTCATCACCAACAAGCGCCATATTGCCTAAACGGTAAGCATTGATTTCAGAGCGGTGCCCTGCCCCATTGATTACCGTCACCGGCATTAACGCCAATTCTGAACTCGCCTGCACTTGTTGAGTCATTGTTTGCCATAACCCTGTTAACTGAGTCATTGATGGCAATGATTTAGCCTCTACAATGTCATTAATCACTTGTGCATTATTAGCATCAATTGAACCTGTCACTGAGTTTTTTAATTCAGAATTAAGATCTTTTGCCGTTTGTCTTACCACGCCAAACAACTCACCTAAACTGCCTGTTTCTAAATGTAATTGTTGCTCTAGCGTGGCAAGTGATTGCTCATTACTACTGAATACAGAACTCAGTTCATCGCTCTCTTTTTGCAGTTTTTTACGCTCAGCAATCAAGGCGTTCTTTTGTGCTTTAAATTCTTTCTCTGTCAGCATAAAGCCAGCTTCACGTTCGGCATTGTGTTGTTTTTGAACATGGCTTGCTTGCTTTGTATCTTGAACTAATTCGCTACTTGCCGCTAACGTGTTTAGGGAAAATCCGAATAAAGACATCGCTAAAATAAGTGGTTTGATTGACATGTTATTTCACCTCTTTCAGTGATAAAGACACGGGTAAAGCCAATAAACTCGGCGCGACTTGTTTGTAAGCCACTGAGTAAGCTTTAGCTAAGTCGTCATTAAATGATGAATCCAATAATGTCCATTGATTGCGGTAGGTATTCCAGATCCAGTATTGTGAAGCATCCAAACGACGAGCAAGCAAAGAAACGCGACCTAAATGCAACATATCAGCATCGATTAATTCATCATTTCCAACCGTGATTTGAGTTTGGTATGTGCCTAGTTTTGAGCCGTAATCCATCTCAATTTGATACGCTTCGAGAATACGACGATATTTTTCTGCATCGCTCACATCGGCTCTTGTCATCATGTGTTCTAGTTTTTCGATGCGTTGCTGACGTTCTGCAATCTTGATTGGTTTATCTTGTTCAACTAATACCGTAAGGCCAGATAGCATCTTATACATCAAGGGTACTACGCCTTGACGAGTGTCTTTAATGGTTTCAATTTGAGAGTTTAAGTTGGTCATTTCTTTTTGTTGACTATCGACTAAACCAGTGAGGTGATCACGATAAACCGCAAGATTCTTTACTTCTTCTTGTAGTTGCTCTATCTCTGCTTTATATGCCAATGTTGCTTCAGAGCTTTTATCAATTTTTGTTTGACTCACAGCAGAGGCTGCATTCGATTTATTTTCGATAGATCGTGCTTGATCAAGCGTAGAGGCTTGAGCGGTTGTGATCACGGTAGCTAACGCTATTCCAATACTGGTTTTAAAAATATTCATATTATCTATTTCTTAACTGTTATTTTTTAAGGTCTATCTCTTAAAAAATTTGCCTTCAAATAAACGCAGTAAAGGGAGACCTAAGCCTCCCTTATATTTAATGCGCTAAATTAGTATTTAACTTGTAGTGTCGCCATGTAGTTTCGGCCTTCACCAATAACAACATTTTGTGCACCATCTGTTTCATAGCCATTCTTACCTGTTGAACCGCCACCTGCTAGGTAATCTGTATCCAACACGTTTTCAACATTAAAGCGAGCTACGAAGGTTAAATCTTGGTCATACTTAATTGTATGAGATAAACCTAAATCAAAACGAGTGTAGCCATCTTTCTTAAAGGTATTAGCCGCATCACCGTAACGTTCACCTACATAAATCGCACCTAGGTTTGCGTCCGTATTATTTGTGAATGCATAGCGAGTCCAGACTGTTGCTGAGTACTCAGGAACATCCGCAGGACGATTCCCTTGGTATTTTTCATCTTTTGCATATTCAGCATCTAAATAAGTTGCAGAACCACTCATCGATAATTTCTCAGTGATAAAGCCTTGCAGCGCTAATTCTGCACCACGGTGAACACGTTCACCTGATTGCATTTTCTCTTTCTGACCATTACCTAAATCAACATCAATCGTTGAATTTTCTTGAGTAATATCAAATACGGCACCAGATACGAACAATTGGTTATCCATTAGCTCCCATTTAGTACCTAGTTCGTATAGTTTACCGCGTAATGGATCTAACTTTTGACCATCATTTACATATTCACTACCAGAAACTTCACCTTGCATTTCAAAGCTTTCTGAATAAGTTGCGTAAATTGAGCCCGTATCTGTTGGGTGATAAATTACCGCAAATTTAGGAGACGTGGCCTCTTCAGCTAAACCCTCTTCAACTTGTCGATCAAAACGAACACCCACAAGTGCTTGCCATTGATCATTAAACGTAATCATATCTTGAGCATAGAAGCCCCAGTTATTGTATTCAGAACTTGTATCACGAGGATCTTTACTTGGATTACGTACAGGAGCCTCAGCTGGTTCACCAACCGTTGCTGTTGTACTGTTGAATGAATACTCTAGTCGATCGTAACTGTAACCTAACCAGTTACTGCCGAATAACATTTGGTGGCTTACACCCAATGCATCAAATTCCCCGATAAGATCTATACTTGCTGTTTGGAATACCCATTTATCAGTACGATCACTACCTCCTTGCGTATAAGTACCTGTAGTTGGGTTATACGTTTCTTCTTTAGGGAAGCTTTCTACATCATGACGATTAAAATCTTGATAGTTATAACTTGCATTAACGCGCCATGTGTCAGTTAAATTTGCTGCGACATCGATACCGATATTCTCAACATCATTTTCGATTTTTGACCACTGAGCATCCCAGATATGGTCATCACCAATAACGGTTTTTCCGTCTTTAATGTAAGCACCTGAATCTACGCTACCATCATCAATCGTACGGTCATAATGCAACGATACAGTTACATCTTCTGTTACATCGTAATCCAGAAATAATCCGCCAACAAAACGTTCCGTTGAAGGAACCGTTCCATCACTGTATTCACGCCATGAGTTGTAAGTTTGTTTTGAAACAATGGCACGACCACGTAATGTTTGGGCATCATTTAATGAACCACTTACATCAGCAGTTGTTCGTGAATTATTATTAGAACCCAGATCTTGGCTTATATTTACTTGAGTTTCGTACGTTGGCTTCTTAGCCACCATATTGACGAGACCACCAGGAGCTGATTGACCATACAATAAACCTGATGGGCCTTTCAAAACTTCCACACGTTCTAATAATTCAATAGGTTGACGATAATGAGACCAATGCTGTTTTCCATCACGTAAGAAACCAGAACTACTACTTAACCCAAAACCACGTAAAGTAAATTGCTCACGATTACGGGTTGTAGCACCGGCACCAATACTCGCATCATTCTTCAGCACTTCACCTAATGTACTCGCACGTTGCTCATCAATGATTTGCTCATCAATAACCGTTACTTGCCCAGGAGTTTCTAGTTGAGTTGCTTCCATACGCATTGATGTTGAGTTTGTGTCTGCTTTATAACCGTAATCACGACCAGTAACCACCATGTGCTCATCAGTAGTTGATGCGTCTGTTTCAGCGTAAGCAAGCGGGGTAGATAAAACTGCGCCAATAACAAGAGCCAACTGACTTTTAGAAAACATATTCCATTACCTCCAAATCTTTCATTAATAAAACGGGTGATTAAATTCTGAGGTGAAATATAAATGATAATCGTTTCTATTTGTATTAAATTTACATTCTTTGCATTCGTAAAGTTTTATAAATAGAAAGAGATAGGGCGCAACCAATAAAGATTAAGTTAATACCAAGAAACACCATTATATGAAGCTTTATTAATAGAACTCTCGATTTAGGAACAAAGCTAAACTTATTGACATAAATAGCACTTAATTCATAGAAAAGTAACACAAAAGTGGTAGTATGCGCGATTGACCATACAAAGAATATGGCTATATCAAGGATCATATTATGAAAAAACGTTATATCGCTTTAATCGCAGCCGTTGGTATTGCCATTGGTTGGTTAACTCTTGGTGGTACGCAAGCCGTGCTCCACGCCACATCAACCACTGAATTCTGTGTCTCATGTCATACGATGGAAAAACCATTACATGAATACCAAGGTTCTGTTCACTTTAGTAACCAAAAAGGCATCCGTGCTGAATGTGCTGATTGCCACATTCCAGAAGAACCTATTGATTACTTAATTACAAAAATTCGAGCGTCTAAAGACATCTATCACGAGTTTGTTACTGGCAAAATTGACACTGACGAAAAGTATGAAGAACACCGCTTAGCGATGGCTGAAACTGTCTGGGCTCAAATGCGTGAAAATGACTCTGCTACTTGTCGTTCTTGTCACAGCTTTGATGCAATGGAAACTTACGACCAATCAGCAAGTGCACAAAAAATGCATGCTTACGGAAGAGAAAACAACCAAACGTGTATTGATTGTCACAAAGGCGTCGCTCACTTTGCACCACAAGCCACATTAGATACGTCTGCTTTTGACCACCTTTTCGACATGGCTAAAAATACTAAAGCTGATGCAGAAAAAGTTTATCCTATCGAAAGCATCAAAATGGCTGACTTAGCAACAATCAATCCAACGATTGAGCTAACTACCGTAAGTCATGATGAAGGTAAACGCACCGTTACCGTTTCTGGTTACCAAATGAAGGGCGCAGAATCAGTTATCTACATGGGTGAAGGCCAACGTTCTATCATTGCTAGCCTGACTGATACGGGCATCAAAGCACTAACATTAGGTGACGCAAACACTGATGCTTATGGCAACGAATGGCGCACTGCCGAGCTAACAGGCACAATCGAAGCGCCTGTTCTTGCCTCTAATCAACCATTATGGGATTACGCAGAAGAGCTAGATAATGTCTACTGTGCAACCTGTCACGCAAAAATTCCGGCAAATCACTTCACAGTTAACTCTTGGGGTCCTGTTGCAAAAAGCATGGGCGCACGTACTGATATCTCTGAGCTAAACCTTGAGATCTTAACTAAATTCTTCCAAAACCACGCGAAAGACGTGGCAACTCATCAATAAGGGAGTGACTATGACTACTATTACTCGTCGCGGCTTTTTAAAAGGCGCAGGTGCATCAGCGGGTGCATTAGCGATCACGTCAATCGCTCCGTTATCTGTGAACGCCTCTACGCTTGGTCGTACAGATTCATTAATTCTAACTGCGGGTCGTATGGGTCCATTACTTTGTGAAGTCAAAGATGGTCAGCTTATCTCAACCAAAAGTGGATTAGCGCAAACGGTACCAAACAGCCTACAACAAACAGGACCATCACAGGTTTACACCAAAGCACGTGTTAAATACCCAATGGTTCGTAAAGGCTATTTAGAAAACCCAAGTAACCCTCAAGGCCTACGTGGCAGTGATGAATTTATTCAAGTGTCATGGGATGATGCTTACAAGCTAATCCACGAACAACATATGCGCATTCGTGAAAGCTACGGTCCAGAATCGATCTTTGCAGGCTCTTACGGTTGGCGTTCAAGTGGTGTGTTACATAAAGCTCAAACACTACTTCAACGTTACATGAGCATGTCTGGTGGTTATGCAGGACACTTAGGTGATTACTCAACAGGTGCTGCTCAAGTTATCATGCCACACGTGGTTGGCTCTATTGAAGTATACGAACAACAAACGACTTACCCTGTGATCTTAGAAAGCAGTGAAGTGGTTGTGTTATGGGGATTGAACCCAATTAACACCTTGAAAATCGCATGGTCTTCAACCGATGGTCAAGGTCTTGAGTTTTTCCACCAACTGAAGAAATCAGGCAAAACGGTTATTATTATTGACCCTATGCGTTCAGAAACGGCTGAATTCTTTGGTGATAACGCTCAATGGATTGCGCCTAACCCGCAATCTGATGTCGCTATGATGATGGGTATTGCTTACCAGTTAATCAAAACACAACAACACGACACGGAATTCCTTACTAAATATACCGTAGGCTTTGAGCAGTTTGAAGCCTACCTAATGGGTAAAGAAGACGGCATCGAGAAAACCCCACAATGGGCAGAAGCGATCTGTGGCGTTCCTGCAAAACAGATGGAACTACTGGCTAAGATCTTCAAAGAAAACCGCACCATGCTAATGGCTGGTTGGGGTATGCAACGTCAGCAATACGGTGAGCAACGTCATTGGATGCTTACCGTTCTTGCTTCAATGCTTGGTCAAGTTGGTCTACCGGGCGGTGGTTTTGGTTATTCATACCATTACTCAAATGGCGGTAACCCAACACGTGACGCAGGTGTACTACCAGCAATGTCTCCATCACTAGGTGCAAGTTCAGCAGGCGGTAATGACTGGGCTGTTCAAGGTTCAGTGACCGCTTTCCCTGTCGCTCGCATTGTTGAATGTTTAGAAAATCCGGGAACAGAGTATCAACACAATGGTCATACGCTAACCTTCCCTGAACTAAAAATGATCTGGTGGGCGGGTGGTGCAAACTTTACGCATCACCAAGACACGAACCGTTTAATCAAAGCGTGGCAAAAACCTGAACTGATCGTTATTTCAGAACCATATTGGACAGCAGCAGCTAAGCATGCGGATATCGTTCTGCCAATCACCACCTCATTTGAGCGTAATGATATGACGATGACGGGTGATTATTCTAACCAACACCTTGTTCCGATGAAGCAAGCGGTTGAGCCTCAACATGAAGCACGCAGTGATTTAGATGTGTTCGCTGATATGGCCGAACACCTAAAACCAGGTGGCCGAAATGTGTATATGGAAAACAAAACGGAGATGGAATGGCTTCGTGATTTCTATAAAACAGCACAAAAAGGCGGTCGTAACGCGCGCGTACCTATGATGAATTTCTCTAAGTTCTGGGAAGCGAACAAGCTTATTGAAATGAAGTGGAACGCGAAGAACGCAGAGTTCATTCGCTTTAGTGATTTCCGTCAAGATCCAATCATGAACCCACTCGGTACTCCAAGTGGTAAGATTGAGATCTTCTCTAAAACCATCGAAAGTTACAAACTGGATGATTGCCCTCCACACCCAATGTGGATAGAGCCAACAGAGTGGATGTTTAACTACACTGATGGCGAACTACAGTTAATGACATCGCACTCAGCACACCGTTTGCACAGCCAATTTAACTATGCCGATCTTCGTAAAGAATACGCAGTACAAAACCGTGAGCCTATTACGATTCACCCAGAAGATGCAAAAGCACGTGGTATTAAAGATGGCGATTTAGTTCGTGCTTATAACCAACGTGGGCAGGTTCTGGTTGGTGCTTTTGTTTCTGATGGCATCAAAAAAGGCAGCGTCTGTATCCATGAAGGTGCATGGCCTGATTTAGATCCTAAGACGGGTATGTGTAAAAATGGTGGGCCAAACGTGCTGACAATGGATATTCCAACGTCTCGTTTAGCCAATGGTAACTGTGGTAACTCTGGTGTCGTGAAAATTGAAAAATTCACTGGTGTTGCTCCAACATTAACAGCGTTCACGCCACCAATGAATGGCTAATATGATTTAGTTCATAACATAAACAACAAACCCGAGCATGTAATGTGCTCGGGTTTATTTTTATCTTCGCTTTAATATTTCTTATAACCATTGCTGCAATTCTAAATAATACGAATCTAGGTAAGAACTAAACAGGAAACAACAGTGAGATCCTCAGACCGCCCTCTTTTCGATTCTCAGCCTTCACTTTCCCCTTCATGACTGACATTGCTTCTTTTACAATCGCGAGTCCTAACCCATAGCCCCCTGATTGCTTATCTCTGGCTGACTCTAAGCGAGCAAATGGCGCAAAAATATCGTTCAGTTGATGCTCAGGAATACCAAATCCATCATCTTCAACAATAACCGCAATATAATGCAGTTCATTCTCTTGATAACGGGTGATCAATAATCGAATAGTCGCATTATCGCCCGCGTATTTAATCGCATTGCTAATGAGGTTATTAACACAACGAACTAAAAGACGGCAGTCAACCATCACAGCATCTGTCCCAAGTGAAAATCGTGTTTCTAAGATTTGATTCGGTTTTAAATCTGAACGTAATTGCGTAATTTGAGCTTCACAATAACCGTCTAATATCAATAATTCTAATTTTGTAGAATAACGCGCGTTCTCTAATTGGCTAAACTCTAAAATCTCGCCAACCAAGTTATTCATTTCTGCCGATTCATTTTCTAAACGATCAAGCAAATGCACATGCTCGTTATCCGCTCTCTTTCTTAATAAATGCAATGCCAAGTTATGTCTAGCCAGTGGAGTTCGTAATTCATGAGATACATCTCGGATCAGACGTTTTTGCTTCTCAGCAAGAGAATGTATTTCACTCGTCATATTATCAAAGTCATGTGCTAACTCACTAAACTCACGCACTGAATAGCCTATTTCATCAGCTACCTTAATTGTAAAATCCCCCTTAGATAAACGATGACTCACCTCTCTTAATTTATCTAATGGCTTTTGTAAATAACGAGCAATAACCCATGAAAACAATCCTAATATAGCACCAGAGATCAGAATTTTTATAATACTAAAATATAACGAGAAATTACGAGCAGGATGATATTGATACGGCATTTGCATCACTATCGTTAATCCATTATTTAATGGGACCCCAATAATAGGTTGATTCACTTCATTAGCAAGCTGGGTATTTAATGGGCGTGAATACTTTAACTTAAACTCAAAATGAGGATGCATATCTCTATGTGTAATAGGGCGCTTGTTCTTATCTAGTACAAACAAATAGTATTCTTGAGCATTAGCCCAGTCAGCCAATTCATCCATATCCCCTTCATCAATGAGAACATTGGCTTGATAAGCAAGATCCAACATCTCTTCTTGGATTGATGATGGAATACGCAACATCGATTTCATCAACGCTATCTCGGCTAAGCTTTGCAGTGAGATAATAAGGAACAAACTCACTGCAAATGCGCTAAATAAGCGAAAAGCTAATCCGTTCTTATGTTTACGTATAAAGGGAGGGCAAGAGCTGAACCAACGAAGCATTTTCATTCAACCTTATCCATCAACTATTAACCGTTTTTATAAAACTATAACCACGCCCACGCACGGTTTTAATGTGCTGTTTAGATAAACCAGATTGCAATAATTTACGACGAATATTACTGATATGCATATCTAGATTACGATCGAACGGACACAGTTCTTTCTTGAGTATATTAATTTGTAGATCTGACTTAGAGACCACGACATCGGCATTATTAATCAAATATTGCAGTAATTCAGACTCAGTTTCAGTCAGTGGTAACCGTAAGAATTGCTCAGCAAGATCTTCAGTTGCTCCTACATAATTTTGGCGCTGACGCTCTAATCCGACACGACGCAAAATTGCAGTAATACGAGCCAATAACTCAGGAACATTAAACGGTTTTGCGATAAAATGATCCGCCCCTGCTTGTAAACTATCAAGCATAGAAGCCTCATCACCAAGCGCGGTTAACATAAGGATAGGCGTGGCAAAACGTTGGCAAATACGGCGTGCCACTTGATAGCCATCAAGCTTGGGAAGCATGACATCTAATAAAACAAGATCAACAGAATGACTCTGAATAAACTCTAGAGCACTTTCACCACAATGAACACAATCAACATCGTAGCCTTCATCTTGTAAAACTTCTTGCAATAAATTGCACAACTCAATGTCATCATCGACAACTAAAATACGCGACACGCTACTCACCAGTTAAATGAAAATCGTTCGCATTCTAATCTTGAGTTCAACGTTGTGCAATAGAACTTTTTACAAAACCCTTAATAACCTTTAATTAATTATGGCTTTTTGCCAATTTATGTCGACGATACGCTCATCCGCAATGTAATAAATTACATCATCGGTAGATAACACCGTCTCTAAGCTTGGATTAACTTTGCAACTTTCTGCTTTCTTTTGTATCGCTATAATAATAGCTTCATGCTGTTTTTTAAACGAAGAATAAATAGACTCAACCGTAAACTCATCAAGTTGGTCAGGCACTTTAATCGAATATTGTGTTTGTCCTTTGTGAGCACTCACTAACTCTGAATGAATAAAGCTTGAGCCTTTATCCATCACAGATTTAGCCACTAATTCTGTTGATAGAGAAGAAATACACTCAGAATTCGGACAATATTTATGCAGTAAATCTCGTTTGATTGAATCTTCAAAATGGGCCACTAAATGGGCGTCACTATTTTGCTCTGCGACAAACAGACTGATGGTTAAAGTGGCATCATCCAAATCAGTATCAACAATCACAGCACTGGCTTTAGATAAGTTAGAACGCTCCATCTCTATTGCATCAGTAAACGAGTTAACACGCACAAAATGCACATCAGAATCAAAAGGAGACTCTTCATACTCACAAGAGACAACCACCACTTCTCGTCGACCTTGTTCTTCACGTTTCAACATTTCAAGCAAATGAGGAGTTCGGGCGCTGTTAATACCAATAACAACAATGTGATTTTCTAAGTTCAAATTTCGTTTCCCTCTTCGATTTGTACGCCAAAAATCAGTAAAAAACACAGCCATTCGACCTACAGATAATGCAAATAACCCCACTCCACATGGAATAATAAACAACGCTGAGAATAATCGACCATGGTCAGTGGTTGGACTTAAATCGCCATAACCGACCGTACTACTTGTGGTAACAATATAGTAAAAAAAACTAGCTAGATTAGCTGTTAGGTGAGGTTCATTGGCAAAAATTAATCCTAACCAACTTAACGTAATATAACTGATCAGAAGAAACATCAGCGTATACATATTAATCGCCATAAAGTGCTTATTAATTAAGTTAGCAATGACTTTTAATATCGCGTGCATCGTTATTCCTTCCCTGCCCATAATTCTGACCAGTGTAGCGTACTACAAAATTAACGTACACCTTCTAGCTTTAATAATGCTTGCTGGGTCGGAAGTGCGATCATCGCCCCTTTTTGGGTTGTCGCCAAAGCGCCGCAAATATTTCCCCACATTACCGCTTTTTGAATCACCGCTTGCTCTTTCCATTCAGTATGCAAAGAAAGCTGCGCTAAAAGACCACATACGAACGCATCACCGGCACCAGTTGTATCTACAACATCAACAGAGATACCTGAGATAACTTGTTGCTTACCATCAAATACAACTAACGCACCTTTAGCCCCTAAAGTGATCGCTACTAATGGGATATTCAGTGATTCAATAAACGTTAAACCTTGCTGTAAATCCGTTGTATCGGTTAAAAACAATAACTCTTCTTCAGAGAATTTAACCACATCTGCTAATGCGACTGCTTTCATCACAACATCTTTAATCTCGGATGGATTTTGCCAAACTTCATCACGTAAATTTGGATCAAAGCTGACAAAACCACCTACAACTTTAATCGCAACCAGAGCGTGTAATGTAGAACTTCGGCTTGGCTCATTCGCTAACGAAATCGAGCAGGTATGCAACCACTCACCCGCTAAGAAAGAAGGCACGTCCGATTTTTCAACAAACTGATCAGCACTTGGCTTTACCATAAACGTAAACGTTCGCTCGCCACTTTCATCAAGATCAACTAACACTGTTGATGTTCTTTGTGCTGCATCCATATGTAAATGAGTAATATCTACGCCTTCTAGAGCCAAAGTCTCTCGCATAAAAGCGCCAAATGGGTCATGACCAACACGTCCAAAGAAGGCACAATCACCTTCTAAACGAGCAATACCAACAGCCACATTGGCAGGAGCACCTCCTGGGCATTTCAAATAGGTATTTACTGTTTCTGGGATCAGATCCACCACGGCATCACCAGTTAACCAAACTTTATTCATAATCATCTTCACTCTTACAAAGGACCCCGACGGCAAAACCATCGAGGCAAGTCATAATAGGATTATAAGGGATTTATAATCTACTATTTTGTTCTTTTAATTGGGTTATACACTCGCGTTAATACAAACGCTGTTGCAAACGCACTCGCAATCACCATTAAGTAACCTAACACTGCGGTCAATGAATGGGAGTACAATAAAATACCGGGAATGAACGTAATACCCATACCTGTTGCGCTAATATTTAATACATAAGTGACCAATCCACCGACTGCACCACCAACCATCCCGAAGATAAATACTTTGCCATATTGAAGGTTTACACCAAACAGTAGTGGCTCTGTAATACCAAACAGTGTCGACATTGATGCACCGTACGCATTGCTCTTTTTCTGTTTGTTCTTCAACAGTGTCGCTACCGCAATTGCTGCACCAAATTGACCCGCCATAGACGCAGTGCCTAATGGTTGTAGTGGGTTCAATCCTGTGTCATTTAATAAACCAATTTCAATCACACCCAACGCATGATGAAGGCCGGTAATCACAATCATTTGTTGGAAAGCACCATATAAGATGTAGCCAATGCCTAATGGAAGATCAAGCGCTAGACGTACCAGTGAGGTACAACCATGTTCGATACTTTGCAGTAAAGGACCAAAGCCAAACAAGATAACTACAATAGCAATGGTGATGGTCATAAATGGCGTAACAATTAAGTCCATGCTCGTTGGAACAAACTTTCTCAGGTTACGTTCAAGATAAGACGTAAACCAACCAGCAAAAATAGCAGGTAACACGGTGCCTTGATAACCAACTAATGGGAAAGAGAGTCCAAGCAAAGTGACCATCATCGGTTCAGCGCCACCACTTGCTACTGCCCATGCGTTAGGCAACTGCGGTGCAACCATCATTAAACCAACCACAATCGCAATAACTGGGTTACCACCAAATTTTTTCGAGGCAGAAAAAGCAATCAATACTGGTAAGAACGCAAAAGCGGTGTCGGTTAACATACTGAATAATGCTAATAACTCAGGTGAAAACTCAACACCAGAGTGCAGCAACATGCCACGCAGCCCCATTAACAGGCCAGTTGTCACCAATGCAGGGATAAGTGGAACTAAAATATCCGCTAGAGTACGAACCACTTTTTGGCTCATTGTCATATCAGAGAAGGCATCTTGTTTGAAATCACCCCCTCCAGCTTCTCCGCCCAACTTTTGTTGCAGTGAATTATAAACGTGAGTCACTTTACCTGTACCAATGATGAATTGGTGTTGACCTGATTGATAGAAGTAACCGCTAATCTGCTCAATGCCTTTGGCTTCGTCAACGTTCACTTTATCGTTATCTTTTAAAATTAAACGTAAGCGCGTTGCACAGTGCTCCGCATTTTTTATGTTCTCAATTCCGCCAATACTATCGAGTATCTCATTGGTAATCGCATCATAATTCATCGTATTTCACCTAAATCTTATTTACATATTGTAGGGTTGCTTCTATTTCAGAAGAGTCATCAAACGTTATTTTTAAGTAGTGATTTCCTTTTGAAGGGAAAAACAGCGACGTAAACACATTACGTCCTTGGTCTGAAAATATTTCGATAATACTTTGATCACAAAATAGCGTCAGATTTTTACTTTTTTCAGTTAATAAACAAGAACGAATTGATCCAAATTCATACTCTTTCTCATTATGATCATAATTTGTTCTATCCAGTATTAGTTGTTTCTTTTCATTATCAACCGTAAATAAAAACTCATTATTAAAGTCGTCAAAAATAACCACTGATATATTTTCAGTTAGGCTACAATCAATATCTAATAAAAATGATAATGACTCTAGTTTAATTATTTTCTCAGCCTTTATATTTTCATTTACTAATACCGAATTCAGTTTAGTCTCATTAATCGGTTCTAATTCTTGGTATAGCTTATTCTCTTTAATCGACAGCTTTCTTGGTACGGTTAAGCAGTTAACCCAACCGTATTGCTCTGATGGTAAATCACCATCCGTTCCCGCCCATGCAATTAATGTTGGCTCATTTGGGTTGTTGCTCATGGTTTGTGGAGCGTAAAAATCAAACCCTCGATCAAGTTCATCCCAATGAGTCACAGTAAACGTAAGTGATGTCCAATCAATTTTTCCAATGCAATACACCACGTTATAACGGTTCTGGAATCGCTCTTGTTTTGGTGAAATCCCTTGTGGAGAAAAGATAAGCACATCTTGACCATCGACCTCTAGTAAATCAGGGCATTCAAACATATAGGCTTCATTAAAATCAGCATCAATATCAATGAATAACTCCCCTTTCAATACCCACTCAAGCAAATTATCAGAGCTATAAACAATAATAGAACCTTTTAAATCGGCCTCTCTTTGAGCGCCAAGCAGCATGTAATAAACATCACCGTCTTTAATGATTTTGGGATCTCTTACATGGCCCGTATACCCTTTAGGGAACGATTTTATAATTGGGTTTTGCTCTGATTTTTTCACTTGGTTATCTTTATCTAAAATAGCGACACACTGATTTGCATCGCGCTCTTCGCCATTTTTCACATTACCCGTATAAAATAAATATGCAGAATCATTCTCAACAAAAGCTGCACCAGAATAAGCGCCATGTGATTCGTAATTTTCTATTGGCGTTATTTTACTTCCGTGTTCATTCCAAGAATATAAATCGTTCGATGTTAAATGCATCCAATGTTTCATGCCATGAAAAGTACCAAATGGATACCACTGGTAAAATAAATGATACTCACCGTTAAAATAACAAAACCCATTTGGATCATTTAATAATCCATGTGGCGGTGTAATATGTAATTGTGGCCGATATACTGTATTGCAACGAATCGCATTAAACTTTTCGTTATCTTTCTCCGTTGCAGTATTAATCGTTTTATATTTATCTAAATACACTGTGATACCCAATCATTAACTTGTTGAATTGATAATAGAGTCTCGTCTTCATTTTAGAAACCAATAACAAGTAGCAATAGATAAGTTAGTTATCATTTACGTATATTGACTAAAAATATGTGATGTAACACAAAAACTTGTTACACAAATAATCGTATGATGAGCGCCACCACCAAATTGCCTTTCAAGAGATAGAAAATGACCATCAGAGACATTGCTAAATATTCAGGCGTTTCTATCGCTACGGTATCAAGAGTGATCAATAACAATGGCAGGGTATCTGACGCCGCACGGCACTCAGTAGAAGCTACTATTGCTAAATTCAATTACCAAAAACCAGAGCCTAAGAAAAAGAAAGCAACCAAGCTGTTTGGTGTAATTGTACGTAATATGAGTAATCCGTTTTTCGCTAAATTGATTGATGTATTAGAAGAGGAAGCTTATAAGCACGGGCGCAGTATTCTGTTGTTCAATAGTCGTAATAATTTAAAGCTTGAGCAGACTTTTTTAGAGGAGTGTAAACATCATAATGTGGATGGGGTATTTCTTATTCCTCGCTCGTTAAAAGATCAACATATTCGTCCTCTTCAGAACGCTTCCTTTCCTATTATTCTATTAACGGTAACTTCACCACTCTGCTTGAGCATTGGAACGCACCATAAACAGGGGGGTAATTTAGTCGCAGAGCACTTTATTAAGCAAGGTTATCGACGTATTGGGTTTATTGGCTGTACTAACCAGCAATCTGACCGTTTTATTGGCTTTCAAAATACCTTATTAAGTAAAGGCAGAGATCTTATCGAGGAACGTATTCTCACGCCTTATACAGTAGAGTCTTTGAAAGAGTTCGTACAAAACCACATACTAAGCTCAGATACACCATTGGAAGCACTCTTCTGCTCTGATGATATTTCAGCGAGCCATGTGTATAACCTGCTTAATAACACTAATCTAACTAAACAGGTCGAGATAGTTGGTTTTGATGACACCTTTATTGCACAATCACTCGGTTTTTCTAGTGTTCATCAACCGATGCATCAAATTGCCCTTCGTGGCTTTGAATTAATGCTTGATGCCCTTAAAGGGGAACACATAGAACAAAGTCGTATCAATAAACCATTAGAGTACTTATTAGAACCCACATTAGTATTGAGAGCATCTCCCATGATGACGGTACAAGATCGCCCTTATGAGATCCTCAAAGAAGTAAATTAACTTTATATTACGATTTCGCCTCTAACTCTAATAATGCTTGTTTGATATCAACCCCACCAGCATAGCCCGTTAGGCTGCCATTTTTGCCAATAACACGATGGCAAGGCACGATAATTGAAATCGGATTTTTACTATTAGCACCACCAACCGCTTGTGATGCTTTAGGATTCCCTACCGCAATTGCGAGATCTTTATAGCACCAGGTTTCGCCATAAGGGATGGTAGTTAGTGCTTGCCATACTTTATTTTGAAATTCAGTGCCATTTGCAGCTAACGGAATAGAAAAGTCACGACGCTCACCATTAAAGTATTCTTTTAATTGGCTAACAGTAAGCTTCAATATAGGATGATCATCGGCTTGTACTCCAAAATCACTAAGTGTTCTTGCGTGACTTTCATACCAAACACCAAGGAGTCCTTCATCATTGCCATTAACGGTGATCATCCCTATTGAGCTATCAAATTGCGTATATACATTCATTTTATTGTTCCTCTTCTTCACACGCTTCATCAAAGCAGCATTCATCTTGTAAGAAACCAATCACAGAGGTTAGTTTTTCATATTCAGCCACACAAAAAAGAGTACGACCTTCACGGCGCTGTGAAATTAGCCCCGCAGACGCTAAACCTGACACATGATGAGACAACGTAGAGCCCGGAATAGCCAGTTTATCTTGAAGCCCACCAACGGCAATACCTTGGTATCCTGCTCTCACCACACTTTTATAAATAGCCAAACGTGTAGGATGACCTAGCTCTTTCAATGCTTTAGCGACAATCTCGATGTCCATAGTTTGATCCTCTTTAAATTTATATTTCGATAATACTAGAAATAACTTGATCATGCTAATACTCAAGAGTATATTTCGACTATTCCAGAAATATAAAGATTTAAATTATGTTTACAATTACACAAGACATGGTGATAGACACCTTAAACATGTTCGCTTTCTTAGCGGCAGAATTAACCGTACTGTTCCTATTAATTAGCTACCTTGTTGGCGTCTTACAGGAATATATTCCACCTGCGAAAATCCAAAGCATTCTTAGTGGTAAAAATGGACGAGGTTATATTGTGGCTGGTTTATTAGGGGCGATTACTCCATTCTGCTCATGCTCAACCATTCCTTTCTTGAAAGGTCTATTACGAGCAAAAGCCGGTTTCGGTACGATGATGGTGTTCTTGTTTGCAAGCCCACTATTAAACCCAATCATTATCGGTTTATTCGCTGTCACGTTTGGTCTTAACGTCACTGTGTTCTACTTTACGATGGCAATGGGCGTATCAATTATTGCAGGTTACACCTTAGAAAAACTGGGCTTTGAAAAATACGTAAAAGAAACAGCGTATATCGCACCAGAACCAACATGTTGTGGATCAACCTGTGGCGGCGCGAAAAAAGCACCACAAAGTAAATGGATGAAGATTTGGAACAGCACTTGGACTGACTTCAAAAAAGTATTGCCTTACTTAATTGGTGGTATTGCACTTGGCTCAATGATCTACGGCTTTATGCCAACGGAATTCGTTGCTCGTATTGCAAGTGAAAATAACCCATTTGCAATCCCAGTCGCGGCGGTAATTGGTATTCCACTTTACATTCGTGCTGAAGCAGTCATTCCACTAAGTGCTGCACTTGCTGCAAAAGGCATGAGTTTAGGTGCGGTAATGGCATTAATCATTGGTAGTGCAGGCGCAAGTTTAACCGAAGTGATTTTACTTAAATCTATCTTCAAAAACCAAATGATTATCGCGTTCTTAGTTGTCATTTTAGGCATGGCGATAAGTGCTGGTTACTTATACCAATTTATATTTTAAAGATTAATACCTGATACCTGATACCTGATACTAATGAAGCCATATCAATCAATTTGATATGGCTTTTTTTATGAACATCATTTATTTATTAGTAAAACTTTGATGAAACTAACGGTTACTCTTTCTTAATTCCAATTACATTCCTTTTTGCACTACACTTCCTACTAACTTACTTTCATTGAGAATGATGTAACATGAAAATTCTAAATATAGACAAAAACACCTATCGTAAAAAAACCAACCTAGTCATGGTGGGTTTTGTTGGTTGTCTTGCGGTGTTAGCCCTTGCATTCGGCTCAATTCTTATTGCCTTATTTGGCTCAGAAGGCATTACAGAATCAGGCTCTACTGGCAATTTCCATCTCAATGTTCTTGGCGTTATCATCGCGGTAATAGCCACTGCTTTTATTATGAATAAAGTCAAAAATACGCCATATTTTGATGAGATAATGTATGTTTGGAAGCTAAAACAAATTCATAATCGAATCTATCGAAAGCTGGCTAAAATTAAAGGAAAAGCAGACAAAAACGATCATGATTCGCTGCTAATTCTCGCTTTTTATTACACCACTCAAAAACAGGTCTTTAATTTAGATAACAACACACTCACCATTACTGAAGTTCAAAAAAGCTTAAATGCTATCAATGAACAAGCAGCAGAGATTCACTTCACTCTTGAACTTGCTGATTTTAATGTTGAGATGCTTGATAAATACTAAGATTATTTATGCATGAATTAATTTCATAACGATATTGTAAATAATCTCAATCTTGAACTATGTCAAATTGTTACAAGCTGTGTTTTAATCGTTAATAACAACAGCACATAATAAGGAATGACATGGAAATCACTAACGTTAGCTTCATTGGTTTGGGCGTAATGGGCTACCCAATGGCTCGTCATCTACAAAATGCAGGTTTCTCAACAACGGTTTATAACCGTACTAAAGCTAAAGCAAAGCAATGGGCAGCAGAATACCAAGGTCAATCAGCGCCAACTCCTCGTGAAGCTGCTGAAGGTTCTGATATCGTCTTTGTATGTGTCGGTAACGATGATGATGTTCGCAGTGTAATTTATGGTGAAAATGGCGTTCTTGCAGGGTTAAAGCCTAACGCGATCTTAGTGGATAACACCACCACATCAGCAACGCTAGCTATTGAATTGGCAAAAGCATGTGAAGCACAAGGCAACCAATTTATTGATGCACCGGTCTCTGGTGGTCAAGCCGGTGCTGAAAACGGGGTATTAACCGTGATGTGTGGCGGTAACGAAGAAGCGTTCAATACAGCAAAACCAGTAATTCAAAGCTTTGCTAAAGCCATTACCCTTCTTGGTGAAAATGGCCAAGGCCAACGCTGTAAAATGGCAAACCAAATCTGTATCGCTGGTGTATTAAAAGGCCTAAGTGAAGCACTTATTCTTGCTGAGAAAGCCAACCTAGATATTGATCTAGTGATTGATACGCTAAAACATGGCGCGGCGGGTTCATGGCAGATGGAAAACCGAGCAAGCACCATGGCACAAGATAAATTCGATTTCGGTTTTGCCATTGATTGGATGAGAAAAGATCTTGGCATTTGTCTAGATGAAGCCAAAGCTCATGGGATTAAACTGCCACTCACAGAAGAAGTCAACCAAGAATACAAAAACCTGCAAGAACAAGGTTTAGGTCGAATGGATACGTCTGTTTTAATCAAAGCGGTTAAAGCAAGAACCTAAGCTAAATCACATTAAATTAATTAAGTAATATTAAGCTTAGTAAATTTAATGCAATAAAAAAAGAGATCAGTTGATCTCCTTTTTTTATGTTTTAATTTCTAATCACTTAAAAATCCAACTCACTGTATATGTGTCAAATTACACTTTAAAACGCGATAAAGAAGTTTGCAGTGTCGTTGCTAATTGCGCTAATTCCACGCTTGATTGTGCGGTTTGCTCTGCACCTAATGCCACTTCACTTGCTGACAAACTCATGCTTTGAATGTTACGGCCAAGCTCTTCTGTTACTGAGTCTTGTTGGCTACATGCACTTGCGATTTGAATACTTGTATCCGTTACTTTCATCATGGTTTCTTCAATCATTTGAATTGAATTACCCGTTTGAACACTTTGCTCAACACACAGACGGATCTTAGAACAACTTTGATCGGTTGCTGCTTTTGCGTGTGTTGCACTTGCTTGAAGTTTCTCGATAATCTCAACAATTTCCGTAGTTGATGATTGGGTACGTCCCGCAAGAGATCGAACTTCATCAGCAACCACCGCAAAACCACGACCTTGTTCACCAGCACGTGCCGCTTCAATTGCTGCGTTCAATGCTAATAAGTTAGTTTGATCTGCAATGCCACGAATAACTTCAACCACAACACTGATGTTGTTTGATTCACGCTCTAATTCTTCAACCAACTCACCTGCTTGCTCAATATCACGAGACACAGTTTGAATTTGATCAATATTAGATTGAACATCACGATTGCCTTGTTTTGCTTCTTCTGAGGCTTCTAAAGCCGACGTAGATGCGGTTTCAGTGTTGTTAGCAACTTCTGCTACCGTTGCTTTCATTTCTTCCATTGCAGCGGCTACCGTTGTAATGTCAGATTGTTGTTGTTGCATACCACGAGCAGATTGCTCTGAAATTGCACTCATCTCTTCTACCGCAGCAGAAAGCTGAGTTACCGCAGAAATAGTATCTTCAATTAACATACGTAGCTGATCTTGCATTTCAATATTGGTATCAGCTAACTCACCTAACTCATCATTACCAATTTCATCACGTTGAAGACGGAAGGTTAAATCACCCGCAGCAATCGCTTTAGACTGCTCAACCACTAAATTTAAAGGACGACAAATTTGACGCGCTAAGAAGAAGGTAATAAACACCATAAAAGCGATTAATGCGGAGAATGATACTTTTGTTGCCATTGTAACATTATCAACACTATTCATAATCTCAGCACGGTTACCCGACATGAAACCGACATTAACGTTAACCAATGCATCCATTGTTACACCAAGTTCATTAAATTGACTTAATCCATCTAAAAGTTGAATTTCAGCCTGTTCAAAGTTGCCAGAACTCACGTTAGTTTTAAAGCCTTTTAATTGTGTTAGATAATTTTCCCAACCCGTTAACACGCTATCAAAAACACGACGTTCTTCACCACTAGATACCGTTGCCTCGTATTGAGATAACTCTGATTTAATCTTATTTTCTTGCAAAGATAATTTATCAAGTAACTCAGGGAGTTGGTCTTTTGAGTATGTTAATGCAGCGTACTGATCTCGACGATATGAGTTCATCTTAAAATACATATTTTCGACAGATAATACACTAGGAACAGTAGAATCAATGAAGTTGACTACTTCTGTTTCTACTTTATTCAATTCTTGCAATAAGAAAATAGCAAACGCTATCATGACTAACCCTATTGCTGAAAATACAGTGGCAATTTTATTACGTACTGCTAAATTTTTGTAACTCATGTCTTTAACAACCTTCAAATAATTCTTAATGACTCATTCCATGAGTGTTTCTACATAAAAATAATTCTTATGCCCTACCTTTTATAACGGCAGATCTGCGTAAAAATAAAGTAAAAACATACAATTGTCACTTACTTTTACAAACACGAAAAAGTTAATCAAAATGAGGAGTTGTAACTAAAACCAAGAAAATAACCCGTTGCGGATCCAACATGTAAAAAAGGTAAGTAAATTACTGCAATTAAACGCAACAGTTACCCACCTAAAATAGATTAAATGTTAATTTACTTATCCATTGGCTCAATAGTCAAAATAATACCGTCAACAGCCACGACACGGACGAGTGTACCCTTTGGAATATCTTGCAAACTTTTTGCAGACCAAGTGGTATCTCCTAAAACTATTCGGCAAGAACCTGCAATAATATCCTCTCCCAAGTGTGAGGTTTGTCCAATTAATTGCTTATCTTTTTGATTCAATGCACGTTTAGCATCCGATATTTCATCTTTTTTATGCTGGTATCTCCACCACAACCACGTTGCAAAAAGAGAAAAAACAGCAAAACTTACCCACTGTAATTGCCAACTAAGTGGAATAACGGCATACAATACACCAACAGCAACAGCGGATAGTCCTATCCACAAAAAATACCCCGCTGTTCCTAATAATTCACCAGCAAGCAATAGCAGGCCAAAAGTTAACCAATGCCAATGATTCATTTGTTCAAAAAACTCCATTATGAGCTCCTATTTAGAGGTATCTTTATCCACTTTAAACATTTCAGCAATGCCTGCAATTGATCCCATTAAGCCTGATGCTTCTAAAGGCAGCATAATTATTTTGCTGTTTTCTGCCTGTCCTATTGATTTTAGAGCTTCTGTATAACCTTGCGCAATAAAGTAATTTACGGCTTGCATATCACCTTGAGAAATCGCCTCTGATACCATCCTTGTTGCATTAGCTTCTGCTTCTGCGGCACGCTCACGAGCTTCGGCTTTTAAAATTGCGGCTTGTTTATCACCTTCAGCTTTTAAGATCTCACCTTGCTTGTGACCTTCAGCTTTTAAAATCTCAGCTTGACGTTTACCTTCTGCTTCTAACACATCTGCACGCTTATGACGCTCGGCCTTCATTTGTGCATTCATTGCCGCAGTAAGATCCGCTGGTGGCTGAACATCTTTAATTTCGATACGAGTAATTTTTACGCCCCAAGGGTTTGTTGCAGCATCAACAATTGCCAATAGCTTCACGTTAATCATATCTCGTTGGCTTAGCATTTCATCTAATTCCATCGAACCAAGAACGGTACGCATATTGGTTAATGTTAAGTTACGAATTGCGTGTTGAAGATCACTTACTTCATAAGCGGCTTTTGCAGCATCAACCACTTGAACAAAACATACGGCATCAATAGTAACGTTGGCATTATCTTTTGAGATCACTTCTTGAGCTGGAATATCAAGAACCTGCTCCATCATATTGATCTTTTGACCAATCTTATCAATAAATGGAATGATCAAATTTAAACCTGGTTGTAATGTTTGCGTGTATCGACCAAATCGCTCTACCGTCCAGTTGTGACCTTGAGGTACGGTTTTTACACCAAGTGCGATTAATACCAGAACTAAAAACACCAGAACCCCAATGGTTATTAACGTATCATATGCCATTATTTCTCTTCCTTGTCTAATTGATAATTATCTAACTATATTCGCTCTTTACGAATAAACGTTTATTTTTTAATCATACCTAATTTTGTTATAAATATACGGACACGCACGGCAGTATTAACAAAAAATAAGATCCACCTCTTGCAATATAATTCTTACTATTGATTGCGTACCTCTGCTCAAAATTAAATATCGCTTGCGGTGCTTTCAAGACTGGCCTTATCTCTTAAAAATGAAAAATCCTCGTAACAAATCATTGCTACGAGGATTTTTTTACACATAAATGACTATTCTTTTGAATTAACCATCTTGTGTTATTGCTGTAATTAATTGTTGCTGAACTTCATCAGCTTGAGTTACTGAGATCTGACACGTTCCCGCAGCGACATGACCGCCTCCGCCATTTGCTAACATTAACGCGCCAACATTGGTTTTTGAAGAACGATCAAAAATGGATTTACCCGTAGCAAACACGATATTTTGTTTTTGGAAGCCCCACATTTTATGTATTGATATATTACATTGAGGGAACAGCGCATAAATAATAAAACGGTTAGATGCATAAATAGTCTCTTCATTCGTGAGATCTAATAACACCAAATTATCATGCTGCGTTGCGCAACGTAAAATCTGTTCCTTGCTCTTTTCCTCATGTTCAAAATACAGTTCAATACGCTCTTTTACATCAGGTAGATCTAAGATCTGCTCGATTGAATTGTTTTTACAGCACTCAATCAAATCCATCATTAAATTGTAGTTAGACACACGGAACTCATGAAAACGACCTAAACCAGTACGAGCATCCATTAAGAAATTAAGTAAATTCCAACCCGATGCATTAAGCACCTCATCTTGATTGAATTGAGCGGAATCCCCTTTATCAACGGCTTCCATCATATCTTGCCATTCTTTAGGAAAACACTCTAAGCCACCATAATAATCCCACACGACACGCGCTGCCGAGGGAGCATCTGGATCAATGATATGATTTGGACGATCACCCGTATTACGGATTGTCTCAGATAAATGATGATCGAAAATCAAATGAGCTTTTTCAACATAAGGAAGGTTCGTTACAATGTCGTTTTCAGTGATTTCAATAATACCATCTTGCATATCCTTCGGATGAACAAACTTAATATCATCTATCAGATCCATATCTTTCAATAAAATCGCACATACTAACCCATCAAAATCACTACGGGTGATCAGACGACGTTTTTTCTCAAACATAAAGCATCCTTTGTAAAGGTCATTGTTACTTTAACTTAAGTATATCATTCTCTTTATAGATAACTAGCATAACCTTATCTGAAAAATTAATTTAATCAAACCTCTTCACTTGCTGCTTTTATAAGCATAAAAAGTGTGATCTTCCTTGCTTTTTTACCCTCTTCTCTTTACTCTGCTTTCCATTAGGCAAATCTTATTTTGCTTCTACTTGTTTATAGGAAATCACCTTGAGCCAAACCTCTTTCTCATCATTAGATCTGAACCCATCTCTTCTACAAAACCTAGATACTTTAGGCTATACAGAGATGACTCCAATTCAAGCTCAAAGCTTACCATTCATGCTGAAAGGGAAAGATGTCATTGCCCAAGGGAAAACGGGTTCAGGTAAAACAGCAGCGTTTGGTTTAGGCCTACTAGCGAACCTAGATGTAAAACGTTTTCGCGTTCAATCTCTGGTTCTTTGCCCTACGCGTGAACTTGCTGACCAAGTTGCAGTAGAAATCCGTAAGCTTGCTCGCTCTATCCATAATATCAAAGTACTGACTTTATGTGGAGGTGTTCCATTTGGCCCACAAATCGGTTCTCTTGAGCACGGTGCACACATCATCGTTGGTACGCCAGGTCGTGTTGAAGAGCACCTACGTAAAGGCTACCTAAATTTAGATAACCTAAATACGTTTGTTCTTGATGAAGCTGACCGTATGTTAGAAATGGGCTTCCAAGACGCGATTGACCTTGTATTGGATCACGCACCAACTAAACGTCAAAACCTACTGTTCAGTGCAACGTTCCCACCACAAATTAAATCGATTGCTGATCGCATCATGAATGATCCAATCATGACAAAGGCAGAAGACAACGTTGAAAATACGTCTATCGAGCAGCATTTCTACAAAGTAGACGATTTTGAAGACCGTTTAAAAGCACTTCAAATCCTACTACTTAAGCACCGTCCTGAATCAACAGTGATCTTCTGTAATACAAAACGTGTTACTCAAGAAGTTGCTGATGAGTTGCGCCACTTTGAATTCAGCGTAACCGCTCTTCACGGTGATTTAGAGCAACGTGACCGTGATAAAGCATTGGTTCGTTTTGCTAACAAGAGTACGTCTATCTTAGTTGCAACAGACGTTGCTGCTCGTGGTCTTGATATCGAATCTCTAGATGCAGTAATCAACTTTGAATTATCTCGTGATCCTGAAGTTCACGTTCACCGTATCGGTCGTACTGGCCGTGCTGGTAAAAAAGGCATCGCATTAAGCTTATTCAATAACAAAGAAACGAATAGCTTTGCTCAAATTGAAGATTACATGAGCATGACTATTAATGACGAGCCACTTCCAGGCGAAGAGCACCTAAGCGAACAACCTCATTTCCCTGAGATGATCACGCTTTGGATCGACGGCGGTAAGAAAAACAAATTACGTCCTGGTGACATTCTTGGCGCTCTTACTGGTAAAGACGGCGTTGACGGCAAGAAAGTAGGTAAAATCAATGTATTTGATTTCCACGCTTATGTTGCTGTTCATAGCTCAATTGCCAAAGCAGCACTAGATAAAATCGCAACAGGTAAAATGAAAGGTCGTACATTCCGTGTAAGCCGTATGCGCGGCTAATACCGAATACAAAATAAGTAACATCAACTAGCGCTATAAATCGCTTAGTTGATGTTACATACAAAAAAGGCCGAGTAGATGATTTCTACTCGGCCTTTTTTAATTGCAATAAGTTCTAGCTTTACACCGCCAGTGGCATTTCGCTTGATGGCGGAATTGAATGCACTTTACGTAACCCATACACCGCAAGCAGTGACATTAGGAACATAATCAATCCAACGGGCATTTGACTGTTCGCTGGGATCATTGACGCGACCATTGTTGCTAAGCCCGCGCCTAGGTTTTGCATACCACCTAATAATGCCCCCGCTGTGCCTGCATGTTGTGGGAAGGGTGATAATGCCCCCGTTGTAGCTGCCGGGAATAAAATACCTGACCCCAAGAAATACAAGACTGCACCACCAATCAATGTTGGTGCTGTTGTTAATCCCATCACACCAGGAACCAACACAATGGTTGCCCCAAGTACAATTGATACTAATCCCACATCCAATGATTTCTTCTCAGACCAACGTTTTGCAATCACACTTGATAATGCCGCGCCAGCCAAGTAGCCCGGAATAGGTAAAATAAATAGAATACTTACGGTTGTTGCAGGGAGTTTAAGTTTACCACCCAATAACACACCCGCTGCCGCTTCAAATACAGCAACACCAGCGAACGTGGCCACTAAGCAGATCAAATACCCTTGGAAGCGATGTTCTGATAATACATGGCGATAACTTTTCCACACTGGCTCTTTACGGCGCACTTCTAATGGCAACGTTTCTTTCATTGATGTTGTCATAATGATCAATACCGCAATACTGAACAAAGCCAAGAATAAGTAACTTGAACGCCAACCAAAGGCTTCTGTTAAATAACCACCTAACACTGGAGCCAAAAGTGGTGAAAACATCATACACATACTGATAATACTGTTGGTTCTATGTAACTCTTCACCAGAGAAACAATCTCTCGGGATCGTACGACACATGACTCCAGCCGCACCAATACCTAAGCCTTGTACAAAACAGCCCATTAAAAAGAACGTGTAATCATGAGAAAACAACGCAAATAGTGTGCCTGCAATATATAAAACAAGACCAGACAAAATCACTACACGACGACCAATTCGATCAGACAGAGGCCCATAAAAAAATTGTGATAAACCATAAGGAATTAAATACACAGCCATAACTGCTTGTAATGATGCAGGGCTTACTTTGAATTCACTTGCCATGTAACCAATAGAGGGTACATACATAGTTTGGCTCATTTGACCAACAGCAACTAAAATAACGATCAGGAAACTGAACGTCGCAAGTGAAAACGACTTTTGCATGACTGCTCTCCGAAAAACAGCAAAATATTAATTATATAAGTCAAATTAATGTATTTATCTTATTAATTAATGGTAAATTTGAATAAGTAGAGACCTAATTATCTCAGCTCTAAGGCGCGAGATAATAAGGCGATTATATAAAACTGGCAATCAAATTTAGCGGTATTTCAGGAGAGATTTTTTATACAATTTAGATTAGTTTTACTAATGCAAAGCTAAATGATAAAAAACGATGACGTTTACATTTAACTACGGAAAAAAAGATCAGTATTGATACACCAATACTACTGCTAAAAAACCGTTTTAAGCCATACGACAGGCACAAAAAAGCCAGCGACAACTGGCTGGCTTTTAAATCTATTCACTGATTAAGCGTAAGCTCAATCTAAGTTGATTATCTTATTGTTGTGGCTGTGGCTTACGAACAGGGCGTGGACCTTGACGACGCGGTTTTGTCGCATCTGTTTTTGGTTTTCCACTACCGAAGTTACTGCCATTACCACGGTTCTCACCATTGCCTTTAGACCTAGGTTTACCACCATCAGTAGGACGTTTCTTAGCATTACCGTCCTCTTTCTTAGCAGCGCCACCTTCTTTGTTCTCTGTATTACGTCTTGGTGCAGGTTTAGCACCTTGTCTATGGCCACTGCGGTTTTCGCCAGAACGTTGACCATCTTTATGCTCTACACGTGGTGCGTTTGTTTTCTTTGTTTTTTTTGCTTTAATAGGGCGAGAGTCCAATCTAGACTCAGGCACTTTCATTTCAGGTTCAAAACCCTCAAGAACATGACGAGGTAAGATTTTTTGAATCAAACGCTCAATCGCGAATAACTCGCTTGCTTCATCTTCACTCACAAAAGAAATCGCTTTACCCGTTGCGCCAGCACGACCAGTACGGCCGATACGGTGAACGTAATCTTCAGGTACTTTTGGTAAATCAACGTTGATTACTTGAGGAAGTTGCTCAATATCTAGACCACGAGCAGCAATATCTGTCGCTACTAATACACGAACTTGACCGCTCTTGAAGTTAGCTAATGCTTTCGTACGTGCACCTTGGCTCTTATTGCCGTGGATAGCCGCAGAGCTAATGCCTTTTTCTTCAAGCGTTTTTGCTAAACGGTTTGCACCGTGTTTAGTTTTACTGAAAACCAATACTTGTTTCCAGTCATGGTCTTTAATTAGCTTAGTAAGAACACGTGCTTTTTTAGTCTTATCTACAACATAAACTGATTGCTCAACCGTTTCTGCTGTTGTGTTACGCGTTGCTACTGAAATCTCAACAGGGTTATTTACAAGCCCTTTCGCTAACTGACGGATCTCATCAGAAAACGTTGCAGAGAAAAGTAAGTTTTGACGATTCTTAGGTAACTTAGCTAAGATTTTTTTAATGTCATGAATAAAGCCCATATCTAACATACGGTCAGCTTCATCCAGAACTAGAATTTCTAGTTGGTCGAATTTAATCGCGTTTTGGTTAGCAAGATCTAATAAACGACCAGGCGTTGCAACCAATACATCTACACCCTTACGAAGACGTTGCATTTGTGGGTTAGCTTTAACGCCACCAAAAACCACATCAGAAGTAAGAGGAAGGTTTACGCTGTATTTTTCAACACTCTCATGTACTTGCGCAGCAAGCTCACGAGTAGGCGTTAAGATTAATGCACGAACTTGGTTAAACTTAAGTTTCTGGCCTTTTGATAAACGTTCAAGAAGAGGAAGTGTAAAGCCTGCTGTTTTACCGGTCCCTGTTTGAGCTGCCGCCATAACATCCTTCCCTTCAATTACCGCTGGAATCGCTTGTAATTGGATAGGTGAAGGTGTGCTGTAACCTTGTGCTTCTACAGCTTTTAAAATAGGGGCAGATAAGCCCAGAGAGGTAAAACCCATACTAAAATTTACTCTATCAATGTTCATTAAGCGCAAAACTGCGAGCGCTGTAGGATACAGTAACTGAGAGATTACTCAACGTTTGATTACTACAACCAGTAAAAGTTCAATTATTTCAACCTAATAATAACAATATTATACCAATATAATTAATTAGATATAAACATTACAGCCATAAAAAACCGAGCAAAATAGCTCGGTTTATTTGAATCTAATTCAACAACGTCGATTAGTCTTCTAATTCTGCGTTGTGATAAACCTGTTGTACGTCATCACAATCGTCTAGTAGATCTAAGAATTTTTGGAATTTCTCAGCATCTTCACCCGTGATTTCCATCGGGTTTTGAGGAACAAACGTAATTTCTTCCACATCTACCACTAAATCAGGGTACTCAGCAGACAAGGCTGTTTTCACTTTAAAGAACTCAGTGTGTGGTGCGAATACCGTGATCACGCCATCTTCAAGTTCAATATCTGTCACATCAACGTCTTGCATCATTAATGCTTCAAGTACAGCTTCTTCATCTTCGCCTTTAAACTGGAATACAGCTTGGTGGTCAAACATGTGAGAACTTGTACCTGGGCTACCAATTTTAGCACCCGTTTTAACGAAACATTGGCGAACGTCTTGGAAAGTACGGTTACCATTATCTGTTAAGCAATCAACGATTACGCTTGCACCGCCTGGAGCAAAACCTTCGTAACGAGCGTGTTGGTAATCTTCACCACCGCCGCCGTTTGCTTTATCAATTGCTTTATCAATGATGTGTGTAGGCACCTGATCTTTTTTCGCTTTCGAAATAAGATGCTTTAGAGACAAGTTCATGTCTGGATCAGGACCGCCATTCTTAGCACACATGTAAATTTCTTTACCGTATTTAGAATAAACTTTGATTTTTGCGCCTTGTGTTTTAGCCATTGAAGACTTGCGCACTTCAAAACTTCTTCCCATCGGAATTCTCTCTTTGTTATTTATGGACTTAAAAATTATCGGCAGATTCTACCAAATTACTAAGGTGATACGCTAGTAAAGATCAAGGAACCTTTACGCTACGCCCATTTTTGACTTGTATTTTTCAATAGATTGCTGAAAAAACAGACGTTCAGCCTCATCTTCAAGCTTATTTGCCTCTGTTATCCAAAGGTCAGGGCCTGCTTTGGCATTTTTTACCTTCCAAACATAGAACGCAGCTTGTTTATCGAGTTCAATTTTATTTTTTTCTTGAGGAGGAAGTAACGACAGGTTTTTCATAACACGCTCATTTAATTAATTACACGCTATAACTTGTTATAAAGTGTAATGCTTCATCATTATATTATCTAGATCTAAAACAGCAAACTCCATTTCTTACAGGCAACAAAAATGGGGTCTGTCGCATTTAGATTGCAACTTTTCTAAAAATTAGATCTCGAACCTCGATGTTTTTTAAAAGTATCTATATTGCTTAATTTCCTCTTTATGTATTACACTGTATACAATGCAATACATAAAATTGGAGATTTAACATGCCATCAATGTCAGTGCCAATTCCTGATAGTTTAGAACAACAACTATCTTACCTAGCTGAATCAACAGGTAGAACAAAATCATGGTTAGCAAAACAAGCTCTTCAAGATTATTTAGAAAAAGAGTCATGGCATATAGCAGAAATAAATAAGGCACTAAAAGAAGCTGATTTAGGCGACTTTGCTTCAAATGAAGAAGTGTCATTTATTTTTAATAAATGGGGCGTAAATGAAGATTAAATGGCTAAATACAGCTTTGGTCAATCTTGATTCAACAGCAACTTATTTATATGAACGAAATCCGAATTCAGCAGACGTCTTTATTCGAGAAGTAAAAAGTTTAACAGAGCACCTTAAAGAGCAACCATCATTAGGGAGAAAGGGAAGAGTATTTGGAACTAGAGAGCTTATATTAACTAATTTTCCTTATATAATTCCTTATCGAATAAAAGATGATAATGTTGAAATATTAAGAGTATTTCCAACAAAAATGAAATTACCAAAGAAGTGGTGAGATCGTTGCCATAATCAGAATTACAACTTTTCTAAAAATTAGCTCTCAAAGCTCAATATTTATCATTTTGTATCCTTAGTTATGAATTTTCGGGTTTCCGTGTTTTTCAATACCCAGTAAAGATGGTTCAGGCATTAGGTTGGAAATCATACACCGGTGCTTTTACGCGCTCGCTGCATAATAGTTTCTGGCATTTGGCATATTTGTACTGAACCAAAACTTTGCGACAGACAACAAAAATGCGCCATAAATAGACGCATTAATAATAAAACAGTGAAGGTATGAAGGTAGAACTTAAAAATTAATGAATAAGACCTAAGTCTTTGGCTTCTGAAAGCGTAAGGCCACTTTCTCTGATTTCTAGCATTGCTTCAATACGACGACGTGCTGCTACTCTTTTCTGACACTCTGCAATATTTGTTACTACTTCATCGGCAATTTCATACTTGCCTTTCATATCGGTGATGTCACTGTGATCAATAGAATTAATAGACATAATAACCTCCTAAATCCATACCCTTCAGATGTATGTTTAGCAAAGCAGATTACACTTGTTAAACCTATTTATTCCATAATGTGACCTAAGTTCGATTTGTGGTTTTTTTCCCAAAAAACACTATCTTTAATTATATCAATTGAACTACATTTAAGGTTCTACCCTAAAGAAAATAGACTGCGCAACATCACTTTCAACTCCCCTCTTTTTTACCTATTTCTTTTTGCTCTATTTGATTTTATCGTTCGAGATATCTCCTGAACTGAGTTATTCTAGCTCATATATTTACAAAAATAATGAAATCTATGACCATCAACGCTATCGACATCACCGTTCTTACTGAATCATCCTCTACAGAGTCACTATTAACAACAGCATCATCTAATGCCGCATCTGGTATCACTTGTGAGAATTGCCAAGCCTGCTGCTGTAAATTAGAGGTGATGATCATTACCGACACTGGCGTACCAGAGCAGTACATCGACCGTGATGAATGGGGAAGTGAAGTAATGCTACGCCTAGAAGATGGTTGGTGTGCCGCCGTGGATCGCGACACCCTAATGTGTACTATTTATGAAAACCGACCGTGGATCTGCCGTGAGTTTGAAATGGCCTCTTACGAATGCGAAGAAGAACGCAAAGAGCAAGGTATCGATAAATAATGCTATATCGTTTCTAAATACGTTAAATACAAACGCGCATCAAACTCTAGCTGGTGGTAATCAGGCTCCATGTGACAACATAACGCATAAAATGCCTTGTTATGAGCTTTCTCTTTAATATGAGCCAACTCATGCACCACCAGCATACGTAGCAATGGCTCCGGCGCTTTACGAAACACACTCGAAATTCGGATCTCATTTTTAGCTTTTAGCTTATTACCATGAATACGAGAAATGAACGTGTGCAACCCTAATGCATTATTTACAATATGAATTTTAGGATCGTACACCACCTTACTTAACGGTGACGATTTTTTAATGTACTTATTCTTTAACGCTTGAGTATATTCAAACAACGCCTTTTCAGACGTAATATCATGCAGCGTTGGGTACTTATTATTCACCCATTCAGCCAATTTTCCATTCGTAACCATAAGTTCAATTTGAGCCAATATGTGCTCAGGATAGCCTTTTAAATAACGCAGTGTTGTCATTCTTCTTTACTCATATTCTTATTCTAACGTCTTCATCTATTGTACCCGAGTTTCTTTCTCGCTACTCTTTGCTATTAGTTTTTCTTTTCCTCTTCTATTTACAGGCACTGCATGAGTTTTTCCATACTTTTAAACGCCTAACTAAACACAGTAAAACACAAACAACAATTAACATAAAGATAACAATTTTAGATGAAAATCTGTTTAAAAAGTGAAGGCGTGCATATTTATGGGATCACCTAAATGATCAGAACGACAAACTCAGTAACCTTTTATTTACTATGGTAAATTTCCTGTAACAATAGCATTTAAAGTCAGCCTGAAATTCATCGTTAGAATGGAGCTCAAAAATGCACAAAAATGAACATTTACCCTTACCCACTAATACCAAGGAATGGTTTCTGAATAAAAACAGCCTTATCATTCTCGCCGACGTTACTCTTTTTGCTCTGCTGTATCATTTCCTACCTTTTGAAAGAGAGGTTGTTCTCGGTTTAAGTATCTTAGCGTTTGTTGCTATTTTATGGTTAACCGAAGCGCTGCACGTCAGTATTACCGCATTGCTCGTTCCCCTACTCGCCGTTGGCTTTGGGATCTTTGATACCACGAAAGCCCTCAGTAACTTCGCTAACCCAATCATCTTCTTATTCTTAGGTGGCTTTGCGTTAGCTGCTGCTCTACACCGACAAGAACTTGATAAAGTCATTGCAGATAAAGTATTGGTGCTCGCTAAAGGTAAGATGAGCACCGCTGTCTTTATGCTGTTTGGTGTCACTGCTGGCCTATCAATGTGGATAAGTAACACCGCCACCACCGCAATGATGCTGCCGCTGGTTTTGGGTGTTCTAAGTAAAGTAAACTCAAAGACAGGCCATAATACCTATGTCTTTGTACTGCTAGGTATTGCTTACTGTGCCAGTATTGGAGGAATTTCAACGATTGTAGGTAGCCCGCCGAATGCCATTGCTGCGGCTGAAGTAGGCCTAAGCTTTACTGAATGGATGGCATTTGGGGTCCCTGTAACCTTAATTCTATTACCTGTTACCGTCGCTCTATTGTATGTCATGCTAAAGCCAAACCTAAATGAAGTATTCGAACTAAACCACGAGCCAGTAACATGGGACAAAGGTAAAGTCGTTACTCTCATGATCTTTGGTCTTACCGTTACGCTATGGATCTTCAGTAAACCCATTAATTCAATGCTAGGTGGCTTCTCAAAATTCGATACCTTAGTTGCATTGATGGCGATTGTGTTACTTGGCTTCTCTCGAGTTGTACATTGGAAAGACGTTGAAAAAACCACAGACTGGGGCGTTCTACTGTTATTTGGTGGTGGTATTTGTTTAAGTAACATCTTAAAAGCAACAGGGACAAGTAGCTTCTTAGCACACAGCCTAAGTGATATTTTATCGCAAGCTGGGATCATATTTACCATTTTAACTGTAGCTGCGTTCGTTGTGTTCTTAACCGAATTTGCCAGTAATACCGCAAGTGCTGCATTGCTCATCCCTGTGTTTGCTAGCGTTGCTGAAGTGCTTGGGATCTCGCCTGTGGTGCTTTCCGCCATGATAGCTATCTCAGCCTCTTGTGCCTTTATGCTACCCGTTGCAACACCGCCAAACGCAATTGTATTTGGCTCGGGTCACATAAAGCAATCTGAGATGATGCGCGTTGGTATTTATCTCAACCTAGTGTGTATTGTTATTCTTACTGCTTTCGCTTCAGTCTTCTGGGCGTAATCAAACACTCTAAAATGACGATGGCCTCTGCTAAAAACAGAGGCCATCTTTTTTACAATAACCAATAACAGTAATTAACGCCAAAACTCATCATTAGGATCGCTCTCTTCACACCACGCATTATCTCTTCGTGCCGCTAAATACCATTGCAAACCATCAAATAAACCAAACGCCGCTGGACCACCTAGATGCTCAAATGCATCAAAAAACGCATCTTCTTGCTCAACTAACCTCTCTAGTGAATGACACGAATGCGTTATCGCCCACTCGATGGCCTCAGGCTGAGCAATCGCCCCATCCATCACTACAGCAACAAGAGGCAAAACCGCACTTGATTGCTCTGCTTCATTTAACTCACGAAGATCGTCTTTATCTTGCTCTTGGCTTTTTATCTCATCAATAATTGCCCGACGATCTCGGTAAGAGACTTCACGATTTAAGGTTGCAATACGTAATGCATAAGCAAAACGCTCAGATCCAACAATTTCCACAATTGTCTCTAATAACACCAAATCCAATGACAAGGCTTTTACGTGGTACTCAATACAGGCTTGAATACTCAAATAGCGTACACCATTGAATTCATAACCATAACTTTCATCGTAACCATCTAATGGATCTCCATCGACCGAGATATCCCACCCAATATATTCCACTCGCGCCTTGGCTATTTCATACATCGGCCACGCACTTTTACCAAACCCTTCCAAAATGGCACCATCGAACTCAGATTCTTCTAACTCTTCTTTGGTCCACTGCAAACCAATACCCAAATGCTTAGCGTACTTATTCATTAATGCATGTTTAATTTGATCTCGAAACGACCAGATAGATTCAGACACCCCAGCCGCAGGCAAAGCCAAGCACTCTTTACAGGCCGGAATTTCAATCGGTTGATGGGTAATTTGACTAGCTTGATGAGACGATTTAGGGAAAGAAAGGAGATCGAACGAAGGCTCACCACAAAACCAACAGGTGTGTCTGAGGTTAAAAGGAATATCAATAAGAGAATAATGAGCCATAGGGTTTCCATACTAAAAAAGAAAACCCTAGTTTAACTGATACTGAGTATTAAGAAATTACTCTTTTCCTCTCAATATACGAAATGTATGTATCGCCATTGGAATAATGATCACTGCCAAGCCAATGATTAAAAATTCCATAAATATCATGAATGCACTTTGTGATTCACTAAAAAACATGCCGCCACCCTGAATTAATTAAGCCGTTATCACCTAGCCCAGTGATACTATTTTTGTATCTATACTCTGGGTTGATTATTTTAGAGTTTTATCTCTATTATTTTCATTCTACGTATTATGCTGCTTTCCTTTGTAGTTTTATATATTTTATTCACAAAAAACAGAGCTTACATCACAATTAACGAACCAAGTTAACTTACTGATATTAAACACAATAAATAACCGACTAAAAATAACGCTTATAGATAAGACGAAACAACACAACACGCTATTTACTCAAGCAGCTCGCATTACCAACTATCACAACCTGAGTAAAGGGAGTAACCGAAGAATAAAGCAGTAGGAGTGAGAAAAACCAAAGCTAAACATTATTAAGGAAAAGAAAAGCTTGGTATGATTTGATAAAGATATTTTATATGGTTAAGTCATCATGGCTGATAGCAATTATTACAATAACAATGCAGATACTTTTTTCACAAATACCGTTGATGTAGATGTAAGCTCTCTCTATCAGGAGTTTACACCTTACCTTCCTGCCAATGCTAGCGTCATTGATGCTGGATGCGGTTCAGGCCGAGACACTCTGTATTTTTTAAAACAAGGTTATGACGTTATTGCGTTTGATGCGAGTAAACAATTAGTTTCACTCGCCACAATGCAGACACTGCATCCTATTTCACATACCACCTTCTTAAAATTTACAACGAAAAAAGAAAGCCAAGATGGTATCTGGGCCTGTGCTTCTTTGCTTCATGTACCTATGAATGAATTACGACAAACATTCCTTTACCTCAGCCAATTTCTTAAAAAAAATGGCATTTTCTATTGCTCATTCAAATATGGAGATAATGAAGTAGAACGAAATGGACGTCGTTTTACCAATCTGAATGAGACACGACTAGAAAAATTACTTATTACTCTACCGCTTTCCGTCAAAGCAATATGGATCACAGAAGATGTACGCCCAGATCATGCAAATGAACAATGGCTAAATGTAATTTTAGTTAAGTTATAACCCTTTGAATAAAGTCATTCGGTGATGCTTTAAATATTTCTCATGCTCTCTATTTACATGGAAAGCCATTCCATCTGTAATACCTAAAATATCAGGTTTTTCTAACTGCCTAGATACCATAACTTTTCCTGAGTTTTCAAAAGAAATAAAACCAAGATCAAACGCTTTATCTAAATTAGCAAGTAATAATAAACCGTTAAATTTATCCAGACGCTCATCATTATTTGCATCTCGCCAAGGTTTGATATGTGAAGCAACCAACATCTGTGTATTTTTATATCCAGTGACCGAACAGCCTTTCCACATTTCAATAAGTTGCTTTCTAAAGGTACCTTGCCCCATTCGAGTATTAACCATTATTGATTTTTCAGTTTGAGTCAGTTTTTTATCTTCAAAAATATTTTTAAGATCTGTCTTAACGTCGATTTGAGATAAATCAGAAAGAAAACGTTGATATGAGTTTAGGGCTGCGCTGTACATACTATTGCCCCTAGCATTAAATTCTTTAAATTTGTCTAAGGAACGAGCACTTTCAGAAAGACGACAAAATTCACGAAAAGACTTTATTTCAGTTAATGGTTCATCAAGAAGTCTCTCTTGTATCATCCAATTGGAAATTGACCCTTTAATTGCTTGAGAATAATTTCTAGCCGTCTTTTCTGATTTGCCAACATCAAGAAGCCACTGAATATATAGATCCGTTAAATCTGACAAATTTTCCACTAAAGAGTCTTTAAAATCATTAACCACTATCGGACTTTTGAGGTAATCAAACAGCTCTTCATCTAAATAGGCATAATCAACCGCTTTATTTGAGTACCCTTTAATAAGAGAAGCATCGATACCTTCTTGATAAGCTAAATGCCAAAAGCCTTCATTTTTAAGATGGAAAAAAGGATTTTCAGGAGTATCTCTATCTTGCCCTTGCTTACGCTCATTAAAGAAATGAGTAAACCGATCTTTTAATGTTGCATCAAGCTTAATCTTATTCTCATAGATATAGCCTGCCTGTATTAAATCCATAACAGAAAGCAACATGCAGACTTTATGAGGACTCTTTCGTCCTTTGTTATTATTCATGTTCAAGTTACGGAATTTGTCTACATAATAATCGACAGGCATACATCATCCTATAAATAGCTTTAAGTTAGAATAAAATCATGAAACTAATAATACTATACATTCTAGAAACTCATTAATATTAGTCAATATTTTATCGTAAAAAAACATAAAAAATATCAATAAATCAAAATGTTAGTTTATTTAGTTATTAATCACTTTTTTTAATAGAATATTAAACTATAATTCGGACAACATTCTTGTTTCGAGTAGTACATGGCTGAATTAATACCAACATTAAACACCTGCTTATCAAAAATGACATCAGGTGAGAGACGCTTTGCTCAGCGTCTAGAGAGCTTATTAGAAGATGATTATATATGTTGGTATGACATTCCTGTCGGGCGTCTACGCCGTTACCCTGACTTTATTATTCTACATCCTGCTCGAGGGTTGCTATTTCTTGAAGTAAAAGACTGGAAACTCGATACAATAAAGAGTATTGATTCCTGCCGAGTTGAACTACTTACCCCTAAAGGAATTGAAACAACAAGTAATCCAATTGAACAAGTTCGTCAATGCAGTTATCAAGTTATTGATAAACTCAAACGAGATAAATTGCTCATCAATCAAGAAGGGAAATACACTGGAAACTTATGTCTTCCTTACGGTTATGGTGTTGTACTAACCAATATTACTCGAACACAGTTAGATAGATCCATTCCCTTAGAAGCACAAGATTCAATACTTCCTCATCACTTAGTGATCTGCAAAGATGAAATGGTAAGTACAATGGATCCAGAGCAGTTTCAATCTAAGTTATGGCGTATGTTTAATTATCAGTTTGGAGATAAACTAACGTTACCTCAGATTGACCGTATTCGTTGGCATCTGTTCCCTGAGATTCGGATTTCAACATCAGTTCAACATCAGTTCAACAAACTTTACTTCCTTTAGAAGATAAAACCGAAGCCTTAAATCTACATAATCATATTCCCGATATCATTAAGATAATGGATATTCAACAAGAGCAATTAGCTCGAAGTTTGGGTGATGGGCATCGTGTTATTCATGGTGTCGCAGGATCTGGTAAAACTCTAATTTTAGGCTACCGTTGCTTGCATTTAGCAGATCAATTAAAGAAGCCTATTCTTGTTCTCTGCTTTAACATCACATTAGCAGCAAGATTACGCAGCTTTATTGATGACAAAGGCATTTCTGGACAAGTTCAGGTCTATCACTTTCACGATTGGTGCGGCCAACAAATTAAAACCTACCACTTAGATGTAATGAAAAGTGAGGCTCCTTATTGGGAACGACAAGTTGAAACTGTTATAAATGGCGTTGAAAAAGGGGTTATTCCAAAGGGGCAATATGGTGCATTACTTATTGATGAAGGGCATGATTTTGAAGCCGAGTGGCTTACTTTAGTTACTCAAATGATAGACCCTGATACCAACTCCCTTTTATTGCTTTATGATGATGCTCAGTCTATCTATACAAAGAAAGGAAATTTAGATTTCAGTTTAGCTAGTGTGGGGATTCAAGCCCAAGGTCGAACGACTGTATTGCGTTTAAATTATCGTAACACTAGAGAAATACTGACATTTTCTTATCAGTTTGCTAAACAATATTTCGAAAATTCTGATGTAAAAGAGATCCCATTGATTCATCCTGAATCGGCAGGCATTACTGGCTCTCACCCTGTTGTTAAGAAGTTTTCAACAATAGAAAAAGAGATTGAATATGCAATAAAATGCTTATTGCACTGGCAAAAACATGGTTATGCATGGAGTGATATTGCGATTATCTATCCTTGTAAACACATTGGCACTTTAGTGGCTAATACTTTAAAAAAGAAAAATATTCCTTATATACTACTCGCTAAACCTGAATATAAGAGAAAATATAATCCTGCTAAAAATGTAGTCAATGTACTGCCAATTCCTAGTAGTAAAGGACTAGAATTTAAAACTGTCGTGATTTTAAACGCCTCACATATTCCGAAAAAAAGCAGCGACCGCTCAGAAGATATCCGTCGTCTATATGTTGGAATGACACGTGCAACTCATAATTTACTTACGACTTATCATCAAGAAAATGAGTTAAGCGAAAGCCTTGAAGCTGCGGTTACAATAAATGTATAACCCCCAGCCCTTATTGTGACCCGTAGGGCCAAGACACAGCGAAGCGTTTTGTGGCTTGGTTGAGCCATTGGGGTTTGCGAAGAATGAGCGGCCCCAATTCGCGAGATAAAGCAGGTTGCCCGAAGGGTGCTTTAATGACTAAGAAATAAAGCCTATCTCTTAGTCATCAATTATTAAGCGATGTTGTTTAGGTTGCGCTGTTGATCCATGTATACCTTTAATCGGTTTACTCTTGATTCAATCTCTTTTTCTCTTAGCTCCCCACGCTTCATTGCGAAATTAATGGCTTGTTGGTCGTACACACCTTCATTTTGCATTTTCATATAACTAATGCTGTTTTTAAGTACTTCTTGACTTCTGTCTCGCTCAATTGATTCGGTTTGAATTTTGCCAATTGCTTCTACTTTCATATAAACCTCAAACTACGATGTTTTTTATTATTTTATGGAACATTAGATCCAAGTTCTGTAGCGGTCAAGTAAAACTGGAGGTATTCAGCATGTGAGTATGAAAAATGCCTCTAATTTTTACTTCATTATTGGATAGGTGAAAAATACAAGGTGAGCAAAATTAGACAAGAAGTGGAATAACACGGCAACCCACAAACGCGAGCTGTAGTGGTAGGCTAACCCATAGCCAACGCCTGCTAATGCTGCAAAAGCGACCAGTAATAATCCACCGCCAATATGAGCTAAACCAAAGAGTAAGCTTGCTATTGCCACACCCGTTATCCAACCAAATCGCTTACTTAATGATTGCTGTATAAACCCACGAAAGAAGGCTTCTTCTGCTACACAGGTAAGTAATAAGTTATTTAATGCAAATAACCACCACCAGTTTGGGATGGTTAACTCGGGTTGTAATGCGCCTAATCCCCACGCTATTGGCAATAAGCTGAATAAGGGTATGGAGGTGAGTATAATGGCTTTTTTATTGAACGTTGCTTTACTTCCCAAGATGGTGGGATAAGCCAATAGTAGCCCAAAGAAGATGAATGGTTTATCTAGGTTTAAGTACATGGAAAACGGAATGCTTTGTGGCCCTGTGATAACGGCATCAAGCACTTTGGCATTAGTAAAACCTGGGATTAAGTGTAGAAAAAGAGCCACACACCAAAGGAAGATAAATAGGTAAGCACCTATCTGCCATTTGCGTTCTAAATTTGGGGTTTTATAAGCAATAAAAAGGCCGACAGTAAGAAAAACTAAGCCGGTTATATTTAACCTTTCTTCTATTATCCCTCCTACTAAGCTGACGCCAAGCAGGGCTAAACTGGGTTTTATCTGATGACAAAAAGCAAATACAATGGCCAAAGCAAGTGGCAGCCAGATCCACATTGAGAGGTCTAAAATCATAACAAGTCCTTTAAAAAGTAATAGCAACGTCTAAGTGCGTCTTAAATGTGATACTAAGCCTACTGATAGGCTGCAACAATGAAAAGATAAATACACTTTTTTGTCGATGTTTTTAAAGGACTGTCTCTTTATGGTGACTTTATTTTACTTAATCACCTTTCAATGATCTCTAGAGGTTATTTACTCTGTCTGTTGGCTTAATAGCATTTCATCTAAACCACCACCATTATGTACTTGGGTAAAGCCTTCTTGTTGTAGGTAACTCATGGCTTTACCTGAGCGGTTTCCACTGCGGCAATAGACAACGATGGGGGTGTCTTTGTCTATGTTGGCAAAAGCTGTATCTACTGTGTTTAACGGGAGGTTGGCGGCGTCTTTTAAGTGTCCTTGGTTAAATTCACCTGGGGTGCGTACGTCGATAAGTAATGCGCCTTGCTCGATAAGATCCCACGCTTTATCACCTCGCTCTGAAGCCCAACTGGTAAAAGAGGCCATAGCAAGTAGTAGACTCAACCCTACTTTGGTTTTCATTTATTATCCTTTTAAATGCCTAATAATGGTTGTCCATACTTTAATCTTGCTTATGGTTTTTATCTAGATTATTGATCGTATTTATAAACCTAGATCAAAAAAAACCAGTGTATTCGCTTCAATAGCGGAATAACACTGGCTTTCTGATGCTATCAGCTCTCACTCGGTGAGTACGTTAATTTACACTTTGTTTACGGTGTTTAAAATCAACCAGCATACCTAGGATAAACACACCCACGGTTACAAATAGAATGCTTTGGAATACATGGTGATATTGCGTTGCTGACACGATTAAATCTAATGTGCCTGCGTTAGCGCTTGTGTCTGTTGAGGTAAATTGAGCGATGTCTGCCGCTAAGTAGTTCGCCACTGAGCCTCCTGCAAGCATATAGATGCCGGCTAATGTACCTGTTGCGCCCTGTGGGTTTAATCGTGTAATGGCTGCTAGCGCCACTGGGTCAATAAACAACTCGGCCACGCCAATGCACAATAAACCAATCATTAACCATACAAAGGTGGTTTCACCGCTTGCCATCGCTAATTTAGAGGACAAGGTAATTAAGCTGAACCCTGCGGTTAACAATAAAAGACCAATATTAAGTTTGGTTAATGTTCTTACTGAGATGCTTTTCGAATCAAGTATTTTCCACAACCAGGCAACACCTACCCCTCCGACAATTACAGCAACTGGGTTGATGGCTTGGAAGAACGCGGTTGGAATATCAAACCCACCAATGTTGGTGTTGATGTTACGCTCGATAAACAAGCTGATTGAGCTGCCACCTTGTTGGTCAAACGCCCAAAATACGGTGCCAAATAGCATGAAGTACATGATGGAATTCAACTTTTTGCGATCTTCTGCATCACTTTTTCTGTACAAGTTAATTATGTAGATCGCGGACATTAAACAAATTACAAATAAGATATAACCTGCCCATAAGTTTTTAAGGACAAACACTAAGCTTACTGTAGCAACCGCAACGGCAATAATAAGCAAAGACCAATGTGGGATACCTGCGCTTTTTTGCTTCAATGCAGGTATGTTGGGCTGGCTTACATGGCTAAAGTGCTTACGGCCTGAGATAAACACACACAACCCAATAAACATACCGATACCGGCTAATGAGAAACCAACGTTCCAGCCCCATTTCATCGCAGCAAAACCGCATAATATAGGGGCTATCATTGAGCCAATATTGCCACCGATGTACGAGATAGAGAATCCCGCTTCTCGTCCGTGCTCTTGTTCTTTGGTTTGGTACAACTCACCTAACAAACAACTGGAATTGGTTTTAAAGAAGCCGTAACCACAGATGATGAGTGACAGCGCTAAATACAGTGTGGTGTTGTCATGGCCAGGAAGGCTCAGTACAAAATGTCCCCCTACCATTAATAAACCACCAAGAATAACGGACCAATAGTTACCTAAATATTTATCGGCTAAATAACCACCAATGATTGGGGTTACATAAACTAGTGATGTATACGCACCATACAAGGCGTAGGCATGTTGGTCTGACATTAATAGTTTTTCGGTTAAGAAAAGTATCAATAAAGAGCGCATACCGTAATAGCTGAAGAATTCCCACATTTGAATGGCAATAATGTGGAATAGCCCTTTAGGTTGTTTGATCGTATTCATCTGCTGTCCCGTAATTGTTACGTCGAGTAAGTATTAATACTGTCTATTGATACTTATTCACTAATATTGGCTAAACATACACAGCAACGATTAAAACACCAAGCAGTTTGCGGTAAATCTCGTGCAACATAAGTTTTCAAAAATGAAGAGTAAGGAATGATGATGTTCTCATGATTAAGATTGGTTAATATATGTATTAAATAAAATGAATCAAAGCCATTTTTTGCTTGTATATATGACCGCTTCTTAACGTAGATTAAGGATCTTCTTATACATTGAGGCTAATATTGCTGACATATTGTCAACGATGACAAAAAATACAAATATCGATTTTAAAGAGGATTGCACTTGAGCACTTTGTTTACAGAAACCCAGATTGGCAATATGACACTAAAGAACCGCTTTGTTCGAAGTGCAACGTGGGAAAATATGGCGACTGAAGAGGGCCATATGACAGACAAACTTTACGATATCTATGAAGAGCTAGCCCAAGGTGAAGTCGGCTTAATAGTGACAGGTTATGCAAATATCGTTGAGGAAGAAAAGCCTAACGCAGGCATGATGGGTATGTACAACGATTCTTTTATTGCTGAGTACCAAAAGCTGACTGAGTTAGTGCACAAGTATGATTCTAAGATTGCGATGCAACTGGCGTATGGTGGTACAAAAACCACGTATAACGTCGGCGAGCGAGTGATTTTTGCGCCAAGTGAGGTGTGTGAAAGAGGCACGAAAACCTTGGGCAAAGCGATGACTAAAGATGAGATTGATTACATTGTTGAGGCGTTTGCTCAAGCAAGCCGTCGTGCTCAAGAGTCCGGCTTTGATGGTGTTGAGATCCACGCGGCGCACACTTATCTAATCAATCAATTTTTAAGCCCTTATTATAACCGCCGTGAAGATGAATACGGTGGCAGCTTAGATAATCGCATGAGATTCTTAATTGAGATTTATGCCAAGATCAGAGATCTAGTCGGTAATGATTTCCCAATTTTAGTGAAGCTAACAGCAACAGAGTTTTTTGATGGCGGTTTAACCTTTGATGACACTCGCCTTATCTGTAAAAAACTGGAACAGATTGGTGTCGATGCCATTATCGTTTCAGGCAATATTCACGGCAATGCGAGCACCATGATTGGCGAGTCATTTGATGGTTATACGTTGCAAGATGAAGGCTATTTCCGAGAATATGGTGCGGTAATCAGTGAAGATATTTCTATCCCTGTAATTACTGTGGGCGGTCTTAACGATATTTGTGCGATTGAAGCCATTGCTGAGAACACTAATATCCAATATTTTGCTTTATCACGCCCTTTACTTGCTGAGCCTCAGTTAATCAAACGTTGGAAAGAAGGCAGCAGAGCAGAAGTGGATTGTGAGCGTTGCTCTAAGTGCCGTACTAAGCGTGGTAACTTCTGTGTGGTGTATAAAAAAAGAAAACCAAAGAAAGTTGAAGTGCACGCTTAAGAGTTAATCTCTTTTTTGCTAATCAATAAATATAAAAACGCCGCAGGTATTAACTGCGGCGTTTTAGTTTGATTTACCAGAGGGGAATTTTTTCATTATGGAACTTTTCTTCCATAGTTATTGGATAATTACGCTATTTTTATCTTAACGTACATTGTATATATTACTTCCATCAACAACGCGTTAGACAGGTGTTCTGCCTTTCGTTTTTGTTCATCTTATTTTAGGAATTAAACATGACTCACCCAATTATTGCCGACCTAAACACTCGTTACACAACAAAAAAATACGATGCAACTAAACGTATTTCAGCAGAAGATATGGATGTGATTAAAGAAGCAATCCGTCTATCTGCTTCTTCTATTAACTCTCAGCCTTGGAAATTCATTGTTCTTGAAAGTGATGAAGCAAAAGAGCGTTTCCACGGTACGTTTGCAAATATGTTCCAGTTTAACCAACCACACGCAAAAGAAGCATCACATACGATTTTGTTTGCACACAACCCTAAATTTGATAAAGATCAATACCGTAAAGTGGTTGATGCTGAAGTAAGTTCAGGTCACCTTCCTGCTGAGCGTTACAACGACATGCTTGATGGTGCGTATGGCTTTGTTGAATTGAATACTGATGAAAATGGCTTCAATGGCAACTGGACTAAAGCACAATCTTATATCGCTTTAGGTAACACACTGCATACACTTGCACGTATGGGTATTTCATCTACTTCTATGGAAGGCGTTGATGCAGCATTAATTGGTGAGACATTCAAAGATGAGCTTGATGGTTACGTATGTGACTTTGCGCTTGCTATGGGTTACCACAAAGAAGTTGAAGATTATAACCACGGTCTTCCAAAAGCACATTTACCAATGGAAGATGTGATTACCGTTCTATAAGAACCAAGTTAATCTACACTGCTTATAATTTACGATAACCCTGCTTTTAATAAGTGGGGTTATTTTTTATTAAGATTTTGATAACTGATACATGCTGTCAAAATCAGGAATATGTTGCTCCCAACGAGGCGGCTCTCCGATATACTCTTTCACTGCTGCAATAAACTCTCTCACTAGCGCGGTCTGCTTTCGATGCGGATATAAAGCATAAACTGCAAGCCCCTTGTTACAAATGGCATAGTTTGTTAATAACGGTTTTAGTTTCATCTCTTCGATTGTACACGCCAAATTGGACGAAGCGATTACGGCATAACCTAACCCATCCTTCACGCCTTCGAGTAGAGTCCTTACGTCATTAACCTTGTAGTTACCCTTCATCTTGTAGTTTTTAAACTGCTTTGAATCGGGGGTTTCACTAAACCTAACGGTATCCACCGTTAATGTGCCATTGCTGTAAATAACAGAAGGCAAACTGACAAGTTCTTCTGGTGTGGTTGGCTCGCCATATTGCTCAATAAATTCATGCGAAGCTAAAACAACCGCACGAATATCCGCTATTTTTTTGGCAATCAAACTTGAATCATCCAAGCGACCTAACCGAAAAGCAACATCAAAGTGATCGGTAATAATGTCTGTACGTTTGTCGTCAATTAGCAGCACAATCTCTACATCTGGGTACGATTTCATGAATTTACTGATCACAGGTTGCAGATATTGCTGGCCAATATGCACAGGAGCGGTGATCCGAATCCGACCTTTTGGCTCTGCATGATAAGAGTCAGCAATGGTTTGTACATGACCGATGGTGTTAACCAGTTGATGAGCTTGCTCTAAAATCTCTTCACCTGCTGGTGTTAAAGAAAAGGAACGAGTGGAACGGTTAAGTAACTGGACTCCTAATTCGGTCTCTAATTTTTTGATCTGTTTGGAAAGCGTCGAATTGTCCATATCATGCAGCGCAGCGGCTTTGGTAAACGAGCCTTGTTGTACAACATCAATAAAGAGTGAAAGCTGATTAACCAGAGACATGACGGATCCTTTGTTTAAATAGAGAGGCGTTAACTAATGACATTATAAATCATTAACTAAAGCCTATCATATTTGTCTAAATATAACGTGTTATCAACGGATAGATGATGTTAATCATCACCCTGTTCTTTGTTTACTGTTACTTACCAAGGATCTTTTGATAAATGCGTTCTGCCAATTGATGACTGGCAATATTACGATCTACCGTTGTTGTGGCTAACTTCCCTTTCTCTACAACACTAATCCAATCTTGGATCATATGGTCAAACCCTTTACTGGTTAGCATTGGCGTCCAATCTTTAAGGGAAAGCTTTTGCTCTGTACTGTGATGCCAGATTTTCCCTTCGACAAAAGAGCTAAACTCAAAAGCTTGATTCGCATAACTTGCCGAGACTCGCTCTGTTGTGATTCCAAAATGACGATCCATTGAAGCATGCAATAAAGTCTCACCAACTTGCCATTGCACATCTAACCTTGCGAGTTGATTGCCTTGTATTTGATGCGTGATATGCAGATCATCTATCGTTGCCTGAGCATTTAAGTTGATACTGTCTAATGGATGGATAAAATCATCAAAAATAAAGGTGCGAAGATCACCCGGTAAAGCATGGCGATGTTTCTCCCATCGCAGTGAGCGTAGTTGACCTACTTCTCCGTTTGCCAACTCTGGTAAATGTTGATTATATAGCGGGATGTGGCGACGATTAAAACCAACATAAAGTGGCTGATTATGCTTGGCAGCAATAGTGTAAAGTTGCTCAACCTCTTCAGCTGAATCCGCTAACGGTTTATCTACAAAGGTAGGTACTCCGTTTTTAAGAAAGAAGGAAGCGATGTCAAAATGCACCTGAGTGGCCGCATGGATCATTACCGCATCAACGCCCAAAGTTAATAGCTCTTGGTAATCTTCACAATATTGATCCACACGATATTTCTGTGCCAATTGTTTAAGTACCTCTGGATTACGAGTACAAAAAACCGACTGAATATTCTCAAGCTGTGTGATGATAGGCAGGTACGCTTTTTGAGCAATATCACCCAAACCAATGATTCCAATTTTCATGCTGCTCCTTGTTTAAACTTGTTAGATATACTGCAACGCTATCACAACTTTATAAGGTTGCCATCATTTAAGTGGTTTAGTTGACCAAGTAGGCAGCGTGGTTGAAATGATCCAAAGTATCGCAGAACAAACTAATCTACTCGCTCTTAATGCGGCAATTGAAGCAGCCCGAGCTGGTAAGCAAGGCCGTGGTTTTGCAGTAGTTGCTGATGAGGTGCGCTCTCTAGCAACACGAACTCAAGCATAAACCGAAGAGATCAGCGCTATCATTGAGTCAATTCAAACTCAAACAGATAAAGTGGTTACTAATATTGAAAAGTGCAGCATGCAAGGGGAAAGTTCAGTAGAAAAAGCCAGTAGTGCAGAACAGATCCTTAATAAAATTATTGTTGATATGGCGACAATTTCTGACTCTTCAATTCAAATTGCATCAGCGATTGAAGATGCAAAATACGACAACCAACGAGGTTAGTCAAACTATCACAGAGCTGAATGATTTAACCGAAAGTAATATTCACTCAGCGCAGGCATGCCTTACTGAACTGCAAAATGTTGCAGATCAAGCAGATGAAATGAAAGAGCAAGTGTCACAATTTAAAACAAGTTAACCTTAAAATTACAGAAACTAATAGCAAAAGCGCCAACTTATACATTGGCGCTTTTTTATTGACTAACATAAGATTAATTTCAAAAAATAATCATACCGTTATTAATCTTTCTTATTAAATTCAAACAATACACTGACCACCAACACGCCTATCACTATCGTAATCGCATAACTCATCCATATAACTAGCTCCATTAGTGGGCTTAACCCATCCGATATAAACATTACCCCTCCTTGAGTAAATTTCATGTTTAGGATGACATCCTAAACGCAAGCACAAAAACAAAGTGTGACCACTGCCAAAATCATAACGAAATTATAAAAAA
>NZ_CAMLHO010000019.1 GCF_946479765.1 uncultured Aliivibrio sp.
CTGAAGTCTGAAGTTGAGATTCTTCCGTCACCGCACCAGTATTTGAGCCACCAATTACCGCTTTGTCATTAGTGCCATTAACCGTAATCGTTACTTGATGAGGCGTGCCATCGGCCGAATGAACAGTAATGGTATCCGTTGCCGTCGAGCCTTTACCTAACGCTTGAACTGTTGGATTAGTATTATCTAAATCGTATGTCCAATTGCCATTATCAGTTAAGTGCAGCGTACCTAAAGTCCCAATAATGTTGCTATTAGAGAAGTGCGCTTCGCCTGTATCAATATCCGTTACAGTCAGTGTACCGGAGGTATGAAGTTGAGATTCTTCGGTGACCGCACCAGAGTTTGTCCCTGCAATAACAGCTTTATCGTTAGTGCCATTTACTGTGATAGTTACTTGATGTGGCGTGCCATCGGCAGAATGAACGATGATGGTATCGGTAGTTGTCGAGCCTTTGCCTAATGCTTGAACCGTCAGGTTAGTATTATCTAGATCGTATGTCCAATTACCATTATCAGTTAAGTGCAGCGTACCTAACGTCCCAATAATATTGCTATTGGAGAAGTGCGCCTCGCCGGTATCGACATCGGTGACAGTCAGTGTGCCTGAGGTCTGAAGTTGAGATTCTTCTGTTACCGCACCAGTATTTGAGCCACCAATTACCGCTTTGTCATTAGTGCCATTCACCGTAATAGTTACTTGATGAGGTGTACCATCGGCAGAATGAACAGTAATCGTATCGGTAGCTGTCGAGCCTTTACCTAGCGCCTGAACGTTAGGATTTGTATTATCAAGATTGTACGTCCAACTACCATTATCTGTTAGGTGGAGAGTCCCAAAAGTTCCTGCAATATTGGTACTTCCTGTGGGTGAAGTAGCGAAGTGCGCTTCGCCAGTATCGACATCAGTCACAGTCAGTATTCCTGAAGTCTGAAGTTGAGATTCTTCCGTCACCGCACCAGTATTTGAGCCTCCAATCACGGCTTTATCATTCGTGCCGTTAACGGTAATCGTTACTTGATGAGGCGTGCCATCGGCTGAATGAACGATGATGGTATCGGTAGTTGTCGAGCCTTTACCTAATGCTTGAACGGTTGGGTTAGTATTATCTAGATCGTAAGTCCAATTACCATTATCAGTTAAGTGCAGCGTACCTAACGTCCCAATAATGTTGGTATTGGAGAAGTGTGCTTCGCCAGTGTCGACATCAGTCACACTCAGTATTCCTGAAGTCTGAAGTTGAGATTCTTCGGTGACCGCACCAGAGTCTGTCCCTGCAATAACAGCTTTATCGTTAGTGCCATTTACTGTGATAGTTACTTGATGTGGCGTGCCATCGGCAGAATGAACGATGATGGTATCGGTAGCTGTCGAGCCTTTGCCTAATGCTTGAACCGTCGGGTTAGTGTTATTTAGATCGTACGTCCATGCACCAGAGTTAGTAAGGTGGAGAGTGCCTAGTGAACCTGAAATATCAGTGTTTGAAAAATGAGCCTCACCAAGATCAGGGTCTATTATTGTCAGTTTTCCGGCAACATGAGTTGTCACGTCTTCGGTTGTTGTCGCTGAGTCTTTGCCTGAAATAATGGCTTGCTGTTGTGAGTGTTGTGGTGGAGATGTGCTTAATGTCGTAGGGTTTGTGACCAACATAGCAGGAGCTTGATTGATTGTATGGTTTTGCACTGGCGTAGGAAGAATTCCAAGAGGAGTTATTGCGTGTGAAGCTAAGTGAGAACTACTTCGTACGCTTGGAGTTACTATTGGTGTGTGCTCATTCGTATCATCTGGATTAGATTGAATATTGCTCATTTTACTTTCAAAAATAGGATCTAAAGGTGAAATGAGTGATTCATTATGATGAGAATTCGACACATCTAATGTATCGCTTTCTATATTTGAGGCTTTTTCTTCGACCAATTCTTCGGGTGTAAATGTTTTAGAAAAAGAAAAACTTGGCAAAATTAGCATCAATTGAGGATAAAGAGAGAGCCTTCTAGCTAAATAACGTTGGCTTTTATTTTTTTTCTTTTTAATCGGTGATTTTTCCTTTCCCGAATCTGAAAATGATTTAGATTTATTATTTGAGTTTGCTTTATCTGACTGCTTATTCATCCATGACCTCAGTACATAATATATAACTTATTATAAGTTAAGGATATAGAAGGCAAAAAAGCCAATACTAAGGTTAATAATTATTTAAAAGTGAGCTTCCGTTTTAATAAAAGATAGTGCTATCAATTATACCTATTGAATTTGAAATGATTGTAAGGTCATATAAGTCGCGTTAATCTTGAGTGTAAGTTAACCAAAGCTCTCAATTTTTGTGATGCCAATCGTTTTTCTGTGCAAGAGGGCGATCTATCATCATTCCTTTCGGGATTTTAATCACACTAATACTTTAGCCGTTTGGGTAAAGTAACTTCATCGAATCAAATATAATATAATTATTTAAATTAACGCGACCCTACAATCGCAAGGAGTTAACCATGACAGCAGCAGTATTCCATTTAGGTGTTACAAAAGACGATCTTCAAGGCGCAGAAATGGCTATCATCCCAGGTGATCCAGCACGTGTTCAGAAAATCGCAGAACAAATGGAAAACCCTAAGTTCTTAGCAAGCCACCGTGAATACACAGTGTACCTAGCGGAGTTGGAAGGTAAGAAAATTGTTGTATGTTCAACAGGTATTGGGGGGCCATCGACTTCTATTGCTGTTGAAGAGCTAGCACAACTTGGTGTTCGTACTTTCTTACGTGTTGGTACTACCGGTGCAATTCAACCGCATGTAAATGTAGGTGACATGATTGTGACTACTGGTTCCGTTCGTTTAGATGGCGCAAGTCTACACTTTGCTCCAATGGAATTCCCAGCAGTAGCTGACTTTGATGTAGCAACAGCAATGCGTAAAGCCGTTGTTGATCAAGGTGCAACTGTTCACACTGGTATTACGGCATCAAGTGATACGTTCTATCCAGGACAAGAGCGTTACGACACATTCTCTGGTCGTGTTGTTAAGCGCTTCCAAGGTTCTATGCAAGAATGGCAAGACATGGGTGTGCTTAACTTTGAAATGGAATCAGCAACACTACTTACAATGTGTGCAAGCTCAGGTTTACGTGCGGGTTGTGTTGCAGGTGTTATTATAAACCGCACACAAAAAGAGACGCCAGATCACGCAACACTAAAAGAAACAGAAGCACGTTCAATCAAAGTTGTTATTGAAGCTGCTCGTAATCTTCTATAATAGAAGAGCATAAAAAATGCCGCTGATTCGTAATGAATGAGCGGCATTCTTATTTTGTAGTAAAGTAAATAATAAAAAGACCGAATTACGGGTCTTTTTGTTATTCAAATAGCAATGTATCCGTGATAATTATTAATGACCGCCAGCCGCCAAGAACCAATTTAGTAGATGTTTTTTAAGATCGCCTAATTCATCAGGGCCAATAATCGCTAAACCTAAATCCTGTGCTCGCATAATGTCATTGTTACGTAAAGGACGGAAACTCACTAGCATTGCGCGTGCTTGCAGGCCACCTAAAAGGTCACGTAATGACTCTAATTTATAAAGCGTATCATCGCCATCATCTCGCATACCTTTGGTCTTACATTCAATGATATGCAGCTTATTGTTCACGATACTCACAACATCAAGCTCATTACGAACATCTTTCGTTCCTATTTCACGATGTACCTGAACATTCAATGAGTGATCTTGAAGTGTTGGCAAATACTGTTGAATATCAACAACCGTATTATGAACCAGAATTTCCAACCATTCTCCATTCGCTAATCGGCGCGCTTCTTCACAATCAAAGGTTAATACCCCATTGTCATATTTAGCTAGACCGGTTTCCACTAAATCATTCAGCAGCATATTTAGCTCTTTATAGCTCTGCTGTTTCTCTGTAACTTCAACATCTAAACGTTGTTCTTTACGGCATGTGGTTGCAAGGTAATTCAGTGTGGCTAAGCCTGGGCCTAATTCTAGTGCATTACTTGCCCAACGCTGGCAAAGCTGACGTAGACGCTTATCAATATTTTCCGGTAATTCAGTTTCAGAAAACTCACAACGTGCGCCAAAGATAGCAAGATAATCACTGAGTTGAATATTATCAGCAACGTGTCTCTGTTTGCGCCCATCTGGATATAGCCAACATAATTTGTCACTGAAAGGTTCGACAACAAAAATTGGCCAATGATAAGAGCGAAATACTTCATAGGCAGAAAGAAGGCGATGACGAAGACCACAGCTAGCATTCAATTTGATATCACTAAAATGAACTTTCATCTCAGCAGCCAGTGCTTGCAATGATTTTTTGATTAAATGCGTATCAACAATATTTGGTATTTCATAGAAATCAGAAGAGATACCTTTATATTTAAGAATACTCTCTAAACGATGAAACATATCTTTTTGCGTATTATCACCAATAAAAATCATATGCTCACCTTTTACAGAGAGGTCAAGAAGAGGGGTGATAAGACGGACTGGGTCTTGATCTAATATACCAACATGCGTGATCATAAAAAAATCCTTGTAATGGTGATTACACATAGATGGAAATGGAAGGCATGTGTAACCGAATAATTATAATTTTAGATAATATCAACTTATACTAATTTATTGGATTAGTATAAGTTAGCTATTCAATACTATTGTAATGAGGGGCTTAATGATAAAAATCAACCCATTGTCAAATATTCTTATTTGGGCTAAATAAAAAAGGCGATAGAATAGGGGGAAATGCCTACCTATAGAAGAATTATGAGCTATTTACTTTTAGATGAATACAGTCGCAAATGGATTTTCACTCACCAATCAATGCCAGTTGATGCAGAGTTATTACCATTAATTAAGCCGTTCACTCAAGCAAAGTCTGCTCAAGTTTGGAATGACTTTATCAGTGCAAATAGTCCAACGGCTGATCATTTTGACTCAAAAGAATGGCCAATGAAAAAAAGCTCATGGAGTAATGAGATTGATTGGCAACATCGTTGGGACAGTGATAACGACGATTTACCTGAAGAGATTTTAGAGTTCATTGATTGGGCTGATGATGTGACGATATATTTTTGTTATGAAAAATATAATTTAGTTGAAACTTCTTGGGGAACATTCAAGAAAACATGGAAAAATTTCTTATTTTATGATGACTTACCAATTTTAATCGGTAAAAAGAAATCACAAGCGTTATGGTTTAACTCAAAAGGTAAAGTGAAGTTAGGCTCAAGAAGCTAGCCTTAATTTATATAAAGAAACATGTATATATAAAATACAGATGCATAAAAGGCTCAGTGTCAATGACGGTGAGCCTTTTTAAATTGTAAATCAGAATGTTTAAGAGTGGGTTCTTGATATGACATACTCAGGGGCATGTATTTCGAGATAATGTGAAAAACTATCTAATTCTACCTTTAAGTCTTCAGTGTTTGATCTATTTAAATGGATGATAAAGCGTTGAAACTCATTGATATCCAATATCTGTTTGTTATACATAATCCATTCAATTACTAGCTCTTTAGGTGCAGGGAATAATTCACTAAACCTTTTAGCAGCATTGCGTAATTCTCGAGTGCCGAAGCGAGACCAACCAACAAAATAAAGTAACACCATAACCGCTAAAATAACGATATGGATCATTAAAATTACCTTCAAATTGTGATGAATAAAGTATACCTAATTCATTATGTATTTGAAGGTAATTTTAATTTCTTTGCGAAGCTTTGACAAAAATTAAGCAAGACTCTCTTTTGTTGTTGTATTTCTGATATTGAATTACTAATTAATTAAGCGTAAACCAGCTGGTAAAGCATCACCAAAGAGGCGTTTTGAATCTGCCTCTGTTAACGCTTGTTGACTTGATACAAGGTCAATCCAACTTTGTGGAGAACGGCTCTTCTTTAATTTATCGATGATACTTTCACGCAATTCATCAGAGACATCTAAGGTTCTATCTCCAGTAAGGCGTGCCATCATTACCGCAGCAAAGCCTGTCATCGGTTGTGTTTTCCAGTCTTGTTCTAGCAAGGTTGGAAGCCATTTTGATACTTGAGTTGCTGGGATCAAATTATGCTGACTGCCATAGAAAGGGGAACGAGAACAAATGCGTCCTAGAGCCCACCAATGCACTTGGGGTTGATTGCCATTTTTTGCATGACCTAAGACCCAAGTTGAAATTAATATTTTGTCTTCAATATCCAGGTGTTCTAATGCAGCGGCTAAACGAACCATAGCTTCATAGCTTTTATTCGTTGCGTCTTCTAATGTCTTAGGATTACGCAGAGAGCCCGGGTGTAAGTATTTAGCAATATCGGCCAAAATAGTTTCTTGTTGTTCTTGATTTAATCCACCCGAAATTCGACGCCAGAACGTCCACCAATCATTCCAAGATTGCTTAGATTCAAACTGAATCCCTTGTTGATAGGTTTCCCACGCTTGGCCAATTTTCCATTCATCCGCAGGGTAACCAAAGCCCGGACGCAGCGTAAACCCCGTCATCTTTAGCCAATTCTGTTCGTGTTTATCTGAGCGACGGCGACGTTTTTTACTGTCTAATAATGCGGTTGCTAGTTCACGAGAAGTAATCAAATCCCATGATTCACGCTTACCAATTAATTTCTCGATATTTTTAGAGAAGGCTTTGATGGCATTAGGATTTTGCTTACTACCACCATAGGCTTCTTTAATGTTTTCTATCGCATTAGGAAGTCGAGGGGGTAGGCTGATTTGGTCAGCCAAGTTTGCACTTTTATTTGATGCTTGGTTACGCACTTCAAATTCAACCAACCAACGTTGTGAATCGTCTTCAATTGACACGCATTCAATCTTAATCGTACCCACTTCAGTAAATTTACACGCTAAAGTGACTTCTACACGGTCTTTTTGATTGGCGTGTAATTCTTCTTTTGCTTTGCTTGAATCAAGTGTTACTACATAAGGGGGTAAGCTAACAAAGCTTGGGTCCGCTAATTCAGTGATCATTCCTGAGGTGGCGAGCTGATCTTTAGTTGTCGATAAAAGATTAAAACGAACAGGCTCACCTAACGTTAAGGAGAAGCGACGGCTCGTCATGCGGATTTCGTCGCCTTCGTCGCTGCCTTTTGCTAGTAAGCATAACCCTTGAGGTTGTTTGTTTTTTTCTTCTAACTGTAAATAGAATGAACGAGCAGAGCCACCACCAATTTTAAGCTGTGCGCCATGACGTGCCTTGCCATAAGCGACAGCACCATAAGCCACGGCTAAATCTGGATGAGGATTTGATAATTGAGTGATCGGGTCACCCTTCCAGTGGCTTAATAATGCCACAGAACGCTCGGCAAGAAGTGGGCTATTAAACACCCCGCCATTTAATAATAAGCCGATAGGGATCGCGCGATCTTGATGATCTGCGAGATCAGACTGATCCCAGTCTAATGCTTTCATCGATACTTCTTTGTGGTTATCTAAGAACTGAGCCAAATGTTTGCTGATGGCAGGATCTGAAGCATAAGGTAAACCAAATTCAACTACGGCTGCTTGTCGTTGATTTGGACGATCATCAAAGTCAGTTAATGGTAAGAAACCATTTAATGCGATGTTATGAACTTCTTCTTTGCTTAATTCAACCTTACGACTGCCGCCTAATAGTTTAGAACCCGATCCAAGGAGAGTTATATGACCTGAATCAGGTGCATTAGCTGAGAGTAAACGTTCTTTGGTTTTTCGAGTCTGCTGAATAAGTTTAGTTAATGCTGCTGCGGTCATTTTTTTACTGCTGTCTAAACGTTGTTCAGCTAAATGTGCTAACGCTAAATCTATATTATCACCGCCAAGCATGAGGTGGTCACCCACACCGATACGATCAAGTGATAATTCATCTTTATCAAACCGCGCTTGGATCAAACTTAAATCGGTAGTACCGCCACCTACATCGCACACTACCATTAAAGGTACATTTTTAAGAATGTCTTTTGCTGTGTCTTGATGATGGTGATACCAGTCGTAGCAAACTGCTTGTGGCTCTTCTAATAGAATAATTTTATCAAGGCCAGCTAGTTTTGCTGCCTCAATAGTAAATGAGCGGGCACTCTCATCAAATGAAGCGGGAACCGTAACAACCACTTCTTGTAGTTCCATTGGGGCATCTGGGTGATGATAATTCCAAGATTGACGAACGTGATTTAAATAACTTGCACTAGCAACAATAGGAGAGACTTTTTCAACATCTTCTGCTCCAGCCCAAGGCAGAATATCAGAGGTGCGATCAACCTTAGTGTGAGATAACCAACTTTTAGCACTGACGACTTGGCGGCCTTCGACTTTTGAGCCTAATTCACGTGCCCATTCACCAATGATTGCATTTTTTATCTCGCCATTAATGGTTTTCACATTCCAAGGTAGGGTTAAATCATTGTCACTGATCTGGCTTTGAGAGGCATGATAACGAAACGAAGGGAGCAGGGGTTTACGAGCAACTTCTCCCGGCCCAATTAATTGGTCAATATTGAAGATTTCAATTGGACTGGTTTCAATACCAAGAGATATATCGGTATAAGCAACAACGGTATGGGTAGTACCAAGATCGATACCAATTAAATAACGGTTAGAATAACTCATCAAAACTCCAACGTGATTTTAATATTGTTGTGAAAGAATCGCTGTAAAATAGAAGGCAACAGCGTAAAAATACAAAGGCACATAGTAAAAGAGTTCAGCCGCCATAACGGTGACTGAACTCTAAAGAAGTGATTAGCGAAGAATAATGTTCAAATTATGCTTCACGAACATCGAACTCTACATGCCATTTCTCACTGCTATCGGCTGCAATGGCTTCAAGATAAAGTGTTCCAAGTTCAGTCACTTTTGAAGCAAGACGAACAGGAACAATCTCACCCGCAGAGCGGCCTTCTGTAACAGGAAGGGTTACTTGAATTGCAGGTAGCTCTTCTAGATCTTCTGGCATCCAGAAATCAAGGTGTGTACCTGCTTGATCATCACGACGAGTGGTAGAACCGTAGAATTTAAACTGTACTGGCTGACCAATCACCAAACCAAACTGTTGGCTAGGAACGTCAGCGTGAGAGCCTTCTTCCATACCAAATGGCGCAACACACAATGCTTCCATTGGTGGTTCCATTCCTGGAATTGCAGGCATAGAACTTTCAATTCCAACATAATAGCTTGATGCGATACCACCACGGATACGAACGCCTTTACCTGTACGAACCGAGCCATAATAAGACGCGCCAGAAGCAACCGCTAAGTCAAGGTCTAACCCTTCAAGTAGTTTTGCGTCCTCAGCTTCTGCATCAATTAACCAATTATTGATAATGCCAAGTAGGCGTTCAGCAAGAAGATTTGATTTTAGAACACCACCGTTTAAAAGAATTGCAGTAGGTTTAATAAAATCAGATTCGTTTTGTTGACCAAACACTTCATCAGTCGCTGCTTGTTGGCGAGTTAAGAAGCTTGCAAGGTGGCGAGTTACTGCGGCATCTTGCGCGTAAGGTAGACCCATTTGAGTCAGTGCGCCACGTGCAGATTGAACAGGGTGCTCAGTGACAGGAATAACAGGGAAGAAGCCTTCAACCAGTGTTTGCTGTACTTCTTCCTGAGTCAATTCAGTTTGCAGTGTGCCACCTAACAATTTAGACCCACGGTTAGGAACCACAATTGGAACAGCACGTAATTCAGAATCGTTAAGAAGCGCCTCTTTAGCATCACGACAAGCGTGAGTCATGACTTGAATTTGCCAAGGTTGCAGTTGTTTACCTTCTTGCGCTAGCTTCATCTTTAATCGATAAGCCAGAGCCAAATCCATGTTGTCGCCGCCAAGAAGAATATGGTCACCTACCGCAACACGGTTTAGGCTCAAGTTGCCTTCTTCTTCAGTCACCGCGACTAATGATAAATCGGTTGTACCACCGCCAATATCGACTACAAGAATTACATCGCCAATAGAGACTTGATCACGCCAAGAGTCGCCATTGTTTTTAATCCAGCTATATACCGCAGCTTGCGGTTCTTCTAATAACGTAAGATTGCGGAAACCAAGATTGTTTGCCGCTTCAGCCGTTAAATCACGCGCAGCAGGATCAAATGATGCAGGAACCGTCAGCGTAATATCTTGCTCATTTAGAGGGTGTTCAGGGTTTTGAAAATCCCAAGCATTCTGAAGGTGCTCTAAATAACGCTTAGTGACTTCAAGAGGCGATGCTTTGATCACTTCTTCAGGGCTATTTAATGGCAAGAAGGCTTCACGACGGTTCACGCCACCATGACATAACCAGCTTTTAGCACTAGCAATTAAACGAATAGGGGTTTTACTACCAAGGTTACGAGCAATGTTACCCACAATCGCGTTTGGTTTTGTTGTCCAAGGAAGCGTTGTATCGCCTTCAAGCAATTCTGCTTCATGTGCTTGGTACATAAATGAAGGCAGTTGCGATTTTTCTTCAACTTGACCCGGTGCCGTTAATTGTGGGATTGGCATGACTTGAACACTGGCGTCTTCGTCATGTAAATCAACATAAGAAAGCACGCAGTGAGTTGTGCCTAAATCGATACCAATACTGAATTTAGCTTGTTCCATTACAGTTCTACCTCTGCTGGAGCAACAATCGTTGCATCATAACCATCTGCTAATTTAGGAAGTTTAACTTCAGCGACTTTCCAACCACGGTGGATAAGCGTGCCATTAAACGGTGCTTCGCCAATTACATTACCAGTTAAACGTATTTCTGATGGATTAAAGCCTACAGGGATAGATAAGCGAGACTCTTCTTCTTCCGTGCGAATCGGGATAAGGGTGAAGTATTCAGATAATACTTTTTGACCACCGTCATGAATAACACGAGCGGCAGCGCCGACTTCAGCATCAGCAAAGCCTTTAAGATCTTCTTGCATAAAATCGATGAAACGCGCTTCTTTTTGTAGAAGGGATAATAATTGTAGAGCAGATTCAGGGGTAGATGCTTTTACTTTAGGCTCTACTTCAATAATTTTTTCGATGATCTTTTCTACTTCAACCACTTTCTCGATTTCAACAATCTTCTCAACTGGTTTTTCTACGATTTTTTCTTTTTCAATTTCAACAATCTTTTCAATTTCTACTGTTTTGCCTTTTTTCATCGCATAAAGTAGTACGAATAAAGCAGAAGTACCGAATAGGACAATGTGACCTAAATCGAAGGTAGAAGGAATAGCATTTACGTCAAAATTCATAATTCATTCTCTATATTTTTGGGTGCCATGCACCAAACGTTTCTAACTAAATTGTGGTGAATTGTAGCATATTCAAGGGATAAGAGAGAAAATAACCGCCTAGAAAAGAGATAACAGATACCGTTTGGCGTTATTTTGCACAGAATCGAATTAATTCAATAAAATGTCACTTTTATTCTGGATTGGGTTTCGTTAAGTACCTATAAGGATTAGAATTAAAGAATATTAACGGCTTGAGGGAATAAGGTGTTTAAAAATAACTATTTTTACGTAATTTGCAGTTTTATCTTGGCCCTATTTCTAAGTTTGTTATCAATGAGGGTTGTCTACAAATCAGATTTGGACAACAATCTTGAAAATTTCTATAAAGAAGCGGATCGTCAATCGGTGTTACTTTCTTTATTAATTGAAAAAGATATTGATGTTATTGGCGCTGGTGCCAACTTTTATCAGGCTGGCTCTAAACACGACTGGCAGCAATTTCCTCTTTTTGCCAGCTCTTTAGTGAATAGTTCAGAAAGCCTGATTTCGCTGCAATGGATGCAAAAAGTCGAAGAATCAGAAATTGATCAACATATTAAAGAGGTTCAACAAGTTTTTCCCTCATTTACTCTTTATACCGTCCCTAAAGACCTCCCTAAAACCTATGGTTATGTGATGAAAAATCATGAACCAATTTTTGTTGCGACTGATATTTACCCAAGAGATAAAATGAATATCCCTTTACTTGGCTTTTACTCTTCTCGTGAACGTTTTCAGCGCGTTCTTGATGAATTTATGAAGACGGGAAGACCGAGTGTGTCAGATAAAATTCGTTTATTGCAAGATAGTTTAGATCGTAATGATGTAAAGACCGGGATGCTAGTATATCACCCCGTATTTACTGCTGATAAACAAGATTTAAAAGGGGTAATGATAGGGGTATTACGAATTACCAGTTACTTCGAACAATTAGTATCATCAACGTCATTAGGGAAATCGTTGGTTGTGCGAATTATTGATACAGGGTTTGATGCTGAAGACGATCCTATTATGTTTGAGAGTCAAGAATGGAATAATCTTAGTGGCTTAACTTACACAACGAACATAGCCATTGAGAATCGAATTTGGAATGTAGAATATAAAACCCATGCAAAATTAAGTGACTATCAACGATTGACGCTATTTTGGATGTTTATTGGTGCTCTAGCAATTTCAATACTGGTATCATTACTTATATCCATGGTTATGCGCGATAAAGGGCAATTAGAAAAATTATTAGCGATTCGAACCAAAGAATTACGCTATTTAGCCATGCATGATGATCTGTCTGGATTATTAAATCGACGGGCAATAAGAAATGTAATCCGAGTGTTTATTGAAGAGGAGAAGCCTTTTGCTCTGATTTGTTTTGATATTGATAAATTTAAACAAATTAATGACACTTATGGTCATCCTGAAGGCGATAGGGTGTTATGCCATATCAGTGAGTTAGTGTCAGAGTTACTTGATGAGCTCGCTTCTTTTTCTCGGCTTGGTGGGGATGAGTTTTCTATTGTGGTTACAACAAAAACGCATCAAGAGTTAATTAATCTCTCAAATAAGGTTCGTGATGCTGTAGCAAGTTCACCAACCAAATTTGATAGTTTTGAGATAAATCAAACCATCAGTCTTGGTGCAGTATGCTGGAAAGGAGAGACCAAAGAAGAGCTTATTAAGATTGCAGATCAAGCTTTATATCAAAGTAAACTGAAAGGAAGAAATCAAGTTACTGTTTGTGAATAATTTTTCAGCAATCAATACTCAGAGTATCGCGCTCTCTTCTTTGATTAGGTAGAATAGCGCTCCCGTTTTATTTGAGTACCAAGGATCTCCATGAACTTTAATCGTATCGTCTGTTTTGATTTAGAAATGTGCTGTTGGAATGTAGACGGCAAAGGAACAACAGGGGAAATAATTGAAGTAGGATTAGCTGAGATTGATTTACAGGTTGGTGAAGTGGTTAGACGCGCTCAATATTATGTAAAACCTGAAGAAGATCAAATTTCGCTCTTTTGTGTTGAGCTTACAGGGATTACTCCACGTAAGATTGAGAAGCAAGGTCGACCATTAGAAGGTGTTTTAAAATCCATGATTAAAAACTTCGGAGGCACGAATAAAATTTATGCCGCTTGGGGTCATGATGAGCTGATTTTAAAAAAAGAATGTGAAGCGAAAGGCATTGAGTTTCCATTTGTTGAATTTATCAACTTAGCGACGTTATATCGTATTAAATCACGGAAGAAAAATGATCGAATGGGTCAACGTAAAGCGATGGAAGAGTTAAATCTTGAGTGGGAAGGAAGACAGCACTCAGGCTACGTTGATGCTTATAATCTTGCACAGTTAGCATTGAAAATATTATAAGATCTAATAAATCCCTGCATTAGATATAGAAAAGGAGCTGATTAGCTCCTTTTTTAATTCAGCGTATTATTTATTATCGCGCTTGTACAATTCAACAAATGAACGCTGATAAGCTCTTGCGATTTTAGTTATGATTTTCTTAGCCATAGCAGCACCTTTTTATTTGATAATAGGGCGAGATATTTCATCTCTGTATGGCGCGCATTATAGATAGATATTTTATTATTTCTAGCAAGTAAAATTATTTTATAAGATTAGTTTTTCTAATCCAAAAATGGCGCATGCAAGTTACAAGTACTAATGTAATGAGTAACAATAGGGTTACAGAAGTATGTTGGTTTTGTGAATAAAAAAGAAAGCCAAATGACTTCCTTTTTTAATTATTAAATGAATTAAGGGTAATTACGCTTGTGCGTTTTCCACTTGTTCATCAGTGCTTTTTTCACCAAGTACTCGGCTTGTAATTGTACCTGCTGTCATTGCGCCACTTACGTTTAGTGCAGTACGAGCCATATCAATTAATGGCTCGATAGAGATAAGTAAAGCCGCAATCGTTACGGGTAAACCCATCGCAGGAAGCACAATCAGAGCCGCGAATGTTGCACCGCCACCGACACCAGCAATACCGAATGAACTAACAGTGATAATTGCAACAAGAGACAGAATAAAGTGAGTATCAATTGGAATTCCCATTGTAGGAGCAACCATTACCGCTAGCATAGCAGGGTAAATACCAGCACAGCCATTTTGACCAATGGTTGCACCAAACGTTGCTGATAAATTCGCAATTGCAGGTGGAACACGTAGCTTGGTGATCTGAGCTTCAACATTTAGTGGGATTGTTGCTGCTGAACTACGAGAGCTAAATGCAAACGTCAATACTGGCCAAATCTTCTTGAAGTAATTAACAGGGTTTACACCAACAAATGAAACCAATAAACCGTGAACGACAAACATTAGAAGAATAGCGACGTAAGAAGCAACAATGAAGCCAAGTAGATTTAAAATATCGGCCGCATTTGATGTTGCAACGACTTTTGTTAATAGAGCTAAGATACCGTAAGGCGTTAGTGCCATTATCATTTTAACCAAACGCATGACAATTGATTGAGCAACATCGACAAAGGTATTGATTGGGGCGGCTAACTCTTCTTTTTCTTGGCTTACTTTACGAGCAGCAATCCCAGCAAGAATAGCAAAGATAACCACGGCAATAATAGAGGTTGAACGAGTCCCCGTTAAATCAGCAAATGGATTTGTTGGGATAAAGCTTACTAGCATTTGAGGGATGGTTAAATCACTGACGCTGCTAATACGAGATTCAAGAACAGCAACACGTGCAGTTTCGCGTACACCTTCGGTTAAACCTGCCGCTGTTAAACCAAACGCTTGAGTTACCCCAATACCGATAAGTGCAGAAATCATAGTAGTAAATAAAAGTACGCCAATGGTAACACCACTGATCTTACCTAAAGAGCCTGATTTATCGAGTTTCACGACTGCTGAGAACATAGAGACTAAAACTAATGGCATAATAACCATTTTGAGTAAGCCAACATAACCACTACCAACAATGTTTACCCAATCAAGTGTTGTCTTAATTACAGCACTGCCTTCACCATGGATAAGCTGAAGGGCTAAACCATAAACGCTACCCGCAATTAAGCCAATAAGTACAAGGCGAGACAGGGTGTACTCTTTACGCTGTTGCGTATTAAGAAAAAAGATAAGACCGATGAAGGCGATTAAGTTGATGATAACGGGTAATGACATACTGCTTTCCTGTACATGGATGTGCCAATATTGACAAATAAGGCACAAAGTCCTTTTGATTTGAAGGGAATAGTAACGGTAAGCTGCTCGGTATGATAATTAGAAAAAGTTATGCCATATAACTAAATGGAATATAAATTGGTATTTAGGTTATAGATACGGCGATTCGATGCTAATTTGAGTATTTGTAGAACAGAATTAAGGGATGAGTTACCATTTCTAAATAATAAAAGTTAATCAAAAGGGAAAGAAAATGGATCATGAATTTTGGGAAAAGAAATGGGCAAGTAATGTAATTGGTTTTCATCTACCTGATACAAACCCAATATTGACTCAATATTGGTCAGCCTTAAAGCCGCAACGTAGTGATACGGTATTTGTTCCTTTATGTGGTAAATCAATGGATTTAGATTGGCTTGCAGAGAAGCATAATTCAGTGATTGGTGTTGAGTTGAGTAAAATAGCCGTCCGTGCTTTTTTTGCTGAGCGTTTATACACACCAACAGTCACCGCATTAACTAGCAGCCTTGAGTTGTATGAGTTTGATGAATTTGCTATTTATTCTGGGGATTACTTTACCGCATCGATTGAAGCAACCGATCTTATTTATGATCGCGCAGCACTTGTTGCGCTACCTAAAGAAATACGAGCAGAGTATGTACAAGTATTACGTTCTCGTTTAAAAGAAAGCGGACGTATCTTATTAGTGACATTAGATTACGATCAAGATGAAATGGCAGGACCTCCATTTTCAGTGTCAGAAGAGGAAGTTCGTACACTATTTTCTGGTATGAAAATTACTCGTTTACAACGTGATGAAGCAGATGCAGACCATCCTAAAATTAAAAAAGGATTATCACGCTTTGCAGAAGAAGTATGGTTGATTGAGAGTTAGAAAATAACCTAAATATAAAACAAGTTCATTATATCCAAGCCGCCAGATTATTAATTTGGCGGCTTTTTGTTGGCAATGTGTCACTCATCATAATTTTGTAACTTAAATTCATCGTTACATAATAAATGTGATCACTCATTATTTATAAAGTAGGAGATGCCTTTATGCTTCTTTATCATCCTACAAATAAGATAATGATAATTATGAAAAAACACATACTGGCCTCTGCAATTTTACTTTCGTTAAGTGGTTATACTGCGGCGGCAGATGGTGATATCGTTGATGTCACCATTCTTGGTACATCAGATATTCATGGACATTTTATGCCTTGGGATTATGCGAGCGATAAGCTCAATATGAAAGGCAGTTTGAGTCAGATCGCAACGAAAGTAAAAACTATCCGGAATGAACAAGATCATGTCATCTTGGTGGATGCAGGCGATACAATACAGGGTAATTTTGTTGAAACCTTTAAAGATGAAGCTACTGATCCAATGATGCTCGGCTTTAATGAGATGAAGTATGATGTTTGGGTTCTCGGTAATCATGAATTTGATTTTGGATTAGATGTACTTAATCGCTCTTTAACTCAGTTTAAAGGCACATCATTAGCAGGAAACATCAAACGAGAAGATGGAAATCCATTTCTACCTGCCTACAAAATCATTGCAAAAAATGGCATCAAAATTGGCATGATTGGTATGGATACACCAATGACTCAAGTATTTGCTGAAGGTACAAATCGCTTAGAGGGAATGACGTTTACTAATCCATCTCTAGAAGTAAAAAAAGTCATCAAACAGATAGACGATAAAGTGGATGCGATTGTATTAGTAGCTCATATGGGGCTTGATAATGAGAATAACATTGAAGCCACAGGGGTTACGGACATCGCAAATGATAACCCAGAAATTGACGCGATTGTTGCAGGTCATATGCACACCCGTATTGATAAAGCGACAGTGAATGGTGTGATTATTACCGAACCAGATAAATATGGACGAGCACTCTCTCGTATCGATTTACAATTTGAAGAGAAGAATGGACAGTTTACCCTCGTTAATAAAGACAGCTTTACCTACAAGATAAAAGGTATTGAGTCTGATGAGAAGATGGAAGAGTTATACGCACCTTATCATAATCGTCTGCGAGAGAACGCAAATCGTGTGGTGGCAGAGCTACTCGGTGTTGATTTAGTACCAGAGAATGAAATCAAAGGCATACCACAAGTTCATATCCAAGATACGGGGATCAGCGCTCTTTTCCAAGAAGCGAGCATGCATTACGCACCATTGGCAAACGTGATTGCTTTGCAAATCGATAACGACATGGCAGAGCTCGATGTAGGTAAAATCAAAGCTAAAGACATTGCTTATAATTATCAGTACGCGGGCGGTGAAATTACTGTTTATGATATGACGGGTAAAGAGCTTAAAACTTACATGGAGTGGTCGGCAGGTTATTTCAATAGCGTAAAAGAAGGGGATGTGACTTATAGTTTTAACCTTGATCGCCGTTCGTCTAAATATTCCACGAATGACTTTTTTGCAGGGGTAACTTATACCATTGATTTAACCAAGCCTGCGGGAGAGCGTATTGTCGATCTTAAATTTTCTGATGGCAAAGCAATAACAAACACGACTCCAATTCGCATCGGGATGAATAGCTACCGCATGGGGCATTTAACCAAAGCGGGTGGCGTACTTGAAGGACAAGTTTTCCCTGTGTTATTTGATACAGAAGAAGAATTTGGTGAAGATGAAGGGACGATTCGTAACTTAACCATTCGATACTTAAATGAAGTGAAGAATGGTAAATACGTAGGAAAGCCAATGAGTCGCTGGACATTAAGTGGTCTTGATGGTTATGCAAAAGAACGTGAAATCATAAAATACTTAGTGAATAGTGGGAAAATTAATGTACCAACCAGTGACGATGGTCGCTATACCAATGTTGAGTCTATTAATGTGAAAGATAAGATCTTCTCAACGGAAGCTGAACTAACGACTTATCTAACTAGGCTTGAAAAAGAGCTAAAAACGGCGACAACAGAAGCCGAAAAAGCACGAATTCACCGTGATATGATAATAGCTAAAGCCCTGAACTAATTTCATTATAACTAAAAAGGTGACCGTGTTGATTGGTCACCTTTTGTTTGCTTATCAGGTAGAAGTAAATGGATTTATCTTTGCTCTAAAGGATATGAGCGATAACTCCACATACCATACACACGTAGTGCATCACGATAAATGCCTAATAATTCACCGTCTGTCGGGACTTTCAATTCTTCTAATGGACGGTCGTTAGCGGCATAGGTATCAAACGTGATCCCTTTAGGGCCAGTCTGCCAGCTAGCCACTTCAAATAGAGCTTGTCCACGGCGAACATGGCTTGCCGAACTAATAATTGTAGCGTGGTCAATATCATGACGAGCTAATGCATAGCTGCTGTATAAAGCATTTTCTACCGTACTTCTGGCGTAGTTATCTTCAATAATACGAGATTTATCTATGCCATTTTTTACTAACCAGTCGGCCATTAACTTACCTTCGGTCTTGTGGTTTTTAGGTACGCCACCAGTGACTACTATGTAGGTATTAGGGTTCTTCTTCGCAATCGTTAGCGTTGCATTTAATCGATCAATTAAGATTTGATTCATGCTGCCATCAGGGTTTAATGCATAGCCCAGTGTAATGATTGCGTTGTTACCTTTTTTAGGCTTTTGAATCGTATTACTTAATGGTGTATCAACGATTCTATCAATGGTCGACATGATTTTTTTCAAATCTGCAACACGGCCTTTGTTTAATTGCTCTAGAGCGTTTAAATGTTTTGTTACTTCGCTTTTGTTGCCTTTAAAATTTTGCCAAATAACAAGATATGAATGAGCATCCACATCATCTGGAGCTACATTTAGTACTTGAGTAAACAATTCAATAGCTCGGTTGACATTATTATTATAAATCTGGGCATTAGCCGCTGAAAATAGTAAATCTACTCGGTAGGGTTCAAGTTTATAAGCATCAAGTAAATTATTAGTGATCATCTCCATATTGCTTGGCATTTTTGCCGTAAAACCTGCATGAGAGATGCGTGATGGATTTTTGAATACTTGGTAAGCATCATTAAGTAATTGGTCAACTACCTGACGCTGAGAGGTCATTTCTGTGTAGTTAATCTGTGGTTGAACCGCATCTAATGCAGCAATGCTTGGCGCGGAGTAAAAAGAGCTAGAAAGGATAGCCGCCAAAGAAAGGGTTAAGAGTGTGCGTTTCATAATAATACCAAAGTTCGCAAGAAGAAGACGTTATCCTACGATTTGATAAAATGGTGTGCTGTGAGCGCAATCGTATTTATTAAATTTGATAACTATCCGATTTGTAATGGTAAAGGGTAGTTACAAAAATTTATCTTCTTCAGTATAAGAATGCCGCTCACTTGTAAGTGAACGGCATTACCTAATAATTAGTTACTTTCGATAAATCGTAGCCGCTTCACTAAAGTCTTCTAACGTATCAATCTCAATCCATTTCAAACCCGTAATATCTAATCCGTAAAAAGGAACGTGTTTTTCAATAAGACGATCGTAAGCTTCTTCATAATATTCTTGATGATTTTTTTCGTCTTCCATCATGAGTTTTAATTCAGAAAAAAGCGTAATAGCTGTTGAGCTAGAAATTTTCTCAATACCAATAGATTCGCCAATGGCTTCTACCGGGTTTACTGATTTGTTTGCTTTTAGTACACGGTTATCATCGGTTAGTATGACCTTAACTTCTTCGGCGTCTAACTGAATGTTTTTGTCAAAGCAGAGGCAATTTTCATGATTGTTTTTGATAAGGTTACGCAGAATATCGTTGTCAAAAACCACATCGGCATCAAACTTAATAAAACCTGAATTTCCGACGTATTCTTCAGCCAGCATTAATGAATAGCCTGTATTCGTGCTTTCATAGTTTTCATTAACAATGTAAGTCACATTTAAATCAGGGAAAGTATCGCTAACAAACGCTTTTATCTGATTTTGTAAATAGCCTAATACAATGATCACTTCAGAAATGCCACAATGTAGTATGTTTGTGATCATCATTTCTAAAATAGGTTTACCTTCCACCTTTAAAAGGCTTTTAGGGCAATTATCAGTTAGCGGTCTGATTCTTGACCCGACGCCTGCAGCTAGAATGATGGCTTTCATTGGTGAGTTATTTTTATTCATTGGTGAGTTTGCTCTATAGAAGTGGTGCTTTAAAATAAAAAGGAGATGAGATCGTTTGGTTAAACATGAATCACTCTAGTTTTGATTTTGTTCTTTCAATTGTGCTATTTGGCTCAAACTTCGTTTTATGGCATAAATAAACTGACTGAGAGCAAATATAATTAACATCGGCGTTAACACATTGAAGATTAATGCCGCAGATAACATAAAGATAAATACGCCTTCATTGAAAAATACAATTTTGCGTTGTTCGCTGAAGAACCAACGAAGATTCTCTGCTGTGCTGAAACTTATACCTGCTTTTTCAATTATTTGTTCGGTTGTGTCTTTTGTGGGTACTTGTTCTAACTGGTCAGAAGCATTCTGCATTTTTGTGTAAAGGAACATATATTTTGAATAGCCACGTAAAGAATAAAAAGTGACTCCGGCGAAGGCTAACAATAGAGGCGTTATATTTTGTGTTTGATCGTAAGCTGCATAACCTACAGCGCCAAACCAAAGCGCTACTTGAAGGTGATCTGTCAATTTGTCATAGTAACTACCAGTAGGAGAGCTGGTTTTACGAAAGCGCGCCATCTGACCATCCATGCAATCAAGTATATGGCTAAATTGTACTAAAAAAGCGGCAATAACAAAGTTAATGTGGCCACCAATAACAATAAGCGCGACTGAGACGAGAGCAACTAAAAATGATAGCAAAGTAATAATGTTTGGAGTTAACCATTTAATATCAACGACAAAATAATTAGCAAAAATAGCTAATGGTGAAGTCACAAAAGATGACCACCATTCGTCGTCCTTATTTTTAGTTGCCCATAATTTGGTTAATTTTTCATTTGAAATATTCATTTATATTAGGCTCACAGCAACTAATGGAGACGGGGTTAATATGGATTTCGTTTTATTGATTAAAGGACGTATTTTTGGCAATGACATTAGTTTATTGCTTTCGAGTATATTGCTGCTTTGTAAGATTTCTTTTTGTATATCTAAGAAGAATTGAATATCTTCAAAAGAAATCTCTCCAATATTACCCACTTGAAATACTTTATGTTTAAAGCATCCTTTACCTTCATAAATGATAATGGATTTATCTCGAAGTTTTTGGCGAAGTACATTTACGTCAATATCCGCAGGCACATAAACCGAGGTTAATATTGAGCACATATCACGTTCATTGAGTAAAAAATTCAATCCTAGTTTTTGCATGCCGCTGCGTAAAAAATTCGCTTTACTTCGTAGGTCTGCGTAGCGATTTGCTACCCCTTGTTCGAGTATGTTGCTTAATGCTTGATCAAGTGCAAAAAATAATGGTACAGCAGGTGTGTTAGGTGTTTGTGATACAGTTTTAAGGAAAGTATAAAATTTATATAAATTCAGGTATGCCGTTTTTATAGGATAATTTTTTAATTTCTCGAATTCAGTGGTTTTACCTATAACGAATGATAAACCAGGGTATGAGCCTAAGGCTTTAGAGCTTGAACTTGAGAAAAAATCGATATTATTTCGTTTTACATCGATGGCTTCAGCACCAGCGCTGCTGACACAATCGACGATGAATTTAGCATTATGTATTTTTGCTAGTGCGCCAATTTGCTCTAAAGAATTGAGAATGCCAGAGCTTGTTTCATGATGAACCATTGCTATGACATCAACAGAATTATGCTCTAAATAATCAGAAATAATATTAATATCTAAGCTCTGTCCCCACGGAAATTCAAGCACAGAAGTGTTCTGATTGTGGATTTTAGATATTTCATGTAAACGATCCCCAAACTCACCGTTAGACAGAATAAGAATTTTTTTGTCACCAACAACGGACGAAAGCATGGCTTCATTTGCTGCGGTTCCTGAGCCGGTAATAACAACCGCTCTATAATCATCAACGGCTTTTATTTCAAAGACATTAAGTAATTTTTGCTCAATACCTGCTAACAATAAATCGAAATCAACTTCTCGATGACAAATGTCTTCTTTAGCAATAGCCATTCGAACATTGTTAGCTACGTTGACTGGGCCCGGGGTTAATAATAAATATTTATTCAATGCAATATCTCCAGATAACGACAACAGTTATGTTAATGTTATCTTTAATGTTATCTTTAATGTTAATTATGTTTAGCGCTTATTGAAGATGCAAAAGGTGATGCATTTTTCTCCAAGTCAGATAAACAACAAATTAATATTTTCGAGAATAAATTGGTTTCTGGTTTTATGTTGACCATAAAGTGTAGGCAATCATTCGACTGTCTATCTAGTTGTCAAAATTCAGATCAATGTTACGGATGAATACGTTGCTTTGCATTTTGGACTAGGCCAGTTAATGTGGAGGCGGCATTCATTTAACATGAAATTTATTCGCGCCAGTTGGTCCAAGAAAAGCATTGGATTGCCTGATACTAACGTAATATAGACATACTAAATTTAGAAAGGAAAAATCTGAAATAGAGGCAACAATCTATCTATAGAATTGTCGTCCGCTCTTTTCATTATCACGAGCTAGCGAGAAGTATCTTGAAGTGGCTAGGTACATAATCCATTTAAATTCACTGTATGGCGCTAAAGTAAGCGGTGTGTCATTAAATGTTTTGAATCGTAGGGTAAGTAGATTATAGGCTCTGAATCTGCTAGCAGCGGATAATAACACTGAACGCTAAATTTAGATACAAAGAAAAATAAACAGTACTAGAAATAAAAAAAGGGCCGTAATAATTACGGCCCTTTATGTTTTTTAAGATTGACTCTTATAGGTAAAGTTTTACAAGCTCAGTAGCTTCAACTTCTTTGCCTTCAAGTTGTTGATTCCAGTTTGTACCAACTAAAACACCATCTTCAGATAAAGTCACCAACCAGTCTTCTGCGAAGATATCTAGTGGAATTTCTGTTACTTCAAAATCAGCCCACTCTTCAACATTGTGAAATGCTGCGTCTTCTTTATTAGACCAGAACGGCATTACTTCAGAGTTTTCAAATTCAGTTGACTCAACAGAGATCCAACCTTCTTCGTTATAAAGACTCCAAACTAGCTGCGTTTCTTTCGTTTCTGCAATGAAAAGATCTAGGTTTGCTTGAGTATCTGACGTTAATTTGCTCATGATGATGTCTCGATTAAAATAAACACAATGAATAATAAAGGATTATGAGGATTATGATACTTAAATTTGGCAAAAATTATGTTATAAAACGATCAGTTAATAAATTTATAACAACAAATTAACTTGTCATCATTTTTGTGTGTTGATGGATTTTTATCCTATGCTTAAAATAGAGATGAAAGTTAATTTGTTGATGCCGTTAAATGGACTGTAGGTGGTTGCATGAAAGAAACAATAATTCCTTCTCAAGTAGAAATAAAAAAAATAGAAGGCGATGCTTATACATTAAATCAATCAGGTGTACCTACAAAGGTAAGTGTCGGTCAAATTATTGGACGTGATTCAGTTCTGTTTACTGGCTATGACGCCAAAGTGGTTGTTCAAATTAACGGTAAATTAGTGACGGTTGATAAGAATTGTATGGGTTGTCTTGATGAAACTAAAGCTGATGACCTACTGCAAGTGCAGCCAATAGATGGAAAGATAACTCTTGACCCTACACAATCAACAGATGAACTTGATATCGCAGCGATTCAAGATGCCATTTTAGCAGGAGAGGATCCAACTGAATTTTTAGAAGCAACAGCGGCTGGTGAGGGCGGAAGCTCAGCGAATAATGGCTTTGTTGTTATTGATTATGCGTATTATTCAGATATAGCAACGACGAGCTTTACGACATCAAATACTTTCTCTTATGACAATCAAGAAGACATCGATAATTTAAGTGGGGGTAATGCCAGTAATGCACCTGCGACGCCAATTATTACGCCCAATAATTCAGGTATTACAAAAGAAGATGAAGTTTTAGAGTCTTCAGGTCAACTTGCAGTAACGAACTCTCAAAGCAACTTTTCTTATACGTGGTCAATTACAGGTAGTCCAACAAGTGAGTTTGGTACGCTGTCATTAAATCCAACAACAGGCCAGTGGGAATACACGCTAAATAATAGTGCATTGTCTGTTCAATCGTTGGCTAATGGGCAAATTATTACTGATGTGTTTGAGGTGTCAGTCTCTGCTGGTGGAAATCTGACATCAACTCAGCAAGTGACTGTAACGATTGTTGGTACTAATGATGATCCTATTATTTCTGGTATTTCTACCGGTAACTTAACTGAAGGGGATGTGTTAGACGCAGACTCAACAGTGAGTGAAACCTTAATCGTTACGGATATAGATGCTCCAGATACCCACTCTTGGACAATTGTCGAAGGCGGTAACGCAACTTATGGTGTATTAACTCTTAACGATGGTGTTTGGGAATACAAATTAGATAATTCTCGTGATGAAACCCAAGCATTAAGTGCCGGAGAAACGGTAACAGAAACATTCACGATTCAGGCTGATGATGGTAACGGAGGCATAGATCAACAAGAAGTTGTGATTACGATTACTGGCACCAATGATGATCCAGTCGTTAGTGGTACAAGCTCAGGACGAGTTGTTGAAGATCTTATTGCGTCTGCTGAAGGCCAATTAGATGCCGTTGACCCTGATGCGGGAGATGTAATTACGTGGGCTGTTTCTGATGGTGCGGGCGTTTTCGGTTCACTCACTATCGATGGGTCTGGTAAATGGACATATAGCTTAGATAATGGCTTAGTTTCGACTCAGGCTCTTTCTAGTGGAGAAACACAAACGGAAACGTTTGAAATTGTTGTAGATGACGGAAAAGGTGGCACTGTAACTCATACAATTTCTGTTGATGTTACAGGTACAAATGATACGCCTGAAATAACCAGTTCATCAGTGGTTTCTGGGGATGTGAGTGAAGTAAGTATTGATGCTGTTGGCGATTTGGTTTTAGAAGATGTGGATACATTAGATAGCCATACATGGACGGTTGAACCAAACAGTAATGCCGATTTAGGTACGTTTAATGTCGATAGTACTGGTAAATGGAGTTTTGGATTAAACTCAGCTGCCGCTGCTTTTCTTGCTCTTGGTGAGGGGGATTCAATTGATGTTATTTATGTTGTTCAAGTAGCAGATAATAATGGTGCAATTGATACTCAAGAAGTGACGATAACCATAACGGGTTCAAATAATGGCCCAATTATTGGTGGAACAAGTACGGGGTCTGTAGTTGAAGATACCATTGCTACTGCATCTGGTGTATTGGTTTCTGCTGATTTAGATACAACCGATACTGCAACATGGTCAGTACAAGATCCGAGCTCAGGATCTTATGGTGAAATCACCGTTGATGCTGACGGTAAGTGGACCTACACCATAGATAATGCTTTGGCAGCAACTCAATCATTATCACAAGGCCAAACAGAGACTGAAACATTTACCGTGATTGTTACCGATGGTAGTGGTGCACAAGCTACACAAGTTGTCACTATCGATGTTACTGGTACCAACGATCTACCAGAAATTACAGATACGTCAGTTATTGCAGGAGCCGTTGAACACAGGGCAACAGAAAGTGCGACCGGCGATTTAGTCCTTGACGATGTCGATACATTAGACACCCATTCGTGGACAGTTGAAGCTAACAGCAATGACGAATTAGGCACATTCAGTGTTGATGCTGATGGTAAATGGACGTTTGATTTAGATACCGCGTCAGCCAGCGTGATTGCGTTAGGCGTGGGCGAAACCCTTGATATTGTTTATGTAGTTCAAGTTGAAGACAACCATGGTGGAATTGATAGTCAAGAAGTAACAATTACGGTCACAGGTTCTAATGATGGCCCAACAATCAGTGGTACCGATACCGGCTCTGTTGTTGAAGATTCAGTTGCCATTGCAGAAGGGCAACTTGAAGCAACCGATGCAGATGTTACGGACACTCACGCTTGGTCAATTACGGATGATGCAGGCACGTACGGTTCACTGGCAATTGATGCAACGGGCAAATGGACCTACACGCTAGACAATACACTGGCGGGAACGCAAGCTATTTCGAATGGGGACGTTAAAACAGAAACGTTTGAGATTGTTGCTTCTGATGGAAAAGGTGGCACTGAAAAACACACGGTTATCGTTGAAATAACTGGCACCAACGATCTACCAAGCGTTGCAGGATCATCAGTGATCTCTGGAGATGTAACCGAAGAGACTATTCTGAGTGCAAGTGGCGATTTATTTGTTGATGATGTGGACACATTAGATTCGCATACTTGGACATTACTTTCATCAAATACAGATCCTTATGGTTCTATCATCGTTTCGACTAATGCTGATGGCTCAGGTAAATGGGAATACACCCTTAATAATACCGCTGCGCAAGTTCAAGCTTTAGCAAATGGTGAAACACATACTGTTGAATATCAAATTCAAGTTGATGATGGGGAAGGTGGCTTAACTACTGAAACTATTTCGATTGAAGTAACGGGCACAAACGATGAACCTGTGGTGTCAGGTCAGTCTACTGGTCTAGTGAAAGAAGATACCGCAACTCAATCAGAGGCCGAAGGTCAACTAACCGTTGATGATGTTGATTTAATCGATGTTCATGGTTGGAGTGTAGATACTAATAGCGGCACTTATGGCTCGATTACGATTGACCCTGCTACGGGTAAATGGGTTTACACCATAGATAACGCGTCAGCAGCTACTCAAGCATTAACGGAAGGCCAAAGCGTAGAAGATAAATTCATAGTTATTGTTGATGATAATAAAGGCGGTACAGATACCATCGAAATCGTTATTACCGTAGTGGGTACAAATGGAGTACCAATTATAGGTGGCGATATTGTAGGTGATGTTACCGAAGATACAAAATTAACCACAACAGGTACGCTAACTGCTGCGGATGAAGATGCAACAAGTTCATTTAATTGGAATATCGTTGGTTCAGATACGAGTACATATGGCAAATTTACACTTGATGCTGCTACTGGTGCATGGCTATACACATTAGATAATGATGCGGCACAATCTCTGGGTGCTGGTGATGACCCAATAAAAGAATACTACACGGTAGAGTTGAGTGATGGCGCTGGTGGTGTTATTACAGAAACGGTTGAAATTACCATTAATGGTACCAATGATAAACCAGAATTATCAGGCCAAGCATTAGGCTCAGTAAAAGAAGACTCTATTGAAACCACAGAAGGGCAACTGATTGTCGCTGATGTTGATTTAACTGATACTCATACATGGGATGTTCAACCAGCGAGTGGTACCTATGGTTCGATTACTGTTGATGGAAATGGCAAATGGGTTTACACCATCAATAACGGGTTAGACGCAACTCAACATCTTGCCGAGGGAGAAGCGGGTGAAGATAAATTCATCGTTACCGTTAATGATGGTCAAGGTGGAACCGCGCAAAAAGAAATCGTTATTTCATTAGAAGGAACTAACGATTTACCTACTGTTGTAGGTAGTAATGATACAGGTACTGTCATTGAAGACGGAGTTCAAACAATTTCAAATACCTTAATAGTGGAAGATGTTGATGTTTCTGATACTCATAATTGGTTTGTTATTGGTGCATCAGAATCGAAATTAGGCAGCTTTTCTATTGATTCTGCTACTGGTAAGTGGACTTATGTACTTAAAAATGACGAAGCTCAGCTATTAGCAAAAGATGAAACGGTTGTTGAAAGTTTTGTTGTTGTCGTTGGTGATGGAAATAATGGGTATGCGCAACATACTGTTGAAGTCACTATTGTTGGTACAAATGATGAACCAACGATTACAGGTAGAACGACAGGCACAGCAGTAGAAGACATTATACCAACAGCTACTGGCGCATTAACTGCTGTTGATATTGACTTTAGTGATAATCATACTTGGCTTGTTGATGGCGGTGGTGCTGGTAAGTACGGAACCATGACGGTGGATGTTGATGGTAATTGGATTTATGCATTAGATCCAGCAGAGCCAGATACTCAAGCTTTAGCCGAGAACCAACAAGAATTTGAAACATTCACAGTTATTGTCAATGATGGTAATGGTGGAACTAGTGCCATCATGATAACGGTTGAAGTACTTGGTACTAACGATGCTCCGATAATTGGAGGACGTACAACTAGAATAATTACTGAGGATGATGCGGCTTCGGTTTCGGGTAAATTAAAAGATGGTGATGTCGATTTAACAGATTCACATACCTGGACATTACTTACCGACGCACAAGGTGATTATGGCTCATTATCATTAAATGCGAATGGCAAATGGACCTATACAATTGACAACACATTAGCCTCAACTCAAGGGTTACTTGCTGGTCAAAAAGAGACAGAGCAATACATTATCCAAGTTGAAGATCAATATGGTGCCATTGATACAGTAACAGTTACAGTCACAGTTAAGGGCACCAATGATATCCCTGAGTTATCAGGTGAGTTGACAGGAAAAATTGAAGAAGACTCAGCAATTACTGAAATTGAAGGGCAATTAAACCCGGATGATGCCGATATTGGAGATACACACACTTGGTCACTGAGTTCTGAGACTGGTTCTTACGGTACGCTTTCAATTGACGCTTCGGGTAAATGGATTTACACATTAAGTAATAATAAAGATTCAGTGCAACAGTTATCTGAAGGTGAAGAAGTAACCGATATCTTTACGGTTACCGTAAAAGATGGCAGTGGCGCAAGCACGCAAAAAGACATTATTATTACGATTGTAGGTGATAATGATGACCCATCAATTACCGGTGCCACAACAGGTAGTACTATTGAAGGTACGGCTGGTAAAGATGTAGCAACAGGCGATTTAACAGCCGTTGATATTGATCATCTAGATACCCACTCTTGGTCAGTGATGACACCGGAAGGTGTTTATGGGGCATTAAGTATCGATGCTGCAACGGGTAAGTGGACCTATCAACTTGATAATTCAAAGCCAGCCACTATTGGAATTGCATCTGGTCAAATAGTACAAGATAAGTTTGTTGTTGAAGTTGATGACGGTGAAGGCGGTACTAATCAAATTGAAGTGATTATTGATATTGCAGGGACAAACAGTTCCCCTGGTATTATTGGTGATACAACTGGCGAAATTAAAGAAGACGCTACAAACAATGAAATTACAGGAGAGTTAAAGTCGGGAGACTTAGATGCAACTGATGTATTAACATGGGAAATTATTGGTGCGGCTGGAGAGTATGGTCAATTTACCATTGATCAAGATGGCAAATGGACTTACGCACTTAATAACAGTAATGGTTCGGTCAATGGCCTAAAAGAAGGCGCAGAGCTTATAGATACCATCATGGTAAAAGTAACCGATTCATTTGGTGAAGTATCTGAAGTTGAAGTGAAAATTACCATCGAGGGTACAAATGATGCTCCTGTGTTAAGTGGTGCATTAACTGGTACGGTAGTTGAAGATCAAACAACAGTTGTAGAAGGGCAATTGCAAACATCTGATCCTGATATCGGCGATGTTCATGGCTGGAATCTTGATAATGGCGTCGGTCAATATGGTTCGCTAACCATGAATGCCAATGGTCGTTGGACCTATACATTAATGAATTCCTTAGCTGCGATTCAAGCGCTTGGGCCTAATGCAACCCTTACCGAAACATTTACCGTAACGGTTACTGACTCACAAGGTGTAGCATCAACTGATGATGTTGTTATTACTATTCAAGGTACGAACGATCTTCCTGAAATTACCGGTGGGACAACAGGCGAGTATATTGAAGATAATACGACAGACCAAATACCTGGAACCGTTTCAGGTCAGCTTGTGGCAACCGATGTAGATGCTGGAGATACTACCTCATTTGAAGACCGAACTTATGTAGGTAACTATGGTACGTTTTATCTTGAAGCTGATGGCTCATGGAAGTATGTAATAGATACTGACTCTGCTGCTATTCAATCATTAAATGAAGGTGAAAAGATTTCTGAGACGTTCACTGCTGTTGTCCATGATTCTAACGGTGGATTTACGAGTGAACAGATAGATTTCACTATTATAGGTACTAATGATTTACCTGTTGTGTCAGGTGATAATTCAGCAACCGTGATTGAAGATGCTCAAGACTTTCTTCCTGATGGTGAGACGTTTAATGGTCAATTTACTAAAGTTACAGGTAATGTGATTGCTGATGATATTGATTTAGGTGACGACGTTGTCAGTTGGCAAGTAAGTAATGGTAGCGGTGTTTATGGGATCTTTACCATTGATGCCAATGGTCAATGGACTTACTTATTAGATAACACTGATCCAGATACGAATGCATTGAATTTTGGTGATATAAAAACGGAAACATTCCAGGTTACGGCAACAGATAAACATGGTGGCGTCTCTGAACCGTTTGACGTAACAATTACGATCGAAGGCAACACAGATCCAGGCGGCGGCGGTGGTGGCTCTTATGATGAAACGATTAATATCGATTCAATAGAAGAAGGTGTTGATGGCGATGGAGATGTAATCGGCGGTGGTAGTTCCGGCACGATAGATCTTCCAAGTGGCTGTGAAATTATCAGTGTCGATGGAACCTCCTCGGTTGATGGCGGATTATTTGGTTCATTAACCGTTGATAACGATGGTAATTGGGTTTATGACGTTGCTGATGATAAATCGTATGTAGATTCGTTATGTGAAGGCCAGAAGATTACAGAGAAATGGGCGGTCACAGTACAGACAGACTGCGGGCCAAAAACCATTTTAGTTAACGTTACCATTATAGGTTCTAATGATATTCCTGTGATTATTGCTGACACACCAACAGGTGAGTTAGGAGAGGTGGTTGAAGATGGTATCCTTGAAGTTTCTGGTCAGTTAGAAGTAGTTGATCCTGATACATGTGATAGTCATACATGGTATTTAGTTGATGTCGATGGAAATAAGATTGGAGCTTTAGATTCTAGTGGTGAAAACATAGTAATCCAAGGTATTTATGGAGAACTAACACTGAATCAAGCAACAGGCGATTGGACGTATGTACTTGATAATGATAACCCACTAGTACAAGCCTTAACGCCAGATCAAATCGAAAAAGAGTATGTACGCGTTGTTGTTGAAGATGATAAAGGCGCGGTTAGTGCAGATTCGACTATAAATATCAATGTAATTGGTGTTGCGGATGATGCACCTGCTGTTGAAATCATTGAACAAATTGAGTTTAAAGAAGATGGAAGCCCATTAACTCAAACAGGGGTGTTAGATGATGTTGCAGGTTTAACACCAGATCTCACTTGGAACCTTGTTACAGGCGATGGTTCATATGGACATTTAACGTTAGATGGCAACGGTAATTGGACCTATGTTTTAGACAATGATTCGTTAGCTGTTCAACAGCTAAATGAAGGCGAAAAGGTTACTGATACTTTTAGCGTTACCGTTGTCGATAAGTTTGGTAAAACGGTTGTTGATGAAAATGGCGACCCGGTAGAAATGATCTTCAAAGTGGAGGTTACAGGCACAAATGATGCGCCAGATATATCAGGCCAGTTGAATGGAACTATCTCTAATATAGATTCCGATAGCAAAATATCAGGAAAGCTTAATGATGGTGATGTAGATACCGGTGATACTCACACTTGGGATGTAACTGATAACCAAGGTGATTATGGGCGTCTTGTATTAATTAATGGGAAATGGACATATACCTTAGACACCAGTTTAGATGCTGTCAAAGTGTTAGGTATCGGAGAAACATTAACGGATACTTTTGAAGTGACAGTTAAGGATGCCGCTGGTGAAATGTCTACAGAAACCGTGACAGTAACCATTGACGGGTCGAATTTACCGCCAGAAATAGCTCAAGATGATCAAATTATCATGGAGCTAAAAGAAGATGAAACAATAACCGATTCTAAAACCTTAATCGTAACCGATCCAAATGGAGACGATGTTACTTTTGATGCGAAAACATTAACGGGTACTTACGGTACTTTTACCGTTGATGCTAATGGTGTTTGGAGTTACACCTTAGACAATGATGCTGCACATATTCAGGGGCTTAATGAAGGAGAGGTTGTTTCTGAAGTATTTACCGTATTCGCAGTAGATGTTCATGGCGCAAAAACATCTCAGCAAGTGACGGTTAATATTACTGGCACAAACGATATCCCTAAAATTTCGGGTATGGACACAGGCTCAGTTGAAGAGGCTGACGGCAGTTCTACTTCTGGAAACTTCGTAACATCAGATGTTGATGTTGGTGATATTGTTACGGCATCTGCTGGAACCCAAGGCTCTTACGGTAGTGTATCTGTTGATAACGCAACAGGTAAATGGACTTATACGGTTGATGGCACAAACTCAACGGTAGATAGCTTATCAAAAGGTGAAACTCTTACCGATACCATCACTATAATTGCCACCGATAAACTTGGTTCTAGTTCTGAAATGACTATTACCATTACTATTAATGGTGAAAATGATGCGCCAAATCTAGTCGTAACGACACCTCCTGAATTAACTGAAGATGTGGGAGCAACAGTACCAACAACGATAGAAGCAACAGGAAACTGGGACGATGGTGACCCAGACGCATCAGATACTCATATATGGCAAGTATTGAGTGGTGATGCTTTAGGTACATTAACGTTTGATCCAAATGGCGACTATAAATTAGTTATTGATAACTCTGCGCTAGAAATTCAACAATTAGGCGTTGGGGAAACATTAGAACTAACGTACACCGTAAAAGTGACGGATGAATATGGTTTAAGTAGCACTCAAGACATTACCTTTACCATAAATGGTACAAATGATGCGCCAGAAGTGATTAACACCAGTATTCTTTCTGTGGATGTTGCAGAAGATGGAACATTAAGTAAATCAGGCCAATTAGATATTACTGATATTGATATTACTGATACGACGTTTGAATTTGATGTGATTACATCGCCAATGGATGCTTATGGTGCAGTAACTGTTGATGAAAATGGAAAATGGACTTATGTATTAGATAATGATAAAGCTCAAAATATCGGCGATGAAACTATTACAGAAACATTTACGATCCAAATTGACGATGGTAATGGTGGGGTAATTACACAAGATGTAACCGTAAACATTACCGGTACAGATGATGATCCAATTATAGACGCCACTATTCCACAAATAATAGAAGGCACGGTAGTAGAAGATGGGACATTGACGGCAACAGGTCAAGTTGCTTATGTGGATCCAGAAGGAGATACGATTAATTATAATGTAATTAATTCGCCATCTTCACCTTATGGAGCGTTTACAGTCGATGCAAATGGCGTATGGACTTATGAACTATTGAATGGTTTAGCCCAAGAAATTAGCGTCACTGGTGCACAAGAAACCTATACCATTGAAGTAACCGATCAAACTGGCGGAACAATACAGCAAGTTATCACTATCAATATTACGGGTGAAAATGATAATCCTACGATTGATACATCAAGTGTTATTATTGGAAGTGTTGATGAAGACGGCACCGCAACAGCCATTGGTCAATTAGATGTGTCAGATGTAGATCTTACTGATACTAGTTTTGCTTATGAGGTTATTTCTGGTCCAAATACCACTACCACTCCGGGAGATTTTACCGGGTTATATGGTGCTTTAACGATTGATGATAATGGTAAGTGGACATATCAATTAGATAGCGATAAAGCTCAAGTGTTGGGTGATAGTGTTGAAACAGAAAAATTCATTATAGAAATCGCTGATGGTAATGGTGGTACTGTAACTCAAGAAATCACAGTGAACGTGACAGGTCATGATGACCAACCAATAATTAATGCTGAAGTAACTCAAAAAACAACCGGTTCTGTGGTTGAAGAAGGTGAATTACATGCAGAAGGAACAATTACTTATTTAGACCCTGAAGGAACAACCGTAGAGTATGCTGTTTCTAATACATCTACACCTATGTATGGAACATTTATCGTTAATGCGACGACAGGTAAATGGGAATATGATTTAGACAATACACTTGCTCAAGTAATTGGCGTAGATGGTGCTCAAGAATCTCTTGTTATAGATATAACCGATGCAACAGGGGAAGTAACTCAGCAAATAATAACAATTGATATCACTGGAGAAAATGACTCACCAGAGATAGCAGGAACAAGTACCGCAGACGTAAAAGAAGGTGTAGTTGAAACGGTTACAGGTCAATTAACAGCAACAGATGCTGAAAATGACCCTATAACTTGGCAGCTTGCTTCTACCTCTTCAGCTACTGGTGCTTATGGAACGTTAAGCATTAACTCGGCAGGCTTATGGACCTATATTCTTCTTGAAGATAGTACATTGGCATTAGCCGCAGATACGATGGACGAATTTACTGTAGAAGCGTCTGATGGCAAAGGTGGTATCACTCAACAAGTTATCACTGTCGCCGTTGCCGCTCCAACTATCATTCAAGGCTTTAGTGGTTCAGATATTCTAACGGGAACTACCAATGATGAATTGTTATTTGGTAATCCATTAGACTTATCTGATGTAGGCACAGCAGATACCTTTACTTGGACAAATGCCTCTATTAGTGGTGATTTAGGTCGAGATGTTATTAAAGACTTTGATCTTGATAGCGACCAAATTGATTTGAGTGACATTGCAAATATAACAACAGTGTGGGATTCGGCAGTATTAGCGTCTCAAATCCAAATTACAGAAGTCGATGGAAGCACTGAAATTTATATTAATGAAGCAGGAGCAACCGTTCAAACCATTATCGTAGACGGAATTACTCTGGATGAGTTAGCTGGTGAGCCAACAGCGTCAATGACAGATGAAGAGAAATTTAATGCACTGACAAACACAGGTCATTTAGTTGTTTCGGATACCTTCGGTAACGAGAGTGATAATATATTATACGCATCAGGTCAAAACGATATTTTAACTGGCGGTGGTGGTAATGATATTTTCTATTTCGCAGGAGAAGTAGCGGGTGATTCAGTAACTCCAGCACAAACATCAATTACTGATTTTGCAGTTGATACTGTGGCGGCAAATGGAGAAGCTGACATTTTAGACTTAGCTGAGTTATTACCTGATTCAATTCAAACGAATTCAAGTATGGATGACATGCTGCAACACATTAATGTGAATATTGATGACAATAACTCACAAACGGTGCTATCAGTCACTGATGAACTAGGAAATAAAACAGATATAACCCTAGAAGGTGTTGATAGTACTACGCTTGGAATTAGTGATTTAGGCTCAATGAGTGATCAGGATATTCTGAGTACAATATATAACGACTTCAACATGTTTAAAGTAGATTAATAGCCCTAGTATCAATGAGCATATTGTAATTGTATTGCTAATTAATCTTAAAAAATAATCAGTTAAATGTTAATTAACTTTGAGGCAGCCTTCTAACTTTTGATGTTTAGGCTGCTATTTTTTTGGATGGGTGTCTCACAATTGATATATTTTAAATATATTTATTTTTAAATGGTTCGTTTGATGCAAAGATAATTTCATTCAATATGTATATTTTTTAAGACAATGTAAATCATGAAGATAAAATTACTTGCACTTTCCGTTATGTTAGCGGGATCTCTTTCTGCTGCTGAGCTTTATGTTCCTAGTGAACATTATCCTGGAGGAGAACAGATTTCTTTTAATGGTAATATTTATGAAACTCAGTGGTGGGCTAACCCTGGGCAATCACCTGCTGATATTACAGAAAATAGCTGGGATTCTCCTTGGGTTTGGGTATCTGAAGATGCAGGTGATGTAACGCTTCCTGAGCAAACGACACTAGAATATTTTGAACGTGGTCTAGTATTAAATGGTGAGAACTTCGGTTTTACATCAGAGCAGGAATTTAATATTTCAGCAGTAGAACGATATAAGAACAGACTTTATATTACTCAAGATATTAACCCGGGAGAAGTATTAATTGTTGATGCAACAACGGGGGAGGAGCTAGGGAAAATAGACGGTGTTAGTAGTGGGCTCTCTGCATATCGGAGGATTTACGAATTATATATTGATGGAAATAGACTATTTGTAGCATCGCTATCATCAAACCGTGTTGATATCTATGATTTAGATAATAATCACCAACTTATAATGAGTTTGGGAACGGGGTCATATTCGGGGACAAATGGCTTAACCCATCCCCAAGCCGTGGTGAGCAACCAAGATTATATTATTGTTGCAGAAACGTTTGATGAAATCTCAGTGTACCGCCAACAAGATGCAGTGCCTGAAAATCATTTACGTGCGCCAAGGTATGCTCGTCTGAAATTTGATGGTACTTCGCTTTACAATACGGTGCAGATGCATGTGATTGAAGACTACTTGTTTGTATTTACTGCAAACAATAGCTACCGAATTTATGATTTAAACAAAGTGGAAGCTGCGGCAGTGACAGGTGAGCATCTGGCACCTGAGATGATGATTCATTCTTCGTTGCAAAAAATCGACAAAGATGGCGATCAACTTGTTATCAATATGGCTGATCAAGATGGCCGAATTGAATGGCATAATATTACAGATGTTATTGCCAATGATTTCCGTTTTATCAGTCCGACTAAGGTAACGAAGCATTTAGATGGACAATCTGTTGGCTCATTGCGCGATCTACATTACTCTAGTGGTGAACTTATTAGTGCCACGAACAGAGAAGTTCGTTTTGATACATTACGTACTAATGATATTACGTTTATGCCAGGTCAACAGGTTGAAACGACGGATCTGGCATTTGATCAAATTATGCCTAGTTCTATCAGCGAAATTCTCACGCTCGATGAACAACATCATATTTTGACTGATCGTACATTACGCTCAGTAAAGGTAAATTCACCAGTAAAAACGGAATTTAGAGATAAAAATACGGTGCTTATCACTAACTATGCGCCGGTTGAACTGAAAGATTTAACTCTTGAACTCAAGCTTAACGGTGTCGACCGTTGGTTTACCTTAGCCAATTTAGATCGGATCCCTGCTTTTACTCAAATTACGTTGCCACTTTCAGCTTTTGGTGATGGGCAATTTAACACTAATGAGAAAGATGGTTATTTAGATTTAACTAATTTGTTCGCGAGTAATATGAACTACGCTGGTGATTTCGATTATCGCTTCCACTCTTTTTCTGATTCTTTTGCTCAGAAACTAGCCAATTTAAAGCCTGACTGGGAAATTCGTTTTTCTAGAGATAGTGATGGGTATTGGCGTTCAATGAATGCCTTGTATGCAAGAGAGTGGTTAATTATCCTGACTAATCTTGCGTACATGGTTTCACAAGAAGAGTTTGAACATTTGTGGTTTAATTACGAACGTATTTTTGGCTACAATTTGCATGGTCTTTCTGGTGAGGAGAATAAGCCTGGTGGTTATTTTACGCCAGAAGATTATCAACATTGGTATGATGCCTTAATGAATAGACCAGTGACTAATGTTGCAGTATCGTTGCGAGGAGGAGGTCAGGGAGATCATCATACATTCGGCGTTGATACATGGAATTTTTATACTCACTATTATGGGGATTGGAGCGTTATTGCTCATGAGTTTGGTCATGGCTTTGATGGCTTGCAGACGTTTCCAGATGGTTCGGTGTTTGCTGCGTCTTGGAAAGGTTGGCAACCACTGATCTCGGATTTAGCTAATTACCAAATTCGTAAAGGTGATCTGCCTTATATGGATGATAGCTTAAATGGTTTCTATAAACCGGAATATGCAGAGTATCATCATGTTGGTGTTTCTCAAGGAATGCGAAAGCACCGCGCTGACAATAACATGAATATGATCGATAATTATTTCATGTCACGATCAACTATGCCACGTAGCTGGGCGACTAACGGTGAGCAAGTGAACACGCAGGTGATCGCTAACTTAAAGAACCAAGAACAAATGTTGATGGCTTACTATCCGATGAAGGAAGAAACGTCAAATCTGTGTCGTTTTACTTATAAAGATGGTGAACAATACTACGGTTATGTTTCACAAGAAGGAGAGCAAAGTCGTTGTAAGGCAGGAAATCAAATAAACTACCGTGAAATTGATGGTTCACGTTCTGAGTTGGTTTCGAATATTAACGAATTTGATTGGTTGTCTCTTTATAATCCTGAGAATGCTGGCGAACCAGTATTGCATCAAAATGGTCAGCCACTTTGTCAATACAATCGTGATGGCTTCTATGGTACTGGTTTTATCAATACAGAAGATCAGTGTACTCAGTTGCCAAATGTATACGCGTCAAATGGAAATCATTGGACATTTAGCAGTAATTGGACGCCAATTACATATAGTAGTAGTCAATGGATTGCACCTACGACTAACTAGAATAGTATCCTATTGAAAACTACAATATATTAAGTAGTTGTATCGGAAATTATCAAGAGTCAGAAAATAAAAAAGAGGCTTTCTTAGAAAGCCTCTTTTTTTATTAATCGTTGAATAAAGTTAAGAATTCAGATTGTGAGTAGTGTCTACACCACGCGACAAGCAAAACCTTTTAGGTAGAAACCTTCAGGATAAGCAGAGTCAAGAGGGTGATCGGCAGCTTGTTCAAAACGCTCAATAAATTGAACCGTACGTTTAGCATCTAATGCCGCATCGGCAACGATTTTTTGGAATAAGCCCGCATCCATTAAACCAGAGCAAGAGTACGTTAATAATGTCCCGCCAGGGTTCAGAATTTGCATTGCAAGCATATTGATGTCTTTATAACCACGACATGCACCAACCAATTGATTTTTAGATTCAGCAAATTTTGGTGGATCCATGATCACAACATCAAATTTAGTGCCGTTATCACGATATTCACGAAGCAGCTTAAATACATCAGCGTTCAAGAACTCAGCTTTAGATAAGTCAAATCCATTAATTTCAGTGTTGTTTTTCGCATTATCTAATGCAAGTTGAGATACATCAGCATTAACTACGTGTTTTGCTCCACCTTTAAGGGCATACAAACCAAAACCGCCAGTATAAGAGAAGCAGTTAAGTACTGATTTGTCTTTTACGTATTTGCATGAACGCTCACGGCTGTCACGTTGGTCAAGATAGAAACCTGTTTTATGACCATTAACTATATCAACGCTAATTTTCACGCCGTTTTCTTCAATGATGACAGATTCAGGTGGCTCTTCACCGTGCAGAACGCCAGTACGTTGTTTTAGGCCTTCTTTTTTACGAACAGAAACATCAGAACGTTCATAAATATTGCAGTCTGGGTAACATTCAATTAATGCTTCAATTAGCATATCTTTTGTTGCTTCAGCGCCAGCGCTTAAAAGCTGACACACAAAATAATTTTGGTAACGGTCAATAGTGATACCAGGTAAACCATCAGACTCTGCTGCGATTAAACGATAACCCGTTAAGCCTTCACGTTCAGCCAATATATCACGTAAGCCTTGAGCTTGATTTAATCGGCGAACAAAGAAATCCTTATCGATCGCTTCATTTTTATCAAAGGTCCAAACACGAGCACGGATTTGAGATTGTGGAGAAAAAGCACCACGAGCAAGCCACTCACCGCTGTTTGAATAGATTTCTACTGTTTCACCTAGCTCTGGTTTACCTTCCATACGCTCAATACCGCGAGAGAATATCCAAGGGTGGCGACGACGTAATGCTTTATCACGTCCTTTTACTAAATAGATTGAAACAGTCATATTGATGCTCTGATGGAATAAATTAGGGGATATTTTCGGTGAACTATGGCATAAAAGCAATGAATAATAAGAGTTATATCACACGGCATATAAAAAGAGGGAGAGATTATAAATCCCTCCCTCTTTTAATGCTAAGTATTGACGATTATTTTGTTGTGAATTGTTCTAATTGAGAACGTTGTCTCTCTGCCAGTTCTGACAGGAAATTAGACGCTTTGCTTGACTCTTCAATACCCGTTACATTTTGACTAATAATGTCCTTGATACCAACGACAGTACCACTGATCTCTTCAACCGCATGAGATTGTTGAAGGGCAGCAGAAGCCATTTCTGTGGAGCTACCATAGATAGACTGGATAGCGGAGTTAATATTCGTTAAGTGATCATAAGATTGAATAGATGTTTCGCGTGTTAAAGTGACCGTATTTAAGCAGCCATCTACTTTTTCTGTGGCATCTAATGAATAAGATTGTAGCTCAGAAATGATTTGCTTAATGTGTACTGTTGATTGTTGAGTTTTTCCTGCTAAATTTCTTACTTCGTCAGCAACAACTGCAAATCCACGACCCATTTCACCAGCACGAGCCGCTTCAATAGCAGCGTTTAGTGCGAGTAAATTGGTTTGCTCTGAAATAGTATTAATAACCGTTGCGACTTCTTCAATATTGATACAATGAGTACGTAGGTTTTCAACAACAGAAGCCGTGTCACTTAATTGTGTCGTTAAATCGTCAGCGCGAGTTTTATTTTGTTCAGCAATTTCTTGACCAAGTTGACATAAAGATGCAGCTTCAGTTGCTTGTATTTCTGTATTTCTTGCAGATTCAGCCACTAGATTTGAAGAAGCTGAAAGCTCGGTAACCGCAGCTGCAATTTGTTCGATTTGCATGTTTTGTTCTTCTGCATTACTTGAGCTTTGTGTCATAACACAAGCCAGTTCAGTTGAAGAAGAGGCAACATCATTACTTTGTTCTCTTACTGAACCAACCATTTCTGCCATGTTTTTAATTGAGGTATCTAGGTTTTTTGCGAGTACAGCAAGCTCGTTTTTTCCTGATAGGTTAGTTAATTTTGTTAAATTCTGCTTTGCCATTGCTGAAATTGTTTTTGAAATAGTAGTTAAAACATTATTAATATTACGAGCAAGGAGTAGTGCAATAAAGGTTGAAAGTAACGCTGCACCAAACCACGACCAAACTTGAGTATTTTGCACGTTCTGACTTGCTGTAAGAGATTGTTTATTTAATTTTTGAGTAAACTCAATTTGGCGTAAACCTGTTGCCGAAATGGTTTTAGTTGCATCCCTAACAATGCCTGTACGAAATTTTGATTGTGATTTTGTCTTAATTATGGTCTCTACGGTTAAATCATATAGATTTGAGTATTGACTAAAAGTTTGTGTTTGGAAGTTGTTTACCGCATCAATATGATTATATCTTACAAAGAAAGCGGTAATATCTTTTAGGTATTGATCAGCCGTAGCTTGTTCGGTTAAATCTCGACCACTGACAATTCTACCTAAGATATCGTAAAAACTTTCAATATTTGCAGTAAATAATACTCGCTGCTCTTCCCATTCAGTGTCAGTGTTTGCATAAGCGCGATCAGTGGTTGTGATCATATTGATCAATGGTTGCCAAAAGATAGGAGTATCCACATGAGCTTGATGTAGAGTAAGGAAAAGATCAATGGATATATTTAGGCTGGCTTCATAATCTGCAAACAATTGTTGAAGCTGTTGAAGATCTGCTCTTCCTTCTTTGGATAATACGTCAGAAGTTAAAATTGAGGTTTCAATATGCTGATCTGCAGTCACGAAAGCATCATGGAGTTCTTTTTGATCCCTAAGCATTTCTTCACCCGCTCCGTTCATCGTATCACGGTTGTGTACACGGATCTCTTGCCAGTTAAATCTTAGTTGATCGAGCTCTGTGCTTAATGATGCTCGTTGTCCTGTTTGTATAATATTGCTCTCTACTTCCATATTGCGTTCATTAATTAGAAAGGCAACACTCGCAAAAAGTAGTAATGAAATAATTACAGGGGTTAATAATAGAGTAAGTAGCGGTTTATTTAGAACTATTTTAAATAAAAATGATTGGTTCACTTTGGACTCTCCTGATCACACAAGCGCTGTTTTTTATACTAAACATAATCAAAAATATTGATTATATAGCTATTAATTCAAATAGATAACGAGCTTTTCATCTTGAAATAACTCGGAGGGGGAATGTATAGTAAATAAAAAATATCAAATGTGATCTCTGTCTCTTTTTGTGTGCAGTTGTTGGTATTTAGTGTAACAATACATGTATTTTCGTCAAAAAAACGTTGACGCTATCGTGTTCTTTGAGTGAGTTTTTTTTTAATTTAAGTGTAATGAGCTTAATTAATATTTAATTATTAATGTTTTTCATTGTAAATCATGTAGATAGGTTGGTTATGTCGCAAAGGTCATATAAATTTACAGTAAAGGGAAAGGTGCAACGTGTCGGTTTTCGTTTTCATACTGCACATACCGCAATAAAATTGGGGATAACGGGGTATGCGCGAAATCAAAAAGATGGATCAGTAGAAGTGCTTGCATGTGGAGAAGAGGAACAGATAATTGCACTCTCAGAATGGTTAAAATCTGGACCTCAACTAGCTCGTGTTGATAGCGTTGAGCATATTGAAATCCAGTGGCAAGAGTTATCTGATTTTAAAATGTATTAAAGAAATGACGCTCTTGGTAATTGCTTAATTAGTAAAGCCTCTAGTGAATACAAGCTTAAAGACATTTTGCAGGTTTTGGTAAACCGGCTAGTTTTGTGGCTTGTTTCGCTGGACCTAATTTGAACAGTTGGAATAGATACTTACTGCTGCCTTTTTCTGGACCGTGTTCTTTTTCCATTGCCTTTACAAGCATACGAACGGCTGGTGAGGTTTTGAACTCTTCATAAAAAGAACGTACAAAGCGAACGACTTCCCAGTGAGCTTCAGTCAGTTCGATATTTTCTTCTGCTGCTAACATGGGTACTAACTCTTCACACCAATCAGCATGATTCATTAAATAGCCTTGAGCATCGCGTTCAATGTGCTTACCGTTAAATTCCATACTACTTATCTTAATAATTAGGACTAATGAACTAAGTTTAGCAAATAGAGCTCAGTTCGGACAATCGCAATGTTGAATTAGCTCATTATTAATTACGTATTAGTAAAAGAGATTTTTATTTCTCAACAGTCGATGCAGTAAAGAATGTGGTAGAATTACCGCAGTTTATGAATAATAAAAATGCAGTAGGATATATTTTGAGTCAATCAAATCAAAACTCAGCAGCAGCACTTAGAAAGGCATTAAGTGAATGTATGATCCGTGATCGTTTCCGCCTAAGTAAACGTATTCAAGGCGCATCACGCATTAAAAACGAAGAATCAAGAAGTACCGTGTTTGATGAAATTGCATTAGACATCGCAAAATCAATGCAAGTTGCCAACAATCGTGAAGCTGATCGCCCAACGATTCAGTACCCAGAACAATTACCAGTAAGTCAGAAAAAAGATGACATTGCTGAAGCGATTGCAAACAACCAAGTGGTTATCGTTGCCGGTGAAACGGGCTCGGGTAAAACGACACAGTTACCAAAAATCTGTTTGGAATTGGGCCGTGGTAAATTTGGTAATATTGGTCATACCCAACCACGTCGTCTAGCGGCGCGTTCGGTTGCCGATCGTATTGCGGAAGAGATGGAAACACAACTTGGCAGCCATGTAGGTTATAAAGTTCGATTTAATGACCAAGTGTCAGAGCGTACCCAAGTTAAATTGATGACCGACGGTATTTTGCTTGCTGAGATCCAAAGTGACAGATACTTAAATCAATACGACACCATTATTATCGATGAAGCGCACGAGCGAAGCCTGAACATTGATTTTATCATGGGTTACTTACGTGAGTTGTTACCAAAGCGTCCTGATTTAAAAATCATCATTACCTCAGCAACGATTGATCCTGAGCGTTTTTCAAAACACTTTAATAACGCACCTATTATTGAAGTATCAGGCCGAACGTTCCCTGTTGAAACACGCTACCGTCCAATCATTGAAGACGGTGATGATACTGACAGAGATCAACTGGAAGGCATTTTTGATGCAGTCGATGAACTGTGTGAAGAAGGGCTAGGGGACATTCTCTTGTTCATGACGGGTGAGCGAGAAATTCGTGATACCGCAGAAGCATTAGAGAAACGTAATTTACGGGACACTGAAATTGTGCCTCTATATGCCCGCTTGTCTTCTCAAGAGCAAAACAGAGTTTTCCAACCTCATGTCGGTCGTCGAATTGTACTAGCAACCAACGTTGCTGAAACGTCGTTAACCGTTCCTGGTATCAAGTATGTCATTGACCCAGGTACAGCACGTATTAGTCGTTATAGTTACCGAACTAAAGTACAACGTCTACCAATTGAAGCGATCTCGCAAGCCAGTGCCAATCAGCGTAAAGGTCGTTGTGGTCGTGTATCGGAAGGTGTGTGTATTCGTCTGTATTCAGAAGAAGACTTTGTTGCACGCCCTGAGTTTACCGATCCTGAAATTTTACGAACTAACTTAGCCTCTGTTATTTTGCAAATGACCGCATTGGGTTTAGGTGACATTCAAGCCTTCCCATTTGTAGAAGCGCCAGATAACCGCAACATTCAAGATGGTGTAAAACTGCTTGAAGAATTAGGTGCGATTGATGCTGAGATAAGTGATTCTAAAAAACGCTTAACGAAAGTTGGTCGTGAATTGGCGCGTTTGCCTATCGATCCGCGTTTGGCTCGAATGGTACTTGAAGCTCCGGATCAAAATGCATTGCAAGAAGTGATGATCATTGCAGCGGCACTATCGATTCAAGATCCTCGTGAACGTCCAAGTGACAAAAAACAACAATCAGATGAAAAGCACAAACGTTTTAATCATGAAGATTCTGACTTCTTAACGTTTGTAAATATCTGGCAATATGTAAAAGAGCAGCAAAAAGAATTATCAAGTAGCTCGTTTAGAAAGCAATGTCGCAAAGATTTTTTAAACTATTTACGTATTCGTGAATGGCAAGATGTGCATTATCAATTAAGCCAAGTAATGAAAGAGCTTAATTATAAAGTGAATCAAGAAGCGGCAGGGTATCAAGGTGTTCATACGGCTATTTTAGCCGGCATGCTTTCTCATATTGGTCAAAAAGATCAAGAGAAAAATGAATATCAAGGTGCGCGTAATGCGCGTTTCCACATCTTTCCTGCATCAGGTTTATTTAAAAAACAACCGAAATGGATTATGGTGGCAGAGCTGGTTGAAACCTCGAAACTGTGGGGTCGAATTGTAGCAAAAATTCAGCCAGAGTGGATTGAACCGTTAGCGCCACATTTAATTAAGCGTAGCTACAGCGAACCGCATTGGTCTAAAAAATCAGCGGCGGTAATGGCATACGAGAAAGTCACTATTTATGGCATTCCAATTGTTCCTAAGCGTCAAATTAATTATGGAGCGATTGATGCGCCTATATGTCGTGAAATATTTATTCGTTCAGCTCTCGTTGAAGGGGATTGGAACACGAATCATAAATTCTTCAAAGAGAACCGCAAGCTATTGCAAGAGGTTGAAGAGTTAGAGCATAAATCACGACGTCGTGACCTATTGATTGATGATGATCAGTTGGCTGAATTTTATGACCAACGCGTGAACACAGATGTGGTGTCAGGTCGTCATTTTGATTCATGGTGGAAAAAAGCACAAAAAGAAACACCAGAATTACTGAATTTCGAAAAAGAGATGTTGTTCCGTAATGATGCAAGTCATGTGACGGATCTTGATTATCCTAACTTCTGGCATCAAGGTAATTTAAAACTGAAGCTAAGCTACCAGTTTGAACCGGGGCAAGATAGTGACGGTGTAACGGTTCATGTGCCATTACCAATCTTGAATCAAGTGACAACAGATGGTTTTGATTGGCAAATTCCGGGTCTGCGTCATGAGATGGTCATTGCTTACATTAAATCGTTACCAAAAACACTTCGTCGTAACTTTGTGCCAGCGCCGAATTATGCGGATGCATTTTTATCACGTATAACACCATTTGATATGCCATTACTCGACAGCCTTGAAAAAGAGCTGCGTAGAATGACGGGTGTTGCTGTATTGCGTGAGGATTGGAAACTAGAACAAATCCCTGATCACTTGAAGGTGACTTACAGAGTGGTTGATCACCATAACCGTAAGTTAAAAGAAAGCCGTGATTTATATGATTTAAAAGATGGCTTAAAAGACAAAGTTCAAGAGACATTATCTCAAGTTGCTGATGATGATATCGAGCAAAAAGGCCTTAAAACGTGGAGTTTTGGTGAGTTACCAGCACTTTACACACAAAAACGTGGTGGCTTTGAAGTTAAAGCTTACCCTGCGATTGTTGATGGTAAAGACAGTGTAGAAATTAAACTGTTTGAGACAGAAGAAGAGCAACATAATGCGATGAAGGCAGGCCAACGCCGTTTGATCCTGCTAAATGTTCCGTCACCAATTAAGTACTTGCACAGTAACCTACCAAATAAGTCAAAATTAGGTCTGTATTTTAACCAATATGGCCGAGTGCTGGATTTAATTGATGACTGTATCGCTTGTGGTATTGATAAGCTAATTGAAGAGAAAGGTGGTCTAGTTTGGGAGCCTGAGGCTTTCGATAAGGTGAAAGAGCACATTCGAGCAGAGCTAGGTGATACGGTTGTCGAGATAGCGAAATTAGTTGAAACGATTTTAACGACGGCTTTCCAAATACAGAAGAAGCTGAAAGGTCGTGTCGATCTAAGCATGGCGTTTGCTTTGTCTGATATTAAATCTCAAATTGAAAACTTGATTTTTAAAGGCTTTGCAACAGAATGCGGCTGGAAGAAGTTGACAGATATCCATCGTTATATGAAAGCGATCGAACGTCGAATGGAGAAGTTACCGATTGATCCAACTCGAGATCGTGCTCATTTATTGAGAGTTGACGCTGTTAACAATGAATACAAAGAATTGTTAAATAAAATTCCCAAAGGGCAGCCAATTCCAGATAAAGTAAAAGAGATCCGTTGGATGATAGAAGAGCTACGAGTAAGCTATTTTGCTCAACAACTTGGGACACCGTATCCAGTTTCTGATAAGCGAGTTAAAAATGCCATTGCCGATTGTTAAGGTATCCCCTAAACTATACCTAATGTCGGCATATTAATTGCTTGGGTATAAATAATATTGAAAAGAGCGTCAAAGATTGCCGCTCCCTTTTGAAAAATAGGATTTAAAATGAAAAAGACACTTTTAGCGTTAGCTCTAGCAAGCGTATCAGTAACAGCAACGGCTGATTCACTAATTTATGGTGGCGTACAAGCAGGCTCTGCTGATTACAGAGGCGACAGCTCAACGGTATACGGTGCACACATTGGTACTGGTATCCTGCCTTTCATCGGTCTAGAAATGGGCGCATGGAACCTAGGTTCTTACGATGTTACTGGTGCTGGTTCAGTAGATGTAAGTTCTGTTAACTTTGCAGTTAAGCCAAGCATCGAGTTAGGTCCTCTACACGTTTACGGTAAAGCGGGTCTGCATAGCTGGGAAGAGAAAGGCGCATTTAAAGATGACGGCGTTGATCCATTCTTTGGCCTAGGTGTTGAATACAACATCTTTCCAATGTTTACTTTAGGTGCTGGTTACAATAACTTCACTGTAGGCAATGAAAACATCGATTTCGCATCTGTTAACCTAACGGTTCATTTCTTATAATTACAACATCCTTTGTGATTATCTGAAGTAATAGATACAAAAATGGCGACCAATGCGGTCGCCATTTTTATTTGTAAGATAGCAATAAAAAGCTAATCGACTAATTGATATTCTTCTTTTAATACTTTAATGATTTCGGCTTTTGGGTTGTCACTCAACGTAATTGGTGCGCCAGTGATTTTAGCTGCAATGTCTAAATAGGTTTTAGACAAATTCATCATTGCTTCTAATGGCAATGCATTTTCTTCTGCTAAAGAAAAACGCTCACTCATGCGATTTTTATTTAAAAGAATATCTGGTTCTGGGAAATAATTAAGTAAGAACTGACGGAAACCTTCTTTTGAGTTCTCAATGATATGACCAGAACGATACGCTTCTTTATCCCAGATACGTGATGAATCAGGTGTACCCACCTCATCCATATAGATCAATTTCTCATTACCTTGCGCGTCATTAACATAACCAAATTCAAATTTAGTATCGACAAAAATTTGGTCAACTTTGTCCAAGGCCTTAGAAATGACCGCAAAGCCTTCTTTTAGTAATTTTTCGTATAAATCGATGTCTTCAATGCAAGAGAAGTTAAATTTAGCATAGTTGTCTTCGATATTCTTACGAGTAATATTGACATCATCGACTTCAGGTACGCCATCAATTCCTTTCAAAATACCCTTGGTTGATGGTGTTAATAGCAACTCTGGTAATTGCTCGTCTTTTTCTAAACGAACAGGGATTTGAATACCGCAAAATTCACGTTCACCATTAGTATAAGCACGCCACATAGAGCCAGTAATATATTGACGGCAAATGGCTTCAATCATGACAGGTTTGGCTTTTTGAACAATCCACACAAGCGGGTGAGGGATATCAAGAATATGGCTTTCAGCCAAGTTGTTATCTTTAAATAGTTGGAACCAGTGATTAGAAATAGCGTTTAATGCAGCGCCTTTTCCTGGAATCCCTTTCAGTTCTCCTTCACCGTGCCAAATACAATCGAATGCAGAGATACGATCGCTGATAACCATGATAGCTAAAGGTGCGTCAGAAGCGACATTATAGCCTTTTTCTTTGATAAGACGGCGGCTGTCTTCTTCTGTTAACCAATAGACAGAACGAACCTTACCACTATGAACTGGTTTATTGGTACGAATTGGCAGATCATCATTAACAGCAAGTACTTGTTCGGAAAGACTCATTATAGAATTCCTATATAAACGGTTTAAATACAGGATGCATCATACCAGAACTTTTAATGACTACCACTAGAAAAGCAAACGTTTGCTTTTTATTTGTACTAAAAACTGAGTTGAGCTAGGGAGTCGCTATCAGTTAAACTAATACATATAGAGTAAATAACGAAATAGGGCACTTATGCGACTTAAAAAAATCATCACTTTAGCTATGTTAATAGTTTCGAGTAACAGTTGGGCAAATATGTGCCCAGTTAATGTTGAAAACGATGTATTACTGACACCGTCAGGAGAAATGAAAGTAGATAAGGCCCAAGATAAATTGAGGATTGATCATGATGGTCGTGTGTATATTAATGGTGAAGAGCTTGATTTAACTGCTTCGCAGAAGAAAGCGGTTGAAAAATACCAACAGCAAGTTTCTGATTACATTCCAACGGTTGTTGATTTTACCGACAAGGGAATTGCCGCGGCGAATGATTTTGTCAGTGAAATTGAAACGTCTTTTGATGCGAAAGGCTCATTTGATGCCGTAAAAATCAAGATCGATGAATATGGTATGACAGCAAAACAAAAATTCTATCAAGGGAAAAACCTAATTTTAGAACGCGATTTCTTTAAAGAAGTGAATACGACTTGGAAACAAGATTTTGAAGTGATGATCAAAAGTCTTGATAAAGAAATATTTGCGAGCGTATTTAATTCATTGTTAAATAAGATGCAAGAAGGCGAACTTAATTTTTCTGAGTTGCAACAACAGTTTGCTAATGCTCAAACGGCAATGAAATCAAAAATGGAAGAGCACCGTGCAGAAGTAAAAAAGGAAGCTCAAGAATTGTGTGATTCAGCAAAAGATATTGCAGAAAAAGAGCAAGATCTGCATCAACTCATTCCAGAGTTACGACAGTATCCGGTATTTACCATTTAATTATATATAGAGAGATAGTTTACGATGTTCAATACAGCAGAAACGATTATTTTTTCAAAAACAGTGTGTCCATTTTGTGTTAAAGCAAAAGCGATCTTGGACGATAAAGGTATAGCTTATAAAGTATTTACGTTAGATGCAGATCTAAGTAAAGAAGAAATGGTGTTATTAATTCAAGAGAAAGAGGGGATTGCTGTAAATACAGTGCCTCAAATCTATTTGGATGGTAAATACATCGGTGGACATGACGATTTAGTGGCGTTTTTTGAGCGTCAAGAGACTGACATGGATCTAGACGGTTTTGAACTGTAGAATAGCAGTTAACTAATTAATATTTACAGTTAAATTTATAGCTGTAATGAATACTAAGAGTGATGATATGTGGGATTCTCTTCTAACGTTAATACAGGATGATAGTGTGGTTGTTTTACGTTTTCCTGATAAGTTTCAGCCGGATGCTGAGCCAACTTTAAAGGGATTTAAAATAGCTTTAGAAGAGATAGGAGCCACAGGTTTTTTCTTTGATGAAAAGATAATCACTACGATTATGCATGATATGAAAAGCGGGATGATAAGTAATCATCAAAATCGTCAGATTGCTGATCGTCGTGATGCAGAAGTTTTTATTGCACTTGAAGATCGAGACATGAAAGCGACGATGAGTGTTATTGGTGCTTATGGTGGTCGTGATGTACAAAGTAGCGATATTATTAATGCGCTAACGAGTATGGAAGTCACTCGGGGTATTAGTCAAAATGCACTAAAGAAAATTATGGTATTAAGCCGTAATTTAAGATCTGGTGACAAGATTTCTTTTCTCGTTGCTAAAGGTAAAGAGCCTGTTGATGGTGAAAATGCAAGCTTTACTCCTTTGGTTGAAGACTTTCGAGAGCAAGCTTTACAGCCTCAAGAGAAAGAAGGCGAACAAGATAAAGTCGACATGCGAGATTTAGGCGAGACGATTAGCGTTGTTGAAGGGGATGAATTAATTCGTCGTATCCCACCAACACCAGGAATTGATGGCTATACCGTTAAAGGTGAAGATATTCTGGCAACTCCTGGTAAAAATACCAAACTTCGAGCAGGTAAAGGCGCCCTGATCTGTCCTAATGATCCTGAATTGGTTATTGCTTCGATTTCGGGCATGCCTTGGATTAATCAAGATGGTGCCGATGTTGATAATGCCTTATGCCTTAATAATGTTGATATCTCGACAGGGCATGTCAAATTTAAAGGCAGCATTATCGTTAGTGGTGATATTGCAGCTGATATGATTGTAAAAGCGACTGGAAGTGTGACTGTGGGTGGCTTTATTGAATCGGCAGATGTGCAGGCTCATGGTGACGTGATTGCTATGAAAGGGATTATTGGTCACCAGGTTGAAAATGGCGAAGAGTATACTTGCCATGTTAAAGCGGGCGGTAAAATTACTGCGAAATTTGTTCAATCAGCAAGTCTACAAGCTTCTGGTGATATAGAACTAGGTCTACACGCAATACAAAGCTTTGTAAAAAGTAAAAATTCAGTGACAGTAATGGATAAGTCAGGTCGTAATGGGTCTATTGTCGGTGGTGAAATCTATGCGGGCTCTAATATTACAACAGTAAACTTAGGGGCGACAGCTGGCACAGAAACTCTGGTTAATGCCTTCACTAGATTTGATAAATACAAAGAAAATATTGCGGATTTAAATACCAAATATAAAGCAGCACAAGAGAATACGATGAAAGTGGTTCGTGCTGAAATGGATTTATTTAAGATCCCAAAAGCGGAACGCACGCAAGAGCAGATTGAACGAGTTCAAACAATGAAAGAAGAGTCATCGAAAGAGATGGCGCTTTCAATGAATCGCTTCCAGTCTGCTGAAGAAGAGCTAAGAAAGCAACTAGTTGAAAATGTAGTTAAAGTAACTGAGCGAGTATATCCCAAAGTAACAATTCAGTATTCTGATGAGCAAGTTACAACGAAGCGTGAACATAGCCCGTGTAAGATTTATTTCAATGAGTATGAAATTAAGATAGACCCAATGATATCCAAAAACACCAATCTTACTCGTGACTAATTATTGTTATATATTTAAATAAACCGCTCTTAGTAGCGGTTTTTTTGTTGCTGAAATGTAGGGGTGTAAATAATGTGTTAGAGCAATGATAAGGTTCAGAGCTAAGAATTATTAAGTGTGATCCGTGTCAGGTTTTATACTTGCGATGTCTCTTAGATTAAGGATACTTGTAGTTATAAATAAAACATTTGTTCTTTTCAATAGGATGTTGAAGGTTGATGCGGGAATATATCGAGGCAAATATGACGAATATAATTGAATTTGATTACAGTGAATTTCTTGCGGACTCAAGCAAACAGAAATGGACTTTTTCTCAAGCATTAAAAAGTATCATTCCAACGTTTGGCGCAGTTTGGAATGCATCAGTTCATAATCCTACCCCAACGAAAGAAAGACTTCGTCAAGAGGCGTTACAAGTGCTTTCTTCTCATATCAATGATGAATCTAATATGATCCGTTTAATTCGTTTAGCTAGGATTGAAGGCATCACAGACTTACACATTAAATTACCTTATACATTAGATGAAGACCAAGTGGCGTATATTTTAGAAAATACGCATACCGAGATATCTCAATCAAATGAAGATGTTGATCTTCTTTATGTTCATTTAAAAGCACGTTGATTTATTGATTTTGGTTATTAGTGCAGAACTGCTATTTTTCGGTTTAATGTTAACCACTGAGAGTCAGAGAAATAGTAACAATTAGAATTACAAATAATGGCACTTGCGGTCCCAAACTGCTTTGCTTTCTCTATAGTCTCCGTTTCTGATAAATGGTGAGATGGCCTTAATCTAACCAGTCTATTCAGCTCCACTCCGTGAGCTAATAAGGTATCACAGGTTGGCATTGTGGTATTTGCAGTAATAAAAATCCACTTATTTTGTTTCGATAAGCTTTTTAGTATCTGTATGAAATGAGATTCACATTGCGCATTGACTAGGCTTGCAGCATGAGTCACGCGTTGTGAGATCGAGTGATTAAATGAGTTTGAGTATGTATTTAATGTTATTGCTCTGTTCATGACAAGATACCTGTTTATCCATACAGTGTGTATTTGTACAGTACTTTTTATTTGATTATTGATCAAGTTATTTTTTTATTATCTATAGTTTATTGTACATATTATTGGTTATTTTTATTCTTCAACATATTGAAATTTAATCTTTTTAAGATAAAAATGATCAATGCTGAACAGGGGGCTAGTAGGTTTGATATAATGGAAAACAGAATTTTCAAATGAAAAACGATATGTACGATAAATCATTACTAGAACCAATTTACTCATTTTTGCAGTGTGAAACTCCTGATGAATGGATAGAAGAAGCAAAAAAGCCAGAGAACCTCTCTGTAATTTTACGTGATCATTTAATGTGTGAGCTTAAAGCGGCTCAAAGTGCGCTGTATTTAATCCGTAAGTATGCCGTTGATGCAGAGAGCACGAATGTATTACTTGATTGGTTTAAGCCGTATGAAGATTTTGCTTATAAAAAAACAGGCAGTTTAGAGACTCTAAAGGGTAAGAGTAATATCTCTAAAAAGATCACGGCACGTAAAGATTCTCCATACAGCCAAGAGTTAATTGATAAAATGGTGCTTTTGATTAAAGAAGAATTACACCATTTTTATCAAGTGCTTGAGATAATGGATCAACGCGGAATCCCTTATAAAAACATCCGAGCTAGTCGTTATGCTAAAGGCTTATTTACCAATATTATTACGCATGAACCATGTACATTAATTGATAAGTTGATTATTGGAGCCTTCATTGAAGCGCGCTCTTGTGAGAGGTTTGCTAAGTTAGCGCCTTATTTAGATGAAGATCTAACGAAGTTCTATATTTCTCTCTTGCGCTCTGAATCACGCCATTATCAGGATTATCTTACGTTAGCAGAGCAAGTAGCAGGCGGAGATGTGAGTGACCGTGTGGCGCACTTTGCTAAGATAGAGGCTGAGCTTATTCTATCGCCTGATGCCGATTTTAAATTCCACAGTGGCACACCGATAAAATAAGCGTAAAGGCTACAGACAAAAAAAGATCGCTAAGTGCGATCTTTTTTTTGATAATAAGATAGAGAAAAAGAGTGGGTCGGTTACCATTTCTTCTTAGGTTGGAATAATACATCGATATCATCATCTTTGTTTTTATCCAATTGTTCTTGAAGTTCTTGGTCTTGTTTCTTTTTCGTTTTATTATTTAATTCATCAAGCATATCTTGTAGTTGAGCTCGTGCCTTGTTTGAGTAACCATCATTTTTGCTTGATAGCGCATCAATACCTTTTTTCAACAACTGACGAGCAGTACCTGCTTGACCACGTTGTGTCGCATCTTTTGCTCGTTTCACTACATTTTCAATATTAATACGTACTTGAATCGATTCAAGGCGAGCATTTTCTGCTACAAAAACTTGTGTGTTTACACGACCTTTTTTATGCTCATTACGTAGTGTATCACGTAAGCGCTTTACCAATTTCAGCATAACGATAGCTTGCTTATCATTACTTGGCACTTTGAAGTTAGTACTATCACCACCAGTGTAATTGGTTTTTAATTGTTGCAGTTGTTGTTCCATATTCTCAATGCGAGCAGGGTAAGAGCGATCATTTGGCTCAAGCTCAGAAATGGCTTTTAATGCATCAAGAATTCGTTGGTTTAAACAAACTAATAATTCTTTACTGTATGGAAGATGATGAGCATTAGCGATAAGTTCTTCGGTTGAATCAATAATGGCCATATGTTTTGCAGATTCTTGCTTTTTAGCTGATTCTATTTTTGTTCGGTACTGAACAATAACGTTATAGCCAATAATCAAAGTAAGTAGAATCGCAAAAAGTCCGATAATAAGAGCAATATTCATAGTTTAAACATACGTCCAGTAGTAATAGTTTCCAGTGTAACACCTTGTAAACTAAATGAATAGCAAGGGGGGCGATTCCTACGAGTAAATTACTCGAAAGAGGGTAATGATACTAGGTCTTAATTAAATTTATCGACAAAGGTTCACATTTCTTTAATGTATTTGATTGTAAATTAAACAATTGATAGATATTAGATATAAGGCTTTGAAAATAGTGATGAATAGGTATATAACTATATCGTATAAGTAAAATGAATTTTTATGTAAAGGATTACAGGTAAATCAATATGAAACTACAACAATTAAGATACATTGTGGAAGTGGTTAACCATAGCTTAAATGTATCTTCAACCGCAGAATCGCTATACACCTCACAACCGGGTATCAGTAAACAAGTGCGCTTGCTCGAAGATGAGCTCGGTGTGCAAATTTTTGAACGTAGTGGAAAGCACTTAACGCGAGTTACCCCTTCAGGTGAAGAGATTGTTAAGATATCTCGTGAGATTTTATCTCGTGTTGAAAGTATTAAGTCGGTAGCCGGTGAGCATACTCATCCAGAAAGAGGCACGCTTAATATTACCACCACTCATACCCAAGCTCGCTATGCTTTGCCTGATGTCATTAAAGGGTTCACTAAGCGTTATTCTGATGTGTCTTTGCATATGCACCAAGGCACACCGGCACAAATGTCAGATGCAATTGCGAAAGGAACCGCAGATTTTGCCATTGCGACAGAAGCGCTTCATTTATATCAAGACGCTATTATGTTGCCGTGTTATCACTGGAACCGCTCTATTGTAGTAACAAAAGATCATCCGCTGGCACAAAAGAAAAATGTCACGATTGAAGATTTAGCGGCCTATGAACTTGTTACTTATGTCTTTGGCTTTACAGGACGCTCTGCACTAGACAGTGCATTTAATAAAGCAGGGTTAAAACCTAAGATTGTCTTTACTGCCACTGATGCTGATGTGATTAAAACGTACGTTCGTCTAGGCATTGGCGTAGGGGTAATAGCAAGCATGGCAATGGATGAAGAGAGAGACTCCGATCTTGTTGCACTTGATGCCAGCCATATATTTGATGCAAGTACGACAACCATTGGTTTTAAACGCGGTTCATTCTTAAAAAGCTACATGTTTGATTTTATGGAACGCTTTGCGCCTCATTTAACACGGCCAATTGTTGAGCAAGCAACCATGCTTAAAAATAATCACGAAATAGAAGAGATGTTTAAAGACATTAATCTTCCTGTCCGTTAAGATCGCCCGGATACTATTTTCAGGGCCATTTTCATGCATCCTCAGCAATTTTTAAACATAGACCGTTTGTTAGTTCAGACGGTCTTTTTTTGGCAATTTTCTGCGTTTCATAGTTCAGATTATCCATGGCGTGAAACTCATACTGAGTTAAGTGATTGGCTTGATGGATTATCACTTCAAGAAGTACAACGTTTAAAATCAAATCCTGAAGAACTTGCCACTCAACTTTCTGTGTATATTCCGCAATTATCAGAACTCTATCCTTTAGCTCAATTATCAGAGCTAGAGGTATCAATCCCCCAGTTTCCTAAAGGATTAGATTCAGGTATTAATGGACGAAAATGGCAACAGATAACGAAGTTAAGTACGTTAGGGGTTGAGTTTCATAAACCTGAAAACGGATGGCTAGAATGGTGTGGTGGTAAAGGGTATTTAGGCAGAGTATTAGCCGCAACCACCGGAAAACCCGTTACGACGTTGGAGTGGCAGCAGTCCTTATGTGATAGTGGCCAAGCGTATGCTAATAGCCATCAATTAAACATGACGTTTATACAAGGCGATGCACTTTCTTCGCAAAGCGATGAGTTGATACAAGAGAAGCAACACGCGATAGCTTTGCATGCCTGCGGTGATCTACATATAAACTTACTGACTAAAGGTATTGCAAATAATATTGATGCGATCACTATTTCACCTTGTTGTTTTCATTTAACGCAAGCAACAAATTACCCGGGCCTATCTTCATTGTCGTTGCAATCAGGATTGGCGTTATCGAAAGATGATCTGCGCTTGCCTTTGCAAGAAACGGTGGTTGCAGGCTTACGAACGCAACATCATCGTGAGTTAGAGATGTATTTTCGTTTAGGGTTTAAGGGATTACAGCAATCATTAAGTAAGAGTAATGCGTACGTCTCTATCCCAAGCATTAAAAAGTCATTATTAAGTGATGGTTTTGAAGCGTTTTGTGACTGGGCTGCTGAGAAAAAAGAACTGAAACTGCCACAGGATACGAACTATGCATTGTGGTTAGAGAAAGGAAAGGCAGCTTTTCTCGTGATGGAAAAATGCGACTTGGTACAACACTTATTCAAACGGCCACTTGAAGTTTGGTTATGTTTAGATCGCGCTTTATTGATGGAAGAAGCTGGATATGAGGTTCGTATTGGGGAGTTTTGTTTAAAAGAAGACACCCCTAGAAACATTGTTATCCAAGCAAGAAAGCAGAAATAATTACTAGAATTGAAATAATAAAGGCGCTTACATTGAGCGCCTTTATTGATTTATATCGTTAGCAGAGAATTAAAGAACCGCTGTAATTCCTTTACATAAAGGAAGCATGTTGTCTTTTGTCATACCAGCAACACTGATACGGCCAGATCCGACAATGTAGATAGCAAATTCATCTTTTAGACGGTTTACTTGTTCTTTAGAAAGACCTGAGAACGAGAACATGCCGTTTTGACCTTCAATAAAGCTAAAGTCAGCGGCAACGCCTTGCTCTTTTAATGTTGTTACGAATAGAGTGCGCATTTCTTGAATACGGTCACGCATTTCTGCTACTTCTTGTTCCCACTCTGCACGTAACGCATCATCATTTAAGATGTAGGTAACGACTGCTGCACCGTGAGCTGGTGGGTTAGAGTAGATAGAGCGAATGATCGCTTTAACTTGAGAGAAGGCATCAGAAGCTACAGCTGCATCTTTTGCAACAAGCGTAAATGCACCAACACGTTCATTATATAGACCGAAGTTTTTCGAGAATGAACTTGCTACTAATAATTCTGGGCAGTACTGAGCGAAAGTTCGAAGACCAGAAGCATCTTCTTCTACGCCTTTAGCAAAGCCTTGGTATGCGAAATCAAATAGAGGCAGTAAGCCTTTTTCTGAACACAGTTTCGCTAGCTCTTCCCACTCAGAGGCCGTTGGATCAATACCTGTTGGGTTATGGCAGCAACCGTGAAGCAGAACAACATCACCTTCGCTTGCTTGTTGAAGATCAGAGATCATCGCTGCGAAGTCTTTTGATTTAGTTTCAGCGTTGTAATAGCTGTATTGCGCCGTTTCGATACCCGCAGCGGTAAATACGCCAATGTGATTTGCCCACGTTGGGTTGCTGATCCAGATTTTTACATCGCCAAGTTGACGCTTAATGAATTCACCAGCAACACGTAGTGCGCCTGTACCACCTGGAGCTTGAGCTGTTTGAGCGCGCTTTTCAGTGATAACTTGAGCGTCATCGCCGAATAATAATTTCTGAACGGCAAGCCCGTATTCTGCGGTACCTTGGATGGTTAAGTATGACTTTGTTTTTTCAGTATCAAGCAATACTGCTTCTGCTTTTTTTACTGTTTTTAATACAGGAGTTTGACCAGCTTCATTCTTATAAATACCAACACCAAGGTTGATTTTTTCAGCACGAGGGTCATTTTTAAATTCATCAGTAAGACCTAAAATTGGGTCAGCGGGTGCAGCAGAGATTTTTTCAAACATAGTCATCATCCATGGTGAGATTAAAATAAAAAAGTTTACGAGCAATTAGGTTATTTATACCTGTTAACCTTGTAAGTTTGCAACGGTTAGATAACGAAAAAGCCAAAATTTATTGATTAAAGAATGAAATCAGATAAGAAGTGGTAAAAACCCCAACAGAACGGCGTTTATCTACCGTTCTGATGCGTAGATTAGGATCTTTAGTACGTGATTTTAATTTTGTTTGATGTTGAGATAGCATCTTCAATCGCGGTTTCAAGATTATCACGACGAGTAATAGCGACACCTAAACGGCGGCGACCATCGATTTCTGGTTTGCCAAACAGTTTTACCTGAGTTTGTGGTTGGCTCAATGCATCAGTTAGTCCATCAAAACGGATATTGGTTGATGTTCCTTGACCTAAAATTACAGAAGAAGCAGAAGGGCCATATTGAGTGATGCTATTTATCGGCATTCCAGTAAAAGCGCGAACATGCAGAGCAAACTCTGACATTTCTTGTGAAATTAGAGTAACTAACCCCGTATCGTGTGGGCGAGGAGAGACCTCGTTAAAGTAAATATCATTACCTTTAATAAATAGCTCTACACCGAATAAACCATACCCACCAAGCGCATTAACCACTTTCTCTGCGGCTTGTTGTGCTTGTTTCAACGCGGCTTCAGTCATTACTTGTGGCTGCCAAGATTCAAGATAATCGCCGTCTTCTTGTCTGTGACCAATTGGCGCACAAAAATGAACGCCATCAACTGCACGAATCGTTAACAGTGAGATCTCATAATCAAAATCAACAAACCCTTCTACAATGACACGCCCAGCGCCAGTACGACCTCCATCTTGCGCGTAGTCCCATGAGGATTTAATATCAGTTTCCGTTTTGATCACGCTTTGGCCTTTACCTGATGAACTCATCACAGGCTTAATCACACAAGGCATACCAACAAACTTAACAGCTTCAACTAATTCATCATAAGTATCTACAAAACGGTAAGGAGAAGTAGGGAGTTTTAATTCTTCAGCCGCCAAGCGACGAATACCTTCGCGGTTCATGGTTAATTTTGTCGCATTAGCCGTCGGAACAACATTCAGGCCTTGTTTCTCTAATTCAACCAACTTATCAGTCGCAATGGCTTCAATTTCAGGTACCACATAATCTGGTTGCTCTTTTTTGATGATCTCTTCTAGTGCGTTAGGGTCTAACATATCAATCACATAGCTACGATGAGCCACTTGCATTGCTGGTGCGTTTAAGTAGCGATCAACCGCAATCACTTCTAGGCCAAGACGTTGACATTCAATAGCGACTTCTTTACCAAGTTCACCAGAGCCAAGTAACAATACTTTTGTTGCAGAAGAGGACAGAGCAGTACCAAACATAATAAATTCTCATGTAATCGTGAAATATGGCGCTATCATACTAAAATTGGGTAAATACGCAAACGTTTGCTTTTGGTTCGTTATTTGACTTTGTATCGGAACGTGGAGATCAATATCACACTATTGATTTAATTATAGAACCCGTGAATGTGTTGGTTTGTATTCGATATCGCGACTGGTATGCTGTGTTTTTTAATTAAGTAGTAACATTGAATTATGGATGATCAAACCGCTTACGTTCCTCATTCTGGAGAGGTACAACAATGGGCGTTTTATGGCGCATTAGAAAATAAAAAGTTTGTTGTCAGTGATTGTATTGATATAAAAGATACCCCAAATGGGCTAGGTAATCCTACCTGGTTATCACAGCAAAAAGCAGCAAAAACCAATGCACCAGCAGTCGATCTTATCTTAAAAAAAGGCGCAATATTTGTTGGTAAAACACAAATGGATGAGTTTGGGTTTGGACTTCATGGTAATAATCCCCACTATGCGGCAATTTTAAATCCAAACAGCAATGGACGATTCATTGGTGGTGCTTCCTGTGGTGCTGTTGCGGCGGTTGCTAATGGTTTCGCTGATATTGGTTTAGGAACTGACTTGAATGGTGGGATCCGTGTTCCTGCATTATATGCTGGCTTATATGGTTTTAAATCGTCAGCAAGTGCGGTCAATATGGATGGGATCTCTTGTATCGCAAAAGAAGAGACCTCTTTGGGTTGGGTTGCAAATAATTTATCGGACATAAGAAAAGTAGCGACAATCCTTACTCCAATGTCGCCACTAGTAATGATTGAGCGCATTGTCGTGCTAGACAGCTTATTTCTTGATGTTCCAGATGAAGCAAAAGAGAAGCTAGAAAAACTACTCGCTTCATCACCTTATAAAGTAGTTCGTAGTAAAGCGATCAGTAAGATCATTACTACAAAGGCAGCTGAGAGTCTTAAAGTAATTTCAGTAACAAGAGGTTTGCGTAATATAGAGCCTTGGATTGAGAAAAATAACGCTCTTGTGGGTAATGAAATCAAGCTACAGATGAAATGGCTTACGTCATTAAAATACAAAGATGAGCGTATCGCATTAGAGCAAAGAGAGCTCGTTAAATCCGTTTTAGAATCCATTTTAGATGAAAAAACATTAATATTAATGCCTACCACCGCTAATACGGCACCACCAAGAACGGCTTCTGATGAGCAGTTGTATAAATTGAACACTCAGATTTTGAAATACACCTCATTAGCGAGTTTGGCCGATCTTCCGCAACTACATCTTCCATGGTTCTCGGTGAATAATTCACCTTGGGGGATTTCATTAATTGGTCAAAAAGGAATGGATAGACAGCTTATCGATGCCGCTATTCGTTGGAAGAGCAATCAATAATAATATAATTAACAGATAAAAAAATAGAGGGGACATCAGCCTCCTCTATATGTATTTATACCAATGCAACATGTCTAATTAAGTCGTTATTCTACAACGTTATAAAGAAACGTAATCTAATGCCACATTAGGACTTAAAGCTTCTAGCGTACTCTTGGTAATTGCTAGGTGGCTAATTGCGCCTTTATGATGCTCAATTAATGCGGCTGATTTAATTTCAGATAAGGCTTCACGTGACATATTTGCATGAATCAACGCAACTTGAAGTGGCGGTAAACTTGGGTTAAATGCTGCGTTTTCAGCATACATACCATGATAAATATTCCCGTTATTCATTTCTAACGCTACGCCACTAATATTTTTAGAATACGGAGCATGACTGCGATTTGCCGCATCAAACGCATGTTTTAACAGTGGTGACGTTGCTTCAAATTCAAGTTCATGTGAAACCGCAGCTAATAACCCGCCTTCAACGCCTAAATCTTTAGGGCCAAAAGACTCTGGTAAATATTCTTGTAATGATTTTTCATCACGTTCAGGAAGCTGAACCATTAAGCTGTCAGCGGTAGTCAATTCATTCATGAACTGACGACAATGACCACATGGGCTGAAGTTAATCGTAATATCAGAAATTCCTGTTTCACCATGGAGCCAAGCGTGACTAATTGCCGATTGCTCTGCGTGAATGGTTTGGCCTAGTTGAACATTACTGAATTCCATGTTCGCGCCAAAGTATAAATCACCAGAAACACCACGAGCGATTGCGCCAACATAGAAATTGGAAATTGGGGCAACAGAAAATGCAGCAGCTAATGGAAGCAGCGCCAATCTTACTTCTTTATCACTGAGTTCACTTTGAGAAAGTAAAGATTGAAATTGTTCTTTGGTAATCACACCAGAAAATTGATCATTCAATAAAGGAGCGATAGCCGCTTGTAGAGTTAAAGGAAGTGTTTTCATTCCTTCTTCTAAACGTTGTTGCAGAGAGTTCTTATGTAGAGTGGTCATTGGTATGATCCTTTTTTAATATTATGGGGATCATTTTAGAGGGAATTAGAAATGAAAAATAGACCAATCTCACAATCAATGATGCAAAATTACATTTATTACACCATTGAGAGAGAGCTCACACCATGTTTGATGTTCTTTTGCTCAATAGTTACTTTATCATCAGCATTAATGAATAAATAACAGGAGCAACTAAAGAGGTAATAATGCCACAAATTACTAATGCTAATGAGCTAAAAGCCGCATCTTGAGGGTTCACTTCAGCCGCTTGAGCCGTGCCTAATGCATGAGAGACATTGCCCATTGTTAACCCACGAGCTAATGAGCTTTTTATCCCTAGCATGTTGTAAATAGGGTACGCGCAAATTGCACCCATTAATCCTGCTAACAAGACTAAGATAGCTGCAATTGCCGCTTCGCCTTGAAGTTGAGATGAAATTGCCATCGCAATTGGGGTAGTCACTGATTTTGGTAAAATACTAGCAACTAGCTGCATATCCGCTCCCATCCATACGGCCAAGAACGCACCTGACAACATAGAGAACAGAGAGCCAACACTGCAAGCTAGTAAGATAATCTTCCAGTTTGATCTAATATGAGGCAGTTGTTCATACAGTGGATAAGCCAAAGCAACTACGGCAGGTTGTAGCAAATAGCTTAAAAAAGCATTGTCAGCGTAGTAAGTATCATAAGGCACTTTTAATATCATCAAAACAGGAATGACAATAAAGACACTCAATAATAATGGATTATTCAGTGGGTGTGGGTAGCGTTTTGCAAACCAACGTGCCGAGTAAAAAACAATAACCGTTAAAATAACCCACATTATTTATTACCTCTATCAAGACGATCAATAAACAATGAAAGACAGATTAACACTAATAGCGATCCGCCCGCGGTACTCACAATAATAGGTATGGCGTTATCGAGCAGTAAATCAAAATGCGTCATTAATCCAACCGAAATTGGAATAAACAAGATTAACATATTACGCATAAAAAATTGGCAACCAGTGGCTGTCCAATCAGGTTTGCATACACCTATGACCATTGCAGTAAATAGAATAAGCATTCCAAGAATACTGCCAGGAACAGAGATATTCAGCCACGATTGAAGATTGTTACCAGCAAACAATGAAGCAAAAATCCAAGCGAAAGAATAAAGGTATTTAATCATGATACTAACTGTTGTACGTAGTTATAAACGGCACGAAGAATCGCAGTTTTTTTCTCATTGCCTTCAGACTCAAGGTATAAGCTTTCAAAGCGTGTTTCGTAATCAGACATGTGCGTCTCAAAATAATCTTGTAGATGCGCTTGCCAACGTAGTTGTTCAGTCTCATTAAGCGTGTGCGGGAAGTTACGAGCACGATAGCGGAACAGCAATGGTTTGATACGAGGGTCACTGACATTAGGTTCAAAATCAATAAGCTGTTCAGGCGTTGATTGACGGATCATATCAATCGCGGTTTTATCAGCATGAGAGAAAAAACCATCGTATAGAAGGGTATCTACATTAGTCGACTTTTCATAATTTGGTTCAATGCTGTAAAGAGCAATCAGTTTTTGTCTGATCTCAGGGTTATCACGGATCACTTTAAGATTTTTTAAACAGGCGGCTCTGTCTACATTTAGGTTTTCAGCATTTTCAGCCGTTAATGTTTTTGCAGGCGCAAGAATAGGGCACTTGTTTAAATGCACTAATTTTACAGGAACTGGCAATTCGTTAGGGGCCAGATCAGCACGCTTGGTGTACATACGTTGATGTAATTGCTCGGCATCTAACTCTAGGAACATACTTGGGTCTAACGCTAAATCAATTGTAATGACGGCGTTGTTATTGGTTGGATGCCATGCAACAGGCACAATCCAACTAATATTGCCTCTATCTACGCCAAACATACCAGACACGTGCATTAACGGTGTCATTTCAACGATATCGATTAAGGTTGCCGCTTTCTTTTTATGACGCATAGAAAGCAGGTAGTTAAACATTTTAGGCTGTGCTTTTTTAACGACTTTAGCTAACTCGATGGTGGCAATAACATCGGCCATCGCATCGTGGGCATTTTCATGTTCAATGCCGTTTGCTTGAGAGAGTTTTTCTAATCTAAAGCTTGGCTTGCCTTCTTCATCTTTTGGCCATTGAATGCCTTCAGGACGGAGAGCATACACCGCTCGCATTACGTCTAATAAATCCCAACGCGAGTTGCCGTTTTGCCAGCTCCAGCCATAAGGTTCAAAGAAGTTACGATATAAGGTGTAGCGTGATACTTCATCATCAAAACGAATGTTGTTATAGCCTAGCGAGCAGGTATTTGGTTTTGATAGTTCGTTATGGATTTGGGTAATGAATTCAGGCTCAGACAGGCCTTTACTGACCGCCGTTTGTGGCGTGATGCCAGTAATTAAACAGGCTTCAGGAGATGGTAAATAATCAATTGGAGGGCGACAGTAAATAACTAATGGCTCACCAATGATATTGAAATCTTCATCGGTACGGACACCTGCAAACTGGCATGGGCGGTCGAGAGATGGGCTAGTTCCCCACGTCTCATAATCGAAGAAGAAGAAACTTGGTGCGTTATCCTGCGGCATAAGTGTGTCCAATTAATAGCAATACATTAATTATCAGAGATCTATCACATAATCGCAAGGCATTAGAAAGAGAAGGCGAAGAAAAGTGAGTATAGATTTTGTATTTTATGGGTTAGTGGTGGAAATTGATTAATGACTTTATCAAAAAGGAATAAATACATTCGTCATTTACGGGCTACGTTAAAGCTTGAGTATTGGCGAACGCAGACTTTAGACGCTCATTATTAACAGGCGCTTCAGAGCTTGGAGTTATGCCACATGTGGTGGAGAAGATGCTAGGCCATTAATTAGGTGGAGTTTTATCCGTATACAATAAGCATGATTGGTTAGATGAGCAGTTAAGGGCGCACCTGATTACCTCTCAAATTCCGCTTATTAGACTACACTTAAAGTGAAGCAAAAAAATGCTGCCCTTAGTAAGGCAGCAGAATCTATGACCTGAATGATTAAATTCTCAGGTGAGGAAGTGTAAATTACTTACCTTGAAATGGTAGAACGATACACTTGCTAATTAACCCTATATTTTCTATGTCCGCGCAATATTTAAATTCACCAGCTTCGACATAAGCATCTGAAACCTTAAACTTGCTGGTATAGCTAATTTCAGGCGCTGTTGTAGTCAAGCCTGCAACTCTATTATACTCATCATTAATTATTACGGCTTGATTAATTGTGTAAGAATCTTGGTATCCGTCATGTGTTGATGCATTGACTTTGAGTAGCGCCTCTTGACCAGCGCTAACTACGTTCAGTGGAGTACCGTAAGCATCTAAAATTGAGACGTTGTCGATACTTACTTTCTCATTAGCGAAAGCTGAAGCTGAGATACAAAGAGAGGTGAATAAAACTAAATTCTTGTACATAATGTATAACCTTTTAATTGTTAATATCTTTAAAAATATACCTGATTACCTCTCAAATTCCGCTTATTAGACTACACTTAAAATGAAGCAAAAAAATGAGGGGGTTATCATGGCTAAAAATAAAATCCAATTTCAAAAAAGCATTTCAATACATGGGTTTATTTCACAGTTAGGTACTGAAGAACAATGCCGTAAACGACTGTTCGATATGCGGTGGCCTTCTGGTTATCGTTGTGACAATTGCGGTCATGATAAATACTGCGAGCTTAAAGCAAGACAGCTTTTTCAATGTAATCAGTGTCATTACCAAGGCTCATTAACTTCAGGAACCTTGTTTTCAGCGTCAAAATTGCCATTAAATATATGGTTTTTAGCTATTTATCTCATCACTCAAGAGAAGAATGGCATTTCAGCATTAGAGCTCTCTCGACAGCTAGGTATTTCTTATAACGCAGCATGGCGTATGAAGCATAAGCTGATGCAAGCAATGAAAGAGCGAGACGATGAAACCCCATTGAGTGGTTACATTCAATTAGATGACGTTTATTTGGGAGAGTTTTGTTTTAAGTTTAATCGGCGCTTCAATCTTGAAAAGATGCTTGATCCGCTTATTTACTCAAGCATTCAAACTACACCGATGCCAGATCGATTACTTAAGCTAGTTGAGCTAGGTGGTAATCAGGAAGACTTATAGAAGTGTCCGGAACTATTAGACCATTACAGTTAATAATAGTACCTCTTAGTGGATAAATATTTCGATTAATCGCATAAGGTCTTTGAGAGATGAAATCGCCTCCAATAAGTACAAGGAAGGCGATAGAGGTTGTCAAGTTTACTGAAGTATGTAGTTAAGATATATGAACAAATAGGAATTATTAAAATAAGTATCAATATTAAATATGTTAATCTATCTTATTGTATTGTTTTTTTACATGGAATGACTCACTGTTTTTTAATTTGGTGCTCCATGTAGATAGCGTTTCTAATGAAATATATCCATAACGATTATGAGACTTTATTAAATTATATAAAGTGCGTTGGTTTATTTTTTTTATCATATCATTCTATATTCATACTTTAATAACAAGTAATATTAATTAAGTTGTCCTTTTGTGTTGCAAATGTACAAATCATTTGTAGGTTCTTCT
>NZ_CAMLHO010000020.1 GCF_946479765.1 uncultured Aliivibrio sp.
TAATGATCTGATCACAAGATTTACGAAAGGTTCCCTGATTTAGTCAACAACGCCGATACTAAGCCCCTCAATAATACTCAGAACAATAAAGAACCAACCAACATACCCATTAGGTAATAGTTCAAGTCTTAATAAAACCACACCAAAAAGAAGAAAAAGAATTCCTTTTAAATAGGCTTTTGGAAATTTAACAGGGTGACTAGTTTGATCATAACACTCGGCAAAGAAAGTCTTGTCGAGAGTGTATTCTGTGGTGACACTAAAATCTTTAGACATATAGGGCTACTTTACTGTTTTATGTGAATGAGTCTCTATGCTGCGATCTCGCAACTCAGGCATTGTACCGTTTCTCGGTGCTTTTCTACATTCAAATATATCTTAAAGTCGATTAGGTATATAGAATCAGCCCAACGAAAATCAGTGAACTCTATAGGGAAATAAAATGGCATATGAAGTTCTAGATGTCTGCCAATGGGCGCGAGCTCAACATTTAAAATTCTATCAAGGTTTTAGTCACCCTTGGTATAACATCTGTTCTAATATCGACGTAACCGCCCTGCATCAATATTGTAAGCAGCACAATCACCGTTTCTTCCACGCTTATCTTTACCTAACTCAGCAAGCGCTAAATAAATGTGAACCGATGAGCTATCGCCTTATGGGTGAAGAAGTCCGCATTTACTCGCCTATGTGTGTCAGTGTCGCACTACTTGCCGATGATAATACGGTGCGTTTTTGTGATTTAGACCATGAACCTACATTTGCTTATTTTACAATAAGCGCAACCAGAGCCGAGACACGGATTAAGAATACGCCCTTTATTGTTGAGCAGTTCATTGGCCAAGAAATGAAGCAGAACACGATTCATTTAACCGTATTACCATGGGTCGATTTCACTAGTATGACTCATGCTAGAGACGTTAACTTCCCTGACAGTGTGCCAAAAATGGCATTTGGGAAACTGGTTCAACACGGTGATCAATGGCGTATGCCACTGTCTGTTGAAGTGCATCATGGTTTGATGGATGGTTTACACGTGGGGCAATTCATACAGACATTACAAGCGATGTTTGATAATCCATCACAGCTTGAGCAATCGAAATAAGGTTTATACCTCAACTAAGATGAGCGGTAGTGTGCTCATCTTAAATAATATCCTCTTGAAGGGATACCGAGTTCATTATCCCTTGCTGGGGATATTTAAGAATTCAATTATATTGACGATCTTAACCATCCATAAATTGACTTTTTGCCGATGAACAGACATGACCTTCTTGTATAATTTTGCTTTGTAATACATGTAAATTACGTCTGCTACTTACCCATTCCGCATGAACTTCAACCTTCACTCCCAGTTTTATTGGTCGGTGAAAACGAGTAGACAAACTAACCGTCATTGCATGAATTTCATGGCTATATAAACAATGCAACATCGCACTGTCATGCAATGCTGTAATTAACCCTCCTTGCATAACACCGTCGTAACCCTCAACTTTTTCTGTTGGTATGATCTCTGCATATATTTTTTGGTCATTACTCACTTGAAAAATTATCGGCTGTTCAGAAAAAAAGGCATGCTGGCAGACACAACATTGTTGATGATCCTTAGGTATAGAGAGTGACATTATCCACCTGTAACGTTCGTTAATTTCATGGATAAACTATAACGCCACATTATTAGCATATGCCAATAATTATTTCGTATTCTAAGATCCCATATATAACTCATGTTTAAAGATAATTTTCTATTCGCCACAACTGAAAAAATTGGAACGCTTAGCGTCCCAATTAATTATACTTGCTCGGAAGGATGACTCCATATTAGTGGTTCTGAATAAGGACCAGTAATACTTGATGTCGACTCACCCACACCGTCTAATGCGCCTTCTGTCAGCGCTAACGCGAACCAATTGTCTAATGGTGCTAACGATTCCACAGGAAGTCCTACTTTATGAGGTGTATTGTAACGTTTCGCGTAATGATGGACTTCACCCATAATAAACACTACATCTGGTGCTAACTGCTTTTCAGCCTCTTCCATTAATCTCATTGCGTAGCCTTGGCGTTGGTAGCCTGGTAATACGGCTAAAGGAGCCACTACATAACATTTTAAATGTGGTGCTGCATCTATAGTAATAGGTGTATAACACGCATGTGCGACGCCTTCATAAACAATAGAAAAGCTACCGTCTGCAATTAGGTTATCTGCAAATTCAGCATACAGTTTTGCGTGTCTTTCATCATAAATACCACCTGCTGCTGCGAAAGTGTCGTATTGAATTTGATAAGGGGTTTTCATTTTTATAAATCCTTAATTGTATCTTTATTAAGATAGAGTATTGCTACTATTATTCATTAACCAGAAACACCACGGCCAATGGTTAATTTTCTAAAAACAGTTATAAATCGAGTAATAACTGATATTTTTTGATAAAGCGTTCTTTAATTTGCAGTAGTGGGTAGTCTTCATCTGAGAACAAATAGTTAAGTGCAATACCGTCTATTTCTGCAATGAGCATATGACTATCAACAAAGTGATTAGCGTTAGGTATATCGCACAAAATCCCATCAAAAGATGCCATCATTAATTTATAACGCTCATCTAATAAATCTTTCAGAATCAACCTCATTGATGGCTGACATTTCACCTGATAGTCAAACTGATAAAATAATTTTTGCTCTGGGTTTGTCATTGATAAAAAGATGTGTTCTAACAGATTAATAAACTTCTCTTTTACCGACGCCTCTTCACTAAGCGAACTCGCATTTTCATCAACGTCACTAATGATCTCTGCCATACGAACAAAAACAGCTTTTAGTAGATCATCTTTATTTTTAAAATGATGAAACACCAAACCCTTTGATACTTTTGCAGCCTCACAAATTTGTGCAATAGAGGTTTTCTCATAACCTTGCACTGCAAACAGCTCAATTGCTGCTTTTATTGTTTGTTGTTTTTTGTCCATGACAATGCCCTTTTAATTCACAAACCGACTATCCGGTCGGCAATTATGGTGAGATATTATATTAGAAGAATAACGTTGGCAAGCGTTTAAAAAATAGGAACCTCTTAAGCTTTATAAAAAGACGGCATTGTTTAATCGCTAAGTAAGCGATTAATTCTCAATTCAAATCAAAAGTTAACCATAAAAATTATTATTACCTTTCTTATATGAATAACAAAATATTATTATTTTAATAAAGTTTGATAATTTCACCTAATCAAACGTTCCCCCTATAATCACTCCATCGAAACAACATAACGAATTAATTTAAAACATTTGGAGCACATTATGAAAATGAATCACGTTGGTATCATGGTTGGCGATATGGATAAAGCTGTTGAGTTCTACACTAAAGCGTTAGGCCTTGAGATTGTAATGGGCAATACCAAAGTTACAGAGGAACGTGAAACCGCAATTGGCCGTATGTGTATTGCTGTTTTTGGTGAAGGCTTTAAAGGGTTTAACATTGCGCACCTTGTAACATCTGATGGTATCGGTTTTGAGTTATTTGAAATGAAAGAGCGTCAAGAGCGCCACGAAGTTGATTTTTCTCGCATTGGTATCTTCCATTTTTGCCTTCAAACCGATGACTTTCATGGTGTAATTAAGCGCACAGAAGAATTTGGTGGCAAGGTACGTATGGACATCATGCGTTACCACCCAGAAGATGATAACAATACAAGCCAAATGGTTTACCTAGAAGACCCGTTTGGTAACTTATTTGAGCTTTATTCTCATACATATGAAGAAACATACGCTGCCGATTACGAGTAATTGAACTCTAACAAAAGCGACATTAAAAAAGGATTGGTGGAGATACCAATCCTTTTTCTATGTAAGTAATAAAATATTTAATAAGTCTGCTATAGCTTAATTTGTAGTAAGTGCTAAATCACAACTTAGCACATTAAGATTATTCGCATCATAGATATTTTTCTATTGGCAGCAGCTGCAAAAATTGGGATTCAAATCGCTCCCATCGGCCTGTTTCTGGCTCATCTTCCCAACTTTTATCACCTGAATACCAACGAACTTCGCCTTCTTGCAGTTTCAAATGCCAGCTGTTTTCATCATCCATCGCTTGCTCTATATCGCTCGCAAGGCTCTCTGCTATTTGTTGATCTTCAATGATAAGAATGGATTCTGTATTAAGATAGGTTGAGCGTAAATTGAAGTTAAAAGAGCCGATACTCGCGATACGATCATCAAAAACAGCAGACTTAGCATGAAGTCCATAAGGCAATGTTGGCGCGCATTTGGAAATATCACGGGTCGATTCTTCACATAATCCGGCTTCTGGTTTTAATTCAAATAGCTGAATGCCATGCTCAAGCATATCTTTACGACGACCTGCGTAGCCTGAGTGATTAGTGGTTAAATCATTTGAGGCCATTGAGTTGGTTAGCGCTTTTATCTCAACGCCCTTATTAACCAATACTTGCCACCCTTCTAATTGGGTATCATCAAAAATTAAATACGCTGATTCTAATAAGATCTCTTTATCTGATTCACTGGCTAATTTCGATAATGCTTTCGCCGTTGCTTTTGGTTCACTGGTATTGTTGGTATCTAAAGGAACAGGTCGATCAGACACAAAATGCGCATTCACCCAAGTCATCTTTGCTGTTAGCTCTTCTAAGAACTGATAGGCGGCTTTATTACCTTCTGGTAAAGCCGGATAATTTGTATAAATTGGTGCGGCTATCTCATCCAATACGGGTTGATCTGATGATGTTGCCTCACCCAATAAATCGACAGGATAAGACCAAGTACTGTCCCAATATTGACTAAAGCTCGTCTGGATATCACGTACTACTGAGCCCACCACCAATACATCACGATCACGAAAATTAATCTCTTCAGACAAATCAAAATACTCATCGCCAATATTTCGCCCACCCACCACAGAGAAAGCCCCATCAACGGTAAACGATTTATTGTGCATGCGGCGATTTAGGCGAGAGAAATCCCCTAAGAAGTTAACCCATTTGGTAACACCACGACGAGTTGGGATCGGATTGAATATACGGATATCGACTTGAGGATGGGAATTGAGTGCAACGAGCAGATCTTCTCGCTCATTTAAATTGATGTCATCGAGCATGACGCGTACTTTTACACCGCGATCCGCTGCTGCGAGTAAACGACTTGCAAGATAATGGCCCGAAGCATCGGAGTTCCAGATGTAATATTGGATATCAATGGTATGTTCGGCGGTTTCAATTAATGCTAACCGTTGAGCGAGTGCATCCCACCCTGAATCTTGCAGCAGAACCGCACTTGTTTCTTGTGTCTCTTTTTGAGGTAACGATGTGTCTCTTAACTCAGATAAGCGACTTTCCAATGGCATCACCGTTGGCTCATTAGTATGGTCAACCTCATCAGGAAGTGAACCACAGCCTGAAAGAATAGCGACGAAAAATAGGGTGATATTAATGCGTTGAAACACAGACATGTATTAAACTTCCTTTTTTAATGCTAACTGTTATTTTTTATATCGTGAAAATCTACTGTTCAGCACTCTTTCTGTACTGGGTAAATCCAAAACCTGTTTTAATACTAGCAAGAAAACAAAGAGAGTAATTTTTTATATTCTGATATGATGCCAACTTGTCTTTACTACTGTGTTTATATCCATGTATACATTACGTCCTTATCAGCAAGATTCCGTTAAAGCCGTTATTCATTATTTCCGAAAGCACACCTCTCCGGCGGTCTTAGTGTTGCCTACGGGTGCGGGGAAAAGTTTGGTGATTGCGGAGCTGGCGCGTATTGCTAAAGGTCGTGTATTGGTACTTGCTCACGTTAAAGAATTGGTTGAACAAAACCATGAAAAATACGAAGGCTATGGTGAAGAGGCTTCTATATTTTCAGCAGGGTTAGGCCGTAAAGAAACGGATAAAAAAGTGGTGTTTGCCTCGGTGCAATCTGTGGTTAGAAATCTTGATTCATTTAAAGACCAGTTTTCACTATTAGTTATTGATGAATGTCACCGAGTTCCTGATAACAAAGACACCAGTTACCGTAAAGTGATTGAACATCTACAAACCCAAAATGCGGGCATTAAGGTGCTTGGTTTAACCGCGACCCCTTATCGTTTAGGGATTGGTTGGATTTACCAGTATCACACTCGCGGTCAAGTCAAAACTGACACGCCTCGTTTTTTCCGTGATTGTATTTTTGAATTGCCTATTCAATATCTATTGGATGAGGGCTTTTTAACGCCGGCAAAACTGCTAGATGCACCAATATTGAGTTATGACTTCTCACAATTAAAGCCCGCTTCTACTGGTAAATACAAAGAATCAGAATTGGATTTGGTGATTGAAGAATCCAAACGTGCGACTCCGCAAATTGTTCAGCAAATTGTGGCATACGCAAAAGACAGAAAAGGCGTGATGATCTTTGCCGCCACGGTTCGTCATGCTCAAGAAGTATTGTCATTACTGCCACCAGATCAATCCGAATTAGTGATTGGTGATACCAAAGTGGTTGAGCGTGATGCCATAATTCAACGCTTCAAGAAACAACAAACCAAATTTTTAGTCAACGTCTCGGTATTAACTACAGGCTTTGATGCGCCTCATGTTGATCTTATTGCTATTTTACGTCCAACCGAATCCGTCAGTTTGTATCAACAAATCATTGGCCGAGGATTGCGTTTAGCGGAAGGAAAAACAGAATGTACCATTTTGGATTATGCGGGTAATTGCTACGATCTCTACCAACCTGAAGTCGGAGATCCTAAACCTGACAGTAACAGCGAGATCATAACTATTCCCTGCCCAGCTTGTGGTTTTAATAATAACTTCTGGGGTAAATTAAACAGTAATGGCTTTTTACTTGAGCATTTTGGTCGTCGTTGTCAGGGCTACTTTGAAGATGATGAAGGCACTCGTGAAGAGTGTGGTTATCGCTTTAGAACCAAATATTGTAATGAATGTGGCGCAGATAATGATATTGCCGCACGTATTTGTCATGAATGTGATGCGATCTTAGTTGATCCAGATAAAAAGCTAAAAGAAGCGCTCAAATTAAAAGATGCTCGGATCCTAAACTGTATTGATTTAACGCTTACTGCCGGAAAAAATCAGTTCGATAAGCCGCAAATTAAAGTTACCTACATAGGCGATGATGATTCTGAATTGCATGAAGTGTGGCAAATGGTGACAAAGAAACAAAAGCAGCTCTTTTTAAATAACTTTGTTCGTCCACATTTGGTGGATAGACATCGCCCATTTGAAGAAACGACTGCGATTAAAATCGCGAATAACCAACATAGATTCCGTCCACCGAGTTTTGTCATTGCTCGTAAACAGGGCAAGTTTTGGTCTATTCGCGATAAGATCTTTGAAGAGTGATTTAGATAATTATTGGTATTATCTAACAAATTACCACAGCGAACGATAATTCATATGGCAAGAGCGGCACTGGGAAAAGGCTTTATCAAGCGCTGCTCGTGCTGCCACTTCATCTTGCTCTACTGCGGCTTCACTGATCAACATGAATTGCTGCGATAAAGTATCAAACTTACCTTCAAATTCTGCTTTTTGAGCCCAAATCTTAGTACGCGCTCGGCTATTGTCTGCACTGCCTTCTGGGAATAACGTCTTTTGTTCTTCAACCGTTAAATGCGCACTTTGCGCTAATGGCATAATTCGGTCCCAATCTAATGTCTCTTTATCAAACGCGTCATCGAGTAAATCGACGGTTGCATCAAGGTGTTGGAAATTATCTTGACGAGTTTCTATCTCTTGAGAGTAATCAGCTGCAATCACTGAAAAAGAAAATAACGCAACTATTCCTATTTTTTTCATCTTTGACTCCTTTCATTACAGATAAATTGATACTGGTTATTCCATTTTTAACCATCGGATTTATACATTATCAAAATCCCCTTAAAAACACACGAAAATAGGTTGTTAGAAAAATAATCGGGTGGTATTATTCGCGCTCGTTTTTCGAAACGAAAAGTCTGTTAAGTTAGGTCGCTAAGCTTAATGGCATTTTTTTATTTTACTATTTTTGAGAGTAAAGACTATGAAATTTGAAGCAGTAGTACGTACTGAACAAGGTAAGGGTGCGAGCCGCCGCCTTCGTCACGCTGGTAAATTCCCTGCAATCGTTTACGGTGGCACAGAAGCTCCAGTATCAATCGAACTAATCCACTCTGATGTTATCAACCAAATGGATAAGCCTGAGTTTTACGAAGCAATTGAGCTAGTAATCGATGGCGCTACTGTTAAGGTTAAGCCGCAAGACGTTCAACGTCACGCGTTTAAGCCTAAAGTTGAGCACATGGACTTCATCCGCATCTAATTCGAGTCTGTTTTACTTTTTTGCATTATGTTATTTCTTTCTTACCAATTGAAATAACAACCCCTTTAAGGCCCTGATATTACCAGTATCGGGGCTTTAATCTATCTGACGCACACGATTATAGAACCGCCCAATTTTCTTCCTCTTAAAAACTAAGATCTCCTTCTCATTTTGTATTCTAATTTATAAGACAGCAGTAATTGGACAGTGTTTTTTACTTTTTACTGACAATATTGGGTTATTCTCTTCTATACTTCTGTGTATTAAAAAAGTTAAACTTCATAAACAAGTTAGGAATAAAAATGAAAAAATTATTAGTGGCTGTATCTCTACCTGTATTAATGGCTGCATGTGCAAGCAATGGCGACAACCTAATGGCTGACGCTCAAGTTTCTGCTGATATGCTTCAACACCACAACTGGCAGTTAACGCAAGTTGATGGTAAAGACATCGCTACTCTTGAAGAAATGGAAGCGCCTCGTCTTGAAATTGGCGAAAAAATGACAGCAAACGGTAATGCTGGCTGTAATAACTTCTTTGGCCAAGGTGAGCTAAACGCAGAAGGTCAATTCCGCATTGAGAAAATGGGTATGACAATGAAAATGTGTATGGGCGATGCGATGACGACTGAACAAGCCGTATCAAGCACTCTATCTACATGGAGCGACATTACGCTTACTAAAGAAAACTTGATCCTTAAAGGTCAAGATCATGAGTTAACTTTCACACTGCGTGATTGGGTAAACTAATCCAGCGATATTAGCTCTTTTATCTTCGCTTTAACCACTCTGAAGATATATAAAAACCGGTGAATTCCCCCTCACCGGTTTTTTATAATTTAAAACTTATAAATAATTATGCATCATTCCAACGCTTAAAGATAAGTGATGTATTAATACCACCAAACGCAAAGTTATTACTCATGATGTAATTACAATCAATCTCGCGCCCTGTTCCTGTTATATAATCTAGCTTACCACAGCGCTCATCGACGTTATTTAAGTTCAGTGTTGGGCTAAACCAATTGTTACGCATCATCTCAATCGATAACCACGCTTCAATAGCCCCACAAGCACCTAGTGTATGTCCAAAATAAGACTTTAATGAACTGATTGGCATTGATGAACCAAAGACGTTTTCTGTTGCTGTACTCTCTGCAATATCTCCGCGCTCTGTTGCTGTTCCATGAGCTGAAACATAACCGATGTCCTCTGGAGATAAGTTCGCATCTTTTAATGACATTTCCATACACAGTTGCATGGTTTCCATTTGAGGTTGCGTCACATGAGTGGCATCACAGTTGCTCGCAAAGCCAACCAGTTCAGCATAGATGGTTGCACCTCGTGCTTTAGCGTGTTCGTACTCTTCAAGCACTAATACACCTGCACCTTCACCAATCACTAAACCATCTCGATCTTTATCGTATGGGCTTGGTGATGTTTTAGGCTCATCATTTTTTAAGCTTGTTGCAAACAATGTATCAAATACCGCTGATTCTGTCGGGCAAAGTTCTTCTGCACCACCAGCAACCATTGCAGTTTGATAACCGTGTTTGATCGCTTCATAAGCATAACCAATGGCTTGGCTTCCTGAAGTACAGGCACTGCTTGTTGGAATAACACGACCACGTAAACCAAAGAATAAACCAACGTTTACCGCTGCTGTGTGAGGCATCATTTTTACATAGGTTGTTGCTGTGATTGCTTTGGTTGTTTTCTCACTTAACATTATGCCAAAAGCGCCTACTGCATCGGTAGAACCCGTCGATGAACCAAAGGCAATTCCTGTTTGACCGTTTGTTAGAACCTCATTTCCAATCAAACCACTTTGTTCTAACGCCTGCTCAGAAGCAACGGTCGATAACAATGACACTCGACCCATTGAGCGGATCTTCTTACGGGTATAATGCTTTGGTAACGTAAAGTCATTAATCGGTGCAGCAAGCTTAGTATTAAGGCCATCATAAACCTCAAAGCTTGGCATATATTGAGTCGCATTTTCACACTTACGCAGGTTTTCGCCTACCGTGTTCCAATCACTTCCTAACGCGGTTACACCTGACATTCCAGTAACGACAACACGACGACTCATACTAAACCACCATTAATAGAAATAACTTGGCGAGTCACATAACCCGCAACATCTGACATTAGGTAACTCACAAGCCCTGCGACTTCTTCTGGGTTTCCCATGCGGCGTAATGGTACTTGTGGTAATGCATGTTCTTTTACATGCTCGTCAACCATACCCGTATCAATCAAACCTGGAGCAACACAGTTCACTGTGATTTTTCGTTTTGCTAATTCAAGTGCTAACGATTTTGTGGCCCCAATAACACCTGCTTTAGCGGCGCTGTAGTTGGTTTGACCACGGTTGCCAACAATGCCCGACACTGATGCTAATGTCACAATACGGCCGCCTTTACGTAGTTGGACCATAGGCATAACACAAGGGTGAAGAACATTGTAGAAGCTATCAAGATTTGTATGAATCACATCATCCCACTCTTCTTCTGTCATCGCTGGGAAGGCAGTGTCACGAGTAATACCCGCATTGCTCACTACGCCATAATAGGCACCGTGTGCTTCAATGTCATTTTCAAGCTGAGTTCTACATTGAGCGCGATCGCTAATATCAAAATGAATTAAGCGGCCTGCACCACCATTTTCTTCAATCGTTGCTAATGTTTTTTCTGCACCGGCTTTATCACTCATATAGTGAACAACCACGAAGAAACCATCTTTTGCTAACTGCTCTGAAATTGCGCGACCAATCCCCTTACTGGCTCCGGTCACTAATACTTGTCTTGTCATGATTCCCTCTACTGCTTGTCTTGCTTAGGAGCTAAAAGCTCTTCTAATTTTTCTTCTGTTGGCACAAATACATTTAATTGGCTTGAAGCGATTTGTTGACCATTACATTCAATATAACAACTGAATACCGCCATGCCATTATTCTCTAAGATTTGCTCTGCAAAAATGTCGAGTGTGTCGCCTTGCTTAAATTCACTGCATTCTGCTGTATATTTTCGACTGCCAAGCAAAAAGCCTATTGGTGACTTATTGCCTTTTTTCCACGCATGATAACCAGACCATCCAGCGACACTTTGTGCCATGAATTCAATACCTACCCATGCAGGGATCGTTTTAGTTTCATGATTAAAAAATACGTTCTTATCACTAATTATCACTTGGCAATGAATCGACAGTTCTTGAACATCAATCAGCTTATCAACTAACGCTAACGGCGTATCATGAGGCAAAAGGTCGATTAAATCAGGAATAGTACTCATGATTGATATCCAAAAATTAAACTGATGTTGTTACCACCAAAAGCAAAAGAGTTACTGATGATCGCTTTCTTTTCTAAACTCTGGCTTTGAACCAAATTAATCTCTGCTAATGCAGGGTCAATCTCACCATCATTAATTTGCACAGGCAAAGGTAAATTAAATTTCAGAATATGCCAGCAAATCGATGCTTCAATAATCCCTGCCGCCCCTAACGTATGTCCTGTTAGTGGCTTAGTTGAACTGATTGGCGTTTGAGAACCAAAGACGGCATAAGCTGCTTTGGACTCCATTGCATCATTCAATGGTGTTGCAGTACCATGAGCATTAATGTAACCAATCTCAGACGCTTCAAGTCCTGCGTCTTTTAATGCTTTTTCCATTGCTTCAATTGCGCCTTTCCCTTCTGGGTGTGGCGCTGAGATATGATGGGCATCGGAGCTGTCACCTGCACCAAGTAAAGCGATTGGATCATCGGAGTCTTTTTGCTCTGCGCTCAATAACATATACGCACTCGCTTCACCGATATTAATCCCTTTTCGATTTGGACTAAATGGTAAGCAATGCTCATTTGATAAGGCTTCAAGGCTATTAAACCCATTTAGGGTAAGCTTACACAGTGAATCGGTGCCACCGACGATCACGGCATCCACAAAACCAGATTTCAATAATCGTTTTGCGGATAAAAACACTCTGCCACTTGAAGAGCACGCGGTTGAAATCGCATACGTTGGACCAGAAAGTTCTAAATACGCTGCAATAAACTCAGCGGGATTACCTAACTCTTGCTTATGATAATGATAGCCATCAGTAAATTCGCCTGAGTTTAGTTTTGCACTAAGTGCCACTTCACCATCAGAAATACCCGAGGTACTTGTGCCCACCACAACTGCAATACGATCAGCACCATACTTTACTTTTGCTACTTGGATCTGAGGCTCTATTTGTTGTAATGCTGAAAGTACTAATTGATTATTTCGAGTATCAAATGCTGATAAATGCGGCGGCACCGCTGGCAACTCACCTTCAGCTTTACCGACAACCGTTGATTTACCATCATTTAACCAGCCATCTTCTGCTCTCATTGATGGCGTTTTAATTCCTTGAAGCGTCTGATGAATATCAGTGATCTCTTTGCCTAATGCGGAATGCGAACCACAGGCATGAATGTATACAGGAAATTCACTCATTTTATTTATCCATTATTCTTTTGAGTTTGTGCTTCTTGCGAATGTGAAAACGTTTTAATGGTAATAACATAACCCAAATGAGGACTGCTTAAGACAATATCACCACTGAGTTTATCTGTAATTGACTCATAACGAACATCAAGCACTGTTTTACCCGACGCATCATGCAGTATTCGATGGTTTTCATATTCACTTAACTGCCAATGAATATTGTCCAATGACTGCTGCCATGCTTCTAATGGCCATAAAGTAATCATCACATTAAATAGCACTTGATCTGGGGGCGGAAGCGTATCAGCAAGCCCTGCCATCACATAGGTATCTAATGTTAAACCATCATAATCTAAACTGAGTAATCGAGAGCCCCATGAGGCAAACCCTGCAAGAACGAGATCATTACCAGTGAGTTGTAATTGAACAGGAAGTTGTTGTTTCTTACCTTGAAATTCTACCGATATCAACTGACTCAAGGATAAATCACTGCCATATTGCGCAGGCTGAGGGAGCGTAATAAACGTACCTTGAGCCACCTCGACTTGATTAGGTTGCTTAATCGGTTTTGAGGCACATCCCATTATTATAAACGACAACATAAAGACGTTAAAATAACGGAATATTAAGCGCTGATTCATCATTATTTTTCTCCTTTATGATGCGACTGATGTTGAGGTAATTGGCTTAATGGTGCTAATAACCAAGCGATAATAATACCCGTTAATACCGTAATACCAAAACTGTGGATCGCTTGGGTTTCACTCAATGCTAATAACCCAAAAGAAAGAATGGTAGTTAATGCCGATAATGAAATCGCCAATAACGTACTCTCTTTATGTGAATCATTACCCTGTTTATTTTGTTCAGCAAAAAACAGTGTGTAATCAATCCCTATTCCTAAAATTAGCATTAAGGCTAATAGGTTAAACAGGTTCAACGGAACTCCGGTTAATACCGTTACAGCAAGCCCTGCACAACCCGCAATAAACGGTGGCAAAACAATTAAGAAGGCTTGCTTAACTTTATAACGAGGTAAAAGCAGTAAGAAAATAGCGGCATAAGCCATCAATAGCAGTTCGGTAATTCGCTCTCTGTATTGGGAAAATAAGGTTGAAATTTCTTCTGCTTTATTAAGATAAGTGGCTCCATTATCTTGAGCAAACTCACTTAACGCTACACTATCGACTTCTTGATTGAACGTAATAACAGAAGCGAACACATCATCAATTTTCCCAAGCCATAAGAAACCCATCGAGTCTGATATTGGCGAGGCTAAAAAACCTTCAATCGTTAATGCTTGATACGGTTGCAGCATTGGCAATGCTTGTTTCTGCTGTATTACTTTTTGATAAGCATCGGCTTGAGTTTTATATAAATCACTCACACGCTGATAATTTTCTTGCTGTGTTTTTTGTGACGGCACATAACGACTTATAGATTGAAAACCACCAAAATCACCATTTTGCTCAAGCTTATTAGATACCAGCTCTAATTTTTCTAATAGTGCTTCTTCTGTGTTTGCTCTGACTAACAATAATTGTTGAGAACCGCCAACACCTGTGATGTTTTTGATCTCTCTTTCTTGCTGTTGCAGCGCGTGTGGTAAGGCTTGAAGCTGACGAATATCATCATCGTACTTCGCTTGTGTTACCCCAAATACAGCAGCAACCAATAAGCTTAATGGCAACACTAAACGGATCAGCGGTTGTTGCCACACAAGTAACCATTGACTTAATGCACGTTGAGCAGGGATCACATGATATTTACTTGGTTTTTTAGACAGCAATGGATACCAACACACCACAGTAAAGTATGCGGCGGTTAAACCAATTGCAGAGAATAATGACAACTGCTGTAAGCCGGGAAATGGTGCTATTAACATTCCAAGATAACCAATTAAGCTCGTAATTAAACCTAGGGTTATCGCAGGAAATAGTTGCTTAATGCCTTCAACAGAATTCCACTTAGTGCCTGCATTTAAACGATCTGTTAAGAAATGAAACGCGTAATCAATCGATACACCTATCAAACTGGCACCAAATACCAAGCTAAATAAGTGGATCGTTCCAAATAAAGCAATCGTCAGTACATAGGCACAGAACAAGCCTGTCGTAATCGATAATAACGCTAAAGCTAATGGTACGGTGCTGCGATAGACGACTAAAACCAAAACAAGGATACCAATAAGAGAGCCTAAGCCAATGGTACTTATCTCCCCTTTCGCACTGTCTGTTCCATGCGCAGCATAGAAGATTACACCAGTATGCTGGATCTTAACTGAGTATTTGTCTTGTATTTCTTTTTCTAAGGCGAGTAAATCAGGCAATTCTTGTTGCAAAGAGAGCTGATAAGACGATCCAGACAGATCAGCAGTAATCACTATGTACTTTTGATGATCAACGGTTGCGGTAAGATAACCATTTTCAATTTTGATATTGCCAGAACTTTGAGTTAACCCTGATAGGTAATCTCTAAATAATAAGAAGGGATCATTTTCTAATTCAACCCCTGTGACACCTGAAAAAGGATTATACAGAGCGTGTAATACTTGCTGAACTTGCTGCTCTGGCTTATCAATAAGTTGTTGCTTCTGCTTATCAGTTAATAGCTGAGCGCGAGCTGGGAAATAATACGATCCCCATGCCTGCTGCTGACTTTGGCTGACTGTTGCGGTTACCGAATCAAACATCGGTAATGCTGTTAAGGCTTGGCTAAAATTATCAACCGCTGTAGTCAGTGTTTTATCTTGGCTCTGCGTTTGATGTAGGACAAACACCACTTTATCACTCATGGTGTTGGCAATCGTATCAAACGCTTGTTGGGCTACGGGATCTTGTTGGTTATCAGGCAGTAACGCTAAGATATTAGTTTCTATCGGCAGCGCACCTTTGGTACTGGCTTGATAACCAAATAGAGCCAAAATCGTCAGCAATACCAATGACCAAAGTAGCGCAAGTAATCGCGGTTTCATTAATATCGATTTACGATGATTAGAAGGTAAAGGCACGTAATTCTTCTTCTGTTAATGTCACAGGTTGGTTTGATTGTTTAATAAATATCATTTCTGTTACGTCACCACGAACTTCACTTAACACTACACGATTTAAGTAGATACCACCCTCAACTTTAATCGACTTAAATACACTGTCGATAGGTGATGTCGTAGGAATTAAGACTAAAGTCCATGCTTCTTTCTCACCCGATAGCACTAAGGTAAAGTTTTCTTTAATAGTGTCAGTATCACCTTTAAATAACGAAAGGAATAATCGTGTAAAGTAGAATGACATTGGGTTTTCAGCATCCGTCATCACTTGCGCTTCACCATTAATCGATTGACGAAGCTTATTTTGCGTTAGCGTCAGAGTAATAGGGAATGGCTTAGTTTGTTGCCATAACAGCCCTTCTTCATGATCCAACAGAAAAGACCCTGATGTTAATAGTGGTTGGCTAAACATCTGCATGGTTCTAACTTGCTGAAAGTCTCCACGCACTAACGTTGATTGAGCGAGTTGTTGCTGTAAGTCATTTACATCAAAAGCAAAGCTATTCGCACTGAATAAGACGCTTAACGACAGTAATAAGGTTGAGAGGTATCGTTTGATATTATGCATTCTGGTAAGCCTCTACTTTATCAGTAAATGCCTTAGGTGAAACAAAACACATTTCATCGTTTTCCATCTCAACAGCAACCTGCATCGTATGCCCTTTTGTCATTCTGACTCCAGATTCAGCATCATAGATAACATAATCTACACGCATACGATTTTCCCATTCGGTCAGTGTTGCCACCACTCGAATGGTATGATCGTAACGTATAGATTTTGTGTATCGGACACCAACATCAATAATTGGCCAGAGATAACCAGACTCAACCATATCGTTATAGCTATATCCGATTTTTTTCAGCATCTCATGACGAGCGGTTTCAAAAAATCGGAAATAGTTACCGTGGTAAATGATGCCCATTGGATCTGCATCTTGAAAAGCCGTTGTGATCAACACTTCTGAACTTAATACGTTCAACGTTAATGATCCATCCGTGTTAATCACAGGGTTTGACATTAATATAGCGTCCAATGTTGTTGTTGAATTTTATTAATAAAATTACGTAGGTCTTGTTCTAGTGGGCGATCTTCATCTACAAAAGCAAATTCTGATAAGACCGCATCACGCATGGTTTTTAGCTCAGGACTAAGTTCGTTATCACTTAATTCACCTTGTCTTTCACGCAATACTAACGCTTGAGTTGCCGCCAATAGAGAAGCCGAAGTCACTTGCTCTGTTAGCTGAAGAACACGCAGACAATCACGTGAAGCGATCGTACCCATGCTTACTTTATCTTGGTTATGACACTCTGTTGAGCGGGAGAATACACTCGCAGGCATCGTGCCTTTAAGCGCTTCTGCTGTCCACGCTGAAATACCAATTTGAACCGCTTTAAAGCCGTGATTAATTGCTTTACGTGCGCCTGTTGCACCCGTTAAATTGAATGGTAAGCCGTTATTGAACTTATAATCCATTAACTGCGCCATTTGACGGTCCAGTAGATCAGCAATGTTTGCCACAGCTGTTTTTAGCATGTCCATTGCCATGGCAATATGACCACCGTAGAAATGACCACCGTGCAATACGCGTTCGTTATCACCATCAATAATTGGGTTGTCATTCGCACTGTTTAGCTCGTTTTCAATCATTTGACGTAAGAACGGTAGGCTATCTTGAAGAACACCAATAACATGTGGTGCACAACGCAACGAATAACGGTCTTGCAGACGGTCACTGTTTCTTGGTGGCGTTTCATTATGTAAATCTGAACGTAACCATGCCGCAATTTGTTGTTGACCTGGATGTGGTTTAACCGCAAATAATGCTTCATCAAAATGGAAGTCATTACCTTGCATACCCACAGAAACCATTGCGGTGATCTTAGTTGCCATTTGCGCTAAATACTCAGCACGTTTATACGCCAAACACGCCAACGCCGTCATTACTGACGTACCATTCATTAACGCTAAACCTTCTTTTGGCTTTAGCTTAATTGGCGTGATGTTTAATTCTTTAAATACATCAGCGGTTGCGCGAATTTCACCTTTATAGAACACTTCACGCTCACCAATAAGGGTAGCAGCAAGATAAGAAAGCGGCGTTAAATCACCACTTGCGCCAACTGAACCTTCTTGAGGAATACGAGGTGAAATACCATGATTAATCAAAGTAACAATTTGATTTAACAAATCGTGAGTAACACCCGAAACACCCTGAGATAACGAACATAAACGTGTCGCTAATACCGCACGTGATTGTTGCTCATCTAAATTTTCACCTAAACCACAGCCATGAAAGCGGGTTAAATGTAATGGCAGCTCATCCACTAAATCCATTGGAATAGCAACAGTACAAGAATCACCGTACCCTGTTGTTACGCCGTAAATCACGCCTTCTTCTCTTAAAAGACGCTCTAGAAATTCAACACCACGGTCAATTTTTGCAATGAACTCATCAGCATTATTAAGTTGTGCATCAGCACCATTAGCAATCTCAACAACGTCTTCAATCGTCAGACGTCCCTTACCAAATGTAATTGAATTAGTTGTCATCTTTCTTTCCAGTTAACTGCCAAAAATTAAAAAAGTTATACCATTGCGATGGTGCTTTCAGTGTGAAGTGCTCCAATCGTTGGGCATAGTTCTGTACGACTTCTTGCAAAGCCTCCTCTCGCTGCCCACGAGGTAAAATAATTTGTTCTGAAAACGGTTCAAAATACACATCAAAACGAGGCTCTTTTTGTGAGTCATCACGTAAGCCAAACATGAGATAAACCGGTTGTTTTAAAATAGAAGCCAACATAAATGGCCCTTGTGGAAATGGCGCTGGTTTACCTAAGAAATCAGCCCAAATAACTCGGTCTTCTTTAGTAACCGAGGTACGGTCACCAACAATGACAATCCACTCACCCGCGTCTATCTTTTGTTGCAATAAAATAGCGGTATCAGGCCCCATTTTACTTACTTGGATCACATTAACCTCAGATTGAGGATTAACTGTTTTCATTACTGCATTAAAACGTTCTGCGTGCTCAGTAAACACTAATGCATTAATTTTAAGATCTTTGTGTCGTCGGCTCAGAGCTCGGCATAACTCTAGATTACCCAAATGTGAACCCAGCATAACGATGCCTTTTTCACGTTTGAATAACGCTTCATAATGTTCGATACCATGTACAGTTAAGTTTTTTTCTGAGAAGTCACCACGCCATGCGGCCAATTTATCTAACATGGTTTCACCAAATGAAACTAGGTGACGGTATGGGGACAGTTTCTCAGGTAAAGTAATGCTCTTTACTCGCGCATAAGCATTTACTTGCTGAATAAAGTCATCAGATGCTTGTTTTACAGGGCCACCACGCAAGTAGTAATACGCCATAACTGGTTTTAGCAATAATGAGAAAACACCGCGACCAAAAGTAGAATAAACCCACAACAGTAACTGCATTCCGAGAATGGTGCCACGTTCTGCATGAGACGACCAATGATCGTCTTGAGTTGGTTTTCGTTTTAGCAATGACGGAATGCGTGGCAGCATGCCGAAAAATAACTTAGTGTGCATCCAACTGATTTTGACGTTATCCCATAAAGCATCAAAATGAGAAATCCCATCTTCAGGGTAAATAACGTGAGTATTGATAAAACGAACATCTGTTTCATTCCAATACATGCGAACCATGATCTCGGTATCAAAATCCATTCGACGTCCCAAAACGGCACGCTCAAGAACACTGATTGTTGGCCCTATTGGGTAAGAGCGAAAGCCACACATACTGTCTTTAATCGCAAAAGAAAGCGTCTCTATCCATACCCAAACGTGAGTTACATAGCGACCATATAACCGCGATTTTGGAACACTTTCATCATAGATAGGTTGACCAGAAATCAGAGCCGCTGGATGAGTTTGTGACTCTTGAATCAACTTAGGCAACGCTTCTAAATCATGCTGCCCATCAGCGTCAATTTGAATCGCATGACTGAAACTTTGCTGATAAGCCGCTTCAATACCCGCAATAACGGCGGCACCTTTGCCTTGATTCTCAGCGAATGTAATTAAAGTCACATTGTTATGATCAGCTAACACATCCGCTAGAATTTGTTTTGTATCAGCTTGGCTGCCATCATCAACAAGAAGTATTGGATAACCGAAAGCCATCAATGAATTAACGACAGTAGGTATAGTCTTACCGTGGTTATAACAAGGAATAAGAAAGCAAGGACGGAAAGTTGTCATATTATTGCCCTAATAAAATTCGGCCAGAGGAGTGCTTACTCACACTCTCACCTTGTTTAGAACTAAAAGCAAAATACAGTTTTTCTTTGTCTTTTACCCAACGAAGATCTAGTTCAACGTCTGTATTAGGTAAGATCGGTTCCTGAAATTTTAAAACTTCCATACCTTGAAAAATAGAATTCGCTTGTAGATACATCTGACCATAATAAATCGCCCAATCTACCTGAGTTACCCCAGGTAGCAACGGATGGTTAGGGAAATGGCCAGTAAAATCCAAAAGGTCATCATCCACACGCATCGTAATAACAACACTTGGTTGATTTTCATCTTGACCCTGTGTTTGCGTAGAAATAATTGTCGGTTTGCGTTTTGTCATGAGTACTTCTTCTAATCATTAACATCATTAAACAGCTGTTGTAAGTCATGTATTTGACGCTTACCTTGGCTGTTTAATGGAATTTCTTCAACTGCTCTAAAGCGCCTAGGAATACCTACTGGCTCTAACCACTCTCTTAACTCTGAGCGTAATTTTAACCAGAACTTTCCTTTAGTACCTTGTTGCATTAATTCATTCCCTATCTCTGAAAGTACAATAACCGCACCTAATACAGTACGTTTTGCTTCTTCCATTGGGATCACAGCCGCTTCATCAATCCATTCAAGTTGCATTAACCGCTTTTCAACTTCGGTCAGTGAAAGGCGTTTTTCTTCAATTTTAATCACTCGATCAACACGCCCTTTTAGTATGAACTGACCATTATCCAACAAATCACAGTAATCACTGGTCGGATACCATAATGACTCATCAATAAATGGAGATAATAGCTCTAAGCAGTGTTCAATATTCAAGCGAGCTTGGTGAGAGGGAAAAAATGTCCACAGCGACGTTGGTTCCATTTGTTGGCGATATCCAACACCACCGGTTTCGGTACTGCCATACACTTCAAATGGACGTAAAGAGAGCTTTATTTCACTCTGCTCTGCCCCTTCAATAGCAAGAGGGCCACCAGAAGAGAAAACCATTTGATAGTGATTGTAACCTTCATGATCAGCAAGGCGCTTTAATAATGCAGGACTGCAAATGATTGTTTTTTTATGGTCAGGTTGATGAGATAAAATTTGTTCTGGATAAATGAAATTTGTTCGGCTAAATGCACGACCAGCACATAATGGCCATAGCACTCTAAATAACAGACCATAAATATGTTGGTGAGAAACCGTGCTATAAATCTCTGTCGCGTCTAACTTATCACCCCATAACTGTTCTAATTGCTGGATTTCGTTATCCAGTAATTGTAATGTTTTTTCTATTGGTTTTGGGGTGTCAGTAGAACCTGAGGTAAACAAGGTAAGGCGAACTTGATTCAATACTAATGGGGATAAACGACAAGTACTGCTATCTGAAATGGCATTGTAATGATGATGCTGATCACAAGGCATAATTTGAATGATGTCATCGTGTAGCAATGCATCAAAATGCTCAGACAATTCAGTTAATGCCGCTGGCTGATGATTTCCGGGTAAAATAATATGTTTTCCTGCATGAGCTAAAGCAAGAAAAGAGACCGCAAACTGATAGCTATCATCAAAACATAGCGCCCATTTTGTTTCAGTTTGTTGGGATAAATAACCACATACCCGTTGGACATCATGCTGAAATTGATCATGGCTGATATAATTATGTTGCTCATCAAAACACACGGATTGCGTTAATCCATGTTGCAACCCGACACCAGAAAGCGATAATCCACTCATGCTTCTTTTCTCTTTATCCATTGACGCACTAACCATTCAGTGACAAAGAGTGTCCCTATCAATAAATAACTAATAAAGCCGTTGTATAACATCCATACTTTCATCTCTAAAAAACAGGTAGAGAGGGAAATCGAGCCGTTAATTATAAAAAACACACACCAAACCTTAGTTACCGTTCTAGTGTATTTAATACCACTCTGTGGTAGTTCTGGTTCTTGAAGTCGAGCAAAGCGCTCTATCATGCTTTGAGGCTGAAATAACGTCCAAAAAAAGACAGTAAACATCACTACATTCACAATCACAGGGTAAAACGTAAACCACCCTTCAGATCGAAATAACCAACCTAATCCTGCAAGAGTAATTCCTGCTCCGCCGCTGATCACTGCTATGTATTTAAGCTCTTTAATTGGAACTTGTTTTCCTCCAACCATTCGCACCAAAAACAACACCGCTAGCACGCCTGCTACGGTCGTAATTCCACCAAAGTGAAGACCATAGTAGACCGCTAGCGGGTAAGCAAGCAGTGCAATGGCTGACAGTACCGTCAGCCAACGCATTATTTTAGCAGCGCTGCTACAGAGTTAACCACATCATCAACGGTGCGGACTTCTTTAAACTCTTCTGGTTTGATTTTTTTGCCTGTTACTTTTTGTAAGTGAACAACCAAATCAACCGCATCAATACTGTCTAAATCAAGATCAGTATACAGCTGAGCTTCAGGTGTGATATCTGCTTCATCAATTTCAAATAATTCAACCAATGCAGCCGTCACTTGCTCTAATACTTGTTCTTTATTTGCATCTGTCATGACTTACTCTCTTACGCTTGATTTGCAGTAATGTACGCTGCCAAGTTTGCTACTGACGCAAAATGTTCGCGGGTTTGAGTGTCGTCAGCATCCAATATTAGGTTGTACTTTTTCTTAATCGCTAACCCTAATTCTAGTGCATCAATCGAATCTAAACCTAAGCCATCACCAAACAGTGGTGCTTCTGTTTCAATATCATCTACAGAGATATCTTCTAAATTAAGTGCTTCAATAATTAATAGTTTAATTTCGTTGTGTAATGCTTCCATCAATGACCTACTTATTTTCTTTTGATGTATTAAATTCATTTTGAGGATACAAAGCTGTATCTAAAAATCGATTTACGTTTCGAGCTGCTGAAGATGACGAATCAGCGCCTTCAATAAAAGGGGTGATGGCTACCTTGTCTTTCACTTGTATATGAAAAAAAGGTCGAACATCTGGTACTTGATACCACTTTGCTTCTTTGGTTAAGAAACTGGGTGTAACCGTGACATGAATGATCCTAAAATCACTCTGACTACGAACAGCAATTTGTGCTGCGCCACGCTGAAGTTTAGATTTAACTCCTGGCGTTGTTCGCGTTCCCTCTGGAAAAACCAACAACACATTTCCGGAATTTAACTTATCCGAACACTCTTCTAAAAATGATTCCGGATCACGATTTGGAATATACCCCGCCGCTCTTACTATCCCGCGAATGAACGGATTATGCCATAGCGCCGCTTTTACAATACAGTCACATTGCGGTAATTGTGAAGCAATTAAAACATAATCAATCAAGCTAGGATGATTCGCGATAATTAGGCAGCTTTTATCATTTTTTAATAACTCTGCACCATCAAATTGATAGCGAATAGCTCGACTGTAATGCATGGTTTTACAGAAAAGAAGAAAACTTAGCTGGATGATCGCTTGTACTCTAATTTCACGCTGTTTGGTATTTTTCGCCGTAAACGTTAATAGCGGAAAAATAATAAATGTTAAACAAAGGGCACCAGCTCCAAATAAAGAGAAACAGAATCCAGTAGCAAAAATTCGCCAATATTTATCAATACGTAAAAGTAAAGTCATTTGTTATTTATGCGTCCATATCCATTGCATTGATGAACTCTCAATCATCCATTCAGAGGGCGATCCTACTAACTTAGAAATACATTGCAACCCATGTGGCATCTCATTATGTTTGTTTGCAGGTTTATTGTTCCATTGCAGAGAATATTCACTACCTGCACTCAATATAAGCCCGAATGCATAGCCTTGATATTCTTGTTGTTCGAATTCTTGATAATGTGAAGGAAGTGGTTCATCAAAGTCAATCACGAGCACTTTATCATTCGAGTTATCACTCAAATATGCAGCCGCTTCGATTAATGCAGAATGAAAGGTATTTTCTCCCGCAACAATTGAGGTTACTGGAATGGCTTTTTTCGCCGTAATCGTAAACAATCCCGCAGCCGTATTATGAACCGACTGTGAAAACGCTATTGGAGAGGCATCTTCGCCCTTTAAAATATCTTCCAATAGAGCACACGTTCTTGTTAATTCACCATGACGACTGGCAAAAATCAAATAATCAACCTGTTGATCTTGAGCTAATGTAAGTGCAGTTTGAACAGCTAATTTACTTAACGAACTCATTCTTCGTCGAGCCATGGCGGGAATTTTATCAACTGACGCTTTTTCACCTTGCAGCCAAGTGAAATTATTTCCTTGCCATTGTCGCCACGCATCTTTACTTTCTATACCCGCTGAAATTGCGTGCCAATCAATAATATTAAAATTTGCGTATGCCATGATGCCCACTAATAGTAAAAACATTACATTTTGTTACTCTACTCGTATAGGATATATGAATTCTGTGACTTGGCGCAAATACAAAAACGGCAAGCCATTCGGTAAATAAATATAAAACCATAAATTAATATGCTCAAATCACACTTTTGATCTCTTTATTTTGAGCGATTAATTTATGACTTTTAATTCAATATCTGTAATGTCTTGCTTTTGAACAAAGTTTCACTTTAAAGCACTGATATGATCCGTTCACCTTCTAATAATATGGTTAATTTCGTGACTCAATATAAAAATGACCCTTTCAATGCGCTAGAAGCCAAAACAGAAGCTCAAAAGCTGTCTTTTGCCCCTATCGTTTTTCATACTGCTCGTACACTTAGAGATCTTGGTATTCTCGCCGCACTCGATAAAGCAGCAAACCAAGGCTTAAACGCAGAACAATTAGTACAAGAGACTGGTGTTTCTGAATATGGCGTTAAGGTTCTACTCGACATGGCATTAAGTGCCCATATCGTTACTTGGGATCAGCCTAATTACGTATTAGCAAATTTAGGCCACTTTTTATTACACGATGGCATGACCAATGCAAACTTAGATTTTACCGCTGATGTTTGTTACGCCGCAATGATGCACCTAACCGAAGCGATTCAAGAAGGGACACCCGCTGGCTTGAAAGAGCTTGGTGACTGGCCAACCATTTATGAAGGTTTATCTCAATTACCTGAAAAAGCAAAAGAAAGCTGGTTTAAATTTGACCATTTCTATTCTGACCGTTCGTTCCCTATTTTATTAGAAAAAGTATTAAGTCAAAAACCAAAACGTCTTTTTGATATCGGCGGTAACACTGGTAAATGGGCCTTACAATGCTGTAATTATGATAAAGATATTGAAGTAACCATTATTGACCTTCCACAACAAATCGAAATGGCATTAACAAATGCAGAACAACAAGGCTTTGCTGATCGCATAAATGGCTATCCAACCAATATGCTTGATAAAACACTGCCATTACCTCAAGGTGCAGATATATGGTGGATGAGCCAGTTCTTAGATTGTTTCTCTCCTATGGAAATTCTGAGTATTTTAAAACGTGTTCGCGCAGCAATGTCTACGAATGCTAAAGTCTATATTCTTGAGCTATTTTGGGATGCTCAAAAGTACGACGCTGCGTCATATAGCTTAAATGCAACGTCACTATACTTTACTTGTTTAGCAAACGGTAACAGCCGATTTTATCGTTGTAGTGATTTCTTAGAGATCATTGCTGAAGCAGGCTTTAGTGTTGCTGAACAAACAAATGATATTGGTTTAGGGCACACCCTACTTGAACTTCGAGCAAATTAAACCAAAATATTAATAACAATAAAAAGACCAAAAAAGGCGTCCAAATCTTACATTGGATGCCTTTATATTTTTAAAGTCTATTTACGCTTGCTCACTCTCGATAACCGCTTTTAAACTGTGTGGATGCAATTTAATACACACCCCTTGATGCTTGAAAGCCACAGTATAATTTGCAACTCGCTCTGCCTCACCTGATGGGCAACTCTGCTTTACTTTCACACCCAAAGACGCCAATTCTGACCACTTTTCTTTAAGTATAGGAAATATAGAAAATAAGTAAGTCAGAAATTCTTCTTGCGAATTAACCTCGCATGGAATAACCCACTCGACATGTTCCCAACCTTGCTGAGGATACGCTTTCTCTCCCGGATAAGGTAATTCTAAACATTCAATAGACCAGCCATTGATATTTATCGCTTCATTAAAGCCTAGAGCAATAATTGGACGACCATTAATCTCGTTATTTGACCATTCTTTAGCTTGTTGCAACCACGCTTGATGAGCAGCTTCAGCCACACCGCGATCATTAATGCGTAAAGCAATATGATCCGCTTGATAATCGGAGAGATCCAGCCCTAGCACATCAAGTAAGGTTTGGATTTTATCCATGAAAACAGGCAAAGCATTAATTAACTGCTGAGGTTCTAATTGTTGTTCTTTTAATAATAACGATGACATGAAAGCAACCTAACGATTGAAGAAGAGAAACCGAATTGTAGCAACCTCTTTACTTGATGTTTAGACTCTTAAGAAAAAATAGCAGAAACTATTAAATATCCCCTATTTTATTGCTATTATTAACGACTATTTTGCTTTCCATGCAACAGCATTCCTGTTTAACAGCGATATGAAGGATAACTCTTTGAATATTCAATCACTTATTAACGACAAAGTATCTCAAGCCTTAGAAGCAGCTGGCGCGCCAGCAGGCAGCCCTGCCGCAGTTCGTCAATCTGCAAAAGCTCAATTTGGTGACTACCAAGCTAACGGCGTAATGGGCGTAGCTAAGCGACTAGGTACAAACCCACGAGAATTTGCTCAGAAAGTACTGGATGTTTTAGATCTTGATGGCATCGCTAGCAAAACTGAAATTGCAGGCCCTGGCTTTATCAATATTTTCTTATCTGAAGAATTTCTAGCAAAACAAGCAGAAGCAGCATTGGCTGACGAACGCTTAGGTGTTGCTAAGGAAAAACAACAAAACATCGTTGCCGATTACTCTGCACCAAACGTTGCAAAAGAAATGCACGTGGGTCACTTACGTTCAACCATCATTGGTGATGCTGTTGTTCGTACTCTTGAGTTTTTAGGTCACAACGTTACTCGTGCTAACCACATCGGTGACTGGGGTACTCAATTTGGTATGCTTATCGCAAACCTTGAACGTGTACAAAAAGAGAAAGGCGAAGTTTCTATGGAACTGTCTGATCTTGAAGGTTTCTACCGTGAATCTAAAAAATTGTACGACGAAGATGAAGAGTTTGCCGTAACAGCACGTGGTTATGTAGTTAAACTTCAAGGCGGCGATGAGTTCTGTGCAGATATGTGGAAGAAACTTGTTGACGTTACTATGGTTCAAAACCAACGTAACTACGATCGTCTAAACGTATCACTTACTCGTGATAATGTTATGGGCGAAAGCATGTACAACAGCATGCTAGCACCAATCGTTGCTGATCTTCAAAAACAAGGTCTAGCGGTTGAGAGTGATGGCGCTCAAGTGGTTTATCTTGACGAATATAAGAACAAAGATGGCGATCCAATGGGTGTTATCGTTCAAAAACGTGATGGTGGCTTCTTATACACAACCACTGACATCGCTTGTGCTAAATACCGTTACGAAGAATTAAATGCAGATCGCGTACTTTACTTCATCGATTCACGTCAACATCAGCATCTAATGCAAGCGTGGACTATCGTTCGTAAAGCAGGTTATGTTCCTGAGAGCGTTTCTTTAGAGCATCACGCGTTTGGTATGATGCTAGGTAAAGATGGTCGTCCATTTAAAACTCGTGCTGGTGGTACTGTTCGTCTGGCTGATCTTCTTGATGAAGCAGAGCAACGTGCAACAACACTAATCGAAGAGAAAAACAAAGACCTATCTACTGAAGAAAAAGCGAAGATTGCGACAACAGTTGCAATGGCTGCTGTTAAGTATTCTGATCTTTCTAAGCACCGTACAACAGATTACATCTTTGATTGGGACAATATGTTGGCATTTGAGGGCAACACAGCGCCTTACATGCAATATGCTTACACTCGTGTTGCGTCTATCTTCAGCAAAGCAGGCTTGTCTATGGATGAGCTAACAGGTGAAGTTAAGATCACGGATGAGAAAGAAAAAGCACTGATTACTAAATTAATGCAATTTGAAGAAGCGGTTCAAGCAGTAGCAAGTGAAGGTCAACCTCACTTAATGTGTGCTTATCTATTTGAACTTGCAGGCCAGTTCTCTAGCTTCTACGAAGCGTGCCCTATCCTTAACAACGAAGATGAAACAGTTAAGCAAAGCCGCCTGAAGTTAGCTGCATTAACGGCTAAGACAATCAAACAAGGTCTAGACTTATTAGGTATTGAAACGCTAGAACGTATGTAACCTACATATACATCAATAAATAAAAAATGCCGTTAATTTTCATTAACGGCATTTTTAAAGCCTGCGTAATTATCTAATCACTAACTTACTCTTACTGATATTAAATCTTAAATTTTGACACCTGCTGATTTAATAAATCTGCATGTATTTTTAACTCTTCTGCTTGGTTTAGACTACTTTGAGCAGATATCATGATATCTTCGCTCGTTTCTTTAATCGTCATTGTATTACCATTCATTTCAATAATAACCTGACTTTGCTCCTCAGCCGCAGTTGCAATTTGAGTTGCCATATCTGAAATTAGTGCAATTGCTTGAGTACTTTCATTTAAACTCATTGCTAAATGATCAATGTCATTCACGGTTCCTTCAACCGTTTTTTGATTTGATTTCATTGCATCAACCACTCTACCTGTTGAGTGTTGCAATGAATCTATCATCATATAAATTTCTTGTGTAGAATCTTGCGTTCGTTTCGATAAAATTCGAACTTCATCTGCGACGACGGCAAAACCACGTCCTTGCTCACCCGCTCGCGCCGCCTCTATTGCTGCATTTAGGGCCAATAGGTTCGTTTGCTCTGCAATACCTTGAATTGTAACTAAAATACCTGAAATAGAGTTCACATGATCATTTAATTCACTAATCACATTCGTAGTATTAGATACTTCCGAAGCCAATTGCTGTACCGATTGACGAGTAGAACTAGCCAGCACTAAACCTTCTTCTGAGCTTTTCGTTGACTGGTGTGCTGCTGTCGCTGTTTGAGCAGCATTCATCGCGATATCACTCGCAGCACCAGACATTTGATTCATTGCTGTCGCAACAGAAATTAAATTTTCTTGCTGATCCTCTAGGCTTATCATTGTCGATTTACTATTTTCTAAACTGTTCGTTGCATCTTGCTCTAAATCGATACTCTGTTTGTTAATATGACAAATTAACATATGCTGACTTTCAGTGAACACATTAAAACTATTAGCCAATTCACCTATTTCATCATGAGATTCTATTTTTAATCGCTGTGTTAAATCACCATTACCATTAGCAATTTCGGCTAAGGCTGCGGTAATTCGTAACAACGGAGCGAACATAATACTCATGATGTAGGCCATCGCAAGTATACTAATCACCAATACAACTCCAGCCCCGATTAATTGATTTATTAATTGTTCTTTTAATGGAGCCTCTAGTGTTTCTTTATCTATTGCTAATACTAAAGTCCAATCAATATTAGGAATATTAATCGCCCATAGTAATTTTTCTTTTTGTTGGCGATCAAACATAACTTGAGTTAACTGTTTATTTTTAGACGCTTGTTCAACTTTGTTAAGATCTAATTGACTACTAAGTTTAGATAACGGTTGTTGAACTAACTCTGCATCAGTATAAGCAATGATTTTCCCTTCAGAATCAACCAGTATTGCCTCACCATTATCAGGCAATGCCATCCCCGCCACTTGTTTAATTAAAATGGAAATAGATAAATCTGATGCGACAACGGCGTCTTTTGTTGACTTTGCTATGGTTACAACCGTATCTTTCAAAATAGGTTCAAAATAAGGTGACGTAACCAATATATCACTTTGCTTTTGTGCATCAATATACCAATCCGCATCTCTTAAATCTAAACCAGTTACGTCTAAATTAGGATCAGAGGTGAGTAAGCGACCATCATAATAAGTATAATAACTAATTAAAAAATTACCGGCCTCTTCCGCTAGATACAATAATTCCTCGTTATCACTAACGTAATTAGATAAACCATCAACAATGCTGATACGGAAATTCATCCACTCTTCAATTTTTTTAGAGTGCACATCAGCAAGTCGAGCTAATTGCCGTGTCGCTGTTTCATGCTCCAACATTTTTTGTTTCGAGTAACTCTGCCAAGAAAGCAACGAAATCACAGAAAGTAACGATAAAATGGTAATAAAAAGAATTTTTTTCTTTAATGAATAATTTTTCATATACACAACTATAAATATGTTTTGTTGATAACAACAAACTACACTTTAATGCTTACAGTGAAAACATCGTCGATGAAATCGAATTATCCTTAATAAACTTCATTATGAGTATCATTTAAGCGTTAATCGATAACTGAAAGCAATCAGTTATCACTAGATAAAAATAGAACACCTAAAATACCATCTTTGATGTTCTATTTTTACTTTACTAAAGGGGATCGCTAAAAAACGAAAATTAAAACCAACGTTCAAGTTCTGAACGATCTAATAATTTAAATGCTTTATTCAACACATTAGCGAGATCTTTATAACGAGGTCGTTGTTTAATTGGTTCTAATGCTGCACCTGACCCAATAATTTTTTGGTAAAGCTCTCTATACCAATTAATTAGCGCAGGTGGTAATTTTGTATTCGCTCGATTACCTAACCACCAAAATCCTTGCAATGGCATACTTAACGCGAACAACGCGATGATAATCGCCTGAGGTAACCCAGCAGCATTATTAAAAGCCATTTGTGTCAATACACTAATTACTGCTACCGCTGGCATTACCTTAACTGCAAACTTAGTGGCTTTAATCACTCGTTGCTCAGGGAAAATTGGAGCTAACTCTTTTCGCTCAGGCCAAGCGTCCATGTAAGTCTGGCCGTCTCGAAATCGGAATAGAAAACCGTTTTCACTCATATTGCCCCCTTAATTTCTAAACAAAAGTTTAATTATTCAAAAAAATACAGAATAAACTTGATTAGAATTAATATTATCTTAAAATATTTTTGTTATCTTAGCGCACAATCGTTATCCTATGCGCTGATTTATCTTTTACTGTAGTTCTACTATAAGCTAAAAGTAGATAAATCGGCAAGGACTGCTGTAATGCTCTTTCTAAGGATAGCCAATTTTTTTTGTACAAATGTAGTTTTTATCAATTAAACGACTACATTTGTCATTGCTATGTCATTACGACATAACTCTAATTACTGATGAATAAATAGGTATTTATACATGTCTAAGCTGGTTTTAGTTTTAAACTGCGGTAGTTCTTCTCTTAAATTTGCGGTTATTGACGCAGAATCTGGTGCAGAGCACTTAACTGGTCTTGCTGAGTGTCTTGGTCTTCCTGAAGCTCGTATTAAGTGGAAACTTGATGGCAAGCACGAAGCTCAACTAGGTGAAGGTGCGGCTCACGAAGAAGCTCTATCGTTTATGGTTGAATCTATTCTTGCTTCTAAGCCAGAGCTTAAAGCTAACCTAGGCGCTATCGGTCACCGTATCGTACACGGTGGTGAGCAATTTACTGCATCAGCACTTATCACTGATGAAGTACTTAAAGGTATTCAAGACGCTGCAACTTTTGCACCTCTTCATAACCCTGCTCACATCATCGGTATCGAAGCTGCTAAAGCAAACTTCCCAGAGCTTCAAAACGTTGCGGTATTTGACACTGCGTTCCACCAAACAATGCCTGCAGAGTCTTACCTATACGCTCTACCATACAACCTATATACAGATCACGGCATCCGTCGTTACGGCATGCACGGTACTTCTCACCTGTTCATTACTCGTGAAGTTGCTGGTCTATTAAACAAGCCAGTTGAAGAAGTAAACATCATCAACTGTCATCTAGGTAACGGCGCATCTGTATGTGCTATCAAGAACGGTCAATCTGTAGATACTTCTATGGGTCTTACTCCTCTTGAAGGTCTAGTAATGGGTACGCGTTGTGGCGATATCGATCCTGCGATCATTTTCCACCTACATGACGCACTAGGTTACTCTGTTGAGCAAATCAACAACATGCTAACTAAAGAGTCTGGCCTACAAGGTCTAACTCAAGTGACTTCTGATTGTCGTTTCGTTGAAGATAACTACGGCGAGAAAGAAGAAGCAACTCGTGCGATGGATGTATTCTGTCACCGTCTAGCTAAATACGTTGCAGGTTACACAGCAACACTAGAAGGTCGTCTAGACGCAATCACTTTCACTGGCGGCATCGGTGAGAACTCTGCACCAATCCGTGAAATGGTTCTTAACCGTCTAGGTATCTTCGGTATCGAAGTTGATAACGAAGCGAACCTTAAAGCGCGTTTCGGTGGTGAAGGTACTATCACTACAGCAAACAGCCGCATTCCTGCAATGGTTATCTCTACTAACGAAGAGCTAGTAATCGCAGAAGACACAGCTAAACTAACTGGTCTATAATATCTCCTAAGAGGCTAGCCATTGGGTTAGCCTTTTTTCTTTTATAGTGTAGAGGAATTTTTCATGTCTCGTACTATTATGCTTGTTCCAATCAGTGCTGGTGTTGGTCTAACTAGCGCAAGTTTGGGTGTTTTACGTTCTATGGAACGTAAAGGCGTAAGCGTTTCTTTTTACAAACCTATCTCTCAGCCTCGTCATGGTGGTGATCAACCTGATCTAACTACTTCAATTGTGACTAGCAGCAGCGATATTAAAGCCGCTGAACCGACTACGGTTGCTCGTGCTGAACAGCTTCTACGTAACGATCAAACTGATGTTCTTTTAGAAGAAATCGTTGCTCGTTATAAGTCTATTAGTGAAGACACTGATGTGACGCTTATCGAAGGTCTTGTTCCTACTCGTAAGCACCCATTTGCGAACCAATTAAATGGTGAAATCGCAAAAACATTGGGTGCTGAGATTGTGTTTGTAGCGACTCCTGGTACAGACAACCCTTCTCAACTTAAAGAGCGTATCGAAGTAGCATGTTCTAACTTCGGTGGCACTAAGAATAAGCAAATTGCTGGTGTTATCATCAACAAGCTTAATGCGCCTGTTGATGAAGCTGGTCGTACTCGCCCTGATTTATCTGAAATCTTTGATGATGCTGATAATACGACTAAGACTAACCTTGAAGTAATGCAAATCTTCAACTCTAGTCCTATCCGTGTTCTTGGTTGTGTGCCTTGGAAAATAGATCTAATCGCTACGCGTGCAATCGACATGGCTAAGCACCTTAATGCTGAAATCATCAATGAAGGTGAAATCGCGACTCGTCGTATTAAGAGCATCACTTTCTGTGCACGTTCTTTACCGCATATGATTGAGCACTTCAAACCAGGCTCTCTATTAGTAACTTCTGCTGACCGTCCTGACGTTATTGTTGCTGCATGTCTTGCTGCAATGAACGGCGTTGAAATCGGTGCAATCTTACTAACTGGTGGTTACGAAATTCCTCAGTCAATCGCTGATCTTTGTAAGCCTGCACTAGATGCTGGTCTTCCAATCTTCACGGCTCAAGGAAACACTTGGCAGACTTCTCTAAATCTACAAAGCTTCAGCCTTGAAGTACCTGCGGATGATAAAGAGCGTATTGAGTTTGTTAACGAACACGTTGCTAGCCACATTGATGGCCCTTGGATTGACTCTCTATCTGAAGGTACTGAAGGTATCCGTCGTCTAAGCCCACCAGCATTCCGTTACCAGTTAACTGAATTTGCTCGTAAAGCGGCTAAACGTATCGTTCTTCCTGAAGGCGATGAGCCTCGTACAGTTAAAGCTGCGGCTATCTGTGCTGAACGTGGTATCGCGACTTGTGTTCTTCTTGGTAACCCTGAAGAAATCCGTCGTGTTGCAGCGCAACAAGGTGTTGAGCTTGGCGCTGGCGTTGAGATCATCGATTCTGCTGCTGTACGTGAAAACTACGTTGCTCGTTTAGTTGAATTACGTGGCGCGAAAGGCATGACTGAAGTTGTAGCTCGTGAGAAACTACAAGATTCTGTATTCCTTGGTACTATGATGCTTGAAGCGGGTGAAGTTGACGGTCTTGTTTCTGGTGCGGTTCATACCACAGCAAACACGATTGTTCCTCCGTTCCAAATCATCAAAACAGCCCCTGATGCTTCTATCGTATCTTCTATCTTCTTCATGCTTCTGCCTGATCAAGTACTTGTATACGGTGACTGTGCGATCAACCCTGATCCAACCGCTGAGCAACTTGCTGAAATCGCTATCCAATCTGCTGACTCTGCAGCGGCATTTGGTATCGACCCTCGCGTTGCAATGATCTCTTACTCTACTGGTGAATCTGGTAAGGGTGCAGACGTTGATAAAGTACGTGAAGCAACCAAACTTGCTCAAGCAAAACGTCCTGATCTGATCATCGATGGTCCGCTACAGTACGATGCTGCAATCATGGAAAATGTAGCTGCTTCTAAAGCACCTAATTCTCCTGTTGCTGGTAAAGCAACTGTATTTGTATTCCCAGACCTAAACACTGGTAATACAACATACAAAGCAGTTCAACGTTCTGCTGAGCTAGTCTCTATCGGTCCAATGCTTCAAGGTATGCGCAAGCCTGTAAATGACTTGTCTCGTGGCGCTCTAGTAGACGATATCGTTTACACAGTAGCACTAACGGCTATCCAAGCTGCTCAAGCTGAAGAAGCAGAGAAAGCTGAAAAAGTAATTAACTAATTTCATGCCTTAGCAGTAAGGCTTAGTTAACAAAAATAGAAAGACACGCGATGAGAATTGCGTGTCTTTTTTTATGCTTTAAAAGCAGGACGAGAAATTAAGGGCTGGGTTTTAGAAAAAAAACGAGAGCCAACTGGCTCTCGTTTTTATTTATTATCTACTGAAAACTAGATAATTACCGTATGTAAGTAGTCATTAACTCATCTTTATAAGCAGGTCGATACCAAACACGCTCTGCTTCTTGACAGCACTGAGTCTTATCACAACCAATAAGCTCACGAGTTAACTTACCTTTTTTAACCCAAAGCTCAAGCATTGCATCAACGCCATCTTCACTCATGCTGAATTTCTTAGCTAACGTGATCCGCTCTACGCGACCTTCTTCATCAATATATTGCTTAAGCTCTGTCAGGATCATACTAAGGCTGCCTCTTGTTGTTCTACTTCTCTACTCTTACGTTTTAATGCAAGGTAAGTAATAGCCATGACAATAAGGGAAATCGCGATCCACATACTGCTTGTCATTGGCGCATTAGAGAAGTTTGCAATTTGGTAATATAACGTTGAAGACACATAAGCTAATAGCATTGTCCAACCAGCTATAAAGTAAGAGTATTGACGACCAAACTCACGCATGTATGCTCCCATAGCTGCAACACATGGTGTATATAACAAGATAAAAATTAAATAAGCCATTGCACTTGCGCTTGTTACAAAGTGAGCTTGTAAATTACCAAAGATTGAATCAGCAACACCTTGGTCTTCTGCAACGGCGCTAGCATTAGTTAAATCACCGACTTCAACACCTAGTGGATCTGAGTAACTTAAACCAGATAAGTTATCAGGAATAGACATTACTGCTTCTTCCAGGCTAGCCATCAAATCAAACTCAGCATCTTCATCAGCAGGATCTGCATATAAACTATTTAGTGTACCGACAACCGCTTCTTTAGCAAAAATACCGGTGATGATACCAACCGTTGCTGGCCAGTTGTCTTCTTGAATACCAATTGGCGCTAATACTGGAGTCACAATTTGAGCCGCTTTTGATAATACAGAATTTTCACTATCTTCATTACCAAATGAACCATCCATACCCAATGAATTAAAGAAACTTAAAATAGTGACAACAACAACGATAGTTTTACCCGCACCAAGAACAAAACGTTTCAGCTTTTGCCACGTTTTAATCATGATGTTACGCATTGTTGGAAATTCATAATCTGGAATTTCCATAATGAACGTATCACTACGACCAGGGTAGATAGTATGTTTCAGCAGTAAACCCGTAAATACAGCAGCTAAAATACCTAAGAAATACAAACCAAATACCACGTTCTGGCCATTTTCTGGGAAGAAAGCAGCAGCAAATAGTGCGTATACAGGTAAACGAGCACCACATGACATAAATGGAGCCATTGACGCTGCCAGTTTACGCTCACGCTCTTGTTCTAATGTACGAGTCGCCATGATAGCAGGAACGTTACAACCAAAACCAAGCACTAAAGGAACGAATGCTTTTCCCGGTAAACCAATCTTCTGCATTACTTTATCAAGAACAAAAGCCGCACGAGCCATATAACCCGAGCTTTCAAGCAAAGATAGGAATAGGTATAAACAACCGATAACAGGAATGAATGTTGCGACGGTTTGAATACCACCACCAACACCATTTGCAATTAATGTGACTAACCAAACAGGCAAGTGTCCATCTAATAAATAATGCCCACCATCAACTAACAATGCACCAACACCGATATCAAAGAAATCAATGAATGCGCCACCTATGTTGATAGAGAACATAAACATTAGATACATAACGAAGAAAAAGAATGGGATACCTATCCATTTATTTAATATTACACTGTCTATTTTTTCACTAACACTGTGGCTCAAACCACCTTCTTGACGACGTAACTGCTGACATAATTGGTGTAAAAATGTATATCGACAATCAGCAATATGAAAATCAGCTTCAATTTTCGTACTCAATACATTAACTATATTCGCAATGCTATTTCTTTTATTTGACTCTAATGTATTTAACACTAACGCATCGTTTTCTAATGCACGAATAGCCAGAGAACGACTAGATGCATACTTGCTATTAAATAAATCTGATGCTTTTGTTATTGCTGCTTCTACGTCTTCACCGTATGACAAGTCCAATGGAACCATCTTAATGCCTTGAACAATAGACTTATGCAGTTTCTCTTTAAACTTATGAACTTGACCATTGTTATTAGCCGATAGTGCTAATACAGGGCAACCTAGCTTCTTTTCCAGCCCTTTAATATCTAAAACTTGTCGCTGACGCTTTAATACATCCATCTTATTAAGCACCACGATCATTGGGCGACCCAACTCACGTAACTGCAATGTCATGTATAAACTACGCTCTAAACACGATGCATCCACAACATTAATAATTACATCGGCATCGTGCGTTAACACAGCACGAGAGGCGATAGTTTCATCAAGGCTATTAACGTCATTACCACTATCTAATGCATAGATGCCTGGTAAATCGGTTAATAGAAACTCATCACCAGAGCACGTATATCTACCTGTTTTCTTCTCAACAGTAACACCAGCCCAGTTACCTACTTGCTGCTTAGCTCCGGTAAGACCATTAAATAACGTTGTTTTACCGCTGTTTGGATTACCTACAGTTAATACTTGATATTGCATTCTATAATTCCTTAACTGTAATTTGTTCTGCTAGGTTTTTACGAATGGCAAGAGAGGTACCTCTTACACTAATTTGTAATGGGTCACCCATTGGTGCCTTACGCAATATAGATATTTCAGTATGTGGAAGCATACCCATTACCATTAATTTTTTTCTAGTGTCTGTTGGTAATAAAGACATGTCTGTTACAACGGCTTTTTTACCGCTTTCTAATTGCGCTAAGTTCATCTCTAACTCCACAGTAGTGAGAATCATTATTATTTCGCTTCATTCTATCGTTAACAGCCCGTATTATCTTGCGCTAAATCAATTTTTGTCAGTAAATTGACAAAAATTCATGAATAAACACGGTTAAACAGGCAACTTCCTTACTCTGATATAACTTAAAAGCCATTGTTAATTACGTTAATATTGATGGTATTAAAATGACGTCAAAATAATTTAACAAGTAACACAAAATCGATAACACAAATTAATCGATTAATATTAATAACTTAACTAAAGAAAATGCACTTTGTCGCTTTTGTACCTATAGAATGTCGTTATTTTGATATGTAAAACAAGAATGGCAGAGGTATAGTTATCTGCATCGAGAGGGAGACCTCTCAAACTTTTATTCTAATAGAGGTAATGAGATTTCTCTTATCACCTCGGCAGCAAGCGAAGGTACCTTTGGTACCCGCGACGTAGTCCCCCCGGCTACGTCGCGAACTTTTTTTCTACTCTATTTTCATTACTATCTAACTATTAACCCCATTTAACTCCCTTCATTTTCACTAACAAATTGAGTTGGCGATAATCCATAATGACGTTTAAAACGCTTACTAAAATAAGAAGGGTCATTAAAGCCAGATTCAAATGCTGCATCAGCAACTTTATGCCCGGAAATCAATAACTCACACGCTTTTTCTAATTTAATCTCAGTCAAATATTCTATAAATGAGCGCTTAGTTAATAACTTGAATTTTCGCTGGAAATTACGTTCTGAAATAAATAGCGCATTTGCAGCAGCTCTTGTTCCAAATGCAGGACTACGATAATTATCTTCAACTACCGTATAAACACCAATTAACCATTCTTGATTGCTATCTGGTTCATTATTCGAACCATTACCTAACCTTGTTAAGGGTACTTTATTGCTTAATGTATCGATTGCTATTGGCCACGACAGGAAAATCTCATTTTCACCGAGTCTATTTTTGGTTACTTCAAAATGCCCACCATTCTGCACTGTTAGCTGCTTAACAGAAGAAAGTCCTAACGCTTGATTAAGCATTTCAATAATTTGTGTTAAATCGACTCTCTTTAATTCATCAAGTTCATTATCTTCTATACACAGCCCCTCACTTAAAAAGTAAGTAGTTACTCTCATCTCATCGCATTCGATACGAATCGTGACCTGCTCTCCAAACCGACTTCGTTTTAATAAATTAAAAAGCACATTATTAAAAATTGCATCAATCAATAAAGGCTGGACAAAAATCGAACACGCTTTTGAATGGTCATCTAAACAGAGCCTAACACCTTTCGCATTGTATTCATCTTCCCAAGCTTTTGTTACTGCCCTTAATAGAAGAGACAGAACTTGATTAGTTCGGGTATTTTTCTGAAGCAACACTAACGGTTCAAGATGAGTAAGTTGCTTTAAAAGAGCCAAACTACACTCACACTGATTCGCTAACGCCAAATTAGTTAGTGACCATTTTTTTTGTAGATCATGTTGAATATCGATTATTGGTTGCTGTGCTTGCTCCGAAATTTCAGAAATCATATGCTGCCTAACCGTTAATAGCTTCTGCAACTGATTATTACTTGAAACAAGTGCCTTGCCTTGATTTTGTAGCTGCTGAGTCTTAATTTCTACGCTTTTTTTCAGCTTTTCATTACTTTTTTTTATCTCTTTAGAACGCCAAGAATAAATACCAATAATAGTGATCATCAATAACGTAAATAAAGAGAACATAAACCAAGGAGCAAAAAACCAAGGAACTTCAACATAAAATTGAAACTCCGTAATATTGCTGCTCCTTTGACCACTACTCCTAGGTTTAATACGTAATTGATACTTACCAGAATTCAGAGAATCAAAAATCAATGAATTACCATCAAAGTCTTGCCATGATTCATCATTAGAACCTAACAGTTGATAAGATACTGATTTATTTTTGAATTCAGGAAGGACGCCAAAAAGGAAAGATATATTGGAGCCATATGGTAACGGTGAACTGAGTTTTTTATTTATTCCATAGCTTACAGTTTGGTGATCAACATTGATCTGACCAAGTACTACATATGGTTTTGTTATTTGATGTTTAAGTAATTCACCTTCATTAACAAAAAAGACACCATCTTTACTCGCGAACATCATTACGCCATTAGACGATATGGAGCATAAATTCGGCAGCAGTTCATTATTAATTAACCCTCTCTGACTACCAAAATGCTTAATTAAACGCCCTTGATGGGTATACAAGGAAAGTCCCTTACTGGATGCTAACCACACGCCATTACTTGTTGATAATACACAATGAGGCGTTGTATATTCTGCTGAAAGAACGACATCTTTTCGATTTCCACTGGAGTCACTGATCTGCAAACCGTAATTACTGACAATCCAAGAGTTATTATATTCAGTATCAACCATATCAATGATGCTACCCGCACGCACATAAGCATGATCAAAAACCAGTGTTCCATTCTTATAGCGATATAATCCCATGTTCGTACCGATGGAGATTTCACCATTTATGTTTTCATAGAAGTGTGTGATTTTAGCTAAATATTTCTGGTCTAGCGCCCATGAAAAACCCAAGTTATTAAGCCCTCCAGTCACCGTATTAAATTTATATAACCCTTTTTTCGTTGAAAACCATAATATTCCTGATGAATCCCTCAGGCTATGGGTAATATTTTCCTCTTTTAATCGCTCAAGTCCTTTCGGTGTTGTGATTTTTTTTGTGATTCGATCTACTTGATAGATTCCAGAAGTCGTTGCTAACCAGACAAACAGATCATCAGACGTAATATCATTTATGTGATGAGATGTTATTTTTGTAATCGGTAAGTTAACGCTCTCACTACTTAATAAAAACAACCCCGTTGACGATCCTATCCATGCTTCGTTAACTGAGGTTTGATGAATTGAGGTTATCTCATTAATATTTAATCGACCATTCGCCTCTTTATAACGAACACGAGTAAATAATTGAGTACTGTCTGAGTAATAACTAATTCCATTGTCTGTTGCTATCCACAATCCATTATTTTTGTCAGCTAATAATGCATAAATTTTATTCCCCTCAAGAGAATAATCATCACGAACTACCGATTCAAAATTTGCTAACGTTTCCTTTTCTGGCATCCACTGAAACAGACCGCGCTCCGTACCAAACCACCACGACTCTTTTGTTTCAGCAAAAGATAATAAAGATAAATCAGTAGGCACTTTATGTAGAATATCGACGGTACTACCTTTTAGTTCGACTTGCCAAATACTGTCATGAGTTCCCAATATTATTTGATTTTTTTCTCTTGAATAAAAAATAGCATCAATATATTGACCAAGAAACAAAGGTGAAAAACGTTCCGTTGAAGGTTCAAATTCAAAAAGTCCCTCAGAGGTGGCTACTATCCATCTTTTATCAATTTGGACCGCACCGGTAATTTCTATTTCATCAAGAATAACACTGCTATTTAAGTCATTAATCAGTGAGCTATAAAAAGTCCGATCCTCTGGCTCATACACAAAAAAACGGTCAGCACTATTTCCCCAAAAGACACCATTGATTTGATTTAAATTACGAAGTTCTGCCTCTTCTGGAAAAGTAAACTCCACAGAGAATCCTTTTTCAGTCGACCAAGAATTAATTTTATTTTCTTTAATAAACCAGAATTCATGATCAAAAAACGCAATACGTCGAGGTAACTCAGTATCTGATTTATCTCCTAATGTATACATATTCTGTCCATCAAACAGATGAACTTGTCCATAGACGTCATACATCCATAACGCCCCATCATCACGTAAAAAAAGTTGTTGAGCTGTTATATATTGACCATCACTATGAATTGGCATGGGGTAGAAAATCGTATTATCTGAACGAGATAAAGTATAAGTAGAAAATGAGAGGCAAATACTTAAAATAAGTATTCTGAATAAAAACATCTACTCGCCTTGAGATAAAAATAAAAAGTATCAACATGATAGAAAAACTCTATCTATATAGCAATTAATACCAATAAGATTAACCAAGTACTTAAATACAAAAAAGCCCTCTCTAATTTATACAAATAGAAAGGGCGATATTAGAGTAGTGCAATGTAATGCTTTAACGCTATCTACACTTGATCACGTAGTGCATCAATGGTTAACTTAGCTTGCTGTTTAAAACGCGCACGCTCAGACTCTTTAACTGGTGAGGCTTGTGGCAAGGGTACTTTCATTGAATTTACCGCTCGACCATTTTTTATTAGTTCATAATGCAAGTGCGGCCCTGTTGAACGCCCAGTATTACCACTTAGTGCAATTTTATCGCCCATAGATATTTTCTGCCCTTTCTTCACTAAGATTTTGCTTAGGTGAAGATAGCGAGTCATATACTCTCGACCATGCTTAATGACGATATAATTACCAGCTAAAGGGTGATGCAATGCACGAACAACAACACCATCACCACTTGCGTATACCGGTGTACCTACAGGTGCAGCAAAATCAGTACCATTATGCGGTGAAACACGCCCTGTGATTGGGTGTTTTCGATAAGGATCAAATGAAGAGCTGATTCTAAAACGTTGATGAGTTGGGTAGCGTTCTAACGCTCGATTTAAGCTACGACCTTGAACATCATAATAATGACCATCAGTGTGCTTAACTAACGTAATGTCTCTGCCACCATTTTCATACAATACCGCTTTAACTTCGCCTGATGATACGGCTTTGCCGTCAATAAATTCTTTATCAACTTCAACCGCAAACTTATCCCCTTTACGAGCTTCTTTACCAAAATCAAACTTCCATTGTAATTGCTTTGCCAATGTTTGAATTTGACCCGGCGTTAGTCCTGCTGAGCGCGCTGAATTATAGAAATTACTGGTGACTCTTCCAGAAAGAAATACCGGTTTAATTTCACCGTCTTCTTCTTGTTGGGTAAAACTGTATTTTTCACCCGTCCAAGCATAAACATCGGTATCTTTAATGTTTCGATGAATTTTAAGCTCTGTTAATTTACCATTTTCATCTTGTTGCCATTCTAAATCAACACCGACACGCATATTTGCCGCCGAATTATTCACTTCTAGTAATGAATACATATCAGACATAGGCAGGGCATATTGGTTAAAAATTGCGCCTAGCGTTTCACCAGAAGCTACAGTGTGTGAATGTAGAATATCTTTAGCGGCTAATTGCTCATCTAATTCATCTTTTGGCGCGTTAAACTCAGGGTCATTGGGTTCAAAAATAGTACCGACTGGTTCACTATTTTGATCTGCCAATGTTTGAAGATTCCCACTCGATAAAGAAACTTCATTTCTATTTGAAACAGCCGAAGTGCTCTGTAAGCTATGTGTTGGCTTCCAGATAAAAACAGCACAAGTGAATAGGAATAAAGACAACAGAACAAACTTATGCCTTTTAGATAGCGTACCAAATCTAGCTGCGATAACTTCTTTATATTTTATTGACTTAGACAACGTGATAACTCATTACTGATGGTTGATAAAAATATAAAATAAGCACCCTTTTCATCAGTTTGCTGTATAGCTAAAGGATCAAGTTCACCTTTATGTACCTCTGTGCCTCTCGTAATTGTTGTTACAATAGCTGGCTCAAATTGAGGCTCTGAAAAGACACACACGGCTTGCTGATTTAAAAGTGATTTTTTTATATTAATCAAAGATTTTGCACCCGGTTTTCTATCCGGACTCACCGTAAAGTGCCCCAAGTTATTCATTCCAAAATAACGTTCAAAATAACCATATGCGTCATGAAATACAAAGTACCCCTTGTCTTGCACTGGCTTTAATTGATCTGAAATTGTCTTCACTGCCTGTGTTAACTTATTTTCAAACACGGCAAGATTAGACTGATATTGCTCTTTATTCAATGGATCAATTTTAATCAATTGAATCGTTATCTCTTTTGCGACAGCTAACGTTTCCTTTGGGCCTAACCAAAAATGCGGGTCTGTATTATGATGATGTCCGCCTTCATCGGCATGATCGTGTTGGTCAAAATGGAAAAAATCCACAGAGCTAAACTGACTAATCGTTACTACATTTTTTTGGTCTTTTAGTATTTTACTTAAAAAAGGTTCTAAATCATTTCCGTACCAAATGATCATATCTGCTTTTTTCACTTTCTTTATATCTGAAGGGCGTAATGCATAATCATGAGGAGATGCGCTTTGTGGTACTAAGTAGGTAGATTCTGAAACACCATCGGTCAGCTCCTGCACGATTAAATTAATCGGTTTTACTGAAGATAACACCGTCATAGCTTGAGCCTGAGCTCCAATGAGAGTACATAGGCCCAGTACAATAAATTGAATTTTTTTATTCATTTGCTTCTCTTAAAAAATGTGATGGCGATTGGATTTCTAAAATGTTACATTATAACACTTACTAATTGCAAACGACTCTTATTTAAAAATGACTACTTTACTCACTTTACAAGATGTCTGCGTTGTCTTTGACGACCGCCATGTTCTCGATAATGTGTCATTATCGATTGAATCAAATAAGATCATTACACTAATTGGCCCTAATGGTGCTGGTAAATCTACATTAGTGAAAGCGATTCTCGGATTACAAAAACCAACCAGTGGTCTGATTAAAAGAGAAAAGAAATTACGTATTGGCTACGTCCCTCAAAAATTACATTTAAATGACTCCCTTCCACTAACCGTACAAGGTTTTTTAAAGTTAGCAGGCAAATACAGTCAACAAGAACATCTTGATGCATTGACGTTAGTTGAAGCTGAACATTTACTTCACTCGAACATGCATAAGCTGTCTGGCGGAGAATCACAACGAGTTCTACTTGCTAGAGCTTTGTTGCAGCGTCCTGATTTACTTGTTCTTGATGAGCCAGCACAAGGGGTCGATGTTCAAGGTCAAATCAGTTTATATGCGCTGATTGAGTCAATTCGTCATCGTTTTAACTGTGCCGTATTTATGGTTTCTCATGACCTACACCTTGTGATGGCAAAAACCGATGAGGTGATTTGCCTTCAACATCATATTTGCTGCTCTGGCGCTCCCGCGTCTATCTCTAAACACCCTAAATATATTGCATTATTTGGGCAGCAACGAGAGCAGAAATTAGCTTTCTATCATCATGATCATCGCCATGACCATGATTTATCTGGTGAACCGAGTGACGGTTCATGCTGTAGTAAAAATAAAAAGGCGTCATCATGATTGAGTTTTTACTACCCGCACTTTTAGCGGGATTAGGTATTGCGTTACTTGCTGGGCCATTGGGTTCTTTCGTTGTATGGCGAAAAATGGCGTATTTTGGTGATACTCTCGCTCATGCTTCTTTATTGGGATTATCACTTGGTTTTCTATTTGATATTAATCTAAACCTTGCCTTAATTGTTTGCTGTGTTGCCATCGCATTATTATTAGTTACATTACAAAAACAACGCCTAGTTGCAACTGACACTTTACTCGGTATTTTGGCTCACAGCTCCCTATCGTTGGGCCTAGTTGCTGTTAGCTTTTTAGATAATGTGCGAGTAGATTTAATGTCTTATTTGTTTGGTGATTTACTTGCCGTTACTTATGAGGACTTAATTTATATTTATACAGGCGTTATCATTGTTTTAGGATTGATATACATAGTATGGAGACCACTATTGTCATCGACGATTAGTGAAGAATTGGCTCAAGTTGAGGGCGTTAATGTAGAGTTAATGCGTTTAGTCTTAATGCTAATGGTTGGATTGGTTATTGCTATTTCGATGAAATTTGTTGGGGCATTGATTATTACTTCATTGTTAATCATTCCCGCAGCAACTGCTCGACGTTTTTCTCGAACGCCTGAACAAATGGTTTTACTTGCTTCCATATTTGGTTGTATCGCCGTTATCGCAGGTTTAGCTCTCTCATGGCATTACGACACTCCTGCTGGCCCTTCTGTTGTTGTTTCTGGTGCTGCTATATTTATGTTTAGCCAACTAAAAAAAGCATCCAATTAATGCCAGTCTGAACCATTAATTGGATTTATATCATAAAAAAGAGCAATACATCAATCACAGTATTGCTCTTATCTATCCATTTAGATTTTAAATCTACTCACTATAGTGGTTAGATTATCAGCCATTGAACCTAATCTTTCTGCTTGCATTTCTGTTGCATCAACATCAAGTGCATTTTCTTTTGCACATCGGTTAATCTCTACAATAAGTTGATTCACGCTCGATGTCGCAGCTAATTGCTCTTCTGTTGATACAGATATCTGGCTATTCATTGTTTGTATCACTGAAACAGCATCAAAAATCGACTTCACTGTATCTTGAGTTATTATTGTTTTTTCTGCAATTTGATGTGCATCGTCTGAATTACTTTGCATAAGAGTCACTGATGTAACTGCTTCATTTTGTAACTCGGCAATCATAGTCGATATCTGAGCCGTACTCTCTTGCGTTCTACTCGCTAATAATCGAACTTCATCCGCAACAACAGCAAACCCTCTACCACTTTCACCCGCTCTCGCTGCTTCAATTGCTGCATTTAATGCCAATAAGTTTGTTTGATCAGCAATGCTGCGAATTACATCAAGAATACTGCCTATATTATCCGTTTTAACCTGCAAATTACCAATAACCTTAGATACATTTCTAATATTAACAGCAAGTGCCTGCATATCATTATTCAGGCTGCCAATAGTCGAAATGCAGTGCGTTGACGTATTGTTCACATCTAATGCTGAATCTGATGCTTGAATTGCACTTTGAGTTACCTCATCAATACTAATAACGACTTGATTTGTAGCGACTGCGGCTTGGCCTAATTGATCTGTTTGCGCTCTCATACTAACATTCATCGTATGAGAAGAAGACGATAGACGATGAGATGATTCACTTAACTCTATTGTTAATTGATTAATTTCTGTTACCATTTTTTTAATATTTCTTGCCATCTCAAGTACTCGACCATAAATACCTTCATGCTCTGAACTCATATCATTTATATGGCTTAAATCACCACGAGATATTCAGTCAATCACATTTAAGATAATCTCAGGATCGTTACCTAGTGTCTTATTATATTTTCGAACAGCAAAAAGCATAACTAAACCAATAAATAAATTAACAATGAAACCAATAGTTAATCCTTCTATTAGAAAAGAATAGAAAGTATCATTCACTTTCTTCTCTTGAACACCACTACCTAAGTACCAATTCCAAACTTTACTTTTTACAGCGATCGACTTCACTTCAGTCGTAATGTTTTCTCGTGTCGTGAACCAAGAATAAGTGATCACCTCTCCAGCAACCGTTAAATGATTAAGTATATGAACCTTTGCTTCAGAGCTAACAATATCAGCAAATGGTTTACCAATAATTTGAGGATCTAAAGGGGCTGCTAAAAAAACCAAGTTTTCATCCGTCATCCAGATATACTCATTATCTGAATACGCATAGCTTTGCATCAATTCACTAGCTAGTCTTTTTGCTTTTATTTCATCCAGCTCACCAGAAACTACTTTTTGCTCTAATGTAGCAATGGTATTTTTAGCATTTGTTAGTAAGTTTTCTAATCGTGTTACGTTATTTATTTCTAATGTATATCTAACATTGTATGCGCCCATAATAATAGACCCAAACATTGCAGCAGAAAAAATTAAATAGATGATGACATACTTAGATTTAGTATTAAGTTGCATGTGTATTCTCAAATTAAATAACCATTAATAGTAGTGCTAGTCATTCTTTGAGTTTTTTTGAATATGTCCTTAGAAAGAAAAGCTCCCAACCTTACCAGAGGTAGCATTATTAATCATACCTATTTCAAATCGGCCAAATGTAAGGAAACATTTCAAATGACTGTATATACAAAAAAACCATTCATATTTCTACAAATGGCTTAAAACCTGTTAACTTATTGATTTAAATAATTACCAACCAGTCACTTCCCGTAAGCCTTTACCGATATCAGCAAGGCTCTTAACGGTTTTAACACCCGCGGCTTCTAGTGCTGCAAACTTATCTTCCGCAGTCCCTTTACCACCAGAGATAATTGCACCGGCATGCCCCATGCGCTTACCTGGAGGCGCAGTAACACCGGCAATGTAAGACACTACTGGTTTAGTTACATTATGTTTAATGTACTCAGCAGCTTCTTCTTCCGCTGTTCCACCGATCTCACCAATCATTACAATTGCTTCAGTCTCTGGATCTTCTTGGAATAGCTTTAGAATATCAATGAAGTTTGAACCAGGTATTGGGTCACCACCAATACCAACACACGTTGATTGGCCGAAACCTTCATCAGTTGTTTGTTTAACTGCTTCATAAGTCAGTGTACCTGAGCGAGATACAATACCTACTTTACCTTTCTTATGAATGTGACCAGGCATAATACCAATCTTACATTCATCAGGAGTAATAACACCCGGACAGTTAGGACCGATCATCACTACGCCTTCTGCATCTAGACGAACTTTAACATCTAGAAGATCAAGAGTAGGAATGCCTTCTGTAATCGTTACGATTAATTTAATACCCGCATCAATTGCTTCAAGAATCGCATCTTTACAGAAAGGTGCTGGTACATAGATAACAGAAGCCGTTGCGCCAGTTGCTTCAACTGCATCACGAACGGTGTTAAATACTGGAAGGCCTAAATGAACTTGACCTCCTTTGCCTGGTGATACGCCACCAACCATTTTTGTTCCGTAATCAATCGCTTGCTCTGAGTGGAAAGTACCTTGGCCACCAGTGAAGCCTTGGCAGATAACTTTTGTATCTTTATTAATTAGTACAGACATTATTTGCCCTCCGCAGCAGCAACAACTTTTTCAGCCGCTTCAGTTAATGAAGTAGCAGCAATGATATTTAGGCCACTTTCAGCCAGTTTTTGTGAACCTAGTGGTGCGTTATTACCTTCAAGGCGAACAACAACAGGCACTTTTACACCGACTTCTTCAACCGCACCAATTATGCCATCTGCAATTAGATCACAACGTACAATACCACCGAAGATGTTAACCAGAACGGCTTTTACATTGCTGTCTGATAGGATGATCTTAAACGCTTCTGTCACTCGCTCTTTTGTTGCACCGCCGCCAACATCTAAGAAGTTAGCAGGTTGGCCACCGTGAAGATTCACGATATCCATTGTGCCCATAGCAAGGCCTGCGCCATTAACCATACAACCAATGCTGCCATCTAGAGCAACGTAATTTAATTCCCATTGTGCTGCATGAGCTTCGCGCTCATCTTCTTGAGATGGGTCGTGCATTTCACGCAATTTTGGTTGACGGTACATTGCGTTTGAATCAATGTTAATTTTACCATCCAGACACAGAAGATTGCCTTCTGCTGTCACTACAAGTGGGTTTATTTCTAGTAGAGCCAAATCATACTCAGCAAACATATTGCCAAGACCTATAAAGATCTTAACAAATTGCTTAACTTGATCGCCTTCAAGGCCAAGTTTAAATGCTAATTCACGACCTTGGAAAGCCTGAGGGCCAACTAATGGATCAATCGCCGCTTGATGGATCAACTCTGGAGTTTCTTCTGCAATCTTCTCAATATCCACACCACCTTCAGTCGATGCCATGAAAACGATACGACGCGTAGCACGGTCAACAACCGCACCTAGATATAATTCGTTTGCAATATTTGATGCTTCTTCAACCAAAACTTTAGTTACTGGCTGGCCTTTAGCATCCGTTTGGAAAGTCACTAGATTTTTACCTAGCCACTTTTGAGCGAATTCTTTTACACCTTCTTTTGTATCATGCAGTTCAACACCGCCCGCTTTACCGCGACCACCAGCGTGAACTTGACACTTAACCACTTTTTTTGCAGTACTGATACGTCCTGCCGCTTCAAAAGCTTCTTGAGCCGTATCACATGCGTAACCTTCAGGTACAGGAAGGCCGTACTCTGCAAAGAGTTGCTTTGCTTGATATTCATGTAGGTTCATTATGTTCTATCCATTTTATGTTATTCCCTTTGATGGGAATTTTTAATGTCCTAAGACGCTCTAAGGCATCTTTCTATTTTTATCCAATAATGAAGTTGAATAAGAGGCTACCGTGAGCATAGTAGCCTTTGTTTATTTCTAGATATTTATGACTAAACGTCTAGTAGTAAGCGAGCAGGATCTTCAAGTAACTCTTTAATAGTTACTAAGAAACCTACTGATTCACGACCATCGATTAAACGGTGGTCATAAGATAAAGCAAGGTACATCATTGGCAGTATTTCTACCTTTCCATTAACAGCCATTGGGCGGTCTTGGATTTTGTGCATACCTAAAATTGCCGCTTGTGGTGGGTTGATAATTGGCGTCGACATAAGCGAACCAAATACACCACCATTAGTGATAGTAAAGTTACCACCGATTAAGTCTTCAACTGCTAGTTTGCCATCACGACCTTTAATCGCCAGTTCTTTAATGCCTTTTTCAATATCAGCAAAACCAAGTGCATCACAGTCTTTTAGTACTGGAGTCACTAAACCACGTGGCGTAGATACCGCCATGCTAATATCAAAATAGTTATGATAAATAATATCATCACCATCAATGGATGCGTTCACTTCAGGGTAGCGTTTAAGTGCTTCAGTTACCGCTTTCACATAGAAAGACATGAAACCTAAACGAGTGCCGTGACGCTTTTCAAACTGCTCTTGATACTGTTTACGAAGTTCCATGATTGGTTTCATGTTTACTTCATTAAACGTCGTTAGCATTGCCGTGCTGTTTTTCGCTTCCAATAAACGTCTTGCTACTGTTTTACGAAGACGAGTCATTGGTACGCGCTTTTGGCTACGATGAGCAAGTGCTTCTGACGGTTTATCCGTTGATTTTTCAGCTTTTGGTGCTGCCTTTAACGCGGCAACATGAGCATCAACGTCTTCACGAGTAATTCGACCACCAACACCTGTGCCTTTTACATCAGAAGGAGCAATATCATGCTCACCGAGAAGACGACGAACCGCAGGGCTCAAGGCATCGTTGCTCTCTTCAGATAAAGAAGCGGTATGACGCTTATCAGGAGAAGACTCCGTCTCATTTGTCACATCTTTTGTTGGCTCACCAACAACAGCGCCCGGTTTGATTTTAGCAAGTAGCTGCTTAGAAAGTACCGTTGCACCTTCTACTTCTAAAATAGCTTCTAGTATACCGGCTTCTGGAGCTGGCACTTCAAGCACTACTTTATCCGTTTCAATATCTACAAGTATTTCGTCACGCTCAACTGTATCACCAGGTTGTTTATGCCATGTTGCTACAGTAGCGTCTGCTACAGATTCAGGTAAATCTGGAACCAGAATTTCGATTGTCATATCCGTTTTCCTATACTTTCTAGTTCTTATCTAGGGTAAGAGCGTCTTCAACTAACGCTTTCTGTTGTTTCACGTGCACTGACATATAGCCAACTGCCGGAGAGGCAGACGCTGGACGTCCTGCATAATGTAAGAGTGCATTATCAGGCAATGCAGAACGGAAGTTATGTTGACTAGAGTACCAAGCACCCTGGTTTTGAGGCTCTTCTTGACACCAAACATAATCCACTACATTCGTATATTGTGCGATAGCGGCTTCTACTTCTTCTTTAGGGAATGGGTAAAGCTGTTCAATTCGAACAATAGCAACATCATTCTGTTCATTCATACGACGCTGTTCTAGTAGGTCAAAATACACCTTACCTGAACAGAAAACGACACGTTTAACTTGTGCTGGATCCAATACATCAATTTCTGGAATCGCAGGCTGGAAGTTACCTTCTGCAAGCTCTTCCAGCGACGATGTACACAGAGGATGACGCAGTAATGATTTTGGTGACATCACGATTAATGGTCGACGCATAGGACGAATCACTTGGCGACGAAGCATGTGATACACCTGTGCAGGTGTTGATGGAACAACAACTTGCATATTCTGTTCAGCACACATTTGCAAGAAACGCTCAAGTCGTGCAGATGAATGCTCTGGACCTTGGCCTTCATAACCATGAGGTAATAGCATAGTAAGACCACACATACGGCCCCATTTTTGCTCACCCGATGAAATGAACTGATCAATAACGACTTGTGCACAGTTGGCAAAATCACCAAATTGCGCTTCCCAAATGGTTAAACCACCCGGTTCAGCCGTTGCATAACCATATTCGAACGCAAGTACTGCCGCTTCTGATAATACAGAGTCATGCACTTCAAATGGACCTTGCTTATCATGAATGTTAGCTAGAGGTACATAAGTGCTCGCGTCTGATTGATTGTGAAGTACCGCATGACGATGGAAGAAGGTACCACGACCAGAATCTTGGCCTGTAATACGAATTCGCTTACCTTCATCAACTAGAGTTGCATACGCTAACGTTTCTGCCATACCCCAATCAATTGCTTTTTCACCAGCGACCATAGAGATACGGTCATTACACATTTTATTTACACGACTGTGTAATTTATGGCTTTCTGGGTACTGACAAATACGTTGACCAAGTTCGACTAAGCGACCTTTATCAAACTGATTAGCCCACTCCATATTCCACTCATGACCAATAAATGGAGTCCAATCAACATTATGCAGCTGCATTGGACGCCATTCTTTCACTACGACTTCACCATGATCTAAAGCATCACGATATTCATTAATTAGCTGCGTGGTTGTTTCCAATTCAAGATCTTGACGCTCAATTAAAGTATCAGCATACAACTTACGAGGTGTTGGGTGCTTTTTGATTTTTTGATACATCAATGGTTGAGTTGCGTTTGGTTCATCAGCTTCGTTATGACCGTGACGACGATAACAAACTAAATCAATCACAACATCGCGTTTAAATTCATTACGATAATCAAGAGCAATGCGAGTAACAAAAGCAACGGCTTCAGGATCATCCGCATTAACATGGAAAATCGGAGCCTGAACCATTTTAGCAATATCGGTACAATACTGCGTTGAACGCATGTCTTTCGGATTCGATGTAGTAAAACCAACTTGGTTATTAATAACGATACGAATCGTACCACCGACATGGAATGCACGAGCCTGAGACATATTGAATGTTTCAGCCACCACGCCTTGCCCAGCAATAGCTGAATCACCATGAATAGTAATTGGAATGACTTTGTCACCTGCTGCATCATTTAAACGGTCTTGACGAGCACGTACTGAACCAATAACAACGGGATTAACAATTTCAAGATGAGAAGGGTTAAACGCTAAGGCTAGATGAACATTACCGCCTGATGTCGCAAAATCAGAAGAGAAACCTTGATGATATTTCACATCACCAGTACCCCATGATTCGCCGTGTTTACCAGCAAATTCATCGAATAAGTCTTGAGGTTTTTTACCAAGGACATTGATTAACATATTCAAACGCCCGCGGTGAGCCATACCGATCACGACTTCACGGCCACCATTTTCACCAGCACGACGGATAAGTTCCTTCACCATCGGAACCATGGCATCGCCACCTTCCAATGAGAATCGTTTAGCGCCTGGGAATTTTGCACCTAGGTATCGTTCTAGCCCTTCGGCAGCAGTCAACTCTTCAAGAAAAGTCAGTTTTTCTTGAGCAGTAAATGTTGGCTTGCCTGCCACTGATTCTAAACGCTGTTGGATCCAACGTTTTTCTTCTGTGTTGGTAATGTGCATGTACTCAGCACCAATAGAGCCACAATAAGTGCCACGTAGTGCTTCATACAGTTCAGAAAGTTTCATTGTCTCTTGCCCTAAAGCAAAAGAGCCGACATTAAACGTTTCTAAAAAATCATCATCGGTTAGATTATGAAAAGCAGGATCTAACTCTGCAACATATTCATGCAGCTGTAGTGCTAATGGGTCTAAATTCGCATTTTGGTGACCACGAAAACGGTATGCATTAATTAATTGCAATACTCTTACTTGCTTAGCATCTACATCTGGATCATTAACTTGAGCACTAACTTGCTTTGTTTCTTTCGCAAGACGACGGAAATATTCTCGTACAGGGGAATGGGCCTGCTCAGATACACCAGTATTTTCAACTGGAAGTGTATCAAAAACTTCTCTCCATTCATCGCTAACGATTTCCGGGTCACTGAGATAGAGTTCGTAGAGATCTTCCACGTACGTTGCATTAGCGCCAGCTAAATGTGAAGACTCAAACCATGCCTTCATCACGCTATTCTGCATTATTTTCCCTTAATCCAGTAGTTTCACGTCTATCCCGGTCTTTTGGCCGGGCTTATAAACTTCAACTTACTCACTGTCTAATAACATTTACTAGATCAATCAGTAAGTTGAGGGTGTATGGCTATACCGCTTTTTTCAATAGCATGGTCTTAATATGACCAATGGCTTTTGTTGGGTTTAACCCCTTAGGACATACACTTACACAATTCATTATGCCATGGCAACGAAAAACACTGAATGCATCGTCTAAATTAGACAAACGTTCATTTGTTGCCGTATCACGACTATCAATTAACCAACGGTACGCTGCAAGCAGCCCTGCTGGTCCGATAAATTTATCAGGGTTCCACCAGAATGATGGGCACGAAGTTGTACAACACGCACACATAATACACTCATACAACCCATCTAAGTGCTCACGCTCTTCAGGAGATTGTAGGTTTTCTCTTGAAGGAGGCGTTGCACCATCGCTGATTAAGAACGGTTTTACTTTTTCATAATTTTCATAGAACTGTGCCATATCGACAATCAGGTCTCGAACAACAGGTAAACCAGGTAATGGACGAATAACAAGATCACCTTTACCAATTAACTCAGATAATGAGGTGATACAAGCCAATCCATTTTTACCGTTCATGTTCAAACCATCAGAACCACATACGCCTTCACGACATGAGCGGCGGAATGATAAGGTAGGATCTTGCTCTTTTAATAAGATAAGTGCATCTAACACCATCATATCCGAGCCTTCTTCCACTTCTAACGTATACGCCTTCATATGAGGAGCATTATCTACATCTGGATTGTAACGATAGATTGAAAAATTTAATTTCATCTTTCTGCCCTCTCTTAGTACGTACGTGCTTTAGGTGGAAATGCTTCACGATGGATAGGTTCCATGTTTACACCACGCTTGGTCATCGATTCTGTCTCAGGGTTATACACTGAATGACATAGCCAATTAGCATCATCACGATCAGGGAAGTCAAAACGAGCATGCGCACCACGACTTTCTGTACGATAGTTTGCTGCCACAGCGGTTGCAAATGCTGTTTCCATCAAGTTTTCTAGCTCTAAACACTCAATACGTTGCGTGTTAAATTCCGTTGATTTATCAGCAAGGTAGGCATTTTTCAGACGTTCACGAATTACTTTTAGTTCTTCGAGGCCTTTTGCCATTGCATCACCTTCACGGAATACCGAGAAGTTGTTTTGCATACACTGTTGTAGATCTTTACGAATTTGTACTGGGTCTTCACCGCCTGTACTGTTCTCCCAGCGATTGTAACGCTCAAGAGAAGCTTCAATATCCGCTTCAGTAGCAGGTTTAGCTTCAGTTTGCTTTTTCAGGGTTTCACCTAAATGTAAGCCTGTTGCACGACCAAATACCACTAAATCAAGCAGTGAATTACCACCTAAACGGTTCGCACCATGAACAGATACTGACGCAATTTCACCACAAGCAAATAAACCTTGGATTTCAACATCAGCACCAGAATCGTCTTGCTTAATAGCTTGACCAGACACTTGTGTTGGTACGCCACCCATCATGTAATGACAAGTAGGAATTACTGGGATTGGTTCTTTTACTGGATCTACGTGAGCAAAGGTACGAGACAACTCACACACACCAGGTAAACGAGATTCAAGCGTTTCTTTACCTAGGTGATCCAATTTAAGCTTAATATGAGGACCCCAAGGACCGTCACAACCACGACCTTCACGGATTTCGACCATCATTGAACGTGCAACAACGTCACGGCCTGCTAGGTCTTTCGCGTTTGGAGCATAGCGCTCCATGAAGCGTTCACCATCTTTATTTAGAAGATAACCACCTTCACCACGACAGCCTTCAGTAACAAGAACGCCTGCCCCTGCAATACCTGTCGGGTGGAATTGCCACATTTCAATATCTTGCATTGGAACGCCAGCACGGATCGCCATACCAACACCATCACCGGTATTGATGTGCGCATTAGTTGTTGACGCGTAAATACGACCAGCACCACCAGTAGCAAGAATGGTTGCTTTCGATTTAAAGTAACAAATCTCCCCTGTTTCCATACAAAGCGCGGTACAGCCTAAAATGGCACCGTCTTCATTTTTAACAAGGTCAAGCGCATACCACTCAGAAAAAATCGTCGTTTTGTGCTTAATATTTTGTTGGTATAACGTATGAAGCAAGGCGTGCCCAGTACGGTCTGCTGCTGCTGCTGTTCGTGCGGCTTGCTCACCACCAAAATTCTTAGATTGACCACCAAATGGACGTTGATAAATAGTACCATCGTCAAAACGAGAAAACGGTAAGCCCATTTTTTCTAATTCAATAACAGACTCAGGCCCATTCTTGCACATGTATTCGATTGCATCTTGGTCTCCAATATAATCAGAGCCTTTTACTGTATCGTACATGTGTTGTTCCCAATGATCCTCGTGTGCATTACCAAGAGCAACAGTAATGCCACCTTGAGCAGATACAGTATGAGAACGAGTTGGAAATACTTTTGATAACAAAGCACATGATAGGCCTTGTTCTGAAATTTGCAGCGCAGCTCGCATACCTGCACCACCTGCACCGATCACTACGGTATCAAATTCTCTAACAGCAATACTCACTACACACCCCACACAATAACTAAACCAGAGAAGAAATATCCTAAAAGTACACACACTAAGCCCAATTGAAGCAGAGCACGCAACAACATAGGTTTAATGTAATCAGTGAGTACTTGCCATAAACCAATCCATGCATGAATTAATATGGAAAGAAGCGCCAACATCGTAAACACTTTTGTAAACAAACCGCCAAAGAAGTTTGTCCATGATAGGTACGTCAGATCTGGGCCAAATGCACAGAAGCCAACAATGTATAATGTGTAGAAGGTAAGAATGATCGCGCTAGCACGAATTAAAATAAAATCGTGCACGCCGTTACGACCAAAGGAAGATACGTTAGCTACCATACCAATACTCCTGCTAAAAGAGATAATACCGCTGTAATTGCAAACGCAACTTTAGCACTTTGGGTACCTGACTCTAACTCTTCAAAATAGCCCATATCCATCAATAAATGACGAATACCAACCACAATATGATAAGCAAGCGCAGTCAGAATTCCCCACATAATGAACGTCACAAAAAAACCATCGATATAATCAGCGGCTTGTGCGAATCCAATAGGTGAAGAAAGCGATAGGTTGAGCAACCAAAGCAGTATTCCAACAGAAACAAAAGTAATCACACCACTTACGCGATGCAAAATTGAGGCGATAGCCGTTAATGGAAAACGGATCGTTTGTAGGTCTAAGTTGACAGGTCTTGACTTTTTAACTTTCACAAGGGGCTCACTCAGCTCCATTGAGCATTTTATTGTTATAGATACCTCTGTTCTATCAAAAGCTAGCGAGAATTAACATTTTCACAACTTTCATTGTGAGCAACATCTCTTTATGTGAGTCATTTAACAAATAAAACTCTATTTTTAAGTAGATGAAAATCACGGTAACCCTATATAATATAAGGGACAGAACAGAAACTCAGCCGCAGTATACGATGTGACACATCTGATTACAAACGCATAAATAACATCTACATCACACCACAGAAAATTAACTTTTTTTTCATTAAAAATATAAACAAGTGCACACATAAGCGCACAAAAATTGACATTAGCCCGTGTAATGGGTACAAAGTTGTCACTCTCATATCCGGGATATAATAAAAATATAACAAAAGGAGAATGTTATGGCAGATAAAAAGGCGACACTTCATATTGAAGGTCAAGCGCCAGTAGACATGCCTATAATGGAGGGCACAATTGGTCCTGAAGTGATTGATGTGCGTAAATTAGGAGCAAGTGGTTACTTTACCTTTGACCCTGGTTTCCTTGCCACTGCATCTTGTGAGTCTCAAATAACATACATCGATGGTGATAAAGGTGTTCTATTACACCGTGGCTTTCCTATCGACCAATTAGCGAATAATGCAGATTACTTAGAGGTTTGTTACATCCTTCTAAATGGTCAAGCACCAAATCGTGATGAATACGAAACGTTCAAAGATATTGTGACTCGCCATACTATGGTTCACGAGCAGATTTCAAGTTTCTTCCACGGCTTCCGTCGTGATGCTCACCCAATGGCGGTAATGTGTGGAGTGGTTGGAGCCTTAGCTGCCTTCTATCATGATTCACTTGATGTAAATAACGATGAACACCGTGAAATTGCCGCATTTAGACTACTTTCAAAAATGCCAACACTTTCTGCAATGTGTTACAAGTATTCAATTGGTCAACCTTTTGTCTACCCACGTAATGATCTAACTTACGCAGAAAACTTCTTACACATGATGTTTGCAAATCCATGTGAAGAGTATGAAGTAAACCCAGTTGTTGCCCGTGCAATGGATAAAATCTTTACGTTACATGCAGATCACGAGCAAAACGCATCAACATCAACAGTACGTTTAGCCGGTTCTTCTGGTGCTAACCCATTTGCTTGTATTGCTGCTGGTATTGCATCTTTATGGGGGCCTGCTCACGGCGGTGCAAATGAAGCGTGTTTACGTATGCTAGAAGAGATTGGCTCTCTTGATAACATTGATGAATACGTTGCAAAAGCGAAGGATAAAGAAGACCCATTCCGTCTAATGGGCTTTGGTCACCGTGTTTACAAAAACTATGACCCACGAGCAACGGTAATGCGCGAAGCATGCCATGACGTATTGAAAGAGCTAAACATTAAAGATCCGCTATTAGACGTAGCAATGGAACTTGAACGTATTGCTTTGTCTGATGAATACTTCGTATCTAAAAAGCTGTATCCAAATGTAGATTTCTACTCAGGTATTATTTTAAAAGCAATTGGTATTCCTGTTTCTATGTTTACTGTTATCTTTGCGATGTCTCGTACTGTAGGTTGGATTGCACACTGGAGCGAAATGCATAGTGATCCAAACAACCGTATCGGTCGTCCTCGCCAGCTTTACACTGGTGAAGAACTTCGTGAATTTAAACCACTTCATGAACGTGAATAACGCTAATTATACCAATGTAATTAATTAGACGTATAAACAAAAAAGGTTAATGCTCATGCATCAACCTTTTTTATTACGTATTCATAACGATAAGAAGTATTGAAACACTTAAACTGGATTATCAATATCAATAAACTCTACATTAAATCCATGTTCTTTTTCTAACCACTCACCTAGAGCTTTAACGCCATAACGCTCTGTTGCATGATGACCAGCTGCAAAATAATGAATGCCTAATTCACGTGCAATATAAGTGGTTCTTTCTGATATTTCACCAGAGATAAACGCATCAATTCCCTGCTGAGCAGCCAATTCAATATAATCTTGCCCACCACCAGAACACCAAGCCACCGTTTTAATGTCTTTATTGACATCAGGGGAAATATGTAGAGGTTCACGGTTCAGTATTTGACTGATCCTTAAATTCAACTCTTCCCCAGATAATACAGTTTCAAATTCCCCTTTCATTGCAATAGATTGAGGCGTCGGCTCTAAGCCTTCTACATTTACAATCGAAAAAAGACGGGCTAATTCAGCATTATTACCAAGCGTAGGATGAATATCTAAAGGAAGATGATAAGCCAATAGATTAATGTCATTTTTAATTAAAGAACGAATACGATTACCTTTCATTCCCTTAATCGATTCACTCTCACCTTTCCAAAAATAACCATGATGAACTAATAATGCATCAGCCTTTCTTTCGATTGCAACGTCAATAAGAGCTTGAGAAGCCGTTACACCTGTAATTATTTTCTTTACTTCATTTTTTCCCTCAACTTGAAGTCCATTAGGACAGTAATCTTTGATAAGTTGGGGTTTTAATTCTTTATTTAATAGTTGTTCTAACTGAAAATTATTCATTGTCAATGTCCATTTTTAAATAATAAAAAAGCAGCGACATGCGCTGCTTTTTATTAATAATTAACTGGTTTTAAAATTATAAGCCAGCGTCTTTAAATACGTTGCTTACAATTTCTTGAGCTTCTTGTTCAATCAATGCTAAATGTTCTGCACCTTTAAAGCTTTCACAATAAATCTTGTAGATTTCTTCGGTTCCTGATGGGCGAGCAGCAAACCAACCGTTCGCTGTTGTTACTTTAAGGCCACCAATAGCAGCACCATTACCTGAAGCATGCGTTAAACGAGCTGTAATGTCATCACCCGCAAGCGTTGTTGCAGCTACCATTTCTGGAGATAATTTACTTAATACTGCTTTTTGAGCTTTATTTGCCACAGCTTGAATACGGTTATAACTTGATTCACCATGTTGAGCAGCTAGTTTGTTGTAGTATTCTTGGGGGTTCATGCCTGTAGTCGCTGTGATTTCAGCCGCAAGTAGACACAAAAGAATACCATCTTTGTCTGTTGACCAAGGTGTACCATCAAAGCGTAGGAAAGAAGCACCCGCACTCTCTTCACCACCAAAACCAAGAGAACCAGCATATAAGCCATCAACAAACCACTTGAACCCAACAGGAACTTCACATAGGTCACGACCTAAATCAGCGACTACCTTGTCAATAATTGCCGAAGATACTAATGTTTTACCGACTGCAACTTCTGTTTTCCATTTTGGACGATTACGGTATAAATAATCAATACAAACAGCTAGGTAATGGTTTGGATTCATTAAACCAGATGGCGTTACAATACCATGGCGGTCATAATCAGGATCATTACCAAACGCTAAATCATAGTCATCTTTTAATGACAATAAACCGGCCATCGCATAAGGAGAAGAACAATCCATGCGTATTACGCCATCTTTATCTAACGACATAAATTGGAATGAAGGATCAATTGCCTCACTAACTAAAGTAAGATCTAGATCAAATGCTTTACCGATTTGACGCCAGTATTCAATACCAGAACCGCCTAATGGGTCAACGCCTAGTTTTAAATTTGCTTTTTGAATCGCTTCAATATTGACGACATTTTTCAAATCATCAATATACGGCTTAACCAAATCCACTTGTTTAACTAAATCAGATTTCATCGCTTCATTAATTGGAATGCGCTTTACACCATTCAATTCGTTTGCGATAAGTAAATTTGCTTGATTCTCAATTGCCGTAGTTAACTCACCTTCAGCCGGTCCACCATGGGTCGGATTATATTTAATGCCGCCATCTTGAGGTGGATTATGGGAAGGAGTAATAACGATACCATCCGCTTTATCATCAAATTTAACGTTATGCGTTAAGATTGCATGAGAAATGCCTGGCGTTGGTGTGTAACCATTATCTTCTTGAATGATAACTTCAACACCATTAGCAACTAATACTTCGATCGTCGAAATGAAAGCAGGTTCAGATAAAGCATGTGTGTCTTTACCTAAGAAAAGTGGACCTGTAACCCCATTTTCCTTACGTACATCAGCAACCGCTTGAGCGATAGCCCAAATGTGATGTTGATTAAACGTTGCTTTATCTGCTGTTCCACGATGACCTGAAGTACCAAATTGTACTTTTTGATCTGAGTTTGATGCATCAGGTTCTAATAAAAAATAATTAGAAACTAATGCTGGGATATTGTGTAAATCTTCTTGCTGAGCTTTCTGCCCAGCGCGAGGATGTATAGCCATTTGACGATTCCTTGTGACAAATTATTATTTGAGTAATGGCTCAAAGGAAATTAAATTGCCGCGCACACTTTCTCTGTCAAATCATGATGGAAACCCATACGCTCCATTAACAATTCAACCATGTGGCGCTTGCGATTAGTATTTGTATTTGTGATAACCCAAAATGGAGTGCCGTTAATTTCACGGGGCTTAGTTGTTTTACCACTTGCAATCAATGTGTCTTGATTGTCTGCAAAATAAACTCGGGTTCTTCCTTTCACTTCCGTTGCTTCAGCAAAGGCCTTTGAGTCAATTTGATATAATTCTGATAGCACAATTAAAAAACGATCAATCGCTTTATCTAATGCAGAAAATTCATCAGAGATTAATAAGGTACGTACCGCTTTAACGCGATCTACAGATGTCTCTTTACCTGCATCTTTACTGACTACTATGCCTTTTTTCTGTACTTCAACAGGGGTTGAAACAGAAATAACAGAGTCTAAAGGTGACGACTGCATTAAGAGACGACGTAAAATATCAGAGGCACTTTCACCGATGTGTTGAGTTTGGCTCGCAATAAAGCGGTATAGTTCTTCGTCTACTTCAATAGTCTTCATTATATGGTTCGTATTCTATAATCTATTTATGAAGGCACGATTATACATTGTATAATCGTGATACTCTACGACAAACCTAACACAACGCAGAAAAATGAAGCTACTTAACTATAAAGAACAAGGAAATGGGGATCCTTTGATCCTAATTCATGGCTTATTTGGAAATTTAGATAACCTAGGTCTTCTCGCCCGTCAATTTGAATCGACATATCGAGTGATCAGTGTTGATCTTCGAAACCATGGTCACTCTTTTCATTCAGAAGATCATAATTATCAAGCGCTCGCGTCTGATGTCATTCATCTACTTGAACATTTATCCATTTCCTCTGCTCATCTCATAGGTCATTCTATGGGAGGTAAAGTCGCTATGGCCATCGCAGGTCAGAAACCAGAAATTATCTCATCACTAGCCGTTTTAGATATGGCTCCGGTAGCCTATCCTGAACGCAGACATGACGCAGTATTTTCTGGGCTTCAACACATTTTAGACACACCACCAACTACTCGAAAAGAAGCAGATCAATTACTTGCAATGTCCATCGTAGATCCTGGCGTACGACAGTTTTTAAGCAAATCATTGTATAAAAAAAACGAACAGTTAACTTTGCGTTTTAATGTGCCCGCATTATTAGCGAATTATCACCATATAATAGGTTGGGATCCTATCTCACCATTTACTGGTAATATTCTGTTTGTAAAAGGAGAAAATTCCGATTACATCCAACCTACACACCAAAAAGAAATTATGGCGCAATTTCCAAAAGCTAAGGCACATATTGTCAGTGGTACTGGCCATTGGCTGCATGCAGAAAAGCCAGAAACCATTTATCGAGTCATAAATCGATTTCTAGTAAAAGTTGGTAATAGATAATCCATACCAACAATGTCAAAGCTATGATATAGTTTTGCCAAATTATTCGATCAGATTTAGGTCGCTTACTTAAGATAAGGGTGATTCATGCTGTATGAACATTTTGATCTCATTGAATCTATTGGATTAGATTTACTGTTTGCCTCGATATTTTTCTTTATCGGCATGGCTATTAAAGATGTATTAAAACAAGCGAATGTACCCCCTTTTGGCCGAAAAATTGTTTGGCTAGTTCTCTTTTTAGGCTGTACAGGCTTTATTGCTAAAGGGATTATTCAGTTAAGCTGGGAAGGCTCTGGTCTAGGTTAAGTCACTGATCTAATAACATCTATTTTTAATTAATACAGACAAATACAGGTATTCATCATATGGCAAGTGTAGGACTCTTCTTTGGTAGCGACACAGGTAATACTGAAGCTGTTGGCAAGATGATTCAAAAACAGCTTGGTAAAAAGCTAGTTCATGTTCAAGACATAGCAAAAAGCAGCAAAGAAGATATTGATAACTTCGATCTTCTACTTCTAGGTATCCCTACATGGTACTACGGTGAAGCTCAATGTGATTGGGATGATTTCTTTCCTGAATTAGAAGGCATTGATTTCTCGACTAAACTTGTTGCTATCTTTGGTTGTGGTGATCAAGAAGATTACGCTGAATACTTCTGTGATGCGATGGGTAACATCCGTGATATCGTTGAAGCAAAAGGCGGCACTGTAATCGGTTACTGGCCAACTGAAGGCTATGAATTTGAAGCATCTAAAGCCCTAGTTGATGAACATAACTTTGTAGGTCTTTGTATTGATGAAGACCGTCAACCAGAGCTTACTGAAGGGCGTGTAACTACATGGGTTAATCAAATCCATGAAGAGATGTGCCTTGCAGAATTAGAAGACTAACTTTGATTCATGATGCTCTCTGCTTATCTCTTACATAATAAAGTAGAGAGCATCATCTAAATTCTGGCTTTTTTCTTACATATAACGTTCGATTCACCTTCGCAACTACCTTTCCTTTTTTATCATAAATATACACTTCAAATTGCGGAAAATACTTTTCCCCATTATCAGTATGATCTTTTATCTCTTGAATTTTTTCATTTGAAATTAAAAAGTGTGCTTGTAAATCTGTCTTTCCAGGGGAAATAAAATCGATCTCTGATTGTTTATCCCATACAAAGTATTCATCACGTAAAATACCCATTAACATTAGCGAAAATACAGGATCAGTCATAGAGAAAATACTTCCTCCATATTGAGTTCGATTGGCATTTCTATTCCAAAATCGATCTTTCAATATGACATTCACTTCTTGAAAATCAGATGAAATAGTTTGGATCGAGATCCCTGCGCCCCAAAATGGAGGCCAAATATTTAATGCCCTTCGTACTATTTTTGGGGTAAAGTACTTATACATATTTATTTCCCTTAATTCTGGTCAGACCTCATCATAAGTGTTTTTTTAACAAAAGATCAACATCTATTTTTTTGTAAGAGATCGTACAGATAAGGTATCAACTGAATTGAATGTTCCCTATAATTAAGTGATTAAAACTGCACTAAAAATCGATGCAGAACGCCAATACAGGAAAAGTCGATGTCAGATAACAACCAAGCACTAAAAAAAGCCGGTTTAAAGGTTACTCTTCCGCGCCTGAAAATTTTAGAAGTGCTACAACAACCAGATAGCCAGCACATCAGTGCAGAAGATTTATATAAAAAATTAATCGATATTGGTGAAGAGATTGGGCTTGCTACTGTATACCGTGTATTAAACCAATTTGATGATGCAGGTATTGTAACTCGTCACCATTTTGAAGGCGGTAAATCTGTCTTTGAATTAGCAACACAACACCATCACGATCACCTTGTTTGTCTTGATTGCGGAAAAGTTATTGAATTTTCTGATGATATGATAGAAGAACGCCAGAAAGAAATTGCGAACAAACACAATGTCCGCTTAACTAACCACAGTTTATATCTGTACGGTCATTGCATTACTGGCGATTGTATTGATAATAATGATGCTCATAACGATTAATACTAATGTCACAAACTTTAGTCATAAAAAAACCAGCATCTCTGCTGGTTTTTTATTATCAATTAATTGAATACTTAGTTAGGATTAACCTTCCCAAGTATCACGTAAGCCTACTGTACGGTTGAATACAAGAGCCTCTGGTGTAGAGTCTTTGTTATCAATACAGAAATAGCCTGTACGCTCAAATTGGTAACCTGCTTCTGCTTCTGCTGTTGCTAAGCTTGGTTCTACAAAACCATTCTTAGTAATTAATGACTCAGGATTAATGCTCTCTGAGAAATCTTCTAAAGCTGCTGGATTTGGCACTGTAAATAAACGGTCGTATAAACGGATCTCAGCAGGTACTGCTTTATCTGCTGACACCCAGTGAATCACACCTTTAACTTTACGGCCATCTGCTGGGTTCTTACCTAGCGTTTCTGCATCATAGCTACAGAAAATAGTCGTAATGTTACCTGCTTCGTCTTTTTCAATACGATCAGCTTGAATCACATAAGCACCACGTAAACGAACTTCTTTACCTAGCACTAAACGCTTGTATTTTTTGTTCGCTTCTTCACGGAAATCATCTTGCTCAATGTATACTTCACGAGTAAATGGAACTTCACGTGTGCCCATTTCTGGCTTGTTAGGATGATTAGCAACGTTTAACGTTTCTACTTTACCTTCTTCGTAGTTTTCAATAACTACTTTAACAGGCTCAAGAACGGCCATAGCACGAGGAGCATTCTCATTGAGATCATCACGAATACATGACTCTAATGAGCCAAATTCAATCATATTCTCTTGCTTCGTAACACCAATGCGTTTACAGAATTCACGAATAGAGCCTGCAGTAAAGCCACGACGACGTAGACCTGAAACCGTAGGCATACGTGGATCATCCCAACCATTTACTAGTTTCTCAGTCACAAGCTCATTAAGCTTACGCTTAGACATGATTGTGTATTCTAAGTTTAGGCGACTAAACTCATATTGATGCGGCTGGCAATCAATCGTAATATTTTCCAATACCCAATCATATAAACGACGGTTATCTTGGAATTCTAACGTACAGATTGAGTGCGTAATACCTTCAAGTGCATCAGAAATACAGTGAGTAAAATCGTACATTGGGTAGATACACCACTTATCACCCGTTTGGTGATGAGTAGCAAAACGAATACGATAGATCACAGGATCTCGCATAACGATAAATGAAGAAGCCATATCAATTTTTGCACGTAAGCAAATAGTGCCTTCTTTAAATTTACCATCACGCATTTGTTCAAACAACGCAAGGTTATCTTCTACACTACGGTCACGGTATGGACTATTTTTACCTGGCTCTTTAAGTGAACCACGGTATTCACGGATTTGATCAGAAGTTAGCTCATCAACATAAGCTAGCCCTTTCTCAATCAATTCAACCGCGTAATCATACAATTTATCGAAATAGTTCGAAGAATAATGAACATCACCACTCCAATCAAAACCTAACCATTTCACGTCATTTTTGATCGACTCAACGTATTCAATATCTTCTTTTTCAGGGTTCGTATCATCAAAACGTAGATTACACTGTCCCTGGTAATCTTGAGCAATACCAAAGTTTAAACAGATAGATTTTGCGTGTCCGATATGCAGATAGCCATTCGGCTCTGGCGGGAAACGAGTATGGACACTGGAATGTTTACCTGACTTTAGGTCTTCATCAATAATTTGACGGATAAAGTTGGTAGGACGAGTTTCAGTTTCACTCATCTAAAGCACCTCATTGGTATTAGTAATTGCAAAAAGAACAGATTGTTCATATAGCCCTATGATCCACAATTATGCGCCAATACTCAATATATAGAATCAAATAGTTTCTTTATTTACATAAAAAAAGCCGCTCTAAAGAGAGCGGCTTAGTCATTTGAGTGAATTTACTCAATAATTATGGTAATGCAACTGCTGTTAGGTCTTCAGAAGCTGGGATTTTTTTCATTTCACCAGCTCCGATTTCAGCACGGCAACCAAGAATAACTTGAACATTGTTTGAACCAAGTTT
>NZ_CAMLHO010000021.1 GCF_946479765.1 uncultured Aliivibrio sp.
TAACTGAAATAATCATTGCTGTAGGGCTTATCGTAGGATTCTTTAATCCTAAAGTTGGCTACTTTTCTGGGATCCTTGCTTTACTTACCTTTATTACAACATTGAGCTTTTTAGCCACAACCCCAAATACATGGAAAATGGTTGATGGTGTACTAATAACTAACTTTTTCTTATTAAAAGATATTGTGTTTATTTCGATATCATTATTAGTCATTGAACATAATAAAAAGCATATCTAATACTTATAAAAAAGCCGACTCAACATTATGTAAAGTCGGCAGTTAATTTTGTATTAATCCATTAAACTTTTTGATTTTATTGCTTTTTTAGACAATTCTTTAGCGAATGCCGCAATGTCATTTTTAAACTGATCAACACTTGCTCGAATATCATCTAGCTCGACTGTCTGCATTTCTCTGTTTTCCATGATCACTTTGCCATTCACTATCGTGGTATTTACATTGCTTGGGTTTGCTTGATACACCAATGTCGCGTATGGGTCATAACTTGGCATCATATTGGCTGATTGTGTTTCAATAATAATGATGTCTGCTTTTTTACCCACTTCTAAAGAGCCTATTTTGTCTTCCATATGAAGGGCTTTTGCCCCACCCATGGTCGCCATTTCAATGACTTGCTCTGGGATCATGATGGTTCTGTCTGAGTTTTTAAGACGCTGCATATTTGCCGCGTAACTTAATGTACGCCATAAATCCACTTGGTTTGAGCTCATTGGCCCGTCAGTCCCTAAGCCAATTCTCATATCAGCACGATACATATCCCACGCAGGGGCAATACCTGTAGCGCCCTTTGCGTTCGCCATTGGGTTGTATGAGATACCCGCATCGGCTTCTTTAAGTAAAACTTGATCGTTTTCTGATAAATGAATTCCATGAGCAATCACAACTCGCTCATCAAGCACACCTATCTCGTCTAAATACTCAACAGGCGATTTTGCTTGAGTTGGATCTTTAATGCGTGTTTCTTCATTTGGGAATTCTGCAACGTGTATTAATACCGGCACATCATAATTTTTTGATAGCTGATTGATCTCTTGGAGTTTTTCTTTACTCACAGTGTAAACGGCATGAGGTGCATAAGCAGGCGTGATTAATGGATCATTTTGATACTCTTCAATAAACCCTTTCGCGTATTCAATCCCACCATAAGGTTGTTTTGCATCTACTACTGGGAATTTAATTACCGTCTCACCAAGTACCGCTCTTAAACCTACCTCTTTGGTTGCTTTCGCCATTTCATCCATATGGTAATACATATCAGCATACGTAGTAACACCGCTTTGGGCTAAATCAATAGTCCCTAACTTAGTCGCATTATAAATAAGCTCTCGACTTAGTTTTTCAGACTCTAACGGGAAAAAGTAAGCAAATAAACGATTTGAGATCCCCTCTTCGCCTAACCCACGAAACGCGATCATTGGCAGGTGATTATGAGCATTGATCATCCCCGGCATCACAATACCATCTTCTGCATCTATCATTTTTGGTGCTTGATACTGCGTTAATAAATCAGCATGGCCAATCGCAATTATCTTGTCATCTTTAATCACCACCACACCATCATCAATGACCTGCATCTCGGCATTAACCGTTAGCACTTGTCCATTATTGATGATCATATCTGCGTTATACGTTTGTTTCTCACTCATTAATGAGCAACCAGAAAGCAATACCGCACTAATACTTAATACCAAGCTTTTAAGCTTCATTCCTAAACCTTAACCTAATGAGAAATTTAAGGTAAATTTATAGCGAATACATAAACCTACCTATTATGTTTATAAGTAATTAATTTATCATTAGAGTTACTTTCTTGATACAAACTTTTCATATTAATATCACTAAAAAAGCCTGCTCAATATAAATTAAACAGGCTATTATTTTTTGATGTTAAACAGAGCTCACGACAATATTCCTTGTAGGCTCTACTTAATACCAATAAGGCTTAATATTTACGAGTGCTTAGGAATTGGACGAGGTTTACTATTTGAATCAATCGCTACGTAATTAAACGTCGCTTCACATACCTGAAAGCGATGGCTTACTTCATCTTCTTTAATTGGCTTAACCCACACTTCTAAATCAATCGACATTGATGTTCGACCAATTTTAGTACACTCACCATAGCAACACACCACATCGCCTACTCTCACTGGTTTTTTAAAAGTAATACTCGATACTGAAACCGTGACAATACGTCCACCTGAGATCTCTTGGGCTAAAATAGCACCCGCTAAATCAAGTTGCGACATTATCCAGCCACCAAAAATATCACCATTCGCATTAGTGTCGGCAGGCATTGAAAGTGTACGAAGAAGAAGTTGGCCTTTAGGCACTTGATCTGTCTTTATTGAAGTTCGCAAAAGGATATCCTAAACAAATTAATTTTGTGAATTCTATCACATTTATAAAAGTGTACGCAGGATCCTTTTTCTTTACTATACTGGTCGGAGGAATGAAAAATAAACAAGGATTGTTATGAAATATCACCATCTTCACATTGAACAACAGCATCATATTATGATTGTTCGATTACATCGCCCTGAAAAATTGAATGCAATTAATTACCCTATGGCAGCTATGGCACTGCTGCCATAGCTGCCACCAAGCACATCTATAACCGCTATTGGAATGCCTCCAAATGGAAGCTACTTGCTTATGAAAGCTACAGTCAAATTCGTATTTTAATCGACAATAATTTCGTACGAACACAATACGCACTAAAAAAGAAAGCGCTGCCGATATTTAAGAACAGGCAACGCTTTTGGTAGATGAATTTAAATAGACACTAGATTAAAATCATCACTAATTTCATCTTAATTAAAACAGTAATGAATCCCCCTGTTCAGGAAAGATAAAATTCACACCTAGCTTATTTGCATTAGCTAGTTGTTGTTTGATAATCACTTTTGGGTCTTCGCTATTTTTTAAGCTGTACTTGATATGGCTTACTACAACATTAAGATCATTTAATGAGCCTTTTCCATTCATACCCTCCAATACAGTTAATTCCTTAATTAACCAATTAGGCGTTAAATGTCCAAATAAGGACTTGTCAGGCGTTTCATTGGTAAAAGAAACTTCAATAATAATGCCTTTCAATTTCCCTTGCTTTACAAAAGGAGCTAGTGTTGTCCACGCTGTTTTTAATGCTGAGCTTTTTTCAACATCATCGGGACCAGTATCACCAAAATAGGCAAATACATCACCGTCATTATTTTTTAAAATAAATGCCGTAGATTGCCCACCAGAATGAGCAAGTGGTAATGCCATTACAGTCATGCTTGTATTTGAAACCGCACTCCACATCATTGGCTCAAGATCGACATAATTGTATTTGTTAATCTTAAAACCACTGCCTTTATTGCCAAAGTTTGGCCATGCTGACCAGTTGAAATAATTTTTCATCAGATCTTTATTAGTTGCTTCTAACCCATAAATTGGCTTTTTACTGTCATCTGGAGAAGAAATGATTAAACCCGCTACGTGATCTAGATGAGCATGAGTAATCAAATACCCTTTGATTTTATCATTTAGTAAATACCCTACTTTTGTATAAACTGAATCAGTTGGTAGTGCTATATTTTGAAACGCTCCTTTTTTCTCTGCGACAATCAATCCATTAACAACAGAGCCCGCATCAAGCATAACAAAATTAGAATCTTCCTTACTTTTAATTAAAAAAGCCGTTAAATTTCCATCCTGTATCCCGCCTTTACTCCCTAACGTTACAGTTTCAAAACTAATTGATTGAGCCGAGAAAGAAAAGACAGACAAACACGTAAATAACACCGCTAATTTATTTTTAAACATATCCAACCTTATTGATATCGCACACCCTTGTGCATAACCGAATAATACAATGATAATTGTGATTGTTGTATTAAATATTTAAGTCAAAAATAACCATCATTTTTAAGATAACGCTAACATCTTTATCATAAAAATATACTCACTTCGACAAAAAACCTTCTTAACTATCTTTCATTATTCTTCCTAAATTGCTCAGGAGTAACGCCAGTATGCTTTCGGAACATTTTAATAAAAGAAGACCCTTGGCTATAACCCAGCTGATACGCTATTTCATTAATGCTTATGGATTCTTTCAGTAGTGTCATAGCTTTAACTAATTTTGCTCTCTGCCGCCAATCATTAAAGCTCATTTTTAATTCTTTTTGAAAACGTCTGGCTAGCGTCCTTTCTGTACTAAATACACGTTTAGCCCAAACGGATAAACTCGAATCATCTTCAGGCGTTTCTTCCAGTTGGGTCAAAATAGGCGCTAACAACTTATCTTGAGTTGATGGTAAATAAATTTCAATTGGATTTATTTTTACTAATCTATCCATAAGCACATAGCTAAGGCATTTATCTTCTTCTGAGCTCACCATCGTTGTTTTCCGTTCAATCAAGTCATCAATTATGGCTCTTAATAACGGTGTTAATGGGATCATACACGCGTGTTTAGGAAACTTTTCACTCAACTCTGCCGTAATATTAATGGCGCAATATTCGATATCATTCCGATTAAATGCCTGATGATTTTGGTGAGGAGGAGTCCAAATCGTATAGTTTGCAGGACACACCATTTTCTGTTGAGCCACTTCCATTTCTAACACACCTTGCTTAATTAAATGCAACTGCCCCCAAGAGTGTGAATGCGATAAGGTTTCTGTTTTCGCTTCAATAAAAAAATAGTGACAAAACACATCTGTTGGCAGTGTTTCTGTCAATTTAGGCATGAATTTTTTATCTGTCGTAATCGCTATATCCGGTGTCATAAATGGTATACCACTGCTCTCTGTATTAGTGTGACAATTCTGTTAACTATCAATAACAGAGATAACTATGAATCTATTTTTCCCAATTGTTGCTGTCTTTATTTGGGCTGCAAACGCAGTAGTAAGCAAACTAGCCACTGGCGCAATAGAGCCCGGAGCCATTGCTTTTTATCGTTGGTTTTTTGCCTTATTTATTTTGTTGCCATTTTGCATTAAACCCGTATGGCAACAACGACAATTAATCGTAAGTAACTTAGGCAAACTCACTGTTCTCGCCTCGCTGGGTATGGTGTTAAATCAATGCCTTGCTTACTATGCAGCTCACACAACAAGCGCAACAAATATCGCCGTATTTTTATCGCTCATGCCACTATTTGGGCTATTTCTGGCTGTACCTTTATTAGGTAATAAACTAAAAAAACAAGCATTAATCGGTGCCGTTATTTCTCTTTCTGGCTTGGTCTATATGCTCAGTAAAGGTAACCCTGTTAATTTACTCACAAACGGAATTCAACAAGGCGACGGTTTAATGTTTATTTCAAGCTTAGCCTATGCTCTTTATTCAATATTGCTGAATAAATGGAAGTTACCTCTTAAGCCTTGGACATCTATCTTTAGCCAAGTTGCAATTGCCACATTACTTCAACTCCCTCTGCTTCTTAGCAGTAACTCTTACACTATTACAACCAACGCTTTACCTATGGTTCTGTTTGCTGCTGCATTTGCGTCTGTATTAGCCCCGTGGTTTTGGTTAAAAGGAGTTCAGCGAATTGGAGCGGCTCAAGCCACCTTATTTATGAACCTAGTTCCGATATTTACAGTGGCGATTAGTCTTGTCTTTTTAGGCCAATCACCCACTATATATCACCTCTTTGGTGGGGCTTTTGTCTTTATCGGTTTATTACTCGCTCAAGTAAAAATCTTACCTCTTCGAATGGGTGTTAATCCAAATATAATCAAGCCATCAAAAAACTAACACCAGTCACGATATCTCTACTCATTCTTTAGTTATAAAAAAAGAGCCGATAACATTACCGGCTCTTTTTTCTATTTAGATTCAAAAGCCCGAACTAATAGCCCATCGCCAGACACCAGATAAGCACCTGATTCAATGAATAATGATTGCCCTGCTAACAACACTGTCTCATTAAATTGAACACGTCCTTTGGCAACCAATAAAATTGAACGAGAAGTCACCGTTAAAAATTGTTCATGCTCCGTAACTTGGCATAGTGCTAATCCGAAATCAGTCTCTGTTGGCTGTAATATTTGTTCTGACTCAACAAGCATTGGAACTAACTTTTCAGGAATAAACGAAGTAAATTGAGTACAGGCCATTAACTCAGCAGTATCAATATATTTTGGAGTAAGCCCTGCTCGTAATACATTATCTGAACAGCCCATCAACTCAATACAAGTACCCTTTGTATACGCATGGATAGTACCTGCCGGTAAATACATCGCCTCACCAGGTTCTAGAGTTAAGCAGTTCATATAAAGTGGCGCTAATACTCCAATATCACTTGGATAATAATGTGCAAGCTCAACCAATTGCTGCCACATTGGATCATTACGACCAATTCCAATAGATAATGCCTGCGTAATGATCTGCTGCTTATCTTCTTGTGCTAATTGCAACAAGGATAATAATAGGGTCTGATGATTAAATGTTTCACTCTGTAAGATAGTCTTTAATGCATCTGATTGAATTAAAATAAGATTATCAATAATCTCTTCTAGCGACCTAAACCCCACCATAATTTTAAAGGGTGACAACGCCATGACCATTTCAGGTTTAGCGTAAGCGTCTTTATAATTTCGGTGTGGTGCATCTAAAGGGATGTGCTGTGCATTTTCACGCTCAAACCCTTCTTTAGCTTGAGTGTTATTCGGATGAACCTGAAGAGACAAAGGCTGAGAGGCACTCAATACTTTAAACAAAAAATTCAGAGGTTTTTGCTCTAAAAACTTATCTAATGCTTGCCAAGTATTGTCATCAAGTTGAACTTTAGAAGGCAGCGATGGATGCCCACCCAACCATAATTCAGCCAGCGGTTTATCATCTTTAATCGGAATCCCAAACAGTCCATAAAGTAAATGAGAGCCCCATTGATAATGGCGCTGTCCTGCTTCAACGTTATAAACAGTGTTCATTAGGATAACTCTTTAATTGCAGAAATAAGAGCCGTTAATCCTTGCTCTACTTTTGTGCGCGGACAGCCTAGGTTAAGTCTCACAAAACCTTTTCCTGCAACCCCGTAAGTGCTTCCTTGCATGATGGCAACTTTATGATTTTTAATTAAGCATTGATTTAATGCCTCCATATCTAGCGATAAAGAAGAAAGATCAATCCATGCAAGATAAGTAGAATCGGGAATTTGATAACCAATACTTGGTAGCTCTATCTCTAATGTCTCTTGAACGTAACGATGATTTTCATATAAATACGACTTTAACTCATCAAGCCAAGGACCACCTTCTTGATAAGCAGCAATTAAACCAATAACACCAAGAATAGAAGGAGAAGAAAGTCCATCAACCTGTTTTAAGTTAAATAAATAACGATCTCTTGCATCATCATCAGCAATAAAGGCATAAGAGCCGTTAAGTGCCGGAATATTGAATGACTTTGATGCAGAGCTAACTAAAGCCCAACGAGTCCCCATTCCAAACCCTTGCCAAGGAGTATGAGGTTTAAAACAGATGTCCATGTGGATCTCATCACTAATAACAGCCACATTATGTTTTTTACATAAAACCGCCATGCGTTTAAGTTCATCCACAGTCCAAACTTTACCGGTTGGATTATGAGGACTACATAATAATAAAATAGTATTGTTTGGATCAGATAATTGAGCTTCAAATAAATTCCAATCAATCTGGTAACCATTTGAAGAACGAGTTAATTTATTCGGAACAATCGTTCGTTCTAGCCCTAAAATCATTTTATCAAAGGCATCATAAGCTGGCGTATTAATAATAACCCCCTGACCAGAACAACTCCATTGGCGGATCAACTGAGAAATAATGTAAATAACCGATGGTCCATAAACCAGATCCTTCCCATCAAATTCAGCATTAAATCGACTTTTAAACCAATGTGTAATCGCGCCTTTGAAATCGCTGTGGTCCCAACGACTATAGCCAAATACAGGATGTTCCATTCGTGACTTTAATGCATCCATAACCACAGGTGACGCAGCAAAATCCATATCTGATATGGTGAATGGTAAAAGGTCAGCCTCACCAAAGCGATCTGCAACATAATCCCATTGAGTACAATAACTGCCTTTACGATTGATTTGCTCAGAGAAAGTAAACATAGCGACTCCAAAAGCTCATATTTATGTGAACTAAAAAACAAAGAGTGTAAAAAAAGTGGAGAGAACCTCCACCTATAAAGATTAAGCTGTTGCTGACATTAAGGATTGCATTTCATTTTTTACAATATGAACTTGCGCGCCAATAACAACCTGTAAGCTATGTTGATCAAGCTTAACCACACCAAGTGCACCGTACAGTTTTAGCTGCGCATCATCGACTAAGCTCATGTCTGCAACCGTCATGCGTAAACGTGTGATACAGTTGTCTAATGACGTGATGTTTTCTGCCCCACCAAGTGCCGCAAGAATAAGTTTTCCTTTACCACCAGCTGTCGCAATAATCGCTGCTTCTTCTCTAGACATCGCAACATCTTCCGCTTCACGGCCTGGTGTTTTAAGGTTGAACTTAAGAATCGCAAACTTAAACACAAAGTAATAAACTGCGAACCAAACACCTGCAACCACAGGAACTAGATACCATTTAGTAGACAGACCTTGAAGCACACCAAAGACTAAGAAATCAATAATGTTGCCATCGGTGTTACCAATAGTAACGTCTAGCATTCCCATAATCATGAAGCCAAAACCAGTTAAAATTGCGTGGATAAAATACAAAACTGGAGCAACGAATAAGAACAAGAACTCAAGTGGCTCAGTGATACCACCAACAACACAAGCAACCACACCAGAAACTAATAACGCTTTAATTTTGCTACGATTTTCAACTTTAGCACAATGGTACATAGCTAAAGCTGCACCAGGAAGTCCACCTAAAAACGCGGGCATTTTACCTTGAGATAAGAAGGCAGTAACTGATGGTGTAAAGCCTTCAATTTCAGAACAAGAAAGCTCTGAATAGAAAATATTTAATGCTCCAGATACCGTATCACCACACACTTCCATTGTGCCACCGGCTTCAGTAAAACGAATAAGCGCAACTAAAATATGATGAAGACCAATTGGTAACAGTAGACGTTCACTCATACCGAACAAGAAAGGACCAAAATCACCCGCCTCAGCAATTACATGACCAATACCGTTAATACCTGCCGCAAAGTAAGGCCAAATAAAAGGAACCAGTAAACCAACAACACCTAAAGTAATGGTTGAAATAATAGGAACAAAACGAGCACCACCAAAAAACGCAAGTGCGTCAGGCATTTTAAAGGTATAGAAACGAACGTGCAGTTTAGCAACGATAATACCAACGATAACCGCTCCTAAAATACCAGTATCAATAGATTCTGTTCCTAAGATAGATTTTACGCCGTAAGCTTCACGTAGCACTTCATTATCAAGCACCCCATTCACCGTTAAGTAGAAGTTAACTGCTAAATTTAATGCCGCGTAACCAACTAAACCAGAGAATGCTGCAACCCCTTTCTCTTCACGAGCAAGGCCCATCGGAATGGCAATAGCAAACATAACGGGTAAATATATAAATGCAACTAAGCCAATTTTTGTCATCCATATGAATAAATATTGGAAAATAACATTATCAAAAAATGGCATCGCCTCTTTTAGTGCTGCACTTGAAAAAGAGCTACCAATACCGAGTAATATCCCCGAGAATGCAAGCAACGCAACAGGAACCATAAAGGTTTTGCCTAAGCTCTGCAAGAACTCCCACAACGTCGTTTTATTTGCTTTTTGCTGCATAAAATATCCCTCATTAATAATTTAAAATAAATGCTTAGGAGAAATTTAACTTTCTTTAATTGAGTTAGATTCCCTCTTATCTTGGACAATACAATACACCTGACAAAATCTGGTAAAACGTTTTACCAGCAATCTTGTGGTAACGATCACGATCTTTTTCCATTCAATGGAATATTACGATAGAATGACTGAAATAAATGTGTTTCATTAGGTAAAACGTTTTATCTAATCTTGATAAAAGAAGTGCTATGACAAATAAAAAAGCAAATATTAAGGATGTAGCAAAACGAGCGGGAGTCTCAGTAACGACTGTCTCAATGGCACTCAGCGACAAGGGGCGGATCTCGCCTGAAACAATACAAAAAGTAAATCAAGCAGTACAAGATCTCGGCTACATTAAAAATAGAACAGCCTCTAATTTAAGCTCAAAACAATCATTATTGATTGGCTTAATTTTAAGAGATATCAGTGATCCTTATTACGCTGAAATAGCAGCAGGATTAAGTGAAGTTTTAGAAGAAAAGGGATACATGCTTTTTCTTACCCAATCAGGAACAAGCCAAGATAAATTTGATCAATGTATTAATACAATGGTGGCACAAAATGTTGGAGGGATTGTATTTTGCCCTATCCTTGATATTGGTGTTCCGAATGTTCAAAAAATACAAGATTTAAACTTACCAATAGTTTGTGTTGCTCGGGCAAAAGTAGGACAACAGATTGACTTTGTTGGGCCAGATAATATGCAGGCTGCTAAAATTGCCACAGAGTATTTAATCAAACAAGGACATCGCCAAATAGCTTATGTAGGTGGTCAAAGCGATTCATTGAGTAGAGCAGAACGTTTAGGTGGCTATTGCAGTACACTAATGCAGTTTGGTTTGCCCCTTAAGCCTGAATGGGTAGTCGAATGTGATAAAAGTCAAACTGCCGCCGCAGAAGCGGTAAATCAACTAATTAATAAAAATCCAAAAATAACAGCAATACTATGTCATTATTCATCGACCGCGTTTGGTGCTGTTTATGGAGTTAATCGTTCTAACCGCAGTGTGGGTAAAGATAACTACATTGGACAACAAATCGCTATTATTGGATTTGATGATGTCCCTGAAGCCGAGTTAATTCAACCTTCATTAACCTTTGTCTCCTCCCCGATTCGTGAGATTGGTCGGCAAGCTGGACATCGATTAATTCATCAAATCCACAACAAAGACAGTGCTCCTCAAAGTCTTATTTTAAATCCAGAATTAATTGCTCGTGACTCAGCTTAGTTAAAAGCATATTCATAAATAAAAATCACATATAAAAAAGGTATTTGGGTTAGTCGTATTTTATTACAGCCCAAAGACTTACTACTATCCACGCAACTTATGCCTCACTTGGCTAAAGCGATAGAAAACTAAAGACAGAAGCAACAAACCACAACCAACCAGTTTATTTAACGGCATCGATTCATCATACAACCAAACACTCAGCAGCATGGTCCAAATAGGTTCAAGTAACATTAAGATCGCAGCATTGGTTGGTGTTACCCACTTCTGTCCTATCGTTTGCAATAAATAGCGCAAACTGGTGGCAAGTAACACACTTAATACAACCCACTTCCACGTAATTAGACTCACCTCTTGTGGCCATGTTTCTAATAAAAGTGATAACACGACACCCAAGCAACCAACCGTAAATAATTGCAGTGTCGTTAATAAAATCGTCGGTAAACTGGCGGAATACTTACTGTTAAAATTAAAATGCGTCGCAAGGCCTATTGCTGCACAGATAAACCATATTTGACTTGCAGATACATTCCACCCGTCATTCCATGCTAATAAGAACAGGCCAGAAATAGCAATTGGCAAAGAGAACCAAAATGCTCGTGGTGGCCTAGAACCAAACAGTGGCCAAGCAAGTAAAGGGACAAATAACATAGAGAGGCTCATAATAAATGCTCCTTCACCCAATGTGTCACTGATTGAGATAGCATGTATCCAACAAAATAAGGCAGAAGAAAGTAATACGCCAACCCCCATAGAACGAAGACAATCTTGCCATAATGCTTTTTTCAAGGCACTAAAACAAAATGGCAATAAAAGTAATGATGCGAAAATAAAGCGAATACCAATAAAACCAAACGGTGGTAACTCTTGAATGGCTTCTTTTGAGAACACCCATCCAGCACCAGCCAAAAGAGTGGTGATAATTAAAACAGGCTCTGCACGAAGTTTAGTTAGCATAAAGACACTTAATAGTGATGAAGACAGAAAATGGTGGGTATTTTAATACGCATCAAGCGAGACATACAGATTTATAAACTAATTTATCATTTACCCGTAATAAAAAAAGAGCATATTTAAATTACCAACATGCTCTTTAATACATTACTTATCCTCACTAGTTACAGTGTCACCAACTAAGTCCTATTTATACCCTTCTGCCGTGATTTTTATAACGTCTACCACCACATTACTTGCCGCCTTTAATGAGTTAACAGGCAGATATTCATAAATAGAATGAAAATTATGCGCCCCAGTAAATATGTTCGGACATGGCAATCCTTTCTGTGACAATACCGCGCCATCATAACCACCACGCATAGGCACCGCTTTCATTTCAATGTTATTACGGGCATACGCTTCTTTAGCGATAGTAATTGGGAAACTCGCATCCCCTTCTAAACTGTTTGCTACATTCTCATAGCGATCACTTAGGTTGATAGAGATACTTGACTCACCCCATAACTTCGCAAAGCTGTCTGACAGATTTTGTAAAAATGCCATGCGATCACGATAACCATCTTTATAAAAATCGCGCACATCCATTTTTAGTACCGTTTTAGCACTGTTGCCAGATAACTCTTTCACCCAGTAATAACCTTCACGACCTTCAGTATATTGAGGCGCTTCACCACCAGGAACCATACTAATGAATTGATGAGCCATTAATAACGAGTTCTTTAGTTTCCCTTTTGCAGACATTGGATGTGCAGATTGCCCAGTAAACGTAATGATTGCATCACCGGCATTCCAGTTTTCATGAACAAACTCACCAATACCACAACAATCAAGCGTATAACCGAAATCAGCGCCAAAGCTTTCTACATCAAACGCCTTGGCACCTCGTAAACCTTGCTCTTCATCAGGAACAAAAGCGACTTTCACCGCTCCATGAGGAATATCAGGGTTCGCCTTTAACACTTGCAATGCATTCATGATTGCAGCAATCGCGGCTTTATCATCAGCACCTAACAAGCTTGTTCCATCCGTTACAATAATATCATCGCCAATGTAACCCACTAATTCTGGAAACTCAGATTTTTTTAAGAAGATATTTGATCCTGAATTCAAGCAAATATCACCGCCTTGATAATTCACTATGTGTGCTTTTGTATCATTACTTTGCTCTGCACTCGTATCTAAATGCGCAAAGAAAGAAACCGTAGGAATAGATTTTGAATCTTCATTTTTTTCTATATTCGCAGGCAACGTCGCCGTCAATATTGCAGAATCACGTAATACAACATCTTCCATCCCTAAAGCGGTCAGTTCCTTTGCTAACAATTGAGCAAGTACCATTTGGCCATCAGAAGAAGGCATAATACCCGCCGCGCCTTTCTCTCTGCTTGTTGTTGTATTAATGCGTGTGTAACTTAAAAAACGCTCAATGATATCCATGGGTAACTCCAATTCTTGGATCTGATTTATCTCTATTTAATATCAATCCGAATAAGTATTTAAACAACGACTTATCCGGATTAGCATAACTGCAAACTACACTAAAATCTGTGAACAAATTAATACAGTAACCAAGCCACCAGTCATAGGAATAATGGTTCGTTTTGCTAGCTCAATTGGTGATACGTTTGCGACACCCGCACACGCAATAACCACACCGGCAACAGGAGAAGCTGAACGCATTAAGCCTGCTGCTAATTGCATAGGAAGCGCAACATGAGCAGCGGCCGTACCTACTTGTGCTGCTACATCTGGTGCTAAGTTTGAGAAACTAAAGAATGATGCGTTACCAGAGCCAGACAACATGGTGACCAGAACAATAATAACCACAAGAACAAGAACCATGGCTAAATACCCTAATCCCATATTTGAAGCAGAGTCGAGTAATAAAGCAATGAAACCAATCGTAGTTAAGCCAGTAACGAATACTTGTGCCGAGATAATTAAACTTACCACCCCAGTAAATACGTTACCCATACCTTCTAAATACACTTTTAAAGAAGCCGCGACTTCTTTGCCATTACGGGTATAAAGATAATCACACACCATTGCGATAAATAGAGAGATAAACATTGCAGTTACTACATCCATACGAACTGATGTCACCGCAAATTTACTGAAAGTTAATAGAAGCAATAATGGCAGAACAGGTAAAATAGCAAACCACTTAGGCGCTTTACGTTGCTCTTTAGCATCAAGATTGAACTCATGAGTAATGCCTTTCTCTGCATCTTTTTTATCAAAATAACGCTGACACACATAATGTAACGCCGCAATTACTACCATCGCTGCCATAGCAACAGGAAGTTGATAACTTGCAAAGTACGTCGCTACATCAATACCAGAAACTTCAGCCGCTTTGTTTGCTGCAGAAGACGCAGGACCTAAATCTAAACAACCAGTCGTAGCGACCACCGCAGCCGATGCCGCTGGGTTACAACCAACACCCACTAATACTGGGTACATTGCTATCAATAGTAACAACGCTAATCCTGTTGCACTTGGAATAAAGATATTGATTAATTGACCAATAATGTACGCTAACGCCAATACTAAATAGGGGTTTTTAATATAAGAAAGTGGCTTAGTCGCAATTTGCACCATCGCATTTGCCGCGCCAATGTGACCCATGTATTTAGAAAAACCACCAACCGCCATGATGATAAGACCTAGTTTTGCAAGAGTCGATGATGAAATAACTTTTATGACTTCAAAAAAATCAACAATGATTGACCCAGTTGGTGTCCCACCTTTAGGTAAAAAATCGGTCGTTCCATTAAGAACACCTAGAGCAATCATTAATAAACCAGAAAGAAATAACACCGCCTGAGTATTGTATTTTTTTATAATAAAATACCCGACACCACATATTATTGGTAACGCTAGAAAAGTAATCATAACAAACCTCATTATATTATAAATATAGAATAGCAATGCTCATTAAATAAATAAGCATAAATTAAAAGTGCAACAATTCCCTGCCAGTAAATAACAGAAGTTATATTTTTCATGTCATTACATTGGATCTTTATTTAGTAAAAATACTAAACTCGTCAAATAAGCCTTCGATACGCTTAAAGCGATCGTTTTTTTCTTTTTGTTTCGATAAGCCTTTAATAAAAGCTTCAATTAATGCGAACCCTGAGGCTCTGTTATTAAAGAAGCCATCACTTGCACTCTCGACAGAAAACTGGATATCACAATAAGCCACAAAAGGATTTACAGGCTGATCAGTCACTAAAATAATTCTTCCACCAAATTGATGAAACCACTTAACTAAACGTATCGTAATTGTTGAAAATCGATGATAAGAAATGGCAAATAAAATATCGTCTTTACTTACATCTACCAATTGATGAGGTAATGTTGAAATATCGGCTTTTAGCCACACCACATCTTTACGTAAGTATCTTGCTAGTAAGTAAAAATAATTTGCTAACGCCTCTGATGACGCACTTCCAATAACGTATAACTTCCCTTTAGGATCTTGCATATATTCAATAGCACGATCAAAGTCAGGCTCAGATATCATCGAGAACGTTTTAGTCATATTAGACATGACTTCATCGTAATGATTTTTTAATACATTATTTTTATTATCAGTAGGTTGAAGTGTCTCATAGCGCTCTACTGGTGTTGTTAGTGTTAATGCTAAATCATCAGCGACGTGCTTTTTAAACTCTAGAAAACCACTAAAACCTAAATGCTGTAAGAACCGTCCTAGTGTCGCTTTCCCTACCCCTATTTGCTTGCATAGCTCATCTATTTTGGCAAATGGCAACATGGTGTAATGCTTCATAAAATACTGGGTAATGCGCTTTTCTGCCTCAGTTAGCGCTCCTAATCCATTTACTGTGTTAATGAAGTCTTTTTTATCCACGGGGATTATTTCCCAAATATTTAATCTATGGGATATATTTCCACCAATGGCATGATACTTTCAAGGGAATTAATTTTTCCCATACTTAATTTGTGACAAACACACACAAAAAGTGAGGATTTAACATGTTTTTAAAGTAATCGTTATAAAAGCAACAATATGAGACCATATTTTATCCAAAAAAAAAGCCACTAAATTTAGTGGCCTTGCAATCATGCTATCTACAGAGAGAGCGTTATGAATAATTAATATTGAAGCTATTTAATATTAATTACATCGCCAATAAGCAAATGCCTAGGATTATCGATTTTAGGATTTAGTTGAAGTAAGTCTCCTAACGCAATGCCTTGATTTCTTGCAATGCTATATAACGTATCATTTTGTTTAATTGTGTAATACATTACCTCTTCATCAGCTTGTTGCTCCGCTTGCGCCTTTAATTCACCTTGCGCTGCCTTTAACTCACCTTGCGCAGCATCTAACTTACGAACCGCTTGGTAAATTTCACTATCCGTCTCTTTTTGAGATTGTAGATCAACTTTTAATGTATTCATTTGAGATTCTAGCGTGCTTACTTTTGACTCTAATACACCCATTTGTTCTGTTTGATTTTTTTGTTGAGCAATAAGCTCATCATTTGATGCACAACCAGTAAGAACTAATGTAGACATTAGCGACGCTAGCAGAATAATATTTTTGTTCTGTTTCATACTTTTCTCACAACTTCATTTGTTTGATAAAAAACTACGACTATTGTCATAAATATAAGATGTATGCACAAGTAATAAATGACTTTATTAGTGATTTTTGGTTGTTTGGTGACAGTTTAAGTGTTGTTGTAATTACAGTTATCAATTGCGTGCAAAAATGACACAATAAATTGTTCTTGCATATTAATTAGACTACAATCTATTTGTGCCACTTTGACACTGAATGGATATTATTATGGCTACTGCATTACCTCGTATTACAGCACGTGTAGATCTTGATACACAAGAACTACTATCACAAGCTGCGGCTATTGCCGGTATGTCTAGCATTAACTCATTTGTGCTTAGTGCTGCTGTAGAAAAAGCAAAAACTATTATTGAACGTGAATGTGCCTTAAAACTAAGTCAACAAGATGCTATGACTCTAATGACTGCGTTAGATCAACCAGCAAAACCAAATAACAAGCTACAAAAAGCCGCTTCACGTTATATGGATAAAACTCAATAATGAATACTGTCCAATTAGAAAAAGCTAAACATGACCGAAATCGCTTTGATTGTGGCATTACCGCACTCAACAATTACTTGAAAGTGATGGCTAGCCAACAATCTAAGAAAGACAATACGCGTACCTTTGTTCTTGAAGATGAACAATGCCCTAAGCACATTATTGGTTATTACACATTAACCATGACACCCGTTGATATTCAGAATTTACCATCTAAATTACAAAAGAAACATCACAGTGTCACTTCTGGCGGTCTAATAGCTCGTTTAGCTGTTGACCATAGATACAAAGGCAAAGGTTTCGGTGAATGGCTTTTAATTGACGCACTTAGAAAACTATTAATAGCAAGTGAAACCGTTGCCTTCCCTGTCGTCATTGTTGATTCAAAAGATGGCGCTGAATATTTCTATGAAAAATACGGCTTCACTGCCTTCAAAGACACAGATAACAAACTGTTTATTACCATTGCTGATATTAGAGCGAGTATCGGTGAGTTTGATTAAAAAGAAACGTCACACTTATCTAAATCTAAATCATACGCGACTGCTTTAACCGTTAACTTTTCACTAAATTTAAATGACTCTAACGAATCATTGAACTGAGCATGCTTAGGATAAATTAAATACACTACCCCCTCGCCTTCTAAGTATTTATGACCATAAGCAAACATTTGATACATATCAGATTGGCTTATTCCATATTTTTCTTTAGCAGTTCCTTGACTCTCGTATATTCGCTTCCACTTAGTATCAGCAACACAAACCACTTTATTGGTTTGCTTTTCACTAATTACAATATCAGGTTTTAGTTTGAACCAACCCTGCTCTTTCTCTGCATTAGGTGGGGTATGAAAAACTAAAGACTGGCTGCTTCCTTGTGTTTTTAACTTCAAATGTGATGGTAGATCTTTTTGCAATTTTATCGCTACATATCGCTCAAACAGAGTTTCCATTGGAAATAAAAACGAAATACCTTTATGCGAACCAGACAAAGCAATTGGAGATTGATAACTCAAAATTAACTCACACCATGGCTTCACACTCCGATAGTGAACTAACGAGCGGTCAACAGACCACTTTCTGAAATCTAAAGAATAATTCGATGATAATGAGATCTCATCAAAAACAAATAACAACTCTTTACCTAAACGGTGGTTTTCGTTGCTCTTCGTCCATTTCAGCACTTGCTTCAATGCTGAATGTATTAACCTATTTTCTGAGCGGTCAGAAGAAAATTGATCATAAGATACGTTAAAACGATTTTGGCAACCGGGACGTTCACGAAGCTGCTTTGACGTTTGAAGTTGCCCTTTCAAATACGGTGTTTTTGCTTCTACACGCTTATACTCACTACGAATTCCCCGTTTAACAACATCAGCGACCTCTTTTAAAAAATATCCAATCAGAACCTCAAACAATGGCTGTTTTAAGATTTTCAACGAAGATTGTTTAAATTGCTGCATAGACAGTTTGTTTACCGTTGAAAGCATTTTTAATAATACTTTCTTCGCAACCTCTGATTCATCTTGGTCTGATATCTTAGGTAGAATCTCAATACGAGTGCCACATGGCGTTTCTAGCACTCCAACATAGTTAACCACTTGAAGCGCTATCTCTTTGCCGTATTTTTTGACTCTAACTAATTCAACGGATTTGTCATTAGCACTGTGTCCGTTCACTAATAACCATTCAAATGCCTTTTTCGTTATTGAATGGCAATCAATGTCTGATTTGTCGCCTCCATTGAGCAACAAACCAAACTCACGCACCTTAACAATAGGATTGGTCTTTTTGCTTATCATCGAGTATAAACACCGATATACGCTTGAGGATTTTTAAATGCTTCCTGATTACGGCAATAAGGCGGTATTCCTTGCACTTCCCAATCCGCCCCCATTAACTCTGCAATATCATTACTACCAAATTGCTCGACAATAAAACGTAGCTCATGATTATCTTTTAAATGATCGCCAAGTACCTGACCTACACGCTCCCAATCTTCAAAGAAGTACTCTTCTAATAACGGTAAGATCTGCAACTCAAAGATCTCTGCTAATAATTGTAGGCTTGGATTATCACGTAACGATAAGAAGAAGCTATGACCAATGGTATGATCTCGGTCATACAATAATTCAATACGTTGATTCATGGTTTTAACAAGCTTAGCAACGTTAATGCCTTCGATATCAAGAATATCTTTAAGTAGCTCGTAATTTGTCATCATTTCAACAAATTCAAAGCGACGACGAAGTGCAATATCAAGCTGTGCCAGTGATTTATCTGCGGTATTCATCGTACCTATGATGTGCAAGTTTGATGGTACTGAAAACGTTTCCTTTGAATATGGTAGCTTCACAGACAAAGATTCCGTGCCACCGCTACGCTTACTTGGTTCAATCAATGTAATTAGCTCACCAAAGATATTAGAGATATTACCTCGGTTTATTTCATCGATAATAAGTACAAATGGTTTCGCATTCTGATTCTTTATATTCGTTTGTTCTGTGTATTCTTTTAATCCACACTGCTTTTTCAAGTAAAGCAAAAAACCTTCAACATAAGAAGAGTTATAAATACCTTGCTTAGAACCTGTTAAATAGAGTTTTCTTACATTCGCAATAGAAGCTACATATTTAGGATCAGCATTCTCTGTTGAGTCAGGGAACACTTTAAATGTCCCTCCACCAGAATACTCTATCTCAAACCGTTTACCTCTAATGGTTGTTAAAACTAAACGTTCCTCTGATTCTTCAGAGCTTTCTTGAAGTTTTAACAAAGAAGTTTCAAATTCATCAACAGAGACTACTGTATTCGAGCTTGATCCTGCTCTTTCACAAATAGCTTTAAATACTCCAGGCTCAACACTGTAGTTTAACGCACCGTTTTCACTATCAGCCTTTAAACCCTCAACAAAATCTTCATAGCTGAAGCTCTGGTGGAAAGTCACAAATCCAATACGATTATTATTCAGGAGTTCGTCAAAGCGAGCTTTTAGTTTTTCACGGTCGTCTTTATTTTCAAGGTAAAAACCAGGCGCTACAATCTGCAATGCTTTATTGATCGTAGTGTATGTTTTGCCCGTACCTGGAGGACCATATAAGATTGTATTAAGCGTTTGGTTTACGTCATTAGTCTTCACGTCATACTCCTGTCCAGGTTCTTTTATGTCACCAGTTAAAGCAGCTTTAGGCTGTTTCCATTTTGAGCGTAATGGCTCGACATAGTAATCAAGTTCTTGAGTACCGTACTCAGCTTCAAATGATTGCCTTAGCGCCAACAGTTTAGCGTCAGCTTCCTTAGTATCCATTCGGTTATATTGAGCACTCGTGATATCTGATAAAGTCGTTAAAATAGACTTTCTATCCGTGCTACCGAAGATGCGCTCATGGGCATCTGGAAACAACAGGTACAAAAACATATGACGAAACTGTCTCGAACCATTTTCTGGAATTGATTCCAGCCATCGAGGCAACCGTTCAACATCACTCAAAAGCTCTTTTCTCTCCAGTTCAGAGAGCTTTAGCAAAGCTTCAACCAAGCGGATAACATAAACAAGTTCACGCCAGCGAAGTGTATTGTATGCGGTGCCAGCACTACCAATTCCAGTTAAAGCGCTGTCAGAGAGGTATCTTTGTCTCGATTCTGTAGTAACCTCATATCCACTCCACGAAAATACGCGTTCAATGCTTTTGCGCTTAGATTCAGGACCAGTATTACTTGGGCAAAGAAACATCAACCACAGCATTTCAGACGCAAGTACTTTCGCTTCTGGAGAAGCGCCTGCCAGTTGAGTTTCTAACTTTTCAAAAAAGTCACCATCGCCTTCATCTAAGTTTTCAACAAAATAATCAATGAGCTCTTGGCACATTAGTGAATTCCACACGGCGAGCTCAGAGAACAGAGAGCGACCTTGAATTAAACAACGCTCTTTGAACTCCGACATGTTGGTAAGTAAATGAGCAGAATTCTTGTCGCCACAATATATTGCCAATTTGTATTCCTTACTTATAACGCGTTACGTCTGGGTTCATAGATATCTTTAATAGCAAGAAGCAGATCTTCGACAACTTCATCATCTGAACCAGCCAGGTGTGAAAAACTTAAAGACTTGTAATAAACCTCTTTCCTAGTTGTCTTAATGAGCTCAAGTCTCTCGGCTTCTCGTTGTAGTTTACCTTTAGCCATATCAACTCGCTCCACATCAGCTAACAATGGAGCTAACCACTCCTCGGTAAATGACTCATCCATCAAGTGATTCACACGCCCTAAAACACCAAAAACTCGGTCCCACGTTTTTCCTTTCTCTTCAAGAGCGCAGCCTGTCTCTAAAATTGCCACACGCATCTTATAGAAATCCCCTCTTTTCTTCTCATATGAAGCCTGGAGGCGCACTTGCTCTTGAGAATAAGGGATGAAGGATAGAGTGCGATCACCCTCTTCACTAAGCGCGTCCTTTTCTTCTTTAAAATCTTCGTTGCATGTATCACAACAAGGGACAAGATTATTGAAATCTACCGCTAAGAACGGATAATGGGCTTTGGGCAAATAATGGTCATATGAAGCACGTCTCTGCTTTTCTTCTGGAAGATCCGCGCCATCTTCAGGTTCGATTAGTACTTCCGCCGTCATAGGTGACAAGCCACAAAACGAACATATTGGAGTATTTAGCCTCTTAAACTCTTGGTAGTGTTCATGCATGTCTGAGAATTCAACCTCACCAAACTTTTCATCCAATGCATTGCTAAAACACTGCAAACCTAACGTAGTTGAATACAAATAGCCCCCTAGTTTTTTACATGCACTCCACAAATCTTTGTGTTCTGTTGTACTCGGGGTTTTAACGTTAGGCTTCAATAGCACGATTTGAACATCAGAATAGATCGGTAGAATTCCTATCTGTTGGTCGTATATTTGTCGAAAAGACTCTTTATGCTCAACAGATAACCGATTATATTCCCGATAAACGCAGTTGAAGTATTCATTTGTTTTCGCACTTGCATCAAGAACTGTTCGGAACTCTGCTGGAAAACAATCCTCAACCTCTTCTTCTTGGAACATCAACCGATAGAAGTTTTTGTGAACTTCATCAAGCCAATACAAACTTGATTGAGGTAGCTTGACTACAGGCCAGAGCATTATTCTTCATCTCCCAGCTCATCCAACTCTCGTCGAATTTTGTTTCGTCTGTAATTTAATTCGAATGATTGGCCAAATTTCTCTAGTTGTTCAAGAGCTGCTGCACTAGTAAGGTCACCATTGTCATATTTCGATAGCACTTCTCGTATTTCATCTAATGGTCGTTTTGAAATAAGAACATCTAACCCAAAAAAAGACGTAAGTAATGAGTCAAGGATGAGCCATAAGTCTCTTTGTCACCAACAGATTGAATTGCTACAAATCCATCTTGATCATTCATGAAGTGCAGAACTCGCTTAGACTTACAGGCAGATAAAACAAAAGGGGAATGTGTAGAAATAATCAATTCTAATTTAGATAAATCAACATAATCGTTGATGATATTAATAAACTCGATACGCCATTCAGGATTGAAATGACTCTCTGGCTCATCAAGAATAAATAATGTCTGTTGATGATCAAATAGAATCAAACTCCCTAAGATCTGAATAAGTTGATGTTCCCCATCACTAATTCTGTCATAGGTGGTAATAACATGAGGATCTTTAAGCATGACTTCCACATTCATGATCCGCATTGGCATCAAACCGCCAGATACATTAGGTACGTTTCGTTCATACTTACTGCTTCTTAACGCACGTTTTTCATCATAACTCCACCTTTTAGCAGTTAAATGATGAAGTGTTAGCAAATGATGTAAAAATACAGTTTCATCAAGGTATAATCGTTCCATCGCTTTCAAGAACTTTCGACCTAATTTAAAGTGTAACTTTGGCGAAAAACTTATATCTTCGTCGATAAGTGGAACTGGTAACCCTAACGATTCACAACTTAACTCTGTAAGCCTTCTGACAATATTTCCTACAGTTTCAAACTCTTTATATTCAGTAAGTCGTAAATCAATTTCGAAGCTACGCACACCATTAATATTAACGTTATCAGAAACGAATCTACGAAAATTTTGAGACTTACTTTTATTTACACCACGACAAACCATTAAGTAGACAAAAAATACATCGTTTAAGGAATGGTCTACAAATAAACCAATAGGCAAACTTGACTCCATTGCCTCAAGTGGTTCCTCTGGAAAATTAAGGTATGTCTCAAGGTTATCTTGATAGGCTCGAGGAATACTAAATATCCCTTTATTCTTTTTGTAAACACCGCTTACATATTTTGACAATCCTTCCCAAACCGCATCATTTTCAGCATCCTGCTCTTCCATTACTTCATCATACCTAGGCTTATATTCTCGATAGAAGACTCCTTGTTTTCGGATCACATCAAAATATTGGAGTTGAGTTTTAGCAAAGACCGAACTTAACCCTTGGTTATTACCGGATGAATAAGCGAGAACATTATCTGGAAGAAATTTATCATATTCATTATCAATAGTTGTTGTCACCGCTATTGCCTGAAAGCGATTTTCCTGTACATTGCCAAATGAAAGAAAATCTATGTACTCAAGACCTGGATAAGAATACATTTTCACTTCTGAACTGGTGCTTTTGATTTTGATGAAAAAATCGTGTCCATCTACAATAGTTTGATAATCAATTTCAAAATCATAAGTAAGGTCTTCAGCACAGTCATACTGTGGATTGAAATACCTATCCGCATAGCCAAAGATATCAGCAATTAGTTCTATGAAGTTTGATTTACCGGAACCATTTAGGCCAACTAAGCATATAGGCGAATAGCCATCGCTATTTGGTTTAAAGGTGTAAATGAAAGGTTGTTGTTCTGTACCTACTATCGATTTGTATCTACCAACTAACTTAAGCCTATTTAATCTCATCTTTAATTCTTATTTGTAATTATGAAAATGTCTATTCGATTGGCCTACCCAACATACGCCCTAGTACTTCTTTCATCGACTCTTGGAAATCGGTCATTGATTTCATATCGGTAATTTGAGCCAGATCGATTTCGCCATCATCGACAAGCTCATTGAGTTTTACTCGGGTTGCGGGTTCACCTAAATGCGTTTCCAACTCACCTTTTAAAGAGTTTGGGGAATCGTCATTGCCCGAACGTCCTTCAAATGCCGTGCAGTTTTGATAACCGTTTTTTAACGCACATAAAAGCCACGCTTCTGATTTAGGCTGAGCAACAAAAGGAACACCATTATCAAAACCTTGAGCTTCAAAACCATGTTCCATTGAAAGACGTTTGATATTGTAATCAGGCCATTTATTGCTGTCTGAATCATGGAATAAAACCGCTAGACTTGGCTGAATATCCGCGTTCTGTGCCACATGAGCTAGAGCACGTGCTGCACTGTAAAACTCACGAGTTTCGTGTTGAGTTTTCTTGCCACGTCTTGATAAAGGCTTGATGATTTGTCTATCGCGTGAGATTTCGGTAATTCGTGTTTCATGCACCACTTCGAGCATTTCTGCTTCTAGCAATGAAAAACCAGAATGTGGCTCAATAAACTTATCAATTAGTTTACTAAGCGGCCCAATCGCTTCATTACTTTTACCGATATCGGTTTCGCCTTCACCACTGACAACTAAATACATGCTTAATGCCCTCTTTAGCTATCAATTAATGTTAATGTGGCGATTTCAGATGCCAGATTCTCAAGCATAGTATCTTCATAAGCTTCACCTGGGCCCATGAATTTCAACTTACGTTGCATCGATGGAATATCAAATAAGCGAATTGCTTGAGTTGCACCTGTTTTATTCTTATATAAATAAACAACGCCAGTTTTAGCCACTTCATCTTCCATGTAGTTAAGGATCATTGGGCTATGGGTGGTAACAATGACTTGGGTGTTTGCTTCAACTAGGCTATCCACTAGCTTTTCAATAAGCTCAGGGTTAACACCGTTTTCTATCTCATCAAGCAATAACGCACTTTGCTTTTTAGTCAGTTGAGCAAAAATAGCCATAAAGCGAAGTAAGCCATCGTTAATGTGCCTTGCTTCGGTTTTAATGGTTTTCTCACCAAATTGTTCTTCTATCTCAAGCCTTACTGTACCTGCTGATTTTTGAACAGTGGCATCAACCTTAACCAAGTTTGGATATAAGCCTTTAAGCGTTGCAACTAAGACCGATTTTTCGTCTTTGTCCATGTTGCTAATAAAGCTTGATAGCATCTTGCCACCCGCACCCAATGTTTTACCACTGATGTGTTGGTCACGAAGCATATCGGGTGAAAGCATGTCTAATGCATTTAGCTCTTTGAAGAAGTTTTTAAACTCTTCTAATTCAAACGGTAGCTGATTTTTTCTTAGTTGAGACAGAATCGAACCTTGATAATCAAAGGTAATAGGCGCTTGAAGACCTTCTGTTGGCAGCGAGAACTTACCATCCGCAACATTAAGCAGCGTTTTCCCACCCCATGTGATTTTCTCAGTCGTACAGTACAAGTCCTTACGGTTGAAACTGCCTTCCCAAGTAACAGGCTTGCCTGCGAAATCAAGATCTACTGTAAAAGTAATATTGGATTGCTTGGTAAGCGTTGAATTAAGATCTCTTGCACTCCACTGACGGCTTTCCAACCACTCATCAATATCTCCACTCACTTGCTGAGAGAGAAAATCAATAAACTGCAATACCGTCGATTTACCTGAACCATTTAGGCCAACCAAGCAATTAAACTTGCTGAACGGCAGTGAGAAACCCACCAAGGACTTAAAGTTGTTGGCTTTGATATTGACTAGTGAGAGTGATTGATTCATATCCATATTACCCTTTGTCTGCAACTTTGGTTTTGATTGCGCGCTTGTTAGCTGTTTTCTTTGGTTTATCTGCTTTTTGTTGCTGAGAAAGGCGTTCTTTCAAGATACGCTCTAACAGTTGTTCAGCAGGTTCATCGTTTGGATCTTGTGGTACTAACTCACCTCGGAACGCTTTAGCTAGAATAGACTGAGTTAAGCGATCTAATCGAGCTTTCGCGTCTAGGTATTGTTGTTCTAGTTTGTCGGCCTTCTTAAATAATCTCTCAACCTTATTAACAATGATTTTTTGTTCGTCTATTTGCGGCAAATTTATTGGTGCCGCAGAAACCACTGTCTGATTGATTTTAGGCATATTACCTGTTGTACCTGTTGCATTATCTCTAAAATACTTTCTAACAGGTTCTGATGACAATGCGTAATATAAGTATTTTGATAACACACGAGCATTAGATCTACATTTCATTATCAGATCAGGATAGATATATTGATCATCTTCACCTTCATATAAGGCACTTACCCCAACATATTCGATAGAGTTCGCTCTTTGAATTAGGATATCTTGGTTCTTCAGCCATAAGTGGGAGTCAGTTGGGACATCCAGATCGACAAATTTATATTTATTTTCAACGAAATAACCTGGAGTAATAGCCGATAAAGTTAAATTCTTAATGCCAGTATCAAAATCAACCCCTTTTGGTGATTTACCATTTCTTGGTTTGTTTTCAACAAGATCTATTAACTTTACACTTTGCCATTCTGAAGATGTAAAGCCAGATTGCGTCAACTCCCCAGACGTAGCAGCAGCCAATACCGATTGGCGGAAACGTTTAAGGATTGCTGGAATTTTATTTAAACGAGCCTGTGCTTTATCAACCTTGGAAAGAATAGAATCTAGCTTGTTGGCAATGCGGATTTGTTCAGGTAATGGAGGAATACTAACTTCCCAGTTTTCCATTCCAGACTTTGTAATATGTGGCATCGTTACGCCCCTAGAGGAGGCTTTTAATGCTTCAGTAATATGCATTAGCTGGTAATAAGCAAAACTCTTATAGTAGCCGTTTTTTTCTTCAATTTTCCAAATATGGTAATGATAAATAGCTCGATCCCATCTAGCCCAATATGGACCAAATGTTGCTGACCATGCATATAGTAAATCACCTTTACTACAATATTTATCGTCATGCAGCTCTAGATCAGAATAAAACCAGTTATCTCCTCCATTTAAGTTTTGAATTCTTAAAATGGGAGTCCCACTATCTAACATCTCAAAACGTTTATAAGCCCTACCATTTATAAATCTTGCAACATCCCCGAGTTTGAATGTTGCCCAACCTTTCGGTAACTCACTCACAGAGTCACCTCATCATTTCCCGCTGAATCTAAATCCACCAAAATCGCTTTTAGCTCTTCCATTGCCCCTGCCATTTCTAGCAATGCTTCGTTTATTAATACATCTGGAGCAGGTAGTTTTGAGGCATCTTCATTGTTTTCATCACGGATCCAACTTAGATCGAGTGACTCATCTTTGGCTTTAATCGCTTCACGGCTAAAGCAACGTAAGCGACAGCCATCAGCATCATCTTTGTGACTGCAAATGAACGCTTGGCGAGCTTTCTCATCTACTTGAGTTAAATCACTGCCTACCGCTTGGTAAAACTCTTCAAAATACTTTTTAGTCAGTACGGTACGTTTACCAAACTTTGGCATGTTTGAGCGTAAATCATACACCCACACGTTCTTGGTTTGGCCTTTGTCTTGTTTCACATCCTCTGATTTAGAGAAAAACAGCACATTGGTTTTTACCCCAGCGGCGTAAAAAATCCCCGTTGGCAAACGCAAGATGGTGTGTAGGTTACACTTATCCATCAAGTCTTTACGGATGGTTTGGCCTGTTGAGCCTTCAAATAATACGTTATCTGGCAATACCACCGCTGCACGGCCGCCCGGTTTAAGCATTTTGTGGTACATCAGGTGTAAGAACGCGAGCTGCTTGTTACTGGTGTAATAAACAAGATCATCACGAGTTGGCACTCCACCACCTTGTTTAGTGCCAAATGGCGGATTAGCAAGAATTAGGCTAGCTGGTGGTAACGTTTTACCTTCGTTGGATAAGGTATCACCAAACAGAATCCCTGAGTTTTCATCATCAACCGCTAGGTCATGCAACATTAAGTTCATCATGGCTAGACGACGAGTGTCTGGCACCAATTCCATACCAAAGAAAGTATCATGTTGATATTTGTCGTATGGCAAGGTATCTAGCCCGTCAATATCGTTGTGTTCTTTTAGATAATTATGCGCGCTGATCAAGAAACCACCTGTACCGGCGGTTGGATCAACAATCACATCATCAAGGTTTGGCTTCATTAGCTCAACCATCACATCAATAAGTACTCGTGGTGTGAAGTATTGTCCTGCGCCTGATTTTTTCTCACCTGCGTTGATTTCTAACAAGCCTTCGTACATATCACCTAACCCTTCGGCTTTGGCGTTGTACCAATCAAGCTTATCAATTTCCACCACCAATTTATTCAATGTGGCAGGTTTACGAATAACGGTATTAGCGCCTTTAAAAATGGCTTTGGTGATCAGTGAGCCATTAGTGCCTAAATGAAGAAGTAATTGTTGGTACGCTTCTAAACGAGTCGCTGAGTTATACGCTTCTAGGTTTTCCCAACGGTAGCCTTCTGGCAACAGTTCATCTTGGCCCGTTTCATCGACCATTTTTAGAAAAACCAGATACGTTAACTCATTAAGGTATTCGTGATAAGTCACGCCGTCATCTCGGAGTAAGTTACATAGATTCCACAATTTAGCGACGAGATCTTGAGTGCTCATTTATTACGTACCTTGTTATTAATGCAATGGCTTTTAATACAACAATCTAGCACTGTGTTTATTACAGAACTAGATTGATGACTAAGCCGTTTTTGCTTGCTGTTGTGGCGCTGATTGTTGAGGCGCTAACCACAGTGCTTTATTAAATTGGAGTAGAACATCCTCAATAGGTTGTTCAAAGAGTTTATTGGCGCGTTTAATGCCACCTTGTTGCTGTTTAAAAATACCTTGGTCTAACGCGGGTAAATCTACAATCGTGGTTGCCTTCATTTGTTTAGCGATAAGCTCTAACCATTTCTTTTGTGGTGTCTTCCATTGCTGGCTCGCCAACATGGTTTCGAGTGCTTTATCAACACGCTGTTCAAATGGGATAAGAGCCTCACCCAGTGCGGCTTGGCGAATGAAACCAATTATTTTGGCGGCTATATCTTCATTTTTTACTTCATTCCACGCGACTTGCAGATCTTGTTCTCTAAAGCGGTTTTTTTCAAGCTCTAACGCTAACTCTTTTAGGCTTTTTCTTGTTAATTCCCACGGTTTTTGCACGACTGTTTGAATAGCAATCAATCTATTGCTATTGGCTTTTACAAAGTCACTGAACGCTTGCAGATAATCGGCTGGTTTTTGTCCATCACCGTAACCTGTAGTAATGCCAGTAATTTCATCATCATGCTCAGAGATGATCACGGGTGGTCGGTTTCCGCCTCCTGTGACTTTGGCATCCAATAACTCCCCCAACCCCGGATGATGAGTAAACCATTCGGCAACTTCATTTAAAGGACGGTTCTTTAAGTCTTGGATAAAATCTTCTGGCGATTGTCCGACGATGGTTTCAAAGTTTTCACGTTGAGTATCGGTTAAGTGACGGCGCTTAACTTGCAACTTAGCAATAAACTGATTTTTAGCCAGTGTTTGCAGCTCATCTTCGTCAACTTGCTTCATTTCGTTTTCAAGTTCAGTAAAGGTCACATTCACGTTTGTAACGACTGGCTTCATACTGTTGACGTCTTCTAACTGGGTATAAATATCCACGGCGTCATAAATTCTAAACGGCCCTTTACCTATTTCATCACACAAACGCGTTGCGCGGCCTAACATCTGCTCAAACAAAATTCGACTATTTACTCGGCGTAAAAAGACAAGATTGCAGATCTTTGGTACATCCACCCCTGTTGTTAATAAATCAACCGTAACTGCGATATTAGGTAGACGATCATTTTTAAACAGACGGATTTTTTCTAGTGGTTTATCACTGGCTCCGGTGATCTTCTGAATCGCATCGTCTTCCACTTCACCATGATAATGCTCACAGGCTTCTTTTAGCGCTTCGACCACTTGGTCGGCGTGTTTGTCTGTGACACAAAATATTAAGGTTTTCGCTTCTGAGTATGGATTAATCGAATCACTCTCAATCAACCATTTAGTCACTTGCTTGGTAAAGCTTGGGCTAATGACTTTACGGTTAAATTGCGAGACATCAAAATCGAGCTCATCGGGCGTATTGTATTTTTCTACCGTGTTGTCTTCTACGTTGTAAGCTTGTACTTCTTCATTGACTTCGTAATGAATGCCTTGCTCTGCCAACTTGGTATGAATGCGAACTGGCGGAAGATGATCATTAAGATAACCATCTAACACCGCTTCGGTATAGCTGTAGCTAAAGATTGGCTCACCAAAAATATCGACAGTGTGCAGTGCTGGTGTTGCGGTTAATCCTATTTTGAATGCATCAAAATATTCTAATACCGCGCGATACTTAGATTGATAATCTTTTTGATCACGAAACTCTAATTCGGTGTCACTTAATATTCTATCAAGCAGATAACCACGGTGACATTCATCGACAACGATACAGTCGTATTGACCAACTCCCGGCTTGGTATCACCGTCGTTCGGGTACAAAATACGCTTGACCAAGCCTTGTACAGTTGCTACATGAACCTTGGTATCATCTTCTGGTTTGGTAATGGGCGATTTATCTGCTTCCATGCCAATGACATCAAAGGTATCTGCAAAGGTATTTAGGTTTTCTAGGCGCACTTCACCAAAGTCAGTCGTGGCTTGTACACCAAGGGCTGAGCGGTCGACAAGAAATAGAATACGGCGAAAACGTTCGGCTTTGAGTAAACGGTACACCAATGCTATACACGTTTTGGTTTTACCGGTTCCTGTTGCCATCGCTACCAACGCTTTGGTTTTTCCTTGTTTGATGGCTTCTTCAACAGACTTAATTGCTTCTACCTGATAATCACGTAGCTTCAGGTCATAATCAAATCCCATTTGATCCAGTTCTTGCTCAGCCTGCTGTGGCGTTTGTCTTAAGTAGGTTTTGATTTCTTGAGGGGTATACCAACCTTTCAGGGCACGACGTCGGTTAGTGCTATCGCGCACATCTAAAAACCAGATGCCACTTTCGTCTTCTAGCTGCTCTAAATAGGGACGACCATTGGTAGCAAACACAATCGGGACTTGGAACTCACCGTAGGTCGTTTCAATTATGATTCCACCTTTATCGGTTAACCCTTTTGCATAACGCTTAGCTTGATCTATTGCGCCATAAACATTCTTAGCACTCTTTTTGGCCTCTACCACCGCAACAGGCGTTAAGCCCATGAATAAGACATAATCCGCTGGGCCTGATGAGGTTGGCCATTCAGCAATAGCGCGGTTCTCATTGGCTACGGGTCTAGAGCCTTTTGAGTATCTTAAATTAACCGTGTCGGTTTTCCATTGGGCGTCATTAAGCTGCTCGTCAATAAGTACACGAGTCTCTTCTTCATTGAGTTCTAGGCGCGATTTTTCAACTTGCTCAATAATCTTGGCTTGTGTTGGTTTATCTTGTTGATTGAAGTTGGCTAAATTGTCTAAATTGGCCTCATCCATCTTTTTACGGTAACTCGTTAATGTTGATTCGTGTTCCGTTGCTACCTCTTCCCAAAGCTGGCTTTCCGCCTGCATTTGATCTGCTCGATGTTTCAAAGCTTCCGCTTTTTCTGCTTCAACTTGTTTGAGCTCTTCAGCAACTTGCAGGCGTTCTGAGGTTCGTTTCTGTGTTACTTCTAAAGCTTGTAGTTTGTCTTCAAGTTGACGAACATGTTCTGAAGGATCTTCTGGTTTTATAAAAGGTTCTGGCTTAAAGCCTTTGGCATGAGAGCCACCAAATAAAGTGTGGTACCAAGCACTAAGGGCATGTCCTAACATTAATGCTTTAAGTGCATCTCGGTGACTTGAAGAAGTGAAGTCATGATTAGCGGTATTGCCAAGCTTTCTAATGGTGTGGAAAGAGTCGTTGATACGAGGATCAAGCGTTAACTTGTATTCGAGATTACGCAGCAAGTCGATCTGTTTTATATCTCGTCCGTTTTCATCACGGCCATACTCAACCCCAACACGGGCAGCCACGTTTTGCGCTAATGCTTCACCTAATTGGCGTATCTTGACTAGAGTGGTATTTGGATCAGGGACATAACATTGCTCTGCTCGGTTAGCTAACCTAAACAGTAATTCATCATGATGCTTTAAAAATTCAAAATTACTCTTTTTCACTCAAAAGTCCCTTTTCACTAATTTTAGCCAACGGTTAATACCACTAAGTTATCATAATACTACTTTTAATACTGTTAGTTAATTCATAGAGTTAACACAATTCATAGATTAATCTGAATACTATTTTCTATTCTGTTGTTCAGCCCTAATGTCAGCTGACATCGGTCCAATTTAATGGCGTACTTAATAATTCGATATCATGTGCAATTAAACTTTCTTGAGTAACCGAAAGTTCATAGTTTCGCAAGTTTAACGTTGCTTGATGGATGACGGTTTCAAAATCTCTACAGGAATCGCCGGTCTTAGTCAGTAGGTGTGTACCTTCGATATACTGCTTAGCATAATTCTCTTTACTGGTTAAACGCTTGAGCTGTTTATTTGCAAAACTGGGGGTAATGATACTCGCTTGGCAGTTTACATATTTCATATAGGCGTTGATAAACTTCATCCCTGAGAAGTCATAATCAAAGTAGAATCCAACCTGCGCTTTAGGTTTAAGGCTTTCTAATAATAATTTGATTTGCTTCTGACTTTCACCGTGACCTCGATAAACCAATAGAGTATCTATTTTCCATGCTTCCGGTAGTGTTTCAATAAAGCGGCTACTTTGCACTAGAAGTTCTGAGTTCTCTATTACCATTAGCTTGTCGATCTTATCGGTAACAATATTTTCAAAAGGAACAGAAATGATAGCTTTGATACCTTTAGGAATAATACCCGAGGTTAAATGAAGATCACAAAGCGGTACGATGGAAAGAAGTGCTTCAAAGACCCCTCCTTTTGCAGATTTCTCATCTTTAGATACTTTCGAAGCATCAATCCGGTTGGACTCATACGTAAACGATCGTAATGAAGCACCTAGTAATTCATCATAATAACGCTCTATTTCAGAGAGTTCGCTATGCTTAATAACGTATTGACCATTGGATTTATAATGTTCGATACCTGTTTCATTCACGAGTTGGTCAGACGCTTTAGAGACAGAAAACATTCTTAATCGCAAGGTTACGATCTTCTTAGCCAGCATAGTGACTTTGATATTCATTCGATTTCCTTACAAATTTAATGTCAGTCACTTGCAGGTTACCATCCATCGGCATGGAAACTTGAGAGTCATATTCAATATAGTATTCCGGCATAGAAGCCTTACCCTGTGCGCTAATGTAAGTTGCAATAAGCATGAGCCATTCATCAACAGGAATGTCTAATTCTAGTCGTTTTTGAAGATCTACAGATGAGGTAATATCATCAATGATAGCTCCTGCCCCAAGAGCAGAAAAAAGATCCTCGAGGGTTTCATCAATTTCATCAATTTCGATTGACTTAGTGACTCCTCGGCTATCTTCGGTCGCGCTCGATTTCTTTTCTACTGGTTCAAATTTACTATTCTGAGATTGTCTGGCGACAGATTGAATAATGTCATATAGGTCCTCGCAATCAAAGTTAGTATAAATCGAAGGATACCCACCAATTTCCAAGACACCGCCAACCCGTAAGCTTTCTGGTAAGTCATCAGGATCAACAAGCGGATTTGAAAATATACCATTATCTCCGAACAGGATTTTAGAACTATCTATAAGTCGATTTTTCTTCTTTCGCTCTTCGTTGCGTTGGACTTTAAGAAGCATTTCCACTAACTTTCGGTTAGAAACACCAATATCGCTCAGCGCTTCATCGACGCTTGCCTTTAGCCGTTTCATGATCAGACTTTCAAGGCGCAGGTCAGTCACGACCCATTCACGTAAATTCTTAACTGAGAGTTTTTCGAGAATATCATTAAGCCTAACCACTTCGTTTTTACATCGAGTGATCTGATGGATCTTACTGTCAACATCATAGACCGTTGAAAACTCATCGTTAACCACATAGTGAAACATCTGCATAGCTTCGGTGAGTGCATCAATCATCTCTACGACGATATCACGCACTTCCTCAAATGCTTCTTCATGCATCGTGTCGTTATGCTTCGTCGCACGATAGTGTTCGATAGCAAAATCAATGGACTCAATAAAACCAGAGAACTCACCGTGCTTCTCTCTAAATCGGATGCGAGAGGTCGCGCGATTAAGCACTCTCTTCACCGATGAGTGGATCTGAACACTTACCTCATCATCTGTGAGATAAGCAAGCTTAGACGAAAGGAGAGCCTTAGATACCGCTTCACCCCCTTCAGTGTTGGGGATGATTCCCCCATTTTCATAACACGCCGAATCAATGGCTTCCCAATGATTACTGAGTGCTGAAAGTGCGCGTTTTGATTCGTGCTGTCGATTCATACTTAGAGCTCTAACTGTTGTTGAGATTCTTCAAGGGTAGCCTGATCGTTTTCAATGCTTTCAGGATCTTGTCGTTGAATGTAAAACTCGAGCGCATCGTAGACAAATGACCATTTTGCAGTCGCCTCGTAAACCGAACCTGTAGTGTTTAACTGAACAAAGTAGCCTGATTCGGTAAGATAGTTAAGAACTGAAGTCAGCTTCTTTTTTACCTCACGGGATTTCATAGAACGACCAAGCTTATTCGCAATTGAAGTGAGCTGTTCAGCAAGAGGTCTAGAGGTTTCAATAGCAGCAAGTAACTCTGATTCGGTAATTCTTTCTCCAGCACTGATTGGGTTTGAGTTTTCATTAATATTCCGTGCAAAACATAACCAATCTACGAGAGTCGATAGTTCGCCTTCAATTTTCTTGAACTGCGCAGCCACACGACGCTTCTTTCCGCTGTCATCTAGGTTCGAATACACCATGAGATAACCAAGGTTATCACTTGTTTTTGCTAGCGAACGACCTATTTGACGTAGATATTGATCAACCTCACTTCGCTTGATGTTATCCGTTAAGAATGCAAACTCAGCACTATAAGCTGTTCTGCAAATCACTTCGTCTTGCATCAGGAGTTCAACGGTTCTTTCAAAGCTAGACATATCAAGCCTCCTTTTCTTTTTGGGTATTAACTGCCGAGAATAATCGGCTCGATCCCTGATTTTTACGCACATCTACATAGGTCATTATCCCGTAACGGCGATCAATATGAAGTTTGTTCACATAATACTTTAGCGTTTCTCTTCGATAGTTAGGCTCAGCAGTGATAAGCGTGATGCCTTTTTCCGACATCATATTGAACAAAAGTCTCGTATTAGAAAGCGAAATTTTACCTAATTCATCAACAGGCCAATGGATTACTGTTTGTGGATCTGGACATAAATAACGAACCATGCCACAAAACACTACGATAACGGCGAGTTTAGATATTCCCTCACTACTTACCCCTGCTAAATCAGAATCATTGCGTATAGTTCTCTCTGTACCGTTTTCAGTCATATGAATTTCCAGATCAACTAGTGAGCTTAAACTGGTGCTGAGCTTAAGGAGTGATAGTGAACGATATGCTGACTCAAAGTTATTAATAAACGCATCACTTGGGACTGTTGCTGTTGTCGCTTCTGCCCATTTCTCCCATTCATGGTTAAATGTTCCAAGCGAATTCCAACTCTCAAATTTCTCGATTTTACTGACAACGCCAAGTTGCACATCTTCAATCGCAGGAAACGGGTTTGACGTCCCTACCGAACGACCAAGCAGATTCGATACATTACGGATCTTCTTGTTCATATCTTCAAGCGTGAGATAGAAATTAGAATACTTCATCGATACAGAACGGATCGCTTCAAGAATGATCGATTGTTTCTCTGGGATCACAATATTAATTAATTGATCCAGCGACGGTAATAATGCAATTTTCAAATCACTGCCAAAGGCTCTTTCCGGAGAGTCCTGCTCTAATTCTTGTTTACGCTTGCGCTTAACCTCTTCCCAGAACTGGGAGATATCATTTGTGGTTCCGAGTTCACTTAACACCTCAGTAACCTTATCTACGCTCTTAATAATTGCGTCACGGTTCGAACTAATTTGTTTCACTAACCCCCTAGAGTGGTCGATTGTAACCTCAACACTCACTAGCTCCGGAACGATCTCTTCAGTAACGTACTTTTGTAAAATGATGTCTTTCAATCGAGTCGCTGCTTTCTCTAATTCATCTGCGTTAGTATTACAGCAATGGCTTTCTTGGCTCAACCGAGTGGTTTTGCTTTTATACAATTTTTCGTCTTCAGCTTTCTTTTTCACGTGACTTTCAATTAAGCGAATAACCTCTTTTTGGTGATCGTTAAAGTCTTTTTCCTGACGAGTCAATATGTCAACACGGCTCCAATCCTTAATAAGCCAAGTATTGTACTCGGAGATAATATCATGTGATTTTTCAATACAATCAATACGATACTCGAGGTCACTAACAATTTCTCTCGCCTTTGAAATAACCTCTGAGTCAATCCCATAAGACTTTAACTTATCGGCATGAGCGCCTTTAAGCTGATATATACGTTGATTCGTTACTTTCTTGTCATTTTTAACACTTTCTTTAAGGCCATCGATCACCGCTTCGATTTCTGATTCTTTAAGTGTCGCATCAGATTCAATTTGTAGAACCGTATTGTTGTGAGTGTTCGTTACATTAGCAATGTTATCATCGTGCTCCGTTGAAATACTGCTAACTGTAAGTTCACACTCGTTCATAAACTTCTTCGCAACCATACTCCGCTTGCGTGCTTCTTCTTCAAATATTTGCTTGTTAGTGTCAAGCTGAAACTGAAATTGCTTCACGTTCTCGTTGTGCTTCTTAATGACATCGCTTTTCATTAACACCATTTGTTTAAAACCTATAAGCTCGTTATAGACTTCTTTAGCTCGGCGCTCGTGATCTTTTTCAATTTTCGTTGTACTTGCAATTTTAGCTTCTAGTGTTTGTAGATCATCAATTAACTGATCTTCTTCTCGAAAGAGCTCAGAATTAACACTAGATAAATCTAGTTGAATACCATAAATAAAGTGTTGATTGTATTCACAATTATCACCCAACTGCGGAGACAGTTTGGTATTGGATAATAGAGCAGGATTGATAGTTTTACCTAAGGTTGACTTCCAATCTGCTACTTCATTATTCAAAAATGCTGCAAAAGTATTTGACGCAGGATTCAAGATTTCTTGAATCTTATTGATCTTTTCTTGATAACGAGCTTTCGTCTTTACTGCCGTATCAATATCATTAAGGAGGTCTTTATGAACTTTAGTAAGCGAAATTACCTTATCGTTGGCAACGCTTAGATTTTGGTGTTCTTCATCAATATCTTCTCGAATCGAGTTAATTTTCTGTTGATACGATTCAAGCTCATTTTTGTTTTCTTGAGTAATATTACCAGCACACACAACGTTAACCTTAGCATCTGCTAGGTTGCTAGTCGCTTTCCCACTTAGGTCTCGGTACTTCTTGTTAATATCACCAATATTCTTGAAATGCTGAGATTCTGCTTGTTTCACAATCGCTTTAGTGCCGTCTTGATACTTTCGTAACTCTTCTTTGTGCCAGTCGGTCTTTTCAGAAATATCGATTGCCATTTTTAGATGCTGATTATTGATCTTTTGAAGTTCAGACTCTAATTGTTTCTCTTCTGAATAAAAGCCTTCACTAAGCATCTTTAAGTGCTCGACCGCTTGTTTGTGCTGAGTACGAATTACCTCTGATTGCTCTCTCTCAGTAATCACTTTTTGAATATTTTCTTTTGTCTCAAATCGGTCACGTTTTCGATGAATTGATGTAAGATCACGGTCAATCGACTGCAGATTTTTGTTGATATCATTCAATGATTCATTGAGTTCTAAGCGACGCACCTCAACTTTTTCTTTGAATTCTCTTAGCTGCTTTTGTGCCTTATCTAATTGGTCCAATATTCCAGCTCTACGCTGAATTTCACTATCACGTTTGGCAAGCATCTGATTAAGAACAATTGCTGCTTCACTGTATAAATCATCCATGCGCTGACTAAGCATTAATGCATTATCAAACGTCTTTTTATGCTTTTCTAGTTCACGAATAGCTTTTAGGGCGTCAAGATGATCAATATCTGCTTTACTGTAAGGCGATTTAGAAAGTGACACCTGAGGAGCGATAAATGCATCAGTAATCATATGTCGGAAGTTATCAAGCATGTTGTTGTTACGCATCATTGTCGATACTAGAACATCAATATGTAACATTGAATGTTCAGGATCGCACAGTGAATAACGCTGCGCAATGGTGAGTAGCTGACCATTGGAGTTACGTCGTTTACCAAGCTGAGGGCGATTATTTTGGATAACAAATCGGTAGTTTTGAGTCGTAGTGATTGGTTGACTCACATCCACTTGTTTTTTTATATGTTGTGATAACCAATCTCGCGTACTTTCATAATCGTTATCAAGTGCACTAATGTTTTCTTGCGATAGTAAATCTTCAGCAGATATATCAGCAAAACGGTAAGCAATACCACTTGAGCCATTCTTGTAGATAAAGGCTATTTTTGGCTGTCCTTTTTTTAAATATTCGTAAGCAATAAATGACTTGCTTTGTGGTAGATAAAACTTAGCAAAAGGAAGTTTTCCTGCATCTCTATCAACAAGTTTGCTCGGCTCTGCACCATAGAAAGCACCATAAAGACTGAGTGTGGTTGACTTACCATCTCCGTTTTCTCCGGTAAATAGCGTGTGACCATCAGATTTTATTTCAACAAGTCGATTTCCAAAGTGTGATTTGTTAACAATGACTCTTACGAGCGTATTTTTATGCTTTGATATATCCATGTCCCTACTCCGTGTTTTAGCGTTATACGTTCTTGTTAAGATGTTTTGCATCACCGCTATCACCAGTGAGCTGAGTAGGTCAATCTAAGTCATACTCTGAAACAATCCAATCAATATCCACAATAAATATATGTACTTTTTGTGTACATGTATATACTGTACGCATTAACATGTAACATTTGTGAGCAGGAACATGATTAAAGTAGATATTAAATGGGACCAACAAGTAAGATTTCGACTAATTGAAATTATCGCTCAATGGGAAGGTCGGCTGACAACAAATCACCTTTGTGACGCTTTTCATATAGGCCGCCAACAGGCTTCTAGAGATATCAATAAATACATTAGTCTTACAGGCCAAGATCAATTGATACTAGATAGGACAATTAAGGGTTACAGGCCAGCAGATAGCTTTAAGCCTCTATTTACTCAAGGTACTGCTCATGAATATCTTATGATGCTTCATCAACAGTATAATCAAGAAGAAACATTTGAATTCTTTAATTGGGGGGAAGCTCAATCGACAGTATTAAATGTTCCTGAAAGGGCTATATCACCAAAAATCGTTCGAAGTTTAATTGCTGCCGCAAGGGCTAATCTTCGCATCGATATTGATTACGTGTCGCTTTCTACACCTGAAGTTCGAGGCCGTATAATTGCCCCTCATACCTTGGTCTATGATGGTATTAGATGGCATGTGAGAGCATTTTGTGAAGATAGAAGTAGTTATCGCGACTTCGTATTAAGCCGCTTTAGGAATGAACCTGACTTAATGGATAAATCACCAAATACACGAGAATATGATGATGATTGGAATCACCAAGTTAAGTTAACTATTACACCTAATCCCTACTTATCTGAAAAACAACAATGTATCGTTGCTGACGATTATGCTATGGAAAATAAAGAGTTAGAAATCACAACTCGTAAAGCTTTAGTACATTATTACTTACGTCGTATGGGAACAACACAAGATGAAGGGCTACTCAAAAAAGAACCGGAAGTTCATCAATTAACCGCACGTTTCGACAAAAATATTTTTTAGTTATTTAAATTGCTGAAGTAACACCGAAAATATGTGATTGATAAAAGGTTACTTACGGTGTTGCTTCAAATAATAAATCTCACAAAACAGAAATAGACAAAGAATAGCTAAATGTTTAATTAGGCAGGAATTACAGGCACAAAAAAGCCCACACTAGGTGGGCTCTTTCGTATAATGTGGTGCCCGCTACTGGACTCGAACCAGTGACACCTTGCATGTCATGCAAGTACTCTAACCAACTGAGCTAAGCGGGCAAATCGTTAACCGGGAAGTAATTAACTTCTCCTTGAGAACGGGATAGATAATATCGAGTTCTTTTTATCTCTGCAAGCCTTTTTTTATGATTATCAATCGTTTGGCTATTTTATGTGCAAACAGTATAAAACCAGAACAACTTGCTTGAGAGCGTCTTTTAAAATAGAATCACACATACTGTTAAAAGGACTTATTTATGCCCCATACTCGTTTCCAACGATTCTTCATTTTGCAATCTATTCTCATTATATTATTAGTTGGAATAGCAATCACTTCTTTGACATTTAGCATCCAGAGCTTTCAATCAGTAGAGAAGGCGATCCACACCTCTTCATTTCAATCCTTCAACAACTCGATAGAAGCCAGCTATGATATTGTGGATACCGCGTTAAACGAATCGATCAAGCGATATTTAAGAGGTATTGCCTCCACCTCCACTGAGTTTATTTCTAAAATTGAAAACTCTGACACCCTAACAAAAGAGCAAAAAAACGCTCTTATTCAGGACTATATAAACTCCAGTAAGATAGGAGACAGTGGCTATACATACATACTAAATACTAAAGGTGATCTTCTATTCCATCCTATTTTTCAAGGTCGAAACTTGAATGAATATCGTCATATTCAAGAACAGATTGATAATGACAATCACTTTGTAGAGTACCTTTGGACTAATCCTGGTGAAGAAAAACCACGTAAAAAACTGGCCTACTCTATTCATATAGAAGAACTTGATTTTATTATCTCAGCCAGTGCTTATAAAAATGAGTTTCTGCACTTCATCGATAAAGCCATATTAAAAGGCAAATTAAATAAATATCAATATGGAAAAACTGGCTATGTCTATGTGATAAATTTAAGTGGCGAGCTTATCCTTCACCCTAGTTATGAAGGTGAAAACATACGCAGCTTGATTGGTGAAAATGCGGATGGCTTATTAAGCAAGATCCAACAATCCGCCAATAGTTATAACTTACACATGAACTTGGTGAACGGCTCATCTAAAACGACAACGCATAGTGCAAGAGTTGAAGACTACAGCTACCAAATAACAATAGATAACAATACGTATCAAAAAGACGTATTGTATGTCTATTACCCTTATTTAGATTGGGTCATTGTCTCGGGTATTTCACGTGATGAACTTAATCACCCAACGAATACATTATTTTATAGTTTGATAACATTGATCGCCAGCTTAACAACGCTCATCATCATTCTTTTACTTTTGCTTAGCCATCGGAATAAAAAACTCGCTAACGTTCTTAATTGCGACTATCTAACGGGGTTATTAAATCGTAGAGCTTTTCATCAACAAACCACTAAATTAATCAGTGATAAACATCAACCCACGTTTTTTTCGCCCTACTCTATTATCTTATTAGATATTGATTTCTTTAAGCGTATTAATGATAGCTACGGGCATGTTGTTGGGGATAAAATCATTGCCATTGTTGGGAAAGCGCTTTCACAATACCCAAATACTTTAGCTGCACGATATGGTGGTGAGGAGTTTATTATCTTTATTAATGAAAGTGATACCAATAAAGTCATTACTTTTACTGAAGAAGTACGCCATCAAATCGATAAATATAATACGCAGCATGAAAAAATCACTTTAAGTGCGGGAATAGCAACAATAAATAAACCGAATGTATTGTTAGATGATGTGATAGAGCAAGCAGCTAAAGCGCTGTCCCATTCAAAAAATACAGGACGAGATAAGATCACTCATTATCGTGAATTGTAGCGTTTAGAAAATAAAGTAAGAGATAGAAAGAGGAAACTGGACAAGTGATGGTGCTGTACTACGCTCAATAAAGTAATGTTCTCCATTTATTAGCGCAAGGCTCATTCTTAGAGTCATTTCCCTAAGCCCGTAACTAGGAATCGTTACGGGCTATTTTTTTAGGGCAATTATCTAGTCACTTACTCTGCTTGAGTCGCTACTAGATGAATACCATCTTTTTCAATGGTAATTTTTCCTGCTTTATATAGACCGCCAATCGTCTTTTTGAAGGTTCCTTTACTTGTTCTGAACTCAGCAAAGATAGCTTCTGGCGTTGACTTATCACTTAGAGGCAAAAAACCTTCTTTTTTCTCTAGTGTTGCGATTACTTTCTCACTTAACTCATCCATACGAGCCACACCTGGACGCTGTAAAGACAGTGAAATTTTGCCGTCTTCACGCATTTCAGCAATAAAGGCTTTTAGTTGCTTACCAATGAAAAGCTTACCAAATACATCAGAGTGGAAGATCAAACCCCAATGCTCGCCATTGATAACGGCTTTGTAGCCAAGATCTGTGCGTTCTGCAATTAAGATATCAACCTGTTGGCCTCTCTCATAATTAGCAGGCGTGTTATCTAACCATTTGTTAAAACGAGTAGTCCCTACAATACGGCTAGACGCTTTATCGATGTATACATACACAAGGATGGTTTGGCCTTCATCTAAGCGGCCACGTTGCTCACTGAATGGAACCAATAAGTCTTTTTTAGCGATACCCCAATCTACAAAGGCACCAATGCTGTTGGTGCCAATCACGTTCATTAAACCAAACTGGCCTACTTGCGCTTTTGGTGTTTCTGTAGAGGCTACCACTTCATTTTCTGAATCAAGATAAATAAACACATCAAGCGCTTCACCGACTGCTGTGCCTTCTGGAACAAAACGACTTGGAAGAAGAATAGAACCATAATCTCCGCCATCTAAAAAGACACCAAAATCTACGGTTTTTGTTACTTCTAATTTGTTGATTTGACCAATTTTAATCATTACTTCAATTCCTAAATAAAATACTCGTCGATTATACCTGAACTCTGATATGCTTGCTTTATGAATTACCATTTTTATAGGAATTTCCTGTGATTACAGTTGGTAAGAAAGATGGCTTATCACTAAAGATCTCACATATTGTTGAAGAATCTAAGCAGCACGAACTGGAGATGTTTCTTTTTGTTCCTGGTGAGCTTGGGTTGAACAAAGACATGGTTTCTGAATCTGAGTTTTATTACAACTCCATTCAGAGCCAACGTACGTATTTCAGTGATAAAAATCACCTCCCTCTTGTGCACTCTCGTCTTGCTCAACGTGGCCGTCTGTCTACTGAACAATATCGCTTAAGTTTAAGTCTATATGCTTATCAATATGCACTGGCGTTAGAAAAGTCAGTACAGCAACTTAATGATACGTCTCGTGAAGAAATCACTCATCAAGAAGTAGATGATGCAATAGATCTCGCTATCGATATCCTAAGAAGATTACGTCGTAACGTGCCTTATGATGATACGTTAAAGCGTTATTACGCCAACATTGATAACTATTTATCTTGGTATACAGAGCAACGCTTTCTCTCTTTACTTGCTCATATGCCAAGAAATGAAGAATACAAACTAGTTAAAGAACGTCTTGTTGATATTTGTGAGCAAGAAGCTCTGCACCGTCTTGATAAAAGCTATAACTCAGGTAAAGCACGTGAAGACATGACTCGAATGTCGAATAAGATGCGCCTATTACGTCGTTTAATCGAGTTTCCTATCGTGCTTAAAGAGAGGAACTTAGCGCTGGGTAAACACATTAAACGAGTGGTAAAAGGTGGCGCAACGGCAGTCGTTATGATCTTCGTTTCTTTAATGGTGATACAAGCTCGTGGGTTTTTGGGTGAGATTACCGCCTCTTTCATTTTTGCGGTTTCATTTATTTATGCCATGCGAGAGGTATTTAAAGATGACTTACGTGATGTTATGTGGCGCTGGATACGCAAAGGTCAACCTAAGTGGCGTAAACGCTATTTTGACCCAACCTCGAACACCTATGTCGGTAGAAAACTAGAATGGCTTGATTACATGACGTTTTCTGAATTAGATTCTGATATTCAGAAACTGCGTAAGCATCGTGTAGTACAGCGTGAAGAAGTTATTCTTTCGTATAAGAGCCAAACAAAAATGGCAATCACTAAGTTTATGAGTGGTTATGAACAAACTCGTGAAACCATGCTGATTGATCTGCGCCCTATTGCTCGTTTAATGGAAAAAGGCTCTCAAAAGATTTATCAATTAAATGATGGCCAAGTCACTAAAGAATCGGTAGAGAAGCGTCACTTAATCAATTTGATTGTACGAGAAACCATGGATGACTACAGTACTCGACTTCATCGTTGGAAAATTATTGTTAACCGTTCAAAAATTATCGATATTGAAAAGATTGCGATTGATAAATAGATTCAAATAAAAAACGCCTTTAGATAATGCAATCTAAAGGCGTTTTTGTTTGAGTCATTAACTAGACTCTAGTTGTAACTATTCACATTGATGTATTGTTACGCGGTAACGACTACATCCGTTGCGCTTAGCTGATCTAATAACTCTTGAATACGAGGGTTTTGCGCTAATTCGTCAATTGTTGTGACTACTGGCTTATTGGCTTTTTTCGCTGATTGAATCGCCTGACCTACAAGATGTAGAACCGCTTCATTTTGTGGATCAAAGTGATGCTCTAACGCTTCATTTTGCTTATCTACCCCTAAGGTAAACTGCGTTAACGTATCTACATTGATTATCATGCCATCAAAATACTGAAGTAATTTATCTGCCATTAACGCGGCGGCTGGTACATCACAAACAAAATGCACTTTAAGGCCATTTAAGCCACGCGGTAAGCCGTAGATGGCTAAGCGGTCAATAATGGTTGCTGCATCACTTAAATTACGTACGAATGGCACTACGAGTTGTACACTGGCCGTGGTTGCTGCCATTACTTTTTTAATCACAGCACACTCAAGGGCAAATTGCTCAGAGCTTGCCTCAGAGGCAAAACGAGTCACACCACGAACACCCATTGCTGGATTTGCTTCTGTGGTTTCAAGTTGACCGGCAAGTAACCCTGCAAATGCGGCACTGTCTGCATCAGAGAACGATATTTTGATCTCTTTTGTTGCTTCATTTGTCGCGGCTAAAATCACCTCTGTTAAGGTATCAACAAAATGCGCTTTTCCATCTACTGCACCGTCAATAATTAGCGCAAAACTTTGTGCATCAATATCGCTCATTATAGGGGCTTTAATCACCGCTTTAGGATGATAAAATAAATGCTCTTGAATTAACCCTGCAATAGAAACATGCAATGATGCTTCTGAGTCTGTTTTAGATTGATAAGAAGGCAAACTCGCCATGCGTGTCAGCGTTGGTAAAATAGTATCAGTCATGCTTGCTCCAATGAACTCATTGATTTGGTTTCATTATTAAATGTTATTTATGTGAACATACCTATTCGCGGGCAACAACTCAAGTCTAAAAGATACAATAATGTAACTTTATACGCTCACTTCTTTATCTCTATTAAGTTTTGGGTTTCATCCCTTTGAATTTTCCGTTATCTTATTGAGGTGTATTAAAGAATTAACAGGCGAAACTATGCCATTTCAAACAGATGAACTTCGTACTCAGCCTTTAGGCCCAATGCCAACGCCTGCTGAGCTAACGACCGCTTACCCTATTACCGACGATGTTGCTGAGCATATTGAGCAATCTCGCGCACAGGTTGAAGCTATTTTAACTGGCAAAGATAAACGTCTTTTAGTGATTGTGGGCCCATGCTCTGTTCATGATACAGCAGCTGCATTAGATTACGCGCAACGCTTAGCCAATATTCAAGATCAGTATAAAAATGAACTTTTCATTGTTATGCGTACTTATTTTGAAAAACCACGTACTATTGTGGGTTGGAAAGGGTTAATTACTGATCCTAATTTAGATGGTAGCTATGCGCTTGAAACGGGCTTGCATAAAGCACGTAAATTGTTGCTTGATATCAACAAACTAGGTTTAGCAACTGCGACTGAGTTTTTAGATATGATCACGGGCCAATATATTTCAGATTTAATTACCTGGGGCGCTATTGGTGCTCGTACGACTGAATCTCAAATTCACCGTGAAATGGCATCTGCCCTATCTTGTCCTGTTGGCTTTAAAAACGGAACAAATGGCAATACGCAAATTGCGATGGATGCGATCCGTGCAGCGAAAGCCTCACACTTCTTCTATTCTCCAGATAAACAAGGCCGTATGACGGTATACCGCACTGCGGGTAACCCATTTGGTCATGTTATTCTTCGTGGTGGCAGTGATAAACCAAACTATGATATTGATTCAGTAACGGATGCGTGTCAGCGCTTGGATGATGTAGGTTTACTACCTCACCTGATTGTTGATTTCAGCCATGCGAACTGTGAGAAACAACACCGCCGTCAGCTTGATGTAGCCAAAAATATTTGTGCTCAAATCGAGTCTGGCAGTAATAAAGTCGTTGGTATTATGGCTGAAAGCTTTATTGTTGAAGGTAACCAACCAATGACTGATTTAACTAACCTAACTTATGGTAAGTCAATTACTGACCCATGCCTAAGCTGGGAAGATACCGTGACTATGTTAGACATGTTATCAAATACAATTAAAACATCTCGTTAATTTAAGGATTAAAAACTATGCCTGCTTTTGATATCGTTTCTGAAGTTGATAATGTTGAACTAAAAAATGCGGTAGATAATGCTACTCGTGAATTAGCTACTCGTTTCGATTTTCGTGGCGTTGATGCAAGCTTTGAATTAAAAGGCGAAAATATCAAGATTAAAGCGGAAGATGACTTCCAACTGTCTCAGTTAGTCGATATTTTACGTGGTAATCTTGCAAAACGTGGTGTTGATGCTCGTTCAATGGAAGTCAAAAATGCCGTTCACTCTGGTAAGAACTTTTACCAAGATATCGACTTTAAGCAAGGTGTTGATACGCTGATTGCTAAAAAATTAGTAAAAGAGCTCAAAGCATCAAAAATTAAAGTTCAAGCGGCAATTCAAGGTGAACAACTTCGCATTACTGGTAAGAACCGTGATGATCTTCAAGCGGCGATGGCGTTTGTACGTGAAGGTGACTTTGGTCAACCTTTCCAGTTCACGAACTTCCGTGACTAATCTAGCTCACACACAATAATTATCTAATAAACACGCCTGTTTAATAGATATAAAAAAAAGCGCTTCTGCTGTTTATCAGTGAGGCGCATTTTTATTATTTTCGATTATATTGTTCGTTGGACTCTAGTTTAAAACTAGCCAATTAATCGTTCAAACTCATCAATTTGTTGGCTCACTCTATCTAAGCTCTGTTGCCAAAAAGCCTCTTCTGTCAAATCCATCTGTAAGTGCTTTTGCACCACCTCTTCAGCTCGCATAGAGCCAGTATCACGCAGTAAACTTACGTAATCACTATAGAAATGTTCACCTTTTGCTTCTCGCTGTGCATAAACACCAATACTGAATAAGTAACCAAACAAGTATGGATAGTTATAGAAGCTTACTTCTGGAATGCTGAAATGCAGTTTGCTTGCCCAAAACAGAGGATCTGATTCTGACATTGCATCACCATACCATTCACTCCACGTTTTACTCATCAAATCAGACAGCTGCTCTGGGCCTAATTCTTTAGTTGCACGTTGTTCATAAAATGCTTTTTCAAACTCATAACGCACTGGGATATTAATGGTTAATGCTAATGCCGAAGATAATTCCTCCCACAGCATTTCGATTTTATCTTCTTTGGTTTTTGCTTTAGCAAGCAGCGCATCACGTACGACATTTTCAGCAAAGATCGACGCTGTTTCAGCCAATGTCATTGGATACTTAGTTGTACACAATGGCATATCTCGCATTACCCAGTTATGGAAAGCGTGACCTAGTTCATGTGTTAACGTAAGCACATCTGACATACTATTGCCCCATGTCATAAAGACTAATGGCGTACGAGAATCTGCGAACTTTGTACAATACGCACCAAGACGTTTGGTTTCTTGTGGCGCGGCATCAATCCAACCATTCGTCACCATGAGATCAACAAAATCAGCCATCTCTTGTGAAACACCTGCAAATGCTTCTTTAATGATAATAATGGCTTCATCAAAACTGTAGCTCGATGCGTCACCCACTAACGGTGGCATAGACGCCTGTTGATCCCACGGGGTTAGCTTTTCTGTTCCAAACATTTTTGCCATTAAACGTCCGGCTTTTTGCCCTACTGAACGATTCTTCTTCGCTACTGACATCATGCTATCTAGCGTCGCTTGTTCAATTCGACTGCCATGTAAGCTTGGCTCAAGAAAATGTACAGGGGCGGCTGAGCTTCGCTTTTGGTATTCAGTTAAACGCCAACCAGAGAGCGCATTTAAAATGGCAGAAAAGCTCTCTTGGTTTTGCTTCATCGCTAATTGAATGGCACGCCACGCAGGCTCTCTGCGAAGCATATCACTGCCATAAAGAATACTGGCGGCTTGTGATAATCCTATTGTTTCATCAGTGCCATCAGAAAGTTGCAGTGTCACTTTCATTGAACCAGTAATGTTGTCATACAAACGACCCCACGCATTCTTACCATCGACACTCATGGCTGATAATAGTTGCTCTTCTTTCACGCTTAAACGTGCTGCAACCAATTTTCTTTCTTCTTCTAATAAAAATCTCTGAGCGGCAAGATCCTCATTCAGTGTCAATACCTCTTCAAACAGGACTTCTGGTGCATTCACAATCGCATCTAGATAGGGGCTGAACGCTTGAGATAGATCAGAAGATAGCTTTGTCATCTGGTTTACTAAGGCTTTGGCTTGTGCGTTTGAGGCATCTACAGAAGCAATACAATTACCATAGCTAGCGACTGTTGCTAACTGTACCGATATTGATTCTTTTTCAAGAATGGCTTGTTGTAGATGAGTCACATCAAGAATCACTTCAGAGACTGAAAAGGCAGTAATTCGCTGCTCAATAGAACCAATTGTCTCGGTGAGCTTTGGATCATCAAGTGATTGAAAGGCGATAGAAAGATCCCAACTTGGTGCAGTCATGGTTATGTCCTTTTATTTTGTTTTCATCATCATAGCAATTCAATTAATGGGGTAAAGCACTCAATGACTAAATCTCACTATTCACTCTATTGAGTCTTAGTTTTTTCTATTTTCTGAACTAATAAACATGCTCGATGACCCTTCTCTACTTTCGCATTTGGGAATACGACACTCTCCCCTCCTGTTTGTGCTGCATATTCCACCTCACCATCGGTAGCGAGTAGCTCGTTTTCGGTAAATAACGTAAAGTTAGCGAGATCACTTGGGAAATGAAAAGCAAACTGATCACTCTGCTTCATAATACTGCGGGTGACTTGATACTCAACCAAAGATGAACTGTCTTTTTCTATATCAAAAAAATCGGCATTGCTAATTAATGCTCTTAATTGTTGGTCGAAATCAGAAAGTAGAGATAAGTCATTTTCTCCCATTTTTGATACTTTACCTAACTCGACGGTAGCAGCATGTGCGCCATAATGCTCGGCACTGTACCAACTGAATGTGGATGCGGGCGCATCTGAAAATAAACACGCTTCTATATGACTGCGAGATAGAAAATCTAATAATAGTTCTGAACGTTTATAGTGATGATTATATGGGTGTATCGCAAAGGTGTAGTGCTGAGATGAGCGAATGGCGCAATGCAAATCTAAGTGCCACTTTTCTTCTGTATTGTGCTTAGTAAAAAAAGCATCCACACTTTTCATCAAACGATTCGCTAATGCAATTTCTGAAATGCTGTCATTGGGGGTTTGATGATGACTAAATAAACGATTTAAGTTGGTATCAATAAAACGAGTATCTTGATGAGTTGCAGCTGGATGCCCATAGATAAATAGACATGGATGTGACAGTGACAATTCACCGCTTTGAATATCGTCAATAATCGCATCAAGCAATTCTATCGGCGATGTTTCATTACCATGAATACCTGAGGATAATACGGCGGCACATTGGGGGAAATTAACTAATTTGGGGACAAACTCTACAACCCCACGGCTGTGTTGGATAACTCGAGTGCCATTCTCAAGAAGCCACGTTTTTTTGTTTATAGGAGCAGACAAATCTAAGGTATTTTGAATAAATGAAATATGATCCATTGGTACTTATCTTCCTTGGTAAAATATTCAACCAAAAAACTGTACCATTTAAGCCATGCTAAATTAACATTTTAAGAACAACTGTGTGAGCTAACCCTCTTACTATATCCTAACCCTATTACTATGCCCAGTAACGCCAAGATGCAGATAATAAAAAAGCTGTACAACAGGATATCTGCTATACAGCTTTCATTATCTTTAGCCAAAGATGGCAAGATTATTTTTCTACTGGTAAATCTTCAACACGAGCTTTCAGTTTCTGACCCGGTTTGAATGTTACCACGCGACGTGCAGAAATCGGAATATCTTCCCCAGTTTTTGGGTTACGTCCAGGTCGCTCACTCTTTTCGCGTAGGTCAAAATTACCAAATCCAGATAATTTTACTTGCTCGCCACTCTCTAGAGCTTGCTTAATCTCTTCGAAAAATACTTCTACCGTTTCCTTGGCGTCGCGTTTACTTAATCCAACTTTTTCAAATAAGGTCTCAGCCAAATCAGCTTTAGTGAGTGCCATAAAAACTACCCTCAAGTTACGTTAGACAGAGTTACAGTATTTACTGTAACTGAAAACTGAACAGTTAGAACAATGACTTAACATTCGCTCAACTCTTGACAGTGTATGCCAACCGACTGATTTTCGCCAACTTTTTTCTTAAAAATCATGATCTATTTATGAGATAGCGATCAAACTTATAAGCTAATTACGCTAAGATATCTTATATCGACCTATGCTAAGTCATTGATTTGAAATATATCACTAGTAAATGAATAAATTTTGGGTTATTCATCTGTATATAAATCAGTGATCGCTGCCAGATTGTTATTAATAAAATTAAAAATAAGCCATCTAGTTGATTGTGAAGAACTTAGCTATCGACAGTATCAGGCTTCACCTTATTCAAATACATATGCTTTGCTCTGTTTCAGAATTATATACTGCAATTGCATTGCACTCTTCTCATTTGATACGGTCATTAACGGTTAAGTATTCATCCATGATTTTTGATACTTGAGGGCATCTCAATAAAAAAACTATATTTAGGTAAAAAAAAATCCAGCATTGAATTACATCAATACTGGATCTTTATTGTTCTATTTAGCTAAAAAGAGCTAATTAGTCACGCAGTGTTGCTGAGAACTTCTCACCAATTGCCGCAACAATCGCGTCAACAGCTGAAGTAATGTCAGCCTCTTCTAGTGTACGTTCAATAGATTGAAGTGTCAGTGCGATTGCAAGACTCTTCTTACCGTCTTCAACGCCTTGACCGCGATAAACATCAAACAATTTCGCGCTAGTTAATAGCTCGCCACCTGATGCTAAACATTCAGCAACGATGTCACCAGAAGCAATTGCTTCATCTGCAACGATTGCGATATCACGACGGTTTGCAGGGAACTTAGATACTGCTGCCGCTTCAGGGATAACGCGAGTGTTGATTGCATCCCACTCGATTTCAAACATGATTGTACGACCGTTCAAGCCAAACTTGCGCTCTAACTCTGGGTGTACTGTACCAATGAAACCAACTTCTTTTCCGCCAACAACGATAGCTGCTGTTTGACCTGGGTGAAGTGCTGGGTGTTGTGCTGCTTTAAACTCATACGCTAATTCGTTAGCAGTTAGTTCAAGAACGGCTTCTAAATCGCCTTTAAGGTCGAAGAAATCAACTGTGTTTGTTGCGATATCCCAGTGTTCTTCACCACGAGTACCAGCGATGATACCAGCAAGCATCATTTCTTGACGCATACCGTTTTCTGCTGATTCTTCAGGAATAAAACGTAAACCAGATTCGAATAAACGAACGCGTGGTTGTTGACGTTTTTGGTTATGAACAACTGTGTTGATCAAACCAGTCCATAGGCTTAGACGCATCGCTGACATGTCTGCTGAAATTGGGAATGGCAGAATTAACGGCTCAATCTCAGGCACGATCAATTTTTGTTGCTCAGGCTCTACGAAGCTGTAGGTAATTGCTTCGTGGTAACCGCGGTCAACAAGAAGATCACGAACACGCTTAAGCGGTTGGTTTGCTTCTTTGTGATCGTTCATGTTTAGTGCAGCAACAGGTGCTTGGTTTGGAATGTTATTGTAACCGTAGATACGACCTACTTCTTCAATTAGGTCTTGCTCGATTGCAATATCAAAACGCCATGATGGAGATGTTGCTGTCCAACCTGTGTCAGTGCTTTCAACTGCACAACCTAGACGAGTGAGGATCTCAACCACATCTGTTGATGGGATGTGATGACCTAATAGACCGTCTAGTTTACTGCGACGTAATTCAACGGTGCTTTCTTTTGGAAGATCTGCTTCAGATTCAGCCGCAGAAATAGGCGCAACTTCACCACCACAAAGTTCAACAAGAAGCTGTGTTGCACGCTCCATCGCTGTTGCTTGTAATGTAGAGTCAACACCACGTTCAAAACGTAGAGATGAATCCGTGTGTAGACCGTATGCACGAGCACGACCACGGATGTGATCTGGTGCGAAGAACGCACACTCAAGCATAATATCTGTTGTTTCAGACGTTACACCTGATTCTTTACCACCAAAGATACCTGCAATTGCAAGTACTTTGTTTTGGTCAGCAATCACAAGTGTATTGCTGTTTAGTTTTGCTTCGTTGCCATCAAGAAGAGTTAATTTCTCATCTTGTTCAGCCATACGAACCACAATGCCGCCGTCGATCTTAGATAGATCAAACGCGTGCATTGGTTGGCCTTGCTCAAGCATTACGTAGTTTGTGATATCTACAATCGCATCAATTGAACGAATACCACAACGACGCAGTTTCTCTTGCATCCAAATTGGCGTTTCCGCTTTTGCGTTTACGTTCTTGATAACACGACCAAGGTAACGTGGACACGCTTCAGTTGCTTTAACGTCAATAGAAACGGTATCTTCGATGCTTGTCGCTACTGCTTCAATCGTTGGTTCAACTACGTCTGCACGGTTAAGAACACCGACTTCACGAGCTAAACCACGAATGCTGAAACAGTCAGCGCGGTTTGCTGTTAGGTCAACATCGATAGCAACATCGTTAAGCTCAAGAAGCTCACGCACGTCCATACCTAATGTAGAGCCTTCTGGTAATTCTAAAATACCGTCAGATTCAACATCAATACCTAGCTCAGAGAAAGAACAAAGCATACCGTGTGATGGAACACCACGTAGTTTTGCTTTCTTAATTTTAAAGTCACCAGGAAGTACAGCACCAACCGTTGCAACTGCAACCGTTAGACCAAGACGACAGTTAGATGCACCACAAACGATGTCTAAAAGCTCTTCTTCGCCGATATCAATTTTAGTTACACGAAGTTTGTCTGCGTCTGGGTGTTGACCACACTCAACCACTTTACCTACTTTAACGCCGGTAAACTCACCAGCAACAGGTGCAACTTCATCAACTTCCAAACCAGCCATTGTGATTTGGTGAGCTAGCTCTTCGCTGTTAATAGCAGGTTTAACCCACTCGCGTAGCCAAGATTCACTGAATTTCATAAATTTCTAGCCCCGAATTACTTGAATTGTTTAAGGAAACGAAGGTCGTTCTCGAAGAACGCACGAAGGTCATTTACGCCGTAACGAAGCATAGTTAGACGCTCAACACCCATACCAAACGCAAAGCCTGAGTATTTTTCAGGGTCGATGCCAACAGAGCGAAGTACGTTAGGGTGAACCATGCCACAACCTAATACTTCTAGCCATTTGCCATCTTTACGCTTCACATCAACTTCAGCAGAAGGTTCTGTGAATGGGAAGAATGAAGGACGGAAACGCACTTCAACTTCTTCTTCAAAGAAATTACAAAGGAAATCGTGAAGAATACCTTTAAGTTGTGCAAAGTTTACGTTCTCATCAACTAACATACCTTCCACTTGGTGGAACATTGGTGTGTGAGTTTGATCGTAATCGTTACGGTAAACACGGCCCGGAGCGATGAAACGGAATGGTGGTTTGCCATTTTCCATTGTACGGATCTGAACACCTGACGTGTGCGTACGTAGCATTAAATCAGGGTTAAAGAAGAACGTATCATGGTCAGTACGTGCTGGGTGATCGTCTGCAATATTTAGTGCATCGAAGTTATGGAATGCATCTTCGATTTCAGGGCCAGATTCTGTGCTGAAACCTAATTCACCAAAGAATTGCTCAATACGCTCAACGGTACGAGTAACTGGGTGTAAACCACCGTTCTCGATACGACGGCCTGGAAGGCTTACATCGATAGTTTCAGCAGCAAGTTTCGCTTCAAGCTCTGCAGTTTGAAGAGAGTCTTTACGTTCAACTAATAACGTTTGAACCGCTTGCTTTGCTTTATTGATCAGTTGACCTGCTTCACGACGCTCTGTCGGATCTAGTTTACCTAGACCTTGAAGCTGAAGTGTCAAATGCCCTTTTTTACCTAAGTATTGAACACGGACTTCGTCCAGAGCGACTAAAGAGCCTGCTTGTTCAATTTCTGCCGTTGCATTGGCAATGATCTCGTCTAGATGTTGCATCGTTTCCTCATCCACTTATTGGTGGTATCCGTTGCGAGTAAAATACATATCAGCACATAGTAATAAATCACAGCGCTAAATCCAAACTGAATTGGATAAAATAATCAATCTAATAGAAATAAAGTGCTTTTATTAACCAATTGCCTCCTCACACAGAGCTAACTCCCCTCTCACTGACTCATTATCTCTTTTATTTACCTCAAATTTTCGGGCGTTAGAACAAAAAATACTTTTGGCCGATTCTATCTTAACGGCTCTTTCACCCAATATTTACGCAGAAACCTTCTCTAATGCAAACAGAACCATATTTGATGAAGTCGTTGTTTCGGCGACTCGAACAGATCAAAATATTAAGGATGTATCGATCTCGATTTCTAAAGTAACGGCTGCTGATATCGAACAAACAATGCCAACTGACATTCAAGATGCATTAAAATATACGCGCGGTGTTAGTGCAAATGGTGCTGGTCGTTTTGCACAAGATCAGGCTTTCTTAGCCGCAGTGGTGGAATTACATGATTTGAATTTAGCCGCTCAATATTCAGATAGAGTGATTGTATTAAAAGATGGAAAACTGCAAGTGGATGGGACACCTTGGGAGGCAATTACAATAGAGATAATTAAAGATGTGTATGGTCACAAAACGATGATACAGGCGCATCCTATGTATAAGTTTCCTGTCGTCTATGCCGCTTAATGATGTTGTCTTGATAAGCAATACCAATTTAAATCAGTATCTGTACACGACGAAATAAATCATTTAAATAATCATAAATTACAGGCATAAAAAAAGGAGAGCTAGAGCTCTCCTTGTTTAGTCTTAAAGCCTTGAAACTGTTCTAATTAAAGAGCAGCGTTCGCTTTAGCAACAAGAGCAGCAAATGCTACTTTGTCGAATACAGCGATATCAGCTAGGATCTTACGATCGATTTCAATAGATGCTTTCTTAAGGCCGTTAATGAAACGGCTGTAAGATAGGCCGTTCTGACGAGCAGCAGCATTGATACGAGCGATCCAAAGTTGACGGAAAACACGCTTTTTGTTACGACGGTCACGGTAAGCATATTGTCCTGCTTTAGTAACTGCCTGGAAAGCTACACGATAAACACGTGAACGTGCTCCGTAATAACCTTTAGCTTGTTTCAGTACTTTCTTATGACGTGCACGAGCTTGTACACCACGTTTTACGCGAGGCATTGTGTCTCTCCTAAACTAAATATAATAAATTAACTAAAAATTATGCGTATGGAAGCATACGTAAAACTGCTGCTACTTCACACTTTGCAAGTAGAGAGTTAGGACGAAGCTGACGCTTGTTTTTAGTCGTACGTTTAGTCAGGATGTGACGTTTCGTAGCGTGCTTAAATTTGATACCACCAGCAGTTTTCTTAAAACGCTTAGAAGCACCTTTGTTTGATTTCATCTTAGGCATGATGAATATAACTCCGCATTGTTGCGTGATTAAACATATAGTAATTAGGCGAATAAAACAGGATAACTGCGAGCAGCTACCCCACTTTACTACTTGAATGCGCTAAATTACTTCTTCTTAGGGGCTAACACCATAATCATCTGGCGACCTTCAATTCTCGTTGGAAATGATTCGACTACTGCAAATTCTTCAGTATCCGCTTTCAAACGATTAAGAACGTCAACACCGATGTTTTGGTGAGCCATTTCTCGGCCACGGAAGCGAATTGTTACCTTCACTTTGTTGCCTTCTTCAAGGAAACCAGTCAGGTTGCGTAGTTTTACCTGATAGTCTCCAATATCTGTCCCAGGTCTAAATTTGATTTCTTTAGTTTGGACCTGTTTCTGTTTTTTCTTCTGTTCTTTAGCAGCCTTGGCCTTCTCGAAGAGGAATTTGCCATAGTCCATCACACGACAGACTGGTGGCTCGGCATTCGGGCTGATTTCAACTAGATCGACACCTGCTTCAAGTGCAACGTCTAACGCTTCATTTAGTGAAACGACACCAACTGACTCGCCATCTAGACCTGTAAGGCGCACTTCTTTAACGCCAATAATTTCACCGTTTAGACGATGAGCATTTTGTTTTGCCGGCTGTTGGGCTCTTTTTCCGCCTTTAATACCTTATTCCTCCACAGTATTGAGCGTTCGGGTACTAACTTCTTGTTGCAGGAATGCAACAAAATCATCAATTTTAAATTTACCCAAATCTTTACCTTTACGAGTACGTACTGCTATTTCGCCAGCTTCCATTTCCTGGTCACCACAAACAAGCATGTACGGAACACGTTTCAAAGTATGTTCCCTGATTTTAAAGCCAATCTTCTCATTTCTCAAGTCCGCTTTGACTCTAAATCCATTTTTTTGCAGTTTTTTTGCAATTTCTTGTACATAATCGGCTTGTTTGTCTGTAATGCCCATCACAATCGCTTGTTCTGGCGCCAACCATGTAGGGAAAAAGCCTGCGTAGTCTTCAATTAGGATACCGATGAAACGCTCAAGCGAACCTAAAATCGCGCGGTGAATCATCACTGGTGTGTGACGTTCGTTATCTTCACCTACGTAAGTTGCCCCTAAACGCTCTGGTAATGCAAAATCTAGCTGCACTGTACCACATTGCCACGCACGGTCCAGACAATCATGCAAAGTAAATTCAATTTTCGGTCCGTAGAACGCACCTTCACCCTCTTGAATCTCATAAGCGATTTCCATCGACTCTAGAGCAAGGATTAAATCTGCTTCTGCTTTGTCCCACATTTCGTCAGAACCAACACGTTGTTCAGGACGTGTAGACAATTTAACAACAATGTTTTCAAAACCAAATGTCGTGTATGTATCGTAAACCATCTCAATACATGATTTCACTTCATCTTGTACTTGAGCTTCAGTACAGAAGATATGAGCATCATCTTGAGTAAAGCCACGAACTCGCATTATGCCGTGTAGTGCGCCTGATGGTTCGTTACGATGACACGCACCGAACTCAGCCATACGCAGTGGTAAATCACGGTATGACTTCAGACCTTGGTTAAAGATTTGAACGTGACCTGGGCAGTTCATTGGCTTAATCGCGTATTCACGGTTCTCAGAGCTTGTAGTGAACATAGCTTCTGCGTATTTGTCCCAGTGACCTGAACGCTCCCAAAGTACACGGTCCATCATTAATGGGCCTTTTACTTCTTGGTAATCGTATTCAGTTAGTTTTTCACGAACAAAAACTTCTAGCTCACGGAAAATAGTCCAACCGTTGTGGTGCCAGAAAACCATACCCGGAGCTTCTTGCTGCATATGGAACAAATCAAGATGCTTACCAATTTTACGGTGATCACGCTTTGCTGCTTCTTCTAGGCGGATAAGGTGTGCTTTAAGCAGTTTCTTATCTTGGAATGCAGTGCCGTAGATACGTTGCAGCATTTTGTTGTCGCTGTTGCCACGCCAATATGCACCCGCTACGCTCAAAATTTTAAAGTTCTGGCAGAAGCTCATGTTAGGAACGTGAGGACCACGACACATGTCGATGTATTCTTCATGATGATATAAACCTGGACGGTCGTCTTTAGAAACGTTCTCGTCAAGGATTGCAATTTTGTAAGTTTCGCCACGAGCATCGAATGCATCGCGAGCTTCTTGCCAGCTTACGTTCTTCTTGATTACTTGATACTTGGTTTTAGCAAGATCTTTCATTCGCTTTTCAATCTTATCAAGATCGTCTTGCGTTAAAGAGTGCTCCATATCGATATCGTAGTAAAAACCGTTATCAATAGTTGGACCAATCGCCATTTTAGCTTCTGGGAAAAGCTGCTTAACTGCGTGACCTAAAAGGTGCGCACAAGAGTGACGAATGATTTCTAAACCGTCTTCATCTTTTGCTGTGATGATTTCAAGTTGTGCGTCATTTTCAATTAAATCACATGCATCAACACGAACGCCATCAACACGACCAGCAATACAAGCTTTCGCAAGACCTGGGCCGATGTCAGCAGCAACATCCATAGTAGAAACAGCATTATCGAATTGACGTTGAGAACCGTCTGGAAGAGTAATTACAGGCATGTTTTATCCTTTACAGTGGTGTCGCACACGAAGCGACACATGCTAAAAATTAATGAGTCTAAATAATAGATTGTCTATATATGATGTAAGGATCAATCAACCACACAAAGGTCGGGAACACTTACAAGTTGGTCATTGTACGACTCTTAATCACCTAATGCAAAAAAGAATCGAGATCACAAAAATGATGTCGATTCTTTTTATCGTTCAAAGGTAAATCTAATTAACTATATTCGCGGTTAACTACACTCATCATTAATTACACGCGTAATATCTTTTGCACAGCATGATGAATCTCACTACTTGATGCATTGAGATTTAATGAAAAAGAAACGTATTGATCACCACGACTAAAGCCCATCGAGCGATCCACTTCAGCCAAGCAATGAAGGACTTGGCCATCAAGTATAAATGATAACTCAATCTCTTTTTTATTCATGAAGCCATTACTTCTGAATTCGATCTCTTGGTATCCACCTGAATGCGATTTGAAGTGTCCACCGTTTAGGTAACCTTTCTCAACATCCGCTTTAACCATGCCAAACCCTGCTTGTTCTATTTGATTAATAATCGCAGCAGCAACTGGCATCGGTTTAACGACTAATAAATCACGATCGGTTGGGTCAACAGCAAAATCAATATCCAGTACCGTTTCAACCCAAACATCACAATGGTTATTGCGAACATTAAGCGCTGTAATTGGAGTTTCATCAGGCAATTTTATGGTAAATTGCATTTCTTGCTTCTCTCCAGCTTGGATCATAAATGGAGTCACAGCCTGAGTATGAAACAACGTTAAGGTTTGATAACTTGTTCCGTTATCATTTTCTACTTTAATTTCAGTATTAAGCTTTAAATGAATAGCATCAATTTGTTGTTCGATATCACCACCTTGGATATGAACAGTACCAATTAACGTATCACCCTGAAATAATTCTGGGTTTTCTAAAATAGTATCTACCTTTGCGGCACCTATACCTAATGACGCCTTTAATTTCTTAAACATCCTTTCGTCCTTTTATAAGTTTTCTTCTTACTCAATTCTGTCTGATTTCGCTTTCAACAGGAAGGTTAAGTTCCTAAAATCTGCATAGGTAATTGTAGTAACGCATCACCACTGCTAGCGAAATACCAGATAATACCGATAAGTGAGCTAACTAAACCTACATACCATGTCGTTGAAACGATTTGTCCATATTTATCTAATGGTAATAAGTGGCTGTGATGACGAGACCGCCATTCAAAGACAATTTCTAAACTACCCATGATAAGTAAAAAACCAAAAAGTGCGAGTCCTAATTGGTAACTCAATATAACGCCACCTATCGCAGCTAATGCACATAAGGTAATACCAAATTTACTGTTCATTGAGAAGCTAATACTTTTAAGAACATGCCCGCCATCTAGAGGCAATATTGGCAATAAATTAAACAAGTTTAAAAAGGCGTTAAATACAGAAAGACCCGCAAAGAACATCTCTCCTGTTATCCAATAAACAACAATCAACACTAGCGATAATATCAAGCCAAAAAACGGACCCATGATAGAAATCACCACGTCTTGCCAACGCGTATTTATCTTTTCATCACTGAGTGCTAATCCACCCAAAAATGGAATTAAATAAATGCCTTTGGTTTTCATACCAAAATACTTCATTGCGCGGATATGACCATATTCATGAAAAACCAGACAAGCAATAAGCGATAGAGCAAATTCGATAGAAAATAACCATGAATAGGCGGCAATACTGGCAGAGGCTAAGACCACTTTTATCAGCTTCGCACTTTTTAATGCTTTCATTCCCAGCGAAACAATACCGATTAAACTGAATTTACGCTCGGCTTTGATTGGCGTATGCGGAACTTGTTGCTCAATATCTTTAGTGTTTCGAGTGCCTTCCGCGATCAATTGACCATCCACGGTTGCTCGGTATTCAATGAAAAATGGTTGCCATGTGACTTTTGCTTCTAATCGACAAGCTATTGTTTCTTCGCCTTGGTTTAACTGAAACTCATGCACATAATGATCTTGATGGTCGGCTGATGCAGCTTGCTGAGCAACTAATGTGTTACTCCAAAAGACTTGTTGCCACCCTGCCATTGAACCTTCTAAGCGTAACGGCTGCCCTAGAAAGTCGATAGATAATAGTTCCATTATTTTCCTTGAAAGAAAGACATCGCAGCAATAATATTTTTACATTCGGTATTATTGATGCGATTAGTGGTATTTATATTACGTAATTTACACCAATTGGTATGAAATAACGTACAGTTGACCTTTATTCGGATAAATCTCTTCGATGATGTTTTTTAATTCTTCAAGCGTCATATTCTCTTGCTCTGCATGATATGAGTTCAGTTCATCAAACATAATGGGATCAACAGAATTAATCGCTAAGCGACAAAAGCGACGATTGTCTTCATAAGTACTAACTTCAACTTCGGTCCCTACTACATAATCGCTTTCTGATTCATCACGAATAGTGATTACTTTTTTACCAGATAAAATATCGGCTTCAAAACGCTCAAAAAACGTCATCGTGGTTGGTGCTGTTTTCATTGTTTCTTCCTAATGCAATTCGAGCTGCGACAATGCAGCTCGAAAAGTAACTATTAACTAAAAATACTGATTATTGACCAAAGCAATAATTAGCCCAATGAGCTAAGCCTGCAGTTACGGAACCAAAGTAATTACCACCTACAATTTCAATATTTGGTAATTGTCGTTGCAATGCTGCTTGTAAAATTGGTGAACGAGCTGAACCACCAGTAACATAAATAATATCTGGCGTTTTACCTGCTTGCTGAATTGCTTCTTTTACTAGCTTGTTAATGTTTTCTTGTGGTTTAGCTATCGCTTCTATCAAATCTGACTGACTGATTGATAGCGATAATCCTTCATCTAAATAGCTTAAGTCTACCGCATGCTCTAAATGCTCTGACAGTGCAATTTTTGTTTGTTCAGCATCACGCAGTAATTTATAACTTAGTTTCTCATCGTATAACTTAATTAAACGAGCTAGCTTTTCAGGCTCTTGAGTGTCGTTCATCATTTGTAAAAGATGTTTACGATTAGCAAAACCAAAAAACTCCAACTGGGCTACAATATTATTGACTGCTATTGGGTTCCAGAACTGTGTCATTGGTAACTCAAGTCCTTTGTGTGTACGACTTTGAGAACCTAATAATGGCATTAATTGACGATGAGCTAAATGAATATCTAAGTCGTTACCACCAATACGTGAACCACTGTGAGATAAGATCCCTTTAGTGCGATCATGATAATCACGCCATGAAGGACCCATTTGAATCATTGAACAGTCTGTTGTACCACCACCGATATCGACAATAAGAACGGTTTTATCTTCGTTTAGCGTTTGCTCATAATCCAAACCAGCAGCGACTGGCTCAAACTGAAATTCAATATTCTTAAAACCAACACGCATTGCTGCACGAGAAAGGATTGAGATAGCTTGGCTATTTGCTTCATCACTTTCTGCGCCTTGGAAGTTGACTGGGCGGCCAATCACTGTTGAAGTGAGCTCTTGTTGCAGCTCTTGTTCTGCCTTGTTCTTGATGTTTTTCATCATTGCCGTAACAAGATCTTCAAACAAGCTCACTTGCACATCACGTAAACCAGAAACCCCTAAAAAAGACTTTGGAGATTTTACGTAATAGACATCTTCTGGATCTTCAATATACGTATTTAATGCTGCTTGCCCGAAGGTCATCGACTCTGCATCTACATCAATATCTTCTTCACGGTTGAATGAAATAGCGGTATGAAGTAGGCGCTCATTAATGTCTGAACTTGGTTGAACACCCCAAATACGGAATAAATACTCTGAAACAGCTTCTCGTGTAGGCGCACATAACGCAGAAGGAATAAACGTGCTGTCTCCTTCTAGCTTTAATAGCTTTGCTTGATTATTTTGGATGGTAGCCACTGAGCAATTGGCAGTTCCATAGTCAAATCCGATAAACATTGTTGTACACCTAGCTTCGATAAAAGGGAGCTGATTTTACTCGCTTGTAGTGACTTTGCCAATCAAAATGAGAAAGATGCTGCAATTCCGACGTGATCTTGGTTAATTACTGGCACAATCATCATTTGATTCGAATCTATGTACTTATCTGTCACTAAATATTGAATTGTTGTCGCTAATACCGCACCTGCAATAACATCTCTCCAATAGTGATGCTCATTCTCTACTCTTGAATATCCAACCAAACCCGCGCCTATATAAGCGGGTAAGCCATACTCCCAACCATAACGAAATTGTAAATACGACGCACCCTGAAAAGCTGAAGATGAATGCCCAGATGGAAAGCTAAGATCATCCTCTCCATTTGGTCGTTCTTCTCTCACGGTATATTTCAACGCTTGCGTTGCAGCTAAAGTATAAGTGGCGCCTTTAGCAAACATCCAAAAACCATCATAATCTTCTTTATATAAAGCAATTGAACCCGCAATCACTGGAATGCCCACCGAACCAATATTAGCAGCCATATCTCCCGATTGTTTTTCTGCTGCACATGCTGAATAATTCATTATGATGGATGAACTTATTATCCCTACTTTCACTAACGATTTCATTTTGTGACCTTAATTTAAGCAATCACTGCATTTACATGTAATTAATAAGATTATAATGAGTAAATCGTGAACTAATTGTCAATTTATCTACAATTTGACACATTTAAATGATTGTTTTTACTTTTATTATGACTGGATAGACCATTAAATGGTGAGAGATTGGTTATACTACCGCAGTTATTTCATTATCTAGGTTTTACCAAATATATATGCAGTTAAATCAATATTTTTCACAAACAGATAATTCATTCGAATTCACCCGTCAACAAGCAAGTGATTTTGCTAAAAAAGTAGCTAGTGATTTCAACCCGATACACGACGTAGACTCTAAACGTTTTTGTGTTCCTGGTGACTTGTTGTTTGCTGTTTTACTTTCTAAAACGGGCATTAGTAACAAAATGCATTTTGATTTTGCTGGTATGGTTGCAGGCGACACCGCTTTGCACATTAACCATACAGCCGAAGGTGAGTATTCTTTATCTGATGACAACCAGAAACAATATCTTCATGTTAACCGTAGCGGTGAAAAGAATTTAGAACCTGCATTTATTGAAAATGTTGTTAAGCAGTATGTTCAATTTTCAGGAATGAACTTCCCTCATATTATGGTTCCATTAATGGAAGAAAAACAGTTGATGATTAACTGCCAGCGTCCTTTAGTGATTTATCAAAGCATGGAGTTAGAATTCACTCGCTTAGATCTTACAGCACCAAAAGTTGAATTTACTGGTGCGACAATGGACATTGAAGGTAAACGTGGTCTTGTTAAGTTAAACTTTAAATTCACTGAAAACGGTGAAGAAGTTGGTCACGGAACTAAACGCATGATTGCGACGGGTTTAAAGGCTTATGATCAAACAGCCA
>NZ_CAMLHO010000022.1 GCF_946479765.1 uncultured Aliivibrio sp.
TAAATCTGCCGCGTAAGCTTCGATGGTTCGAATCCGTCCCCCTCCACCATTATTTTTTTACTCGTTATTAACGGATAAGATAACTTGATTGCTCTGTTGGGAAACGAGTTGATTAAGTATAAAAATCCCCGTTGGAGGGGTTCCCGAGTGGCCAAAGGGAGCAGACTGTAAATCTGCCGCGTAAGCTTCGATGGTTCGAATCCGTCCCCCTCCACCATTATTTATCTCGTCAGAGATCAAAAAGCCAATTCAGTAATGAGTTGGCTTTTTTTGTGCCTGCTAACAAATTAAAAATATCTTATTCTTAATGTTAACACTTGCCAAAATAACTGTATAAATATACAGTTAAAATAACTATTCAAACTCAGAGATTGTTAAATGCACATTGCAGAAGTACAAAAAAAACAAGAACAGCCTTCACAATGGAAAACATGCAGCCTATGCAATAAAGAAGCGTTTTGTAACCCTTCTACCAGCGTAACCATGGCATGGATAAAAGCCGGATTTGGGCAACAGAAATGCACATGGCGCTGTGAAACTTGCCAGCCTAATGCGAAGTTAATGAATTAACCTTTCTCTTAAATTAATGGTAATATCATTGTATTAAAAAGATCCTTTCTTAGATTAGGATTCAAAATAAAAACAAGGATTTTAACCACAATGAAAGTAATCAGCTTTAATATAAATGGCCTTCGTGCTCGTCTTCATCAACTGCAAGCAATCATTGATAAACACAACCCTGATGTGATTGGCCTGCAAGAAATCAAAGTACATAACGAGATGTTCCCTGTCGAAGCCGTTGAGGTGATGGGCTATAAAGTCTACTTCCATGGCCAAAAGGCACATTACGGTGTTGCTATGCTATGTAAGCAAGAACCAATCTCTGTTCAATATGGTTTCGATACCGATACTGAAGAACACCAAAAGCGCATGATAATGACAACGCATCAACGTGAAGATGGCTCAAAGTTCACGGTGATGAATGGCTATTTTCCACAAGGCGATAGCATCAAGCACGAAACTAAATTCCCTTATAAACGCCAATTCTATAAAGATTTAATGACTCACCTGAACACTCACCACAATAGCGATGAAGAACTAATTATAATGGGTGACATTAATATCAGCCCTATTGATGCAGATATAGGTATTGGTGAGCCGAACGCAAAACGCTGGTTAAGAACAGGCAAATGTTCTTTCCAACCAGAAGAGCGTGAATGGCTACAAACCTTAAAAAATTGGGGATTTGAAGATACTTTCCGTAACCTTCACCCAGAAGTGACCGATCAATTCTCTTGGTTTGATTATCGCTCAAAAGGCTTTGTTGATAATCGAGGCCTTCGTATTGATGTTGTTATGGCAACGCCAGCACTCGCAGCTAAGTGTACTGAAGCTGGCATTGATTACGAACTACGCGGTATTGAAAAGCCATCTGATCACGCTCCGATTTGGTCTACCTTTAAATAATATTAAGCTCTCACCTTATTTAAGGGAGAGCTTTTTTATTACGTTGTTGTTACGAGCCAAAATAAGTCAACACTGACCTTTATTTAGGCTCGTATTATTGAGGAAATGCAATGAAATTATTCATCTTTGATCACTGTCCGTTTTGCATGAAAGCAAAAATGGTCGCAGGAATAAAAAACCTTCCTGTTGAATTTACTTATCTTCAAAATGATGATGTCGATACACGGATCGCAATGGTAGGTGCAAATATGGTACCTATTCTAGAGAAAGACGATGGCAGCTACATGGCTGAAAGTCTTGATATTGCCAAGTATCTAGATAAAAATGACCATTATCCTGTCATTGAACAAGGTACTTGTGCTGATGATATTTCAGAATGGTTAATTAGTGCTCGCCCTTTATTTAATAAATTGACCTTCCCTCGTTGGACTCAATTTGATTTACCAGAATTTGAACGACCTGAAGCCGTTACTTGGTTTACAGAGAAAAAAGAAGCATTTATTGAGATGAGCTTTAAAGAGGCCCTTGCTCAAAGCGATGAGTATATTGCTGCGCTAAGACCTTTATTAGTTGATGTTGATTTCATTACTTTACCGTCAGAAAAAGGCAACAAGATCACTTGGGATGACATCAACTTTTTCCCATTCCTGCGCAACTTAACCGTTGTAAAAGGACTGGATTTTCCTCCTCATTTAAAAAACTATTTAGAAGAGATCAGCGAGCTAACAGGTGTAAATCTATACTTAGATGTCGCTGTATAACAGTAATGTTAATCTGTGATTATAGAATCAAAAAAGAGCACATAAAAAGTGCTCTTTTCTTATCACTACTACTATAACCAGCGTTGGTGCCAAAGGATTTCACCATATTCAATGAAATCAAAAACACTCAAAAATAATGCACAAATCAGTGTGAATTTTACTAGCCTTACCAATAAAGATGATAAGCCCATAACGACCTCCTCAAAGAGTATAATCTGGCTATACTACATCCAAACAAAAAGAGCACAGTTCTGTACTCTTTTTTATTATAGCTTAAAAATACAATTAACTTAATGGCCTCATAAATCTAAGCATTCGTGTTTCTAACTGTTTAAATACAAAAATAATGATAAAGGTTAGACACATATAAAACATACCCGCGGCAATATATGACTCAAAAGGTGCGTAGTAACGTGAGTTCACTAATCGTGCAGCGCCAGTCAAATCCATTAAGGTTACAATGCCGGCTATCGCAGAACCATGTAACATGAAGATCACCTCATTACTGTAAGCGGGTAACGCCCTGCGTAATGCACTTGGCAAAATAATACGCTTATAGGTTTGAAATTGATTCATGCCATATGCTTTCGCGGCTTCAATTTCACCTTGTGGCAAGCCATTAATAGAGCCTCGAACGATTTCAGAAGTATAAGCGCCTGTATTTAATGCAAAAGCAACTAAAGCACAAAAAGAAGCATGCTCCCATACCGTGTCTTTCACTGGATAAAATTGATCCATCCCGTAATAAATAAGATACAGTTGGATCAATAACGGTGTACCACGGAAGAAGTAAATATAAGCCCAAGCAGGAACCCAAATTAATGGATTATTGCTATTTCTTGCTATCGCAGAAGGTACGGCTATACACAGGCCAATAACAAGAGATAACGCAACTAACCAAACTGTTGTCCAAAGCCCATCTAAATAAATCGGTAGGCTCTCAATAATAATTGAAAAATCCATGCTTACCTCATATGAATGCTGAATTTACGTTCAACCAGTTTTAAAGCACCAGTTGAAACCGCAGTAAATAATAAGAAAATACAAGCAACTGTCATATAAAAAGTAAATGGCATTTTGGTTGTCCCTGCAGCCATAGAGCTGACTCGCACCATATCTTCCAAACCAATAATAGACACTAAAGCCGTGGTTTTAAGCAAAACTAACCAATTATTACCAAATCCTGGGAGTGCATGTCTGATCATCTGTGGAAACAAAATACGACGGAAGGCCATTGGCCCACTCATACCATACGCTTTTGCCGCTTCCATTTCACCACGATCAACAGCCATGATTGCACCACGGAAAGTTTCAGCCATGTAAGCACCAAAGATAAACCCAATGGTTAAAACACCTGCGATAAACGGGCTAATTTCAATATAGTCTGGAAGGTAAGAAAACCATTCATGATCTGGATTAGAATTAGTCATCCACTCATTAATCCATTCATTCGTTGCGTACAATCCGTTATTAAGCAGCATCTGACCGCCAAAAAATAACAACATCATTAACACAAGATCGGGGATACCACGAACAACAGTTGTATAAATAGTTGCTATTCCTCTCGCCCAACGATAAGGCGCCATTTTAGCCAGTGCGCCAAGTAAACCTAAAAACACAGCTAAAATAAGAGACAATAATGCAACTTGTAGCGTCACTATCGCTCCGTCTAAGATGGAGGATTCATATCCTTGTAAATCTAACATACTACTTCCAAGCTTTCGCTTTAATACCTACTCCAATAAAAATCAGTCGCTATTTATTGGAGTGGATATAACTATTAGAAATAATGGAAGAGACACTAGACATGCCTCTTCCCTTTTTATACTTGCTACCGCTTACTCACCATAAACATCATAGTTGAAGTATTTAGCAGCAATTTCTTGATAAATGCCTTTTTCACGCAGTGATTGAATCGCTGCATTTAGTTGTTTAGTTAAGTCTTTATCTTGCTTACGAGTCGCAATACCAAAACCGTCACCAAACCATTTTGGATCGGTTAATGATGGCCCAACAAACTCATACTCTTTACCGCCAGGTTTATTCAAAAGACCTTCTTCTAATGCAGATGCATCACCTAAAACAGTATCAATACGACCGGCTTTAAGATCTAGGTATGCTTCATCAAATGAACCGTAACGTTTAAGATCAACACCTTTACCAAAGTTATCTGTTAGGTATTTATCGTGCGTAGTTGCACGTTGAACACCAACAGTCACGCCTTTAAGGCCTGCTTTTGTCATGACTAAATCTGTGCCTTTTTTAGCAACAAATTTATTCGGGATCAGTGCGTATTTTTCTGTGAAATCAATTTTCTTTTTACGCTCTTCAGTAATCGACATTGCTGCAATAATCGCATCGTATTTACGAGCCAATAGTGATGGGATAATACCATCCCAATCTTGAGCAACGATCTTACAACGCGCTTCCATTTCTTTACACAGTGCGTTCGCAATATCAACATCAAAGCCTTTTAGCTCACCAGAAGGTTCAGTCCAACTAAAAGGAGGATAAGCGCCTTCAATACCAAATCGTATTTGCTTCCATTCTTTTGCTTGAGCTGCGCCAGTGACGGCTGTAGATGCAACAACTGCTGCTAGTAACCACTTTTTCATTTCCTTGCTCCTGTAACTAACGATTTTTATATTTATACTATATTGTTGTGTTTCACTTATTACTAAGAGATCCCTCTACTTCTAATAAATAGATGAGATAAACTGTTGTAGTCGTGCAGATTCTGGATTAGTAAAAAGCTTTGCAGGATCACCTTGTTCTTCTACTAAACCTTGATGTAAAAACATCACATGATTCGATACATCGCGCGCGAAAGCCATTTCGTGGGTAACCACCAACATAGTACGCCCTTCTTCGGCAAGATCTCGCATTACACCAAGAACTTCACCCACTAACTCTGGATCAAGTGCTGACGTTGGTTCATCAAACAGCATAACTTCAGGATCAACAGCTAATGCACGTGCAATAGCAGCACGTTGCTGCTGACCGCCAGATAAATGCCCAGGGTAATAGTCCCTACGCTCGTATAATCCAACTTGCTTTAATATTTGTTCTGCTTTTTCAATCGCTTCTGTTTTTGGCACTCCTAATACATGTACAGGCGCTTCAATTACATTTTGCAGTACCGTCATATGAGACCATAAATTAAAGCCTTGAAATACCATCGCAAGACGAGAGCGAATTCGCTGAACTTGCTTTTCATTGATAGGAACAGATTCACCTAAACGATTATTCTTCATTTCGATAAGCTCACCGTTCACCCAAATTTCGCCTTGAGTCGGCGTTTCGAGTAAATTGATACAACGTAGGAAGGTACTCTTACCTGAACCAGATGATCCAATAATCGAAATTACATCACCTTTATTGGCTTCTAAAGAGATACCTTTCAGCACTTCATTTTGTCCAAAGTGCTTATGTAAATCTTTTACTTCTAGCGCGACAGCATCCTTCATGCGCCATAACTCCTAATTCAAATACACACTAATTATTTTGATTTTTCGTTTATTTGTAGAATTTAACACTCAAAAACAGCGCAAGCAACAATTTGTTAACTACCGACCTCTCAGTATTAATATAATTACATTCAAGGGATTAAATATGCGAATTTTTATAGATTGAAATTCACTTTATCTATCTTTTTTATAATAACTATTCAAATTTAAAAATTAACAAATGACTTACATCTGATTGTGGCATGTTTTTACGTATTACATTATAAACCTTCCGTGCAACACGTAAAAACCTGTATACATGTAACCTAATTACTGCGGCTTTATTTTTTGTTCATATTTTTTAATAAAAAAGACCAGGAAATCAAAGAGCTAATTACTAACAAAAAATAACATAAGCTACTGAAAAACATAATTAATACCAACGATAACGATTAAATTAACATTATAACCATAAAGTATTAACGTTCTCATTTTGTAGTTTTCTTTCATATACAAATATAAAATGATCAAGATCAATCATTAGATGTTTTTTCATGTGCTACACTCAGCTCAAATAACAAGAAACACCATCAATATCAGCTAAGATATTGACAGTTAATTTTACTTTAAAATTCTATTATGAGGATTCTATGTCTATAGACAAAGACCAGAACGAAAAAAGCTACAGCGAGTTACATCGCCCAGCTTCTGAGTTCAACAACCGTTCAGATTATTTAGATCACGAACTTCAAATCATGAAACCACGTCGTTTTCGCCTAAATTTACCAGGCCGTGATTTCCGTTTTGAATTTGAAGATCTTGTTCCTGCTTTAGCCGGCACAATTGGTATTATCGCAATGTATTCTGCGGTAATGATGTCTTGGGCTGATGGCCTAACTCAAGCATGGGATCACGTGAACTTAGGCAAAGAATTTGCCATTGAAGTTGCTCGTGTTGAAATGCTTATCCCTGCATTACTATTTTGTATCCTTGCATCTGGTTTTATTAACCCTAGAGCTAACCTTGCAGGTAACCACGGCCCAATGATACCCCTAATCGGTACGATCGCTCTTGCCGGTGCCCACCCTCTTGCTCTTGCTCTTCTTTTGGGTGTCTTTGGTCTCTTACTCAGTTACTTCAAAGGTGGCTCTAAATTAGTGAATTTAACCAGTGAAGGTGTTGCTGGTGGTTTACTTGTTTTCTTAGGCTTTACCGGTGCGATGAGCCAAATTGGTGAAATCCAATCTTGGGCAACAGGCCTTGAATCAGCAGACGTTGCAAAAGGCAGTTTAGGCTATGTCGGTTTAGTTGTTTTAGCCGCTAACATTGTTTTATATGCGTTATTGGCTCGTATTAATAAGCGTTGGTTAGCTATTCCTGCTTGTGCGTTTACTGGCTTAATCATTGCTCTTATGTTTGGAACTGGATTTGATCTGGTTTTTGAAACAGAAATGGGCTTGCCTAATTTAAACCCTGTTTACTGGTGGGGCTCTACCACTGAAGGTTGGATGCTTGGTTTACCAAACCTTCAACACTTTATTGCTTCGCTACCATTTGCTATTCTTGCTGTAGCAATGTGGTCACCTGATTTCTTAGGTCACCGTATATTCCAAGAATTAAACTACCCACGTCGTACTGAAAAAGTATTGATGGACGTAGATGATACAATGACCATGTGTTCAATTCGCCAAATGGTTGGTACTGCGATTGGTGGTGGTAACATTACCTCTTCTTGGGGTACCTACATGATCCCTGCTGCGATAGCAAAACGTCCTATCCCGGCTGGCGCTATTTTACTAGGTTCTTTATGTATCATTATTGCAATCTTAGGTTTCCCTATGGATGTGGCTGTATGGCCACCAGTAATGCGCATTGCTTTATTAGTTGGTGTATTCTTACCTCTACTTGAAGCTGGCGTTCAAATGATCAAAGATACTAAAGATTCTCAATCTGCGGGTATTTGTATCTTTGCTGCTGCCGTAACGAACCCTGTTCTTGCATGGGCTTTAGCTATGTTATTGGATAATAACGGATTAATCGGTAATAAAGATCGTCCTAAGACACTTTCTTTTGTTGACCGTATTATCATTCCAGCAGGTGTTTTGATTATTTGTTTCATCGCTATGCTGGCTGTAGGTATGTTTGAAGGTCAATACGGCATCCCTGCTTTACTTTAATAAGCAAGCGTTACTATAATACTTCTGGGGTAGCGTCAACAGCTACCCCAAGTTTATTAAAAAAGTTGAATATTTATTGATTTAGTTTAAGGTTTGCAAAAAAAGTTTAAACTATGCTTGAGAAATAGAATAATTAGTCGCAATATGAATGCTTATAGACTAGTTTCTGTAACCATTCATATTGTAATTAAGTATAGAGTGTACTATTTGCCCATACGGGTTGTGGTCTATTCATAACACCACTTAAATAGTACGTATTTTTTCTACTAAGAAAGGTAGGTATATCATGGCAGAGCAATTTGCTAAAGCTTGGACAGGTTTTGCAGACGGTGAGTGGCAAAATGAAGTTAACGTTCGCGATTTCATCCAAAAGAACTATACACCTTATGAAGGTGACGAAGAATTCCTAGTTTCTGAAGGTACTGAAGCAACTAACAAGCTTTGGGCTAAAGTAATGGAAGGCATCAAACAGGAAAACGCAACTCATGCACCTGTTGATTTTGATACTTCTCTTATCTCTACCATCACATCTCACGATGCGGGCTACATCAACAAAGACCTAGAAACAATCGTTGGTCTTCAAACTGATGCTCCTCTAAAACGTGCAATCATCCCTAATGGTGGTGTACGCATGGTTGAAGGTTCTTGTAAAGCATACGATCGTGAACTTGATCCTATGGTTTCAAAAATCTACTCTGAATACCGTAAAACACACAATGCTGGTGTTTTCGATATCTACACTAAAGACATTCTAAACTGTCGTAAATCAGGTGTTCTTACAGGTCTTCCTGATGCTTACGGCCGTGGTCGTATCATTGGTGATTACCGTCGTGTTGCACTTTACGGTATTGATTTCCTTATCACAGATAAACTGGCTCAATTCGCTTCTTTACAAGAACGTTTTGAAAAAGGCGAAGACCTAACAGCAACAATGCAACTTCGTGAAGAAATTGCTGAACAACACCGCGCTCTAGGTCAGATCAAAGTTATGGCAGCTAAATACGGCTGTGATATCTCAGGTCCTGCTACAACTGCTCAAGAAGCAATTCAGTGGACTTACTTCGGTTACCTAGCTGCTGTTAAATCTCAAAACGGTGCTGCAATGTCTCTAGGTCGTACTTCGACTTTCCTAGACATCTACATCCAACGTGATATTGAAGCTGGTCTTCTAACTGAAGAACTAGCTCAAGAAATGATCGATCACTTCGTAATGAAGCTACGTATGGTTCGTTTCCTACGTACTCCTGAATACGATGAATTGTTCTCTGGTGACCCAATCTGGGCTACAGAATCTATGGGTGGTATGGGTATTGACGGTCGTACACTAGTTACACGTACTAACTTCCGTTTCCTAAACAGCCTTTACACTATGGGTCCTTCTCCAGAGCCAAACATTACTGTTCTTTGGTCTGAGCAACTGCCTGTAGGCTTCAAACGTTTCTGTGCGAAGGTATCTATCGATACGTCTTCTATCCAGTACGAAAATGATGACCTAATGCGTCCTGACCTAGGTTCTGATGATTACGCAATCGCTTGTTGTGTATCTCCAATGATCGTTGGTAAGCAAATGCAGTTCTTCGGTGCTCGTGCTAACCTTGCGAAAACAATGCTTTACTCTATCAACGGCGGCGTTGATGAGAAGTTGAAAATCCAAATTGGCCCTAAAGAAGCGCCAATGACTGATGAAGTTCTTGATTACGCTAAAGTAATGGATCGTCTAGATCACTTCATGGATTGGTTAGCAACTCAATACGTTACAGCATTGAACTCTATCCACTACATGCACGACAAATACAGCTACGAAGCGTCTCTAATGGCTCTTCATGACCGTGACGTTCGTCGTACAATGGCGTGTGGTATTGCTGGTCTATCTGTTGCAGCCGATTCACTATCTGCAATCAAATACGCTACAGTTAAACCAATTCGTGACGAAAACGGCATCGCTATCGATTTCGATATCGAAGGTGATTACCCTAAATTTGGTAACAACGACGCTCGCGTTGATGATATCGCATGTGAACTAGTTTCTACGTTCATGGGTAAAATCCGTAAGCTTACTATGTACCGTAATGCTATCCCTACTCAATCTATCCTTACTATTACATCTAACGTTGTATACGGTAAGAAAACTGGTAACACACCAGATGGTCGTCAAGCAGGTGCTCCTTTTGCTCCTGGTGCTAACCCGATGCACGGCCGTGATGAGAAAGGTGCTGTAGCATCACTAACATCAGTAGGTAAACTACCGTTTGCTGATGCACAAGATGGTATATCTTACACATTCTCTATCGTTCCTAACGCACTAGGTAAAGACGATGACAACCGTCGTTCTAACCTTGCTGGCCTAATGGATGGTTACTTCCACCACGAAGCTAACGTAGAGGGTGGTCAACACCTTAACGTAAACGTTCTTAACCGTGAAACTCTAGAAGACGCAGTTAAGCACCCAGAGAACTACCCACAACTAACTATCCGTGTATCGGGTTATGCTGTGCGTTTTAACTCTCTAACTACTGAACAACAAAAAGACGTAATCGCGCGTACTTTCACTGAAACTCTATAATTTCAGCGTTAATTAAGTAGCATTGAGCCCTGCCATTTTGGTGGGGCTTTTTTATTTCTATTTTCCTCTTAAATCCCCTAATTTCTCTCTGCTTTTCCCTACTTAATTACACCAAAGTATAATAAAATGGCAGGATAATTATAGTTCGGAGAAATGTCGTCATGTCTGTAGGTCGTATTCACTCTTTTGAATCTTGTGGTACCGTTGATGGTCCAGGTATTCGCTTTATCATATTTCTACAAGGCTGCTTAATGCGTTGTATGTATTGTCATAACCGCGATACTTGGGATACCCATGAAGGCAAAGAAGTCTCTGTAACAGAGTTAATTGAAGAGGCCAAAAGCTACCGTCATTTTATGAAGGCGTCAGGTGGAGGCATTACCTGTTCTGGTGGCGAGGCTATGCTTCAACCTGAATTCGTACGTGATTTCTTTCAAGCTGCTCAAGCTGAAGGTATGCACACGTGCTTAGACACTAATGGCTATATTCGTAAACATACTGATGTTATCGATGAAGTTCTTGCTGCTTCTGATCTTGTTATGCTTGACCTTAAGCAAATGAAAGATGACATTCATAAAGAATTTATTGGCGTATCGAACGCACGAGTCCTAGATTTTGCTCGTTACTTACATAAAATCGGCCAAAAAACGTGGATCCGTTACGTTATTGTTCCAGGCTATACTGACGATGAAGAATCAGCACATCTGCTTGGTGAATTCATTAAAGATATGGATAACATTGAAAAAATTGAATTACTTCCTTACCACCAATTAGGTGCGCATAAGTGGGAAGCTATGGGGCTTGAATACCCTCTTGATGGAGTAAACCCTCCTTCTAAAGAAACCATGGAAAAAATGGTAGATATCTTGAGTCAATACCACAATAACGTAAAATTCTAAGATCTCTTTTCACCTTAAACTTATTCTAAATGCCCGACTATCGGGCATTTTTATTGGAAATAATCATGTATCAATTAAGCTTTTCATTAAAAGAATTCCTTGCTGAATATTGGCAGAAAAAACCAGTTATTATTAAAGGTGGTTTTAAAAACTTCCAAGATCCTGTCACTCCTGAAGAGTTAGCAGGCTTAACACTAGAAAATGACGTTGATTCTCGCTTTGTTTCTAACTTAAATCACGAATGGAAAGCAGAACACGGTCCATTAACCGAAGAGCTTTTTGATACACTTGGCGAAACCAATTGGTCAATTATTGTTCAGGCAGCGAACCATTGGCACGAAGGTGCCGCTGAGCTATTCAAGCCATTTAAACAAATACCAAACTGGTTATTTGATGACATCATGATCAGCTACTCTGTACCTGGTGGCGGCGTTGGCCCACACATTGACCAATACGATGTGTTCATCATGCAAGGTCAAGGTAAGCGTCATTGGCGTGTTGGTGATATCGGTGAATACGAAGAAGAACATCGTCATAGTGCATTAAAGCAAATTACAGGTTTTGATCCAATCATCGATCAAATTTTAGAACCGGGTGATATTCTTTATATTCCACCAGGCTTTCCACACGATGGCTACGCACTAGAGCCATCAATGAGTTACTCTGCCGGCTTCCGCTCTCCAAAAGAACAAGAGCTAGTGAGTAATTTTGCGGATTTCATTATTGAAAATGAAAAAAATGATGTGCATTATCATAATCCAGATCTTAAAGCGCAAACACATGGTAAAGAGATCACCACACAAAGTTTTGAAGATTTAAAAGCCATGATGCTAAATGCGTTGTCGGATGAACAGAGCCTTAAGCAATTTATGGGAAAGTATTTAAGTAACTCTCGCCATCACTTGAACATTTTGCCTGATACTGAAAAATGGACAACAGAAGAGTTATTGGCTTATCTACAATCAGGTCAAGCTCTGATTAAAGTGGCCGGTGTTCGTGCTTTCTATCATGAAGAAGATGCATGTGAAGACAACATGACACTTTATATTGATGGTGAGAGCTATGTGTTCCCACTAACAGTAAAAGAGGATGTGATTGCTTTATGTGAATCATCAGAATTTACACTACTTGATATTGAGAACTTACTGCAAGATCCGCACTCAGTGGCTAACCTGCTGCAATTTGTCAACACAGGTTACTGGTTCGTAGAATCAGACGAAGATGAAGAATAAAAAAAGCGCGATACAAATATCTATCGCGCTTAAGCCTGTCACGGGCTGAATATGTATCTAATTAATAATACGGAGACATTCTTGTTACCGTATTATTATATCTAGATATCAGTTACTGCTAAACAAGAAACAGCATGTACATCTGTTCCTTTTAGTTCTGGTTTTGTTTGCGCACATGCCTCTGTTGCTTGAGGGCAACGCGTACGGAATACACAACCCGAAGGTGGATTAATTGGCGAAGGTAAATCACCTTCTAGCATATCAATCACTTTTGCTCTTTCAAGCTTAGGATCTGGAATTGGAACCGCTGACATTAACGCTTTAGTGTATGGGTGTTTAGGATCATTAAACAACGCATCTGATTCACCTAGCTCAACTTCATTACCTAAATACATCACTAATACACGATCAGAGATGTGTTTTACTACTGATAAATCGTGAGCAATAAATACTAAGCTTAGACCAAGCTCTTTTTGCAGTTCTTTTAGTAGGTTTACTACTTGTGCTTGGATCGATACATCAAGAGCTGATACTGGTTCATCACAAATGATCATCTTTGGTTTTAAGATAAGCGCTCGAGCAATACCGATACGCTGACACTGCCCACCAGAAAACTCATGAGGATAACGGTTAATTACATTAGGCAATAAACCTACCTTAGCCATCATCTCTTTTACTCTATCTTTCACTTCTTCTTTCGTTAACTTCGAGTAGAAGGTTTGCAATGGCTCAGCAATGATATCGCCAACCGTCATACGTGGGTTAAGAGATGCTAGCGGATCCTGAAAGATCATCTGGATCTCTTTGCGTTTCTGACGTAGAGGCTCATCTTCTAGCTTAGTAAGATCTTGCCCTAGCCAAACCACTTCACCTTCAGTTGCTTCTACCAAACCAATAATGGCACGAGCAAATGTTGATTTACCACAGCCAGATTCACCTACCACACCCAGTGTTTCGCCTTCATATAAACGAACGTTAACACCGTCTACGGCTTTCAAATTTGCAGGTTTCGCCCAAGGCCATATTGACTTTGATGGAATGCTAAAGTGAACTTTTAAGTTCTTTATATCTAGTATTAATTTTTTATCTGCTGACATTACCACGTCTCCTGATCAGAAAAACAAGCACGTAAACGACCGTCTGCAAATGGTTGCAGGATCGGAGCTTCTTGCTTACAACGGTCCATTACACGATGGCAACGCTCTTGATAAGGGCAACCTGTAGGTAAACGAAGTAAGTTTGGTGGATTACCAGGGATAGTTGGTAAAATCTCACCTTCTTGATCTAAACGAGGAATAGCTTTTAACAGACCTTCTGCGTATGGGTGGCTTGGTTCATAGAAAATTTCATTCACTGAACCATATTCCATTGTACGACCTGCGTACATCACCAATACTTTATCACACGAGCCTGCAACCACACCCAAATCATGGGTAATCATAATTATCGCGGTATTAAATTCACTTTTTAGTTCATTCAATAGCTGCATGATTTGTGCTTGGATTGTTACATCTAGTGCTGTTGTTGGTTCATCCGCAATAAGTAGCTTAGGACGACATAATAATGCCATCGCAATCATTACACGTTGACGCATACCACCTGAAAACTCATGTGGGTACATAGTAATACGCTTACGAGCTTCTGGGATCTTAACCGCTTCTAGCATGCGAACTGATTCTTCAAACGCTTCTGCTTTACCCATACCTTTATGAAGCATTAATACTTCCATTAGCTGATGACTAACTTTCATATATGGATTAAGTGACGTCATTGGATCTTGGAAAATCATCGCCATTTGCTCAGCACGAATGCTGTTTAACTCTTTTTCAGGAAGGTTAAGAATTTCTTTACCTTCAAATTTTGCACTACCAGTAATGATACCGTTTTTAGCCAAAAGGCCCATTAATGCAAATACAGTCTGCGATTTACCAGAACCTGATTCACCTACGATACCCAATGTTTCACCTTGTTGTAGTGAGAAGTTTAAGTCATTTACTGCGGTTACGTTGCCATCTTGAGTTGTAAACTCTACACGCAGATCTTTTACATCTAATAAACTCATAATTCTTTCCTACTCAAATTTGTTTAATAACTAACTGTCCATACAGAGGGTTATCTGTCTTTTGGATCCAGCGCATCACGTAAACCATCACCTACATAGTTAAAGCAGAATAAAGTAACAACCATAAATAAAGCTGGGAAAGTTAACTGCCAAATCGCCACTTCCATTGTTTGAGCGCCTTCTTGAAGCAAAGCACCCCAGCTCGTCATTGGCTCTTGAACACCAAGACCTAGGAAAGATAGGAAAGATTCCGTTAAGATCATGCTTGGGATAAGTAGTGTTGAGTAAACAGCAACAATACCTAATACGTTTGGAACGATATGGCGAGTGATGATACCCCACTTGCTCACACCACAAACGTGGGCTGCTTCGATAAATTCTTTACTACGCAAACTAAGCGTTTGACCACGTACAATACGAGCCATATCTAGCCAAGCAATCGCACCAATAGCAACAAAGATAAGAACAATATTACGACCAAAGAACGTTACCAGTACAATGACTAGAAACATAAATGGAACTGCATAAAGGATCTCAATAAAACGCATCATTATTCGGTCGACTTTACCGCCAATAAATCCAGAGGTCGCGCCGTAAAGGGTACCGATAATCACCGCAACTAACGCGCCTAGAATACCTACCATCAATGAGATTCGACCACCAACTAAGGTACGAACAAATAAGTCACGACCTAAGCTATCGGTACCAAAAAGGTGAGCAGCACTTGGGGCTTCATGCAATGCATACCAATCCGTGTCGTCATAAGCATACTGGCTAAACATTGGTAAAAATATTACTGCTAATGTCATTACCGTTAGAACACAAAGGCTGATCATTGCTGCTTTATTTCGCATAAAACGTAGACGAGCATCCTGCCATAAACTACGACCTTCAATCTCAAGATTTTCTGAGAAATTTTCGATCGCTTCTAAATTTTCTTTTTTAGTTAACATGCGTCCATTCCCTATTAATAACGAATTTTCGGGTCGATAAGAGCTAGTAATACATCAACAATTGCGTTGAATAAGATAAATAGGAAACCAATTAAAATGGTGACCCCCATTACTAACGAATAATCACGGTTAAAAGCGGCGTTTACGAATAACTTACCAATACCTGGTAAACCAAAAATGGTTTCGATAACAACAGAACCGGTGATAATGCCTACGAACGCAGGTCCCATATAAGATACAACAGGTAGCATTGCTGGCTTTAACGCATGTTTTAGTACGATGTAGTGATAACTTAATCCTTTTGCACGAGCAGTACGGATGAAGTTACTGTTGAGTGTTTCAATCATGCTACCACGGGTAATACGTGCAAAAGTGGCAACATATAAGAATGACATCCCCATAATTGGTAAGAACATGTATTTGAATGAACCATCATGCCAGCCACCCGCTGGGAACCAACCAAGTTCAATTGAGAATAAGTAAATCAGTGCCGGGGCTAATACAAAGGAAGGCATTACCACCCCAACCATGGCGGTAGACATAATACTGTAGTCGAGCCAGGTGTTTTGCCTCAAGGCGGCTAACGTACCAATCGAAACCCCAAGCACAACCGTAAAAATAAAGGCAAAGAAACCTACTTTTGCAGAAACAGGCAGTGCCGCTTCAACAAGTTCGTTAACGGTGTAATCTTGATATTTAAATGATGGACCAAAATCACCTTGAAGAATATTGCCAAGGTAAGTGGTGTATTGCTCAAATACTGGTTTATCTAAACCGTATTTTGCATTGATGTTCGCCATTACTTCTGGTGGAAGTGGGCGTTCAGTAGAAAATGGGTTACCAGGTGCAAATCTCATTAAGAAAAAAGAGATGGTGATCAATACCAACATAGTTGGAATCGCTTCAAGTATCCGTTTGATAATGAATTGAAACATAATTCACTCTTCCAGTCTGTGACAAAAAATAAAATAAAGATGGATCTAACCACTACACGCTATCCTGCGTGCAGTGGCTTTTTTTATAGTTTTATTTGCTAATGATTACTTAGCTTTGATGTATAGGTCTTTCGAGTAGATTTTTTCTTCCGCATTTTCAGCGGGGAAGCCACCTACTTGTGGAGATAGTAGACGTGAACGAACATACTGATAGATAGGCGCAATTGGCATATCTTTCGCTAAAAGCTGCTCAGCTTGTAGATAGATAGCGGTACGCTCTTCTTCAGATGTTGATTTTAGTGCTTTGTCGATAAGTGCATCATACTCAGCGCTTAGGTAGTGCTTACCACCTGTTGTGTTCTTACTAACCATTAATGTTAAGAAAGAAGATGCTTCATTATAGTCGCCACACCAACCAGCGCGAGCAACTTCAAACTCACCTTGGTCTTTTGAATCTAGGTACGTTTTCCACTCTTGGTTTTCAAGAGAAACTTCTAAACCAAGTGTTTTCTTCCACATAGAACCTGCTGCAACCGCAATTTTTTTATGGTTTTCAGAGGTATTGTATAGAAGAGTAAACTTAAGTGGATTTTCAGGGCCAAAACCCGCTTCAGTTAATAGACGTTTAGCTTCTGCATTACGCTCATCTTGAGTCATCTTACCGTAAGCTGGTAGCTCAGGGTTAAAGCCCGCTGTGATTTCAGGCGTTAGGAAGTAAGCCGGTTTTTGGCCTTGACCTAGGATTGCGCCAGATACAATATCACGATCGATTGCGTAAGAGATTGCTTTACGTACTCGAACATCATCAAATGGTTTCTTTTGAGTATTGAATGAGTAGTAATAAGTACACAAGCTACCTTCAACAGAAACAGACTCTGGGTGCTCTTTCTGTAGACGCTTGAAATGCTCAGTAGGCAATGTTGATGTAAAGCTGATTTCACCAGAAAGGAAACGGTTCATCTCTGCTACTGGATTTTCAATTGGTAGATACGTTACTTTATCAAGTTTCGTCTCTTGATTATCCCAATACTGTTCGTTACGAAGCAGCTCTAAACGCTCATTTACAACCCAGCTATTTACAACAAATGCACCATTACCAACAAAGTTACCTGGCTTAGTCCACTTGTCGCCGAATTTTTCAACTGTTGCTTGATGCACAGGTTTCACAGTTGTGTGACCCATCATCATTACAAAGTATGGTACTGCTGTATCAAGTTGAATTTCTAAAGTGTGTGCGTCAACCGCTTTAACACCTAGCTCACTCTTGTCTTTTTTACCAGAGATGATGTCTTTTGCATTTACCATCTTAGTATATTCCATATACCAAGAATATGGTGATGCAGTAGCAGGATCAACAGCACGTTGGAAGCTGTATACAAAATCATCTGCTGTTACAGGATCACCATTTGACCATTTAGCGTCTTCACGTAAATGGAAAACAAATTTTTTGTTGTCTGCAGTTTCCCAGCTTTCCGCCACACCTGGAATCGTATTACCATCAGCATCTTGGTTTACAAGGCCTTCTAGTAGATCACGAATTACATGAGATTCAGGAACACCTTGAGATTTGTGAGGATCAAGAGTAGCAACTTCAGTACCATTGCCGCGCGTCAATTCTTGAACATCAGCGTAAACCACTTCTGTCGACATTGGTTTTTCAGCAGGTTTAGTTTCTTTAACTGGTTGCTCTGCAGGTTTATCTCCACAGCCAGCTAGTGTTAGTGACAGGCCACCAAGCAAGATTGCTTGTGTAATTTTATTTTTATACATGCATTAACTCCAATACATTCTATTTTGCATCCATGACACTCTTCGGGCAGAACGACTTGCCAATCATTTATGATCTAAAAAACGTTAAAGGCGCCTTAAAAAAAATAAATCCTTCGAATAATTGTGTGGGACATTAGCAACCCTCGAAGCATTTTGCCACATTTTTGTCACAAAACACCTGATAATTTTTAAAAACATCACATTTTACAGCATAAATGACCAGTTATTAGCCTATAACCGTATTCCAATATATAGAAAACTAACAAAGACTAGAATTCAACACCGTTAGTAACACTTTAGATACACCTTACAATATAAAAACCAATATTTATCCAACAAAATAACCGATAATTCGTTGATTAATCGCTCCCTTCACCTAAAAAAACATTAATTTCACTCGAAAAATAACTTTACCCGATTACACAATATGTAAAAACAATATTTTCGAGTGAACCTTCACTTTTTTATATTGGTTACATTTCAAGCATGTTGAATGTATAAGCCTGCTGCCAAACTAAATACACCAGCTGGAAATTTATAAAATATGTACAAATATAAATAGCAGAGCTGAGTATTTCAGCTGTAATCCAACTGGATTAATCAATCAAGGATGTTATTTATGTTTAAAAATAAACTGGGACTGTGCTCCGCGGCAATTACTCTTGCCCTCTCAGCCCCAACTTATGCAGCAACTCCAGGACAAGCCATTATTTCTTGGATGGAAACTGATTTTGCCATTATTGAAGTAGACCAAGCCGCCACATCATATAAAAATCTTGTCACGGTAAAAGAGTTTGCAGAAGTACCTGTAACATGGGACAGGTGGTCTGGAGAATCCGCGGAAGTATGGCGAGTTCTATTAAATGGGGTTGTCGTTCATGAAGAAACGATTGCAGCAACCGCCTCACAAAAAGCCTCTACCGTTCTCCAAGTGAGACAAGGTGGCCAATATTCGATGACAGTTCAATTGTGTAATGGGACAGTCGCAACAGAAGAGTGTAGCACCAGTGATGCTAAGTCGATTATCGTGGCTGATACCGATGGTAGTCATTTAGATCCCCTCCCAATGAATATTGACCCAACAAATGGAAATTACACAACACCAGAAGGAATGGTATCAGGTGCTTATTTTGTTGAATGGGGCGTTTATGGACGTAAATTTGCAGTTGATCAGATCCCGGCTCAAAATCTCACTCATATCCTCTATGGCTTCGTACCAATTTGTGGTCCTAACCCCTCTTTAGGTGAAATTGAAAGTGGCAATAGTTTAGCGGCTCTAAACCGTGCTTGTGCTGGCACACCTGATTATGAAGTGGTTATCCATGACCCATGGGCAGCAGTACAAATGCCACAACCTCAATCAGGTCATGTCCACAGCACACCTTATAAAGGGACTTATGGTCAAATGATGGCTCTTAAACAACGCTATCCAGACCTAAAAATTGTTCCTTCTATTGGCGGTTGGACTTTATCAGACCCTTTCTATGACTTTGTTGATAAATCTAAACGTGACATCTTTGTTTCTTCTGTTAAGCAATTCCTTAAAACATGGAAATTCTATGATGGCGTAGATATTGATTGGGAATTCCCTGGCGGCGATGGTGCAAGTTCGACCGGTGGTGACCCTGTAAATGATGGCCCTGCTTATGTTGCTTTAATGCAAGAGCTGAGAGCTATGCTTGATGAGTTAAGTGCTGAAACAGGAAAAACTTATGAACTAACCTCTGCGATTGGGGCTGGTTACGATAAAATTGAAGATGTTGATTATGCAGCAGCCTCTCAATACATGGACTACATTTTTGCCATGACTTATGATTTCTTCGGTGGCTGGAATAACGTCGTTGGACATCAAACTGCCATTTATTGTGGTTCACATATGTCACAAGGTGAATGTGATGGCACAGGGTTAGACGATAGAGGCGAACCTAGAAAAGGCCCAGCTTATACTATATCTAATGCTATCGATTTATTGCTAGCGCAAGGTGTTGATGCTAATAAACTGGTTGTTGGTGCTGGTATGTATGCTCGTGGTTGGACTGGCGTGACACGTGAAAGCATGACTGACCCGACAAACCCAATGACAGGCGTTGGTAATGGTAAAGTTGCAGGCTCTTGGGAAGCAGGCGTTATTGATTACAAAGATGTCGTCACTCGCTACGTAGATAAAGCCGGTGTTGAAGTTGGTTATGATGAAGTCGCTCAAGCCGCTTATGCTTATGATCCTAGTAATGGTGATCTTGTTACTTACGATAATAAGAAGTCGGTATTAGCTAAAGGTGAGTATGTTCGTTCACTCGGTTTAGGTGGTTTATTTGCATGGGAAATCGATGCAGATAATGGTGACATTCTAAATGCAATGCAAGAAGGGCTTGCTGGTGGAACGGTAACCCCTCCTGCGAATAAAAAACCAATTGCTAATGCTGGCGTCGATATTGCGGTAACCGCTCCAGCAATAGCTCAACTTGATGGTTCATTATCATCAGACAGTGATGGAACCATCGCATCTTATGCTTGGACTCAAATCTCTGGACCAGCTGTAGCGTTAAGTAATCAAAATACGGTTAATGCTAGTTTTGTAACTGATGGTTTTATTCAATCTGAAACTCTTCAATTCACCTTAACGGTAACGGATGATAAAGGCGTAACAGCTTCTGATTCAGTCTCTGTAGTCGTAACGGTTAAAGGAACTGAGCTGGTTAATACCCCACCAGTAGCTGTGATTATTGCACCAAGTTCGGTTAATAAAGGGGATCTAGTGACGCTAGATGCCTCTTCTTCTACTGATGCAGAAGGTGACCCTCTAACGTTTACGTGGGCAGTTCCATCAGGAATAGATGCTACGGTTACAGGGTCTACAGTCACCTTTATTGCTGGTTCTTATACGGTAGATACTCCGCTTTCATTCTCAGTAACAGCGAATGATGGCCAAGCATCAAATACAGAAACAGTAAGTGTTATTGTGCTAAAAGATGCAGGAGAACCGCCTGTAACTTGTGACAATGCATGGGATGCAACAGCGGTTTACACTGGTGGCGATCAAGTATCTCAAGCTGGAAAAACATGGGAAGCAAAATGGTGGACTCAAGGTAATGCTCCATCAACTTCTGGTGAATGGGGAGTATGGAAAGAAGTAGGTATTTCTACTTGTAACTAATATCCTTCTATATCACTAACAAAAAGGCCAAATTCATGAAATTGAATTTGGCCTTACTTTTTTATCAATTAGAACTAAACGTAATTACTTACCTAGTGCTTCTTTATAATGATTTCGGCAAACGGAGACATATAATTCATTACCACCAATCGCCACTTGATCACCGTCCGCTATCGCAACACCATGCTCATCGGTACGAATAACCATGTTCGCTTTGCGACCACAGTGACAAATGGTTTTTAGCTCAACTAATTTATCAGCCCATGATAATAAATACTTACTGCCTTCAAATAGCTCACCTAAAAAATCAGTACGTAAGCCATAACATAACGCTGGGATATGCAATTTATCAACGACTTCTGTTAATTGGTAAACTTGTTCTTTCGTTAAAAATTGGCACTCATCGATTAATACACAATGAATTTTTTTTGCTTCATGGAGTGTTTTAATCGTTTCAAACATATCCATGTCTGTATTAAATAAATGCGCATCGGCATCTAGGCCAATACGAGAACTCACTTTTCCCACGCCATATCGGTCATCAATAGCCGCGGTAAAAATCGCAGGGTTCATTCCGCGTTCTTGGTAATTAAAAGACGATTGAAGAAGTGTTGTTGATTTACCCGCATTCATTGCTGAGTAATAAAAGTACATCTGAGCCACAAATGTGTCCTCTATTAAAGTTCAAAAATTTGGTAATAAAAAAGGCTGGAAAAACCAGCCCTTTATATAAAACTGTTGATACTATTTACGACGCCAAGTTGTCCCTTCAGGGCCATCTTCTAAAATAATATTTAATGCTGCGATCGCATCACGAGCCGCATCAGCCGCTGCCCAATCTTTTGCCGCACGAGCATCATTACGTGCTTTAATTAAAGCCTCTATTTCTGCCACTTCATTATCGCTACCACTTTCACCTTGTAAAAAAGCTTCAGGATCTTGTGATAATAAACCCAGCACTTCTGCTAATTCACGCATTAATGCACCAAGCTTAGAGGCCGCTTCAATGCTTTCTGTTTTTAAGCGATTAACTTCACGAGCCATTTCAAACAGTACAGAGTAAGCCTCTGGTGTATTGAAGTCATCATTCATTGCCGTCGAAAAACGTGTCACGAACTCTTCACCACCAGCAGCGGCAATGGTTAAATCAAGACCACGTAACGAAGTGTACAAACGCTCTAGCGATGCACGAGCTTGATTTAAATTGTCTTCACTGTAATTTAATTGACTACGGTAATGACCAGACATTAAAAAGTAACGAACCGTTTCTGAATCGTAATGTGCTAATACGTCACGAATAGTAAAGAAGTTGCCTAATGACTTAGACATCTTTTCACGATCAATCATCACCATACCACTATGCATCCAAGTATTTACATACTTAGAGTCATGAGCACAACACGATTGCGCAATTTCATTTTCGTGATGTGGGAACATTAGATCAGAACCACCACCATGAATGTCAAAATGATTACCTAAAATTGAAGAGTTCATTGCAGAACATTCAATGTGCCAACCAGGGCGGCCCGCTCCCCATGGAGATTCCCACGTTGGTTCTCCAGGTTTAGACATTTTCCATAACACAAAGTCCATACCGCTACGTTTTACGCTTGCTTCTTCAATTGTTACACGAGAGCCTGTTTGGAGTTGCTCAAGATCTTGGCGAGAAAGACGACCGTATTCGTCGTACTTTTTAACTTCAAACATTACATCACCATTTGAGGCAACATAAGCAAAGCCACGCTCAATTAAACGCTCAACTAATTCTACAATTTCAGTGATGTATTCTGTTGCTCTTGGTTCAATATCTGGGCGCTTCATATTTAGCGCATCAAAATCAGCATGCATATCAGCAATCAAACGTTCAGTTAACGCATCACACGTTTCGCCATTCTCTGCGGCACGCTTAATAATTTTATCGTCAATATCGGTAATGTTACGAACAAAAGTAAGATCGTAACCTAAAAAACGTAAATAACGAGAAATTACATCAAAAGAGACAAACGTACGACCATGACCGATATGACACAAGTCGTAAATCGTAACCCCACACACATACATACCGATTTTGCCTTCGGTAATTGGTTTAAATTCTTCTTTTTGACGTGTAAGTGAGTTATATATTTTCAACATGCTCTTTTTTTACTCATTATTTGTTTAAAGGATATATAAAGGCTATTAAACCTATATTAAGTAATGATAGCAAGAAAATTCCCTGTAGATCCTCCTTAATCTTAGGTAAAATCAATTTCTATTTAAATACAATTACAAAGGTAATTTCATGATCATCCTTCACACATCTTTTGGTGACATCACAGTTAAACTTCACGAAGATAAAGCACCAGCAACTTGTGCGAACTTCTTACAATACTGTCAAGAAGGTTTCTACGACAACACTCTTTTCCACCGTGTAATTGATGGCTTTATGGTTCAAGGCGGCGGCATGACTTCTGGTCTTGAAGAAAAAACTAGTCGTGCAACAATCAAAAACGAAGCAAACAATGGCCTAAACAATAAAGTAGGCACATTAGCGATGGCTCGCACTATGGAACCGCATTCTGCTAGTTCTCAGTTCTTCATCAACGTTAATGACAACAAATTTTTAGACTTTAAATCAGAGTCTGTAGATGGTTGGGGTTACTGTGTATTTGCTGAAGTTGTTGACGGCATGGACGTAGTAGACAAAATCAAAGGTGTTGCAACTGGTAATTACGGTTACGTACACCAAGATGTTCCAGTTGAAGAAGTATTCATCACTGGTACTACAATTACAGAATAATTCTATTTTTATGTCAGCTCTAAATCCAGAGCTGACATCTTCCTTATAAAAAAGCATTTTATGACTATATTATTTATCTCTGATCTCCACCTATCCCCTCTTAGACCTGATATCACCGATTGCTTCCTCGACTTTATGAGCAATGACGCAATTCATGCAGAAAAGCTTTATGTATTAGGTGATTTATTTGAATTCTGGATTGGCGATGATGATGATTCATCATTTAATGGTGTCATTAAAAATGCATTTAAAGCATTAAATCAACAAGGTGTAGAATGCTATTTCATTCAAGGAAATCGTGATTTCTTATTGAATAAACGTTTTTGTAAAGAAACGGGCGTACAACTTTTAAATGACCATACTGTTATTGATATAGATGGTGAAAAAGTACTGATCATGCACGGCGATACACTCTGTATTGATGACATCAAATATCAAGAGTTTCGCGCTAAAGTTCACCAACCATGGTTACAATGGGTATTTAATCGCATCCCGCTCTTCATTCGCCAGCGCATCGTTAAAAATGTACAAGATAAAATCAAAGAAAAAAAACAGCATAAAGCATTAACGCTCATGGATGTGACCCAAAGTGAAGTTGAAAAGGTCATGTCAGAAGAAGGTGTAAAAAGACTGATCCACGGACATACTCATCGCCCAGACACCCATACTTTTAGTCATAATAACCAAGATATGATCCGTATTGTTCTTGGGGACTGGTATACACAAGGATCTATTCTTGAATATACGAACAATAAATACACACTTCACAATAAAACTTTTAAATAAATCACATTAATAGGCACCCTTTATCCCCTGGATGAAGTGAGTCATAGTTTTTTTTCGATAAACGGATTATGATAAGCCTAATTTCGATTCAATACGCTGTAGAGAATAACTTTTTATGTACTCATATGTTGCTCGTCAACCTATCTTAGATTTGAAAAAAAATACGATTGGTTACGAATTATTGTTCCGTGATGGGCCAAAAAATACGTTTCCTGCAATAGAAGCAGAAGAAGCAACAAGTCGATTATTATCAGACCATTTTCTCAGTTCCCAATGCAATGCAACTAATGATAAGTTGGGCTTTGTTAATTTCCCTCAACAAAGTTTAATTAATCTAGTACCAACTCTCTTTAATTCAAATAATTTAGTCGTTGAAATTCTTGAAGATTGCATACCAAACCAAGAGCTACTCAATGCTATTAAAATACTCTCTAAAAGTGGCTATAAATTAGCACTTGATGACTTTGAGCCAAGCCCTGAATGGACACCCTTTCTTCCTTATATTGACATAATCAAATTTGATATTCGTACTATCCCTATTTTAAAAGCTAAGTTATTTATTCGCCATTGCGAAAAATACAACATCTCTTTTTTAGCTGAAAAAGTAGAGAGCTATGAAGAGTTTGAAGAAGCAAAAGCCGCTGGATTCATTTATTTTCAAGGCTACTTTTTTAGTAAACCTGAAATGCTACAACAACGTGCAATGCAACCAAATCAACTCTCTATTATGAAACTTTATCAAGAGATCTCTGCGCCAAGCGTTGATTTTCAAGCCGTTGAAAAATACTTAATTCAAGATGTCTCGCTCTCTTATAAACTATTACGCTTTGTTAATTCTTCATCAATAATTGATCAACCGATCAGTTCTTTTAAACAAGCTTTAGTTTATTTAGGTGAAACCAAGTTGCGTCAATTCGTTTCTTTGGTTGCCATCGCTCATGCAACTGAACATAAGCCCCAATCGCTTTATACGTTATCTGTTCACCGTGCTAAACTCTGTGAGCTGATCGTAACAAAAACAAATATAAATCTTGAACCAAGCCAAGCATTTTTAGTCGGCCTATTCTCGCTTCTAGAGCCATTATTAGATCAGCCGTTGAACAGTTTGATTCAGTATTTACCTATTTCTACCGAAATAAAATTGGCCCTAACAGAACGTAAAGGCGCTCTTGGGAAGCTTATTTTAGCGATTGAAAGCTATGAAAAAGCGAACTGGACGATGGTATCTAAATGCTGTGCTATTTTAAAAATTACCGAGGAAGAGTTTTCTACCTGTTATAACGAATCTGCTGAATGGGTAGACGAGATGGCAAACTAGGTTATTAATTATGTCTAAAATTAGTCATTGTCCATGTGGCAGCAAAAAAAACTATTCAATCTGTTGTGAACCAATTCACAACAATCATGAATTGGCAAAAACACCAGAACTATTAATGCGTTCACGTTACAGTGCGCATGTAAAACGATTAACTCAATATATAATTGATACCTATCACCCCTCTTGTAATGCACAAGAATTTAAAGACGGCATAGAAGAATCCATTGAGCTTAACTGGCGTAAACTGAAAGTAATTTCTTCACACCTCTCTAATAAAACAGATAATGAAGGTTTTGTTTCTTTTAAAGCAAGCTACTCTGAAAATGGTCAACTGCATCAACTAAAAGAGCATTCTCGTTTTCTAAAAGAAAATGGTAAATGGTATTACATCGATGGTGACATTGAATGAACCACACCTTCTACATTTAAATACATTAAAGCCTGATATTCGTATTAGGCTTTTTTATTTTGATTGAGTTAACCAAAAAAACGAGAGCCATAAGACTCTCGTTTATATTTTATATTACTCTATGTATTTATTACTGTTTTATCTCAGTTTAGAACTTCTTAGAGATAAGCGCAGAACCCGCAATGATAGCAACACCTAGCAGCATGATTGGACCTTTTCCACCATCAAACCCTGATGAAATACCCATAAATGCAACGATTGCAATAGCAACAGGGATAATATATTTAACTAATGTGTACCATAGACCAAACAGTGGGAATTTCACTTCACCGCCATTTGTAATTTCATCTTCAAGATCTTCACGCTTCAGTCTCCAACCAGCGAAGATACATACCAACATACCGCCAACCGCTAGGAATATCTTATCGGTTAATAAATCAAAGATATCGAATGCACCAGTATCAAACAGCATTGGACCAAGACCGCCTAAAGATAATGACGCAAATACACATAAAATAGCCATTACTGTACTTGAAACAATAACCGCTTTAACACGTGAGAAACCTTTTTCATCGATTAAGTAAGACACGACAACTTCGAGTAGAGACACAGAAGAAGTTAATGCTGCAACACTTAAACCAATAAAGAACAGTAAAGCAAGTAAAATACCAATTACGCCGCCCATCTCTGCAAATATTTGAGGTATTACAACAAACACTAGACCAGGTCCAGCAGTTGGTGCCATACCAAATGCAAACATTGCAGGGAACATTGCAACACCAGCAAGGATAGCAACACCAGTATCCATTGCTGTTACCATCGCCGTTGTTTGTACAAGGTTTTCTTTTTTCTTCAGATAAGAGCCGTAAGTCATCATACAACCCATACCAAGAGATAGAGAGAAGAATGCTTGGCCTAACGCCGCAAGAATTACATTGCTATCAATCTTAGAAAAGTCAGGACTGAACAAAAACTCAAGACCAGCCATTGCGCCAGGAAGCATAAGTCCCTTCACTGAAACAATAACTAATATCAAGAATAATAGAGGCATTAGTAGCTTTCCAGCTTTCTCTATACCACCAGAAATACCCTTAATTACAATGACGACATTTAAAAGTAGATATAAACCCATCCACATAAGTGGTTCTATTGGGTTAGAAATGAAAGCACCAAAGCTGTCACCAATAGTTTCAGGCGTATTTAAAAGACCCGTCCCTACTTTAGCAATGTAGGCAATCGCCCAACCACCAACGACTGGATAAAAACCCATAATCAAAAGACCACTGACTACACCAATAACGCCAGCAAATGTCCAACGACGATCGATAGATTTAAACGCACCTACCGCAGATTTTTGAGTACGACGACCGATAGCAAACTCAGTCAACATCACGCTAAAACCAATAAAAATCACAAAGAATAGATAAATAGCAACAAATGCACCACCACCATTCTCACCCGCTGTATACGGAAATTTCCAAATATTACCTAGACCCACAGCAGAACCTGCCGCTGCCATTACAAATCCTAATTTTGAACCCCAGGTATCACGGGGTTTAGTGGTATTATTCATAGCCACAATTCTCCAAATATTCTGTATTATTGTATATGCACTGTGTTTGTATATGAGCATTAAAGTGGTGTATAAAAATGTATACACTTATAAAAAGGTTAGTTAACACTCAATATTGCAAGTAAACCAGTTTAGGAATAAAATTGGAACCCCTTATGTTATTTTTTTTAACGTATAGCTCTATCTTTTAACTCAATTGCTTACAAAAACATCAATAGGCTTTATTTTGTAAATATTTCCTTCCCTACCTACTCTTTTCCTACAACTCCTGATTTAATAGAGATCTACTTATTATTTCTGCGATGAAGGCTAATGGATAAATTTTATCAAGCACTTACTCTTATTGGTTTTATCTTATACTGGCTACTTGTTGCAGGCGTAACCATACGTGTTGTATTTAAGCCAAGGCCTGTTGGTGTCTCTTTAGCTTGGTTAATGATCATCTATATTATTCCGGTACTGGGAGTAATCGCGTATTTCTTAATTGGTGAACTAAACCTTGGTCGGACACGTGGTGAACGAGCCAAAGCCATGTTTAGCCCTTACGAAGAATGGTTTGCGCAAGTTCATCATTGTCAGCATCATCAGCCTCATTCCATCTCTCATCGAATTTCAGCCATTCATAATCTCTGCTCGAATCGATTAGGCATTCCTGCATTAAGTGGCGATACTCTTTCATTGTTAAATACACCATCAGAAATCCTAACCGCTATTGTTCGAGATATTGAACAAGCAGAGCACGAAATCAATATGGAGTTCTACATTTGGCATCATGGCGGCTTAGCTGACAGTGTTGCGAGTGCGTTAATAAAAGCAGCAAAACGAGGTGTCACTGTTAATGTTCTTTTGGATTCTGCAGGAAGTATCGATTTTTTCAAAAGCCACTGGCCTAAGCTACTTAGAGATTCAGGCGTTAATGTTGTGGAGGCGTTGAGTGTAAGTCCTTTTCGTATGTTCCTTAGAAGATTAGATCTGCGCCTGCATCGTAAAATCGTCGTAATCGATAATATGATTGCTTACACAGGCTCTATGAATTTGGTTGATCCTCAATACTTCAAACAAAATTCAGGTGTCGGTCAATGGGTGGATGTTATGGTCCGTCTAACAGGACCAAATGTAGCCGTTTTGAATACGATTCACGCATGGGATTGGGAAGTAGAAACAGGCGTTCGAGAGTTACCTGCACTGCCTGAATGCCCTATTTCAATAGATCCATTCAACCATACCACTCAAGTGGTTCCATCTGGCCCGGGGATGCCTGATGATATTATTCAACAAGTATTAATTACTGCAATTAACCAAGCAAGAACCTCTATCACAATCACTACTCCTTATTTTGTGCCTAGTGAAATATTACTTCATACATTACGAACCACTGCTCACCGTGGCGTTGAAGTTAAGCTAATTTTGCCTAAAAAGAATGATTCTTTAATGGTTAGCTGGGCCTCTAAATCTTTCTTTGAAACCCTACTAAAAGCAGGCGTTCATATTTATGAATTTAATGGCGGCTTATTACATACCAAATCCGTAGTTATTGATAACAGCCATTGTATTATTGGAACGGTTAATTTAGATATGCGTAGCTTCTGGTTAAATTTTGAAGTGAGTTTGATTGTTGATGATCCTGAATTTACCAAACAACTAGCTTGGGTTTTAAACGGTTATCTAGAACAATCGACCCCTATCGAACTAGCTGTATGGCAACAGCGAAATTTACCTCATCGCTTTACTGAACGCTTCTTCTCTATGTTCAGCCCACTGCTTTAATAATACTAAGCCCCGTAAATTAGTATTAAACAAACAGAAAAAAGCCCGCCACTTAAATCATTAAGTAGCGGGCTTTTTAATACCATATTCTATTAACGAATACCGCTTAAAAACTCATGTCGTGTTGCTGGATTTCGCTTAAAAATACCACCAAGCGCAGTAGTTGTTGTACTGCTCGTTGCATCCATAACGCCGCGAGATTTAACACAATAATGCGTCGCTTCCATCGTTATCGCCACATCATCACTGCCAAGTAATGTTTGCAGTGCAACTAAAATCTGTTGAGTCATGCGCTCTTGAACTTGAGGGCGTTGCGCAAAGAAACGAACAATACGGTTAATCTTTGATAAGCCAATAATTTTTTGACGAGGAATATAAGCTACCGTTGCTTTACCATCAATCGTAACTAAATGATGCTCGCAAGTACTAGTAAGAGTAATGTCGTTAACTCGTACCATTTCATCACAGTTCATTTTATTATCAATTACAGTGATCTTTGGGAAGTTTGTATAATCTAAACCAGAAAAAATTTCATCTACGTACATTTTCGCAATTCGATGAGGTGTTTCTTCTAAACTATCATCAGTAAGATCGAGGCTTAATAACGTTAAGATTTCACGCATGTGTTCTTCTATACGTTCTTTTTTCTCTTCGCGACTAATTCCATTTTCCTTCATTGGCGTCTCAAGACCACGCGCAACGAGAGCGTCACGTACTAATATGGCTGATTCACTGAGTGATGACATCGTATACTCCAAATTCCATAATCAATTGAACTTCGCTAAGGATACCCGCTCTGTGACAGAAATACACCCTGATTTTACTAGGTCTATTAGATGTTATTAGGCAAAATATGGTAATGTTCTGTCATTATTACTATTAATCTAGAGAGTACCATGATGGATTGCTGCGCAACTCAAGGTTTGATCCCAGTAGAAACCGCTTTAGAGACCCTTTTATCTCAAGTTTCTCCTATTTCATCAACAAGCACATTAGCATTAGCTGACGCAATTGGCTTTGTATTGGCTGAAGACATTTGTTCACCAATCAATGTTCCTCCGTTTGCTAACTCTGCAATGGATGGTTATGCCGTTCGTATCTCTGATTTAGAACACTCTTTAACACTACCTCTAGCTGGTAAATCTTTTGCAGGCACTCCTTTTGAAGGTCAATGGCCAGAGAAAACAACCATTCGTATCATGACAGGCGCAAAAATCCCTGAAGGTTGCGATGCTGTCATTATGCAAGAACTGACGTCTGATTCAGAAGGTAACATTACCTTTGATCTTGCTTTAGCTGATGTTAAACCACAGACCAACATTCGCCCAATTGGTGACGATGTTGCTCAAGGTCAAACGGTGTTAGCAAAAGGTCACCGCTTAACGCCGCGTGATATTCCCTTGATTGCCTCGTTAGGCATTAATAATATTCCAGTAGTTAATAAACCAAAAGTGGCTTTCTTCTCGACAGGCGATGAGCTTAAACCACTAGGTCAGCCACTAGAAGATGGTCAGATCTATGACAGTAACCGCTATGGTATCAAAGTGCTCATCGAACGCTTTGGTTGTGAAGCCATTGATTTAGGCATCATTCCTGACTGTCCTGAAACACTAAAAGAAGTGTTCTTAAAAGCAGATAAAGAAGCGGATGTCGTTGTTACTTCGGGTGGCGTAAGCGTCGGTGAAGCAGATTATACAAAAGACATTCTAGATGAACTTGGCCAAATTGGTTTCTGGAAACTAGCAATAAAACCAGGTAAACCTTTCGCATTTGGTAATTTACCAGACTCTTATTTCTGTGGCTTACCGGGTAACCCTGTTTCTGCCATGCTAACCATGTACGTATTAGTACAACCAATGTTAGCGAAATTAGCAGGTCATACGCAGTGGGAAGCTCCAAAAGCGATTCCTGCCGTTGCAACGACTCTATTTAAAAAACGCCCAGGCCGTACTGATTACCAACGTGGTATTTACTCTATTAATGCTCAAGGTCAGTTTGAAGTAGCAACCACAGGCAACCAAGGCTCTGGCGCGTTTAGTTCAATGAGCATGGCTAACTGCTTTGTGGTACTAGAGCGAGAACGTGGCCGTGTTGAAGCCGGTGAAATGGTCACTATTGAATTGTTTAATTCCTCTCTATATTAAGAGTATTTTCAATGACTGAATTAACCGATCAAGAAATGCTACGTTATAACCGTCAAATCATTTTACGCAACTTTGATTTTGATGGCCAAGAACGCTTAAAAGAGAGCTCAATACTTATTATTGGTGCTGGAGGCTTAGGCTGTGCGTCAAGTCAATACCTAGCAGCCGCAGGGATAGGAAAGATCACTCTTGTCGATGACGATACCGTCGAGCTCTCTAACTTACAGCGTCAAGTGCTGCATTGTGATGAGACGATTGGTGAGAAAAAAGTCATCTCTGCAAAAATGGCATTAAATCGCATTAATCCTCATTGCCAGATTGATACGTTTGATAAGCGCTTATCTGATGATGAATTGCGTTCACTTATTGCAGATCATGATCTGGTTTTAGATGGTACAGACAACGTAGATACTCGTAATCAACTTAATCGTTTATGCTTTGAATCTAAAACACCGCTTGTATCTGGTGCCGCGATTCGAATGGAAGGTCAAGTAAGCGTTTATACTTATCAAGATAACGAGCCTTGCTATCAATGCCTAAGCAGTTTATTTGGTCAACAAGCACTTACCTGTGTAGAAGCGGGAGTAATGTCACCTGTTGTTGGGATCATTGGGGCAACCCAAGCGCTAGAAGCGATTAAAGTATTAGCGAATTATGGCCAACCATTAATCAGTAAATTACTTATGTTAGATGCACTTTCTATGAGTTGGCGTGAAATGAAGCTAGCAAAAATGCCTAATTGTTCTATTTGCAGCCACTAAAAACACGTTCATTTATTTAATAAAGGCGGTGACCCTAATAAGGTTCATCGCCTTTTTTTATTCTAAAAATAAAAATCTCTATTAAAAACAAATAGAAATAAAAAATGCGCTTAAGACACATTCTCACATTTTCCTTTTGTCATACACTTTTAAGAAAACTGAAATATTACTGTCACATAAATTTTCTAAAGTGGCTTCGTCAACTTAATCCGGCACGTATGCCTCATAAAGGAAATGAAAATGAAAAAGTCAGTTATCGGCGCACTAGCAATTCTGAGTTCAGTAGTAGCATTACCAACATCAGCGAAAGAAACTATTTCTGCCGTTGGTTCAAGCAGCGTGACCCCTCTTATGGAAGTGTTTTCTGAAACTTACATGAAGGAACATTCAAACGTATATATCGAAGTTCAAGGACCTGGCTCTTCAGCGGGTGTAAAGGCGGCAAAAAATGGATCTGCTGATTTAGGCATGTCATCACGTAACCTTAAATCATCAGAAAAAGAAGCAACATTAAAAGAGTTAGTGGTTGCACACGACGGTATTGCGGTTGTAGTTAACCCAAGCAATACACTTAAAGGCCTAACGTCAGAGCAAGTTACTGCTATCTATAAAGGCGAAGTAAAAAACTGGAAAGAAGTGGGCGGTGAAGACAAGCCAATCGTTGCTATCACGCGTGATACAGCCTCTGGTACTCGTGGCGCATTCGAAGATATCATGAGCCTTAAGAAAAAAATCTCAGGCATGACAGTATCGGCTATCTCTCAACGAGCTCAAGTTGCAAATGGTAACGGCGCGCTAAAAACAATGGTTGCAAGTAACCCATACGCAATTGGTTATATCTCTCTAGGCACCGTTGATAACTCTGTTCACGCCCTGGCTATTGATAACGTAGAACCAAGTGTTGCTGACATTAAAAATGGCACATACAAAGTATCTCGTCCTTTCCTTGTGTTATATCGTGAAGGCAAACCATCAGCAGAAGCACAAAAATTCCTAAACTGGATGACCGCTGAAACCGCTCAAAACCTAGTTGAAAAGAACGGCTACATCTCAGTGAACTAATTTCTACCTTTTTATTGCCTGACCTGCGAAGGTTAGGCATTTTTCCATTTCGAATTTTTCGGCATGTGAGTGTTTATTATGACCATCGCAATGAATAATCAAAATACACTAAATAAAGAAAAAGGCTCACTCAGCCCACTTAGAACAAAAAAGCGAGTCGATTGGAGAGAGCGTATCTTCCACGCTTTATTTCTAAGTTGTGCCGTGATTGGTACGCTTTCTCTAGCGACAATCGCCTACTTCATTATTAAAGAAAGTATCCCAGCATTTCAACAAGCTGGTGTTAGTGGCATTATTTTAGGACAAGATTGGTTACCACCAGCACTTTATGGCGTATTCACTATGATTGTAGCGTCTGTTGTGTCTACATTTGGCGCAGTGTTAGTCGGTGTACCTGTTGGGATCTTAACCGCCATCTTCATTGCTGAGATTGCCCCAAAACGTGTTGCAGACATTATTCGTCCTGCCGTTGAACTTCTTGCTGGCATTCCCTCTGTAGTTTATGGCTTCTTCGGGCTTGTTATCATTGTTCCTCTTATTCAAGACATATTCCAAGTACCCGCAGGTAACACTATTCTTGCAGGTATCATTGTACTCGGTGTAATGATTCTTCCTACGGTAATTACCGTCTCTGAAACCTCAATTAGAGCAGTACCAGCTACCTATAAAGAAGGTTCTTTAGCGCTTGGCGCTTCAAAAATATTCACTATTTTCCGCATTCTTCTTCCTGCCGCTCGTTCAGGCATCATGACCGGGGTTATCCTCGGTATCGCTCGTGCATTAGGTGAAACCATGGCAATCATCATGGTAATGGGGAACGCCCCTGCCATGCCTGAAGGTATTTTAGATTCAGCTCGTACATTAACCGCAAACATTGCCATTGAGATGTCCTATGCAAGTGGCATTCATGCCAGTGCTCTATATGCAACAGGTGTTGTTCTACTTGTGTTTATTATGTCTCTTAATGGCATTCTTCTTTATCTAAATCGTGAAACGGCGAAATAAGACAATGAATAAATTAAAAAAACAACGTCATATTAAAGATCAGATTGCCGCAGGATTTATTTGGCTATCCGCTTCGATTACAGTCGGTTTTCTGTTTTGGATCATGTGGTATATTTTATCAAATGGTTTACAACACGTAAGTTGGTCATTCATTACCGATGATTACACTCGCACTGGTGAAGAGCACGGTATTTTCCCAATGATCGTCGCCACCCTTTACATGGTACTCGCCTCTATCGCAGTTGCTGCTCCACTGGGGATAATGACGGCAATCTACTTAACTGAATACGCCAAGATTGGCAGTAAATTCGTTAAAGTTATCCGCTTCTGTACTGAATCTTTAGCAGGTATTCCATCTATTATCTTTGGTTTATTTGGTATGACTTTCTTTGTTGGGATTTTAGGGCTAGGTTTCTCTATCTTATCGGGTGCATTAACACTGAGTATCTTAATATTACCAGTGATTATTCGAACGACTGAAGAAGCGTTAATGGCTGTGCCTCAAACATTCCGTGAAGGTTCATATGGTTTAGGCGCATCAAAAATCTACACAATTTGGCGTTTGATCTTACCAAGCGCAATGCCTGGTATCATCACCTCGGTTATTCTAAGTATTGGTCGTGTTATTGGTGAATCTGCCCCAGTATTTTTAACCGCCGGCATGGTGGCACGTATTCCAGATTCATTGCTTGATTCAGGCCGCACGTTAACGGTTCATCTGTATAAGCTAACCACTGAATTGTTTACCATAGAAGAGTGGAATCAAGCCTACGCAACGGCGACAGTATTGATTGTCCTTGTATTAATAATTAACACGCTGACTAAGCTATTGGCTCGAAAAATCAATAAAGCGTCTTATTAATCAACTTATTCTTTATCACTTATTATTCACTGATTGCACGGTATAAGATGCGATCAGTAAGGAAACAACAATGAACAAATTTAATATTGAAAACCTAGATCTTTTTTACGGACAAAACCAAGCGCTTAAAAACATCAATCTGCCTATTCCTGCAAAACAAGTGACGGCACTGATTGGTCCTTCTGGCTGTGGTAAATCAACTCTACTACGTTGTTTGAACCGCATGAATGATTTAATTCCGAATGTAAAAATTACAGGTTTTGTTAGCTTAGATGATAACGACATTTACGGGAATATCGACGTGGCTGATTTACGAATCAAAGTCGGCATGGTTTTCCAAAAAGCCAACCCATTCCCAATGAGCATTTATGAAAATGTCGCGTATGGATTAAAAGCACAAGGCGTAAAAGATAAAAAAGTATTAGATGCCGTTGTTGAGAAATCACTGCGCAGTGCCGCCCTTTGGGATGAGGTAAAAGATCGCTTAAAATCTCACGCATTTGGCCTATCTGGTGGACAACAACAACGTTTGTGTATTGCTCGCACTATCGCAATGGAACCGGATGTTATCTTGATGGATGAGCCAACATCGGCATTGGATCCTATTGCAACCCACAAAATTGAAGAGTTAATGGAAACATTAAAGCAAGATTATACGATTGTTATCGTTACTCACTCTATGCAGCAAGCTCGTCGTATTTCAGACAAGACCGCTTTTTTCTTAATGGGCGAGTTAGTTGAGCACGATGATACGCAAGTTATTTTCTCAAACCCTAAAGATGACCGTACACAAGGCTATGTAAACGGTGATTTTGGTTGATTAATAATACCTCGTACTCTCCGCGGGTACTGAACAAGCTATAGATACGAAAAAACCCTAGCATTTCTGCTAGGGTTTCGAATGTGGTGGTGAGTGAGAGATTCGAACTCTCGGTACGTTGCCATACACACACTTTCCAGGCGTGCTCCTTCAGCCACTCGGACAACTCACCAAATCATTGTTCTTTCGAGACAACGAGCGCTAATTTAATGACTTAACACTCTACCGTCAAGGGGTTTCTTACATAACCTCAACTGTTTGCTTTATTTTTACACGTTTTGATGGTGTTATGAGCATAACTTCACTAAACCTTATGTATTAAATACGCTATCCAATCTTGAGCTTCATTTGATGGATACATTTCATTTAATCGTTTCGCTTGCGCCAATGCCTCATTATATCGATCCAACTTATAATAAAGTCGTATTTTCATTAATCCATACTCTGATGCACTAATAAAAGATTTGGCCTTCTCTATACTGACTAGCGCCTGCTTATACTCTTTTTGCTGCGACTGTAACTTAACTAATGACCAATAATGCTTAGCGTCTTTTTGGGCTGCTTGTCGCCATACACCGTCTGACTTCTCCCACTCTTTTGCCATTTGCCAATAGGTTGCTTGTCTAACCAATTCCAATTCACTCTTGGTGCTTGGGGAGTTGATGAACATTTCCTCCATCACCTTTGCGGCCTGCTCTGGTAATCGATTTTGACTATAAAGTTGAGATAAGGTTTTGTAATCTTGTACTTCAAATTGAATACCTTGTTGCTTTGCCAGTGAATAATTAACCAAGGCTTTGTCCGCTTTTTGTTGCTGTAACTGCGCAGCAATTAATTGATGCCACCAGATCTTTTGATTTGGTTCGAATACGATTAATGCTTGCGCGGTTTGCTCTGCTGACGACCAGCGAGTTAATTGCAACTCACTGACTAATTGAATTTTTAACTTCTGAATTTTCTCACTACGATCTTTTGGGCTAAATTGTCGAATATGAGTTAAGCAGGACTTCCACGCTCCTTGCTGGTAATAACTGTTTGCCAAACGTAAATGGAGTTCATTTTTACTCGTAGCGAGCTCTTTGTTCTGCTTATCGGTGCGAACAGGGTAATGACTAACTAAAAGATATTGATAATGCTCAATCGCTTTTGACCATTGATGATCTGAATAGTAAATATCTGCCAGCATTTTTTCAGTTTGCCACTGCGCTTGTTGTTCTAATGCATGCAAAGAAATAGCAGCAGATAATTGGGATATGGCTTTTTTAGGCTGTTCATTCTGCCAATAAAACACCCCTAAGACACGGGCGATATAAGCGCGATCATACGTGGCTGTTGGGGATAATTCAGCTAAAATAGAAATCGCTTCTGCTAATTCACCCTTTTGCTGTAGTTGGTTTGAATACTGAATTTTCTTAGTATTATAACTGCTTAGCGTTTTGGCTTGCACTTGGCCTATGACAAGTAAAAAGCTTATAATGAGCCCATAACCAATAAAGTGAAAGAGTGAGTAAAAATAAAGAGTCATTAGTTCAATCTATACTCCAATGTCACGGTTTGTCTCGGCTGAGTTATCGCCTTACCTTCCCTCAACTTAGGTTGATACTTCCACTGCCTTAATGCTTGAATCGCTGGACGAACAAATAGTCGACTTGGCTCCGCTTCAATACTCTCAATATCAACAGGTTGACCTTGCTCATCGATGGTAAAGCGTAAAATTACATACCCTTCCATTTTACGTTTTAGTGCTCGTGATGGGTATTTCGGTTCAACTCGATACAGAGGCATTGCTTGTTGGTTTTGTCCTAGCCCATCAAAAGAAGGCAGTGACACCGCCACGTTTAGCCCAATGTCTCCAACATCAATAGAAGGCATGGTGTTGTTTTCCAAAGGGGCTACGTTCGCCACACTTGATGACAGTGAACTTTTTGAAGAAGGTACACTTGGTGTTTTCGGTGGCTCGGGTAATTGACGAATACGTCGCTGACTCTCTGCATTCGGCTCTACCATCACTACATCAAATTGCAGTATCTCACTTGATACTGCCGCGTTTTTTGGTTGAATCGTCATCCACGCCATAAAACTAAACAAAGCCAACGTCATCACTATTGCCAGAAAAAAAGCCATCACACTTCGACGCATTATTTCGACTCCGTTGCCAACGCAATGCCTTCAATCCCAACACCTTTCGCTGCATCCATGACAGACACAACAGTGCCATTGTAAGCGTGTCTATCCGCTTGAATAACCAAATTAGCTTGAGGATTATCTAAATATAATGTCTCTAATACCGCTTCTACTCGCTCAATATCAACGTGTCGTTTATCGATAAATATTTGGTTATTAGCCGTAATTGCCACAAAAACCCCCGTCTCTTTTTGAGCTATAGAATTCGAGGCTTGTGGCCGATTTACTTCAACCCCAGATTCACGAACAAATGAGCTCGTGACAATGAAAAATATAAGCATGATAAACACAATATCAAGCATCGGTGTTAAATCAATACTGGCTTCTTCTTTCGCTTTAGTACGACGAATTATGCGCATTCGTCACTCCTTAATGCTTGCTCTAAACGGTATTCATGTCTAGTCATGACTTTTAATAATCGTGCATGAGCAAATAGTCCAACCAAGGCAGCAACCATCCCAGCCATGGTCGGTAAGGTTGCCATTGATATCCCAGAGGCCATTAACTTTGGATCACTGCTGCCTTGTTGTGCCATTAAATCAAATACCGTTATCATCCCTGTCACGGTTCCTAATAAACCAATCATTGGACATAAGTTGACTAATACCTTAATGAAACTTAGATTGCGATAAAGTTCATGCTGAGCAATTTGCATCAGGCCTTCCTTATGTGCAATGGCGTACCAAGATGAATGATCATCACGACATTGCCAATCTTGTATCCACTGTTTTTTATACTTTGGTAACGTGAAAGATAAAAACAATAATCGCTCAATCACTAAAAAACCACCAAAGAAAACAACCAACATTAGCCACCACAGCACACTGCCGCCTTGTGACATAAACTCACTAATGGTTGGGAAGTACTGATCAAATAATACGAGCATTATCACTCTCAGCCTTTGCAGCGACTAAACTCACACCTTGCTTTTCTAATGTGGCATTAATACTGTCTGCACGACTTGATAATAGGTTGTGCGCTAGCAATAATGGCATGGCTGCGACTAGACCTAATACCGTCGTCGTTAACGCCATCGATATTCCTCCGGCCATGACTTTTGGATCGCCATTACCAAATTGAGTGATCACTTGGAAGGTTTCAATCATACCTGTCACTGTGCCAAGTAACCCTAACATGGGTGCTAAAGCAGCAAGTAATTTAAGCATGGATAAACCCTTCTCTAATCCTTGTTGCTCATCCATAATCGCTTCCAGTAATCGCAATTCTAACGACTCTAGATTCTGTCCTTTTTCTTTGTCATAAACAGATAAAATTCGACCAAGAGGATTATTGCTCGGGGTTTCAGGAACCAATAATTGCTTGCTGATCTGCCATTGAATAGTCATCAGCACCACACCACGATACACCGTAATTATCAGTCCGATCAGCAATGATCCTAAAATGATCTGCCCTACGATCCCCGCTTGTTCAATGCGTTGAAGTAATGTTGGCTGTTCTGCATATTGTGTCAATAATCCACCACGAGTTACATCAATCAGCATTGAGTCTGACGTGAAATTCGCGCTATTAGTTGCATCATCTGGGTATCGTGAATATTGCTCAGCTTGTGCCTGTGAACGATCCCATTGCATATCACCACGATCAGAAAGCAGCGCCATATCACCAACTCGGATCATTCCCTCCTCAACGACTAATCCATCACCTTGTAGTCGATTCACCATCACAGAGGTAACCACTCTACTTTGTTCGATATAAGTTGCCATTGCATTGACATAATCAGAGAGCACTGCAATTGAAGGTAAAGTGTCCGTATTAGTTACGCGATCAAAAGGCGCTAAAGAGAGCCCTTCACTGCGCTGAATAACAGAGGACATGACGATTTGTTCCGTCGATTTAGCGCCTTGGCGAACCACTCCAAATAATTCACCTAAGCTGCCCGTTTCTATTTGTAGCTGTTTTTCCAACTCAGTTAATGCTTTTTCATTTTGACTAAAAGCAGAGCTGAGTTGCTGTGTCTCATTTTCTACTTGTTTAATGGAACGTTTTAACGCATTTAATTTTTTCTCTAACTCCACACGAGTTTGCTTGATGGTTTGTGTGCGTAATTTATCTTGCTCTAACTGTGTTACTTGGCTCTCTTTTGCTTTGTTATCTAATAAAGAAAGATCATCAGCGTGAACAAAAGAAGTCATACCAAACAGTGCTATTAGTATAATAAAAAGTAAACGGCTAAACATTAGTGGTCCCCCTTTTTATTGTTATCAATATGAGTATTTATAGACAAAGGCAATCGCAACAACTGAGGAGGCGTTTGTTTTTTTGCCATCAAAAAAGCATTGTCTAACGCGGGTAAATCCTTACTTAATAAGGAGTGCCACTTTTGCTGTTCTTGTTGCCAAATCCACGCTTGCTGCTTATCACGACTTCTTGATATCAATGTTATTCGACCAATATGCAGCTGTTGAACCACTCTTTGACTGCCGTCATCTAGCGTGATTGTTTGTTGGTAAGCCGCGATTTTATAGCCGTAATCCATTTCGATCTGAAACGCTTCAAGAATACGACGAAACTTTTCTGCATCCGAGATATCCGCACGAATAATTAAAGCATTCAATTGCTCTAAGCGTTCTGTTCGTGCCGTAAAACGAATGGGAAGATCGGTATGTAGGAGTCGGTCTAGTTCATCAAGCATATGATACATCAATGGAATAATGCCTTGGCGTGTCTCTTCTATTTGATCTCTTTGACGTTGAAGTTGCTGTATTTCTTTTTCTTGAGAAGAGACAATCTGAGTCAGGTGATTTCGATATAGCGTTAGGTTAGATAAAGAATCTGTTGCTTGTTCAATGTGGGTTTGCAGCTCTAAGACCTGCTGTGCTTCTTTATCAATATCCTGCTGAGTACGCTGAGATGAATGATTGGTTTTTGCTTCTATCACTTGAGCTTGAGTCAGTGAATTTGCGGACACTGCCGATATGCCAAGTAAACCAATTAAGCTGAGGATCAACATAGTTAAAAAATGTTTTTTCATAAGTCCATTATCTTGATAAATTTGCTTTGCCAAGAATAGCACTTTTGCTCAGAAGTGTTGACATATTCAGGCGTAAAAAAGCCAGCGATGATAGGCTGGCTCTAAATATTCAATAACGTATTAGCTCATGAATCTGAGATGTATACCCTAACACGTTGAACGCTTTCAGCATGTATCCAAGAAGTAACCGTAGAACCCCCCATCACGCATGAAATATATTTCATTTCAGACAAGGTGAAAGGTTCTTGATACAATAGAGAAAACTTGAATTGAATGAGAACATTATGTCTTTATCACTTACGGCGATTCTTTCAAACCCGGAATTAGAAAATAAACTGCTAACAGAAGCGCAAACTCAAGGTTTTGTTGCCGCGATGGCAGCAGCTCCAAACCTTATTAGCCCTAATGAATGGTTAGCTTTTTTATGGGGCGGCGAAGAAACCTCTCCTTTTACAACAGCAGAAGATCTTGAAGCTTATGCGAATGCGGTTGTTAATCTATGGAACGAATACCGCGAAGCCTTTCTTGCTGGTCAATGGCAGTGGCCTGAAGCGTGCCAACTTAATGATGAAGAGATTGTAACAGAGCAAACTCGCCAGTTTTCTGAAGGTTTATTACAAGGTTGGCAGTTAACTCGTGATGATTGGGAAACCCTAATGCCTGAAGAGAGTGAAAATAACGCTCTACTTGGTGGCGTGCTACTTTCAATCAGTATGCTTTTTGATCCTGAAACGGCATTAAACACATTGAAAGAACAAGGCATCGAAGGCTTAGGTGAATTTGTTGAAATCTACAAAGCGGTTCCTATGATGCTTTGTGGTTTAACTATGCGCGGTTATGAGCTTGCAGAAGCAGAAGCGAACGGAGAAGTATAGTACCCATTCCAAAGAGAAATACTAATTGCTACAAAAATGGCGACCGCATTGGTCGCCATTTTTATTTTAATTAATTAAAGAACACTTAACTTTATAGATTATTTACGTGCGTTTAGTTGCTCAGCAAAATCTAACATACGATTTAATGGAATAAGTGATTTTACGCGGATCTCTTCATCTACGAAGATCTCATGCTCTGCACCACCTTCATTTAAGGCTTTCTCGATAGCTACTAGACCATTCATCGCCATCCAAGGGCAATGCGCACAACTACGGCACGTTGCGCCTGCTCCTGCTGTTGGAGCTTCTAACAATTCTTTCTCTGGTACCATTTGTTGCATCTTAAAGAAGATGCCTTTATCGGTTGCCACAATCATTTTTTGTTGCGGTAATTCTTTGGCTGCTTTAATTAATTGGCTTGTAGAACCAACAGCGTCTGCTAATTCAACCACGCTTGCTGGAGACTCTGGATGAACTAATACCGCAGCATCTGGGTGAAGCGCTTTTGCATCTTTTAATGCTTTTGCCGAGAACTCATCATGGACAATACATTCGCCCTGCCATAACAGCATGTCTGCGCCTGTTTTATTTGCAATGTACGAACCTAAATGGCGATCTGGGCCCCAGATGATTTTTTTATCTTCATCATCTAAGTGCTCTACAATCTCTAACGCAATACTTGATGTTACGACCCAGTCAGCACGAGCTTTAACTGCGGCTGATGTATTCGCATACACAACAACAGTATGATCAGGGTGAGCATCACAAAATTCTGTAAATTTATCCGCAGGGCAACCAAGATCTAATGAGCATTCAGCGTCTAACGTTGGCATTAATATGGTTTTTTCAGGCGTTAAGATTTTGGCTGACTCGCCCATGAAACGTACACCAGCAATAACCAATGTTTTCGCTTCATGACGATTACCAAACTTAGCCATTTCTAATGAATCACCAACAAAGCCACCCGTTTCTTCAGCTAATGCTTGAATTTCGGGATCGGTATAGTAGTGAGCAATTAGTACCGCATTTTTATCATTCAGTAACTGCTTAATTTTAGCTATGTACTGTACTTTTTCATCAGCACTTAGCTTCGTAGGTTTTGGTGGAAAAGGATATATTGTGTCGACGTGATCTAAAATATGGCCCATTGCTCAGCTCATTAATTTTTAAAAATAATCTAAGCATTATACCCCTTATGGCATTAGCGGCAAGGCAGTGGCAATAAAAAAGGAGCTCATAAGCTCCTTTTTACATTGGATTTATAACGACTTCAACTGCTTATCCGCTGTTTTAGCGGTAGTACTATCAGGGTACTCTTTAAGTACTTTTTGATAGTATTTAGTTGCAGCTGCTTTGTTATTGTTTCGTTTAGCAAGCTCACCTAATTTCAATAACGCATCTGCGCGTTTATTAGAGTCAGAGTAACTTACTACTTTTGTAAAACTCTTAGCCGCTTCAATATCGTTCTTTTGCGCAAAATAAAGCTGACCTAGCCAATAATGTGCATTCGAGTTGTAGACCGAATCAGGATAAGCAGCAACAAAATCTTGGAATGCTTTGGTTGCACCCGCGTAATCTTTTTTCTTTAAGATTAAGTCGACTGCATTTTGATAAGCTTCATTTTCATTGGTATCAGAAGCATAAGCACCAGAGGCACTGTCAGTCGATTCTGTCGGCACTACGACAGGTACTGGCTTTGCTGTTCTCAGTGTATCGATTTCAATGTATAACTGACGTTGGCGCTCTAGCATTTGTTCAAGTTCGTAACTATTACGCTCAACCGTGCCACGCATTTCTGATAGTTCTTCAGATAAACCATCGAGTTGCTGCTGAAGTTGAAGTTGAATTTTATTACGGCTTTGAATTAAGCGCTCTAAACGCTCAAGACTTGAGGAAGATGCTGGAGCAGAAGAAGTTGACGTCGCATTTAAATCGGTGACTGGAGCAGGAGCGGCGACCACAAAGGTCGCCGCACTCGCCAGCAACGTAAGCGGAATAATTCGCTTAAGGTTACTGTATTTCATATAAGTCTGCCTTATAAACTGTCGATTAGTATACTAATACTGCGCGACGGTTTTTAGCGTAATCTTCAGCAGATTGACCTAATACTAGTGGTTTCTCTTCACCGTAGCTTACGATAGAGATTTGGTCAGCTGAAACACCTAGAGCTTGTAGGTATTTAGAAACAGCTTTAGCACGACGCTCGCCTAGTGCGATGTTGTACTCAGGAGTACCACGCTCATCCGCGTGACCTTCTACTGTTACTTTAACGTCTGCATTAGCGCTTAAGAAAGCCGCGTGAGCTGCAAGCATATCTTCATATTCAGAAGAGATAGTTGAGTTATCAAATGCGAAGTAAACAGTTTGAACTTTACGAAGTTCTTGTTCAGCTTGAGCACGAACTTCAGCTTCAGTCATTACTTCATCTACTTCAACAGAAGTGATCACTGTAATATCAGTTTGACCTTCTGCTGTTCGACCGTTTGCTGTTCGAGCTTCTGCTGCATTAGTTGATTCTTGGGCAGCAGTACTGTCAGTTGCGCTGTCGCTAGAACTACAAGCAGAAAGAGCAACCACAGGCAGCGCGATTAAAAGACTCTTAAGAAGTTTATTTAGTTGCATTATATATTTTCCTTATTTCCTAAATATTTAGTAGCTATAAAAATGGCGACCACGCTGGTGCCCTTACACGTCCGTTTGTCGCAGGTAAGCGAGCTTTAAAACGGCCATCTATAGAAACCATAGAAAGTACATTCTGCTTTCTATAGATGGAACTGTAAATCACCATCCCGCCATTTGGCGCAATACTTGGTGACTCATCCAGTAGTGTCTTGGTTAAGACCTGGACAGCACCAGTTTCTAAATCTTGTTTCGCTAGATTAAATCCAGTCTCTGAGCGATTAACCATAACGATAAATTTACCGTCTGGTGTAATCTGACCACCAAGATTTTGACTGCCTTGCCAGGTTAAACGTTTTATTGAACCGTCTTGTAAATTTACTCTATAAATCTGAGGTTTACCACCCCGATCTGAAGTAAATATTAAAGACTTGTTATCAGGAGCCCAAAAAGGTTCCGTATTATTTGATCTTCCGCTCGTAATTTGGCGCATTTTTTTCGTTTGTAAGTTTACAATATAAACCTGCAAGCTTCCTGTTTTTGACAATACGATAGCAAGTTCTTTACCATCATGAGAAAAACGAGGCGCGCCATTATGGCGAGGATAAGAAGCAATTAGCTCTCTCTTACCCGTATAGATGTTCATAATAAAAACTTGTGACTTTCTATTTTCAAAGCTTACATAAGCTAACTTTTTACCATCTGGAGACCAAGCCGGGGACATGATTGGTTGCTTAGATTTCAACACTAAGCGTTCATTGTAACCATCGTAATCAGCTATACGCAGTTGATACGGATACTGTGCTTTATCATTCACTACGACATAAGCAACTCGAGTAAGAAAAGCCCCTCTTTCACCCGTTAATTTCTCATAAACAACATCAGAAATACGGTGTGCATATTTACGAAGTTGTTTCGTTGATAATGTCGCTATTTTATTAACTAAAATATGATCTTGAGTTGAAACTAATTCGCCACTGTTGTTAAGTGCTTTTGAGTTACCTTTTGTTAATTGACCTCGTACTACGTCAATTAGTTTATACGTGACTTCATACTTACCTTGTGCATTCAGCTTCACTTCACCAGTAACAATGGCGTCTACACCCATTTTTGTCCAAGCTTCGTAATTAATGTCTGAATCTTTATACGGTGTTTGCGGCATTTTATTGGTAGCGACAGGGCTAAACTTACCACTGCGCTGCAAATCAGATGAAATGATAGCGGAAATATCTTGTGGTAACTTGCCTTCGCCATGCCATTTAAAAGGCACAATACCTATTGGTCTTGCTGAATCAACGCCTTCTGTAATAACCAGTTCTAATTCTGCTCTTGCGATCTGACTAAAACTTAAACAGACGACAAAGAGAGTTAATATCCATCGTTTAAACACTTGCTCTTCCTTATTCTGGCTCTACCGTAAGGTTTATGTTTGTTAGTTTAGTAACAACATCACCGTCAGTTGGCATTGGGAATACATTTACTTTTGTTACTGCCGTTTTAGCTGCACGACACACTTGTGCATCACCATTTAATGTTGTCACCGATAAAAGTAATCCTGATGACGCTAATTTAATTTTTACTCGGCAACTTTTACCAACATAGGTTTCATCAACCAATAAATTTTGTTGGATCATTTGAGTATAAATTGCTGCATATCTATTTACTTCATCATCAATGTGCTGCTGCTTTGCTGATGAATTTTGAACGGTTTCATCTTCTAAACCCGAAAATATATCATTTAACGCGGCTTCTTTTTGCTTACGGTCGGCTTCTGCTTTAGCTGCTCGAGCTTTATCTTTTCGTGCTTTTTCTGCTGCTGCTTTCGCTTTTATAACTCTTTCAGCCTCTGCTTTCGCTTTTCTATCAGCTTCTGCTTTAGCGGCTTTTTCTTTGGCTATTTTTTCTTTAGCCAAACGCTCTTTTTCTGCTTTCGCTGCTCGCTCTTTATCTACTCTGGCTTTCTCTGCTGACGCTTTAGCCGCTTTTTCCTTATCTGCTTTTACTTTAGCAACTCTTGCTGCTTCAACTTTCGCCGCTGTCTCTGCTTTACGTTTTCGATCATTTTCAGCTGCTACTGCTTTTTTTCTATCATCTTCTGCTTTACGAACGGCTTTTTTTTCTTTGACTTGCTGCTCTTTAAGTTTACGAATTCGGTCTTCTTCTACTTTACGGTTTTTTTCTAATTGGTCAGCTTGTTGCTTTAATCGTTTTAAACGTTCTTTTTCTGCACGTTCAGCTATTTCTCTTTCTTGACGAATTTGAGACGCTTGTTTTGCAATTGTGTTAGGATCAATCACAACCGCTTGAATGGTATTAGGCTTTGCCTTTTCATCCAGAGCAAAATCGCTGCCAAAAATAAGTGCCACCACCAGTAGCAAATGCAAGCCGACAGAAACAACAATGGCGAAAGTGTAATTATTATCCGATTTCATCAATGATTATTCACTTCTATTCCTTGAGATCGGTAAGTAATCCCACTTTACTTACCCCTGCACGGCTTAATTCATCAAGAACCAATACTATTTCTGAATAAGGCGTACTCGCATCACCACCAACCGCGACGGGTGAGTTTGGTTTAATACTCAATTCTGCTTTGATGTTAGTGATCATCTCTTGCATCGACATTGGACGTCGAACTTCTTGGTTATCAACACTTAACCCAAGATTACCATTTTTATCTATCTCAACAATTATAAACGTCGCATTTGGATCTTCTCCCGCCATCGCTTGTGCTGATTTAGTATTGGTCATCTCAGGTAGCTCTACATCAACACCTTGAGTGACAAATGGAGCCGTTACCATAAAAATGATTAATAACACCAACATAACATCAATGTATGGCACTACATTAATTTCTGCGGTTAATTTTCTTTTTTTCGGTTGATAGCCAGACATTATTTCTCCTGACTTGCCATTGCTTGACGATGTAGAATACTAGAAAACTCATCCATAAAAGCAGCGTAGTTATGCTCTAACTTACCCACTTTTACACTTAAACGGTTGTAAGCAATTACTGCAGGAATTGCAGCGAACAGACCCATTGCTGTTGCAACTAGTGCTTCTGCAATACCAGGAGCGACCATTGCTAATGTTGCTTGCTTCACGGCACCTAATGCAATAAATGAATGCATGATGCCCCAAACGGTACCAAATAGACCAATGTAAGGTGTAATTGAACCTACGGTTGCCAAAAATGGTAAATTTGTCTCAAGGCCGTCAACTTCACGTAAAACCGTTACTCGCATAGCACGTGTCGTTCCATCCATAACCGCTTCTGATGAACTACTAACTCTAGATAAGCGGGCAAATTCATTGAAACCTGAATAAAATATTTTTTCTGTTCCACTAATTCTGTCTTTACGAACTTTTACTTCGTTAAATAATTGCGCCAAATCCATACCTGACCAAAATTTATCTTCAAAGCGACTAGCATCGTTATGAGCAACAGCTAAGATTTTTGAGCGTTTAAAAATCATTGCCCATGACATTACAGATAAGCTCAATAGAATAAGCATCACGACCTTAACTAATAAACTAGCTTGTAAAAATAGATCGAGAATGGATAGTTCACCTGCCACAAGATATCTCCGATAATATAAATGATGGTATCGCTGTTGGTTTCATTTTAGTGTTATCGATACAGGCTACCTTAACTGTAGCTTTGCACAATACTTTCCCTTCAAAATTAACCAATAACTGACAAAAGGTCAGTGATACCCTTTTAATTTCTGTTATGAATGTTTCAACAATAAGTTGCTCATCTAATCGAGCACCTTGAATAAAGTCCATCGTTACATTTTTAACGACAAATCCAACTGATTTTTCTAAAAGCACTTGTTGGGAGACACCATGCTGACGTAACAATTCCGTTCGAGCACGTTCAAAAAATTTCAAATAATTAGAATGATAAACAACGCCACCAGCATCGGTATCTTCATAATAAATGGTTATATGCCACTTAAATATGCTTTTATCCATTATATCATTTCTCTTTTTATTGAAAAATCAGACACTAACTATAACTGATAATCGATGATATTCACTATATGAAATCAGGATTTTGAGGTTAAATCGTCAAAAAAAAAGCGGTTTATTACTTCAAAAAGTAACAAACCGCTTAGTATGACGTTCCAATATACAAATTTTATTGAATACTAAAAACTACATAAAATAGAGATAGTTAAAGTAACCTAAAATCAATATTGAAAAATACGGACTAAATGACAACTTCCAAATCCATTTTTGTGGAATAAATCCAACAGCAAAAATGAATGCCGTACACACTGAATAAATTAATGCCGGTGCTAATAGCCCACCGAAACCGCCAATTTGTTCAGAATATACCGTTGGCTCCCACATTAGCATTGCCATGTGGAAAATCGCCGCTCCAACTAATAATAATCGTACGATAATATTATTAATTGGGCGTTGCATGTTGTCTATTTTGTCAGCGATATTACTCACTGTCTTTATCCATCATTTCTGAATGCTCTAACCAAAGCGCATTAATGATTGCGAATGAGCATGCTAATAGCACACCTAAAATCCAAGCAAAATACCACATTGTTATGCTCCTTAATAAAGCGAATTTTTGTTGTCTTCAACAAATTTAGTATCAATACGACCGAACATTTTATAGTACGTCCATGCTGTGTAAGCAAGGATTGTAGGTACCATAACAACAGCAACTACTGTCATAATTTTCAGTGTTAATTCGCTTGATGTTGAATCCCACATAGTCAAACTATGATTAGGGTTTAAGCTTGATGGCATTACAAATGGGAACAGTGCAAAACCAGACGTTAAAATAACACCCGCATTCGTTAAGCTTGATGCGATAAACGCAACCCATGCTGTCTTCAACTTAGTCGCAATCATCGCAACAACAGGCATGACAACCGCAAGACCAGGTGCAATCCATAGTAATGGATATTCTTTAAAGTTTAAGAATAGAGCGCCCACTTGACGAATAACATCTTTGTTTAGAGGATCTGACGGTGCGTTATGATCCATAACACTCGTAATCACAAACCCATTAATGCTTTGTGCCCAGAAACCTGCAATCGTAAACAACACAATAATCAATGCAGAACAAATCATAGAAACTTGACTTGCACGAGCATGAATTTGATCAGTTGTTTTCATTTGTAGCCATGTTGCGCCTTGCAATATAAACATTGCAGAACTCACTAAACCACACACTAAGGCAAATGGATTCAATAGGTCAAAGAAGCCACCATGATACTTAAGCATCATTAGGTTATTTAGCTCAAATGGAACCCCTTGAAGTAGATTACCAAACGCAACACCAAAGATTACAGGTGGAACAAAGCTACCAATAAAGATCGCAGCATCCCACGCTGAACGCCAGCGTTTATCTTCAATTTTAGAACGGTAATCAAACCCTACAGGTCGGAACCATAGCGCAGCTAACGTCAACATCATGGCTAAATAAAAGCCAGAGAATGATGCTGCGTATACTAAAGGCCATGCCGCAAATAACGCACCACCGGCGGTTACTAACCAAACCTGGTTACCTTCCCAGTGAGGAGCGATTGAGTTAATCATCACTCGACGCTCTGTATCTGTCTTACCGATGATAGGCACTAATGCACCTACACCCATATCAAAACCATCTGTTACAGCGAAACCAATCAGTAATACACCGATCAATGCCCACCAAACAAATCGCAATACTTCATAATCAAACATTGCTCAAATCTCCGTTGTTATGCTTCTACTTGGCGAGATAATTTCGCTTCTGAATCTTGACCGTCTTGTTCAAAGTGGTAGCGGCCAGTTTTCAAGCTACTAGGTCCTTTGCGTGCGAATTTCACCATTAGGTAAACTTCAGCAATCAAGAATATTGTGTACAGACCAATGATCATTGCCATTGAGATTAAAATCTCAGATACCGTCAATGCAGACGCTGCAACATTCACAGGTAAGATTTCACCAACAGCCCATGGTTGACGACCATACTCTGCAATGAACCAACCTGCTTCAATAGCAATCCACGGTAGTGGCATACCAAATAGTGCGGCTTTAAGTAACCATGATTTTTGACCGATCTTCTGACGACATGTCTGAACAAAAGCAAAACCAAAGATAAGTAGCATTGCTACACCACAAGCAACCATGATGCGGAACGAGAAGAATAGCGGCCAAACTGTTGGGATTGAGTCATCCGCAGCAGCTTTAATTTGCTCTTCAGTTGCATCAACCACGTTGTCAGTATAACGCTTAAGTAACAAGCCATAACCTAAATCATGCTTAACGTCATCAAACGCAGCAATATTTTCTGGCGTTTTCTCACCATTGCGTAGTTGATCAAGTAAACCATAAGCAATCATACCATTGCGAATTCGCAATTCATGCTCACCTTTAAGATCACGTAAACCTGTTACTTGCTTATCTAATGAACGCGTTGCAATAATACCCATTACATATGGGATCTTGATCGCATAATCCGTTTCCATTGTTTCTTGGTTTGGTAAGCCAAATACAGTGAAAGCCGCTGGTGCTTCTTCTGTATGCCATTCAGCTTCAATCGCTGCTAGCTTAACTTGTTGAACTTCACCCAGTTCATAACCAGATTCATCACCAAGTACCATTACAGATACAATTGATGCCATACCAAAAGAAGCTGCAATTGCAAATGAGCGACGAGCAAAAGCAACATCACGACCTTTTAGTAGATAGTAAGAACTGATACCAAGCACGAACATTGCGCCACATGTGTAGCCTGATGCGACGGTATGTACGAATTTAACCTGAGCTACTGGGTTTAATACCACCTCTGCAAAACTAACCATTTCCATACGCATGGTTTCAAAGTTAAATTCTGCACCAACTGGGTTTTGCATCCAGCCGTTCGCCACTAGAATCCAAAGTGCTGAGAAATTTGAACCTAACGCCACTAACCAAGTAACAGTAAGGTGCTGACGTTTAGATAAACGATCCCAACCAAAGAAGAATAGGCCTACAAAAGTAGATTCTAAGAAGAATGCCATCAGTGCTTCGATTGCAAGAGGTGCACCGAAGATATCACCAACATAGTGAGAATAGTAAGACCAGTTAGTACCAAACTGGAACTCCATCGTTAGGCCTGTTGCCACACCTAATGCGAAGTTAATACCGAATAATTTACCCCAGAACTTTGTCATGTCCTTGTAGATTTGTTTGTCGGTCATTACATATAACGACTCCATGATAGCCAATAAAAAGGCCATACCTAGAGTCAGAGGAACGAATAGGAAGTGATACATCGCTGTCATTGCAAACTGCAATCGCGATAACTCCACTACATCAAAGATCATGAGAACTCCTTTGTGTCAGGCTGAATGACACAGTGCTTCCACACTTTTGGGTGAGCGTAAAACTTTATACCGTGGTTTTAATATTTATAACCGTATTAATAACCATAAAGTGTTACATGGATGTATAAAAAACGTTAGCTTAATGTTAAGCATAACCTAATATAGAACCCGCTAATATTAATAGGAAATACGATATCTTTCAAAAGATTTGTCCATTTTTTGAAAGTTAATTACAGTTTTTTTTACATAAACACTCGTTTTTCACATTTTACACATTTCTTATACGAAAAAGCGGATGATTTTGATCACCCGCTTTCACTAAACTTATTATTTTATTAAAATTATATTAAAAATTATGAATAGATTTTCTTTGACTATTTATCAGGCCTATCAAGTCCAAAATGGATATAAGCTCTATCAGACACAATCCGCCCTCTTGGTGTTCGTTGTAAATAGCCTTGTTGAATCAAATAAGGCTCAATTACATCTTCAATCGTATCTCTTTCTTCACCAATGGCCGCTGCAATGTTATCAAGACCGACAGGTCCGCCATCAAATTTTTCCATTATGGCTAAGAGTAATTTTCTATCCATATAATCAAAACCGCGAACATCAACATCAAGCATGTTCAGAGCCTTATCTGCGATATCTGAAGAGATATAACTATCATTCATTACATCGGCATAATCACGTACTCGACGTAATAGTCGGTTTGCTATTCGTGGTGTACCACGCGCACGACGAGCAACTTCAAGCGCTCCCTCAGACTCCATCGAAAGATTAAGGCAATCCGCACTACGTTGGACAATATATTGAAGATCATCCACATTGTAATATTCTAAACGTTGTACAATACCAAAACGATCACGAAGTGGTGACGTTAATGATCCCGCTCTTGTTGTTGCGCCAATTAAGGTGAATGGGGGTAAATCAATTTTAATTGAGCGTGCTGCTGGTCCTTCCCCAATCATGATATCTAATTGGTAGTCTTCCATTGCTGGGTACAAGATCTCTTCAACAACTGGACTTAATCGATGGATTTCATCAATAAATAGAATATCATTTTCTTCTAAATTGGTCAGAAGCGCCGCTAAATCTCCTGCTTTTTCAAGCACTGGGCCTGAAGTAGTGCGAATATTGACGCCCATTTCATTCGCTACAATGTTCGCTAATGTTGTTTTTCCTAATCCAGGAGGGCCAAAGATCAATAGGTGATCAAGAGGCTCATTTCTCATCTGTGCCGCTTTAATGAAAATTTCCATTTGGCCACGCACATGATCTTGACCACGATAATCTTCTAATTTCTTCGGACGTATCGCTCGGTCAATAACTTCTTCTTCACGAAAAACAGGGTTATCTGCCGCAATAAGGCGATCAGCTTCAATCATAAAAAGGCACTCAAAAATTCAATAGATAAAGCAATTAATAAAAGGCACTAGGATAATATTAGATCATTGATTTCAATGATTCACGAATTAACGCTTCACTAGTCATATCAGGCTTAGCAATTTGAGACACCATTTTCGACGCTTGTACTGGTTTATAGCCTAGCGAAATAAGCGCACTTACCGCTTCATCTAATGCACTTTGAGGAGACGAGATAAAATCAGACCCATTATCCATCGGAGCTGCATCAGTTGCTGGAGTGAATAAATCTCCTGCTCCCCATCCTTTAAGACGATCTTTCATTTCTACCACTAAACGCTCTGCGGTTTTCTTACCAACGCCAGGTAATTTCACTAATGTTGAAATATCTTCACGTTCAACACTTTGAACAAATTGAGATGCCGTCATTCCAGATAGAATTGCAAGACCCAGTTTTGGTCCAACGCCATTTGCTTTAATAACTTCTCTAAATAAAGCTCGTTCTTTTTTAGTATTAAAACCGTAGAGTAATTGAGCATCTTCACGCACTACATAGTGAATGTAAATGATCGCTTCAGTGCCAATCTCTGGTAACTCATAAAAACAACTCATTGGCATTTGAACTTCATAACCAATACCACTGACTTCAATGAGTAATTCTGGTGGTTGTTTTTCTAATAGATTTCCACGAAGGCGTCCGATCACAATAGATACTCTTTAAAATAATTAACTGGTTGGAATAGTAATAAAGAACTGGATAGATATCCAGTAAAAGAAATGAGAATTTAAGTACACTTTAGCGATAACGTCCACGTCGGGCGCTCGTTGCTTTGCCCGCTAATGCGATTAAGGTTTTATTGGTATTTGCATGACAAATCGCAACACCTAAGCCATCCGCCGCATCAGCTTGTGGCCTTGCTGACAATTTAAGCATCGTCATAACCATATGTTGAACTTGTGCTTTATCTGCTGCACCCGTTCCCGTTACGGCTTGTTTAATTAAACGCGCGGCATATTCATAAACGGGTAAATCTGCATTTACTGCTGCAACTATTGCACTGCCTCGTGCTTGCCCTAACTTTAACGCTGAGTCAGCATTTTTAGACATAAACACTTGTTCAATAGCGAATACATCTGGTTGAAACTGCGTAATAATTTCAGAAACACCAGCATAGATCTGCCTTAAGCGACCTGGGAGTTCCTTTTCTGACATGCGAATACAACCACTGCCTAAATATTGCAGATGTCGGCCATTTTGACGAATAACGCCATAACCGGTAATACGAGAGCCGGGATCAATCCCTAGAATAATAGACATAGTAAAACCACTGAGTATTTATACATGTATATTAGCTAGGTATCCTTCTAAACTCAAGGGATTAGTAATGTGCTACTTTCTCATTTTAGATAGAGCAGATACAAAAATGCCCGCATAAGGCGGGCATTTTTTAATAAAAAGAAAACTTAATTAATTAAGCGTCTTTTTTCTCAGCAAATTTTACTGCAATCGCTAATTCTGCAAGAGAATCAGGATTAGCAAGACTTGGTGCGTTCGTAAGTAGACACGCTGCAGCCGTTGTTTTAGGGAATGCGATAACATCACGGATATTTTCTGTACCACAAAGAAGCATTGCTAAGCGATCAAGACCGAATGCAAGACCTGCGTGTGGTGGTGTACCGTATTTAAGCGCTTCAAGTAAGAAACCAAATTTCTCTTGTTGCTCTTTCGCTTCGATACCTAAAATACCAAATACTGCTGTTTGCATTTCAGCATTGTGAATACGAACAGAACCACCACCAACTTCATAGCCATTAATAACCATGTCGTAGGCATCAGAGTTTGCAGCAGCTGGATTCACTTTTAGCTCTTCTGCTGTCATACCTAATGGAGACGTAAATGGGTGGTGCATTGCGTGCAAGTTACCTTCACCATCTTCTTCAAACATTGGGAAGTCAATAACCCAAAGAGGCGCCCACACTTTTTTATCTGTTAGCTCTAAATCATCGCCAAGCTTGATACGTAATGCACCCATTGCTTCAGAAACAATGTTTGCTTTATCTGCACCAAATAGGATGATATCGCCACTTTCAGCTTCTGTGCGTTCTAGAATACTGTTTACTATCTCTTCACTTAGGAACTTAGCTACAGGAGATTGAACACCTTCAACACCGGCTGCGCGATCGTTCACTTTCATCCAAGCTAGACCTTTCGCACCATAGATACCTACGAACTTGCCATATTCATCAATTTGCTTACGAGAAAGCGATGCGCCACCAGGAACACGAATAACCGCTACACGGCCTTTTTCATCATTAGCTGGACCTGCGAATACTTGGAATTCTACGTCTTTAAGAAGATCAGCAACATCAACTAATTCTAGTGGGTTACGTAGATCTGGCTTATCAGAACCAAAACGACGGATCGCTTCAGAATATTTCATTATTGGGAATTGACCAAGCTCAACATCAAGAAGCTCTTTCCACATGTCATGGACCAAACGTTCAGTAATATCACGTACTTGATTAGACGAAAGGAAAGAGGTTTCGATATCTATTTGAGTAAATTCAGGTTGACGGTCAGCACGTAAATCTTCATCACGGAAACATTTAACGATTTGGTAGTAACGGTCAAAACCAGACATCATCAAAAGTTGCTTAAACAACTGTGGTGATTGTGGAAGTGCATAGAAACTGCCTTTATGAACACGGCTTGGTACTAGGTAATCACGAGCGCCTTCTGGCGTTGCTTTTGTTAGTACTGGTGTTTCGATATCTAAGAATAAGTTCTCATCTAAGAAACGGCGAACGAAGCTAGATGCACGAGCACGTAACTTGATACGGTCACTCATTTCTGGACGACGTAAATCAATATAACGGTACTTCAGGCGTTGTTCTTCAGAGTTCGTTTGATTGAAATCCAGTGGAAGTGCTTCTGAACGGTTGATGATCTCAAGACCTGTTGCGTAAAGTTCAACTTCACCCGTAGACATATCTTTATTTACTTGGCTGTCAGGACGAACACGTACTTCGCCAGTAAATTTAATACAGAATTCATTGCGCAGTTGGTTAGCGATTGAAAAGATATCTTTCATATCTGGATCAACAACTACCTGAACGACACCTTCACGATCTCGCATATCAATAAAGATAAGACCGCCTAAGTCACGGCGACGGTTTACCCAGCCGCAAAGTTCTACAGTTTGCCCTGCAAGGGACTTGTTCAGGTTACCACAGTAATGGGTGCGCATGATGATTTTCCCAATCTAATATACATATCAATAGTAAATGCAATAAAAAGCCTTACTGCATTTCTCATAAACCGATTTACGCTTGCTAAAATGACTAATAAAACAGCCACTTTGCTGTATTAATATACAAAACGCAAAAATATAGCGCCATTATAAAGGAAAAATATTCTAACGACATAGCAAGGAGCAAAAAAAGTTCACTTTCAATTCTCATTGCCCTAAAGACTTTAAGATAAGAATTAACTACAATAGTGCCATCATGTGCAGGAGAGCACGGATGTATGCAATTCTAGGTAAGTAGTACAAACCAATATTTACCTAGAATGGATATAAATAAGTACGGATAAACAACGTGCCTTTGCGAGAATACCATGGCTAACCCTGATACCATTTTTTCAACACCTATTGACAAAATTGGCGACTTTACTTTTGACGAACGAGTCGCTGAAGTCTTCCCTGATATGATCCAACGTTCGATTCCAGGTTATAGCAATATTATTTCTGCTATTGGCATGCTGGCTGAGCGTTACGCTAAACCTCATTCAAATGTATATGATTTAGGATGTTCTTTAGGTGCAGCAACCCTATCTATGCGTCGTCATATAAATCAGGAAGGCTGCCAAATTATAGGTGTCGACAACTCATCAGCGATGGTTGAACGTTGCCGATTACTGATTAATGCCTATCGTTCCGATACACCCGTATCTATTATTGAAGCCGATGTTCGTGATGTCGAAATTCAAGACGCCTCTGTTGTGGTATTAAATTTCACATTACAGTTTTTAGCGCCGATTGATCGTCGCGTGCTGCTTGAAAAAATCTATGCAGGTTTACGTCCTGGTGGCATTATCATCCTATCTGAAAAATATATCTTTGAAGACGATACCGCGAATGAATTACTTATCGATCTACACCATGATTTCAAGCGTGCCAATGGCTACAGTGAATTAGAGATCAGTCAAAAACGCAGTGCCATTGAACATGTCATGCTGCCAGATCCGATTGAGACTCACAAACAACGCTTTAAAGACATTGGTTTCAAAAGCGCCGAAGTTTGGTTTCAGTGTTTCAATTTCGGTTCAATGTTTGCCATAAAATAATCGAATATTGCCCTTTATTTTTCTCATTTATTAATTTAAGACATCTCAATGATTAATTTTGCTAATTTTTACACTCTTATTTCTCAAGATACTATTCTTCAGCCATGGTTGAATGTTCTTCCTCAGCAACTCACTGATTGGCAGAACGCAGAGCATGGTGATATTGAACGCTGGACTAAAGCGCTAAAAAAAATCCCAGAAGGATGCGCAGATAACATTGACTTAAAAACGTCAGTGGCACTATCAAACAATGAACCATTGATTAATGGCGAGCGTAAAAAATTAGAAAACTTATTACAAACCTTTCACCCTTGGCGTAAAGGACCATTTACGGTTCACGATATTCATATTGATACAGAATGGCGCTCTGACTGGAAGTGGGATCGACTACTGCCTCATATTACCCCACTTAAAAACCGCTCAGTATTAGATGTAGGCTGTGGCAATGGATATCATATGTGGCGCATGCTGGGTGAAGAAGCCCGTTTATGTGTAGGGATTGATCCATCACACTTATTTTTAATTCAATTCGAAGCCATTCGTAAATTAATGGGCAACGATCAACGTGCTCATTTATTACCATTAGGTATTGAACAGCTCCCAGAATTAAATGCATTTGATACCGTATTTAGCATGGGGGTGCTTTATCACCGTCGCTCTCCTCTTGACCATTTGATTCAATTAAAAAATCAATTAGTCGCTGGTGGTGAACTAGTGTTAGAAACCCTAGTCATTGATGGCGATGAAAACGCGGTATTAATGCCTGTTGACCGTTATGCTCAAATGCGTAATGTTTTCTTCTTTCCATCAGCGCGAGCATTAAAGGTATGGTTAGAAAGTGTTGGTTTTGTGGGTGTAAAAATTGTGGATGAGTGCGTGACCACTACAGGTGAACAACGCTCAACAGAATGGATGAAACACAATTCTCTACCTGAGTATTTAGATCCAAATGACCCAACAAAAACAATTGAAGGCCACCCAGCTCCTAAGCGTGCGATCTTAATTGCTAAAAAACCTGACTAAACGCTAACATTTAAGGGCTATCCGCTTCTATCTATTATCGTTATTATGTACATGTTACTTTAACTCAACGGAACATAAAATGATCCAACGAATTCTACCATTGGTTGCAATGTTAAGCCTTTCAGGATGCGCGCTAACTCAACAAGCCACACCTGTCGCTTCTGATAATACAGAAACAGTTGCCGCTATTAAGTCTATGGAAACTAATCTAAATACTCGTTTAGATGGTATGGAAACAAAAATTGAAGCACAAAATGGCTATATTTCGACATTAGAAAAAGAGCTGTCGAATGTCTCAGAAGAACTGTCATTAGTTCGAACTGAACAAATAAAAATTCAAGCAAGCATAAAGCAAGCAACGTCTAGAAAAGCACGCTTAGCACCCATGCCTATTTCTCTGCAAACTCAATCCCTAAAAGATACGCTTATTTTAGGGGCTATTGAAAACGTAGAAATTGCCGATATACAGCAACAATTTAGTGCTCGTATTGATACTGGAGCAACAACCTCCTCTCTCAATGCTGTCGATCTTCAAGAGTTTGAACGTAATGGTACTCAATGGGTCCGCTTTCACTTAGCAAACCAAAATACGACCACGAAAGATGGTAAATTAGAGTGGATTACGGCCCCAGTTATCCGCAATGTGAAAATTCGCCAATCAACAACAGAAGAAGCGGAACGTCGCCCAGTCGTTGAATTGTGGATCAAACTTGGGGCAATCCATGAAAAAGTACAGTTTACCCTTGCAGATCGCTCTCACATGACCCATTCTGTTTTATTGGGTAGAGAGTTCATACAAGACATTGCTGTTATTGATGTCAGTAAAGAGTTTGTTCAAAGCAAAAAGTAACACCTATCTCAAATAAGCGGTAATTTATTCAATATGTTAGTAGCAAAAATTACCGCTTGAATTACAATTATAATTATCTTTCACTTATGCCATTACAATGAGGACGTTATGCCATCTAGAGTGCCTTTTTATTTTCTTATCTCACTATTAATTGTCGCAGGACTTACGTTAAGCTGGCTACGCCATGATGCGTACGGAGTTCCTTGGACACCAGGAGAGAGAAGCCAAGTCTGGGATGTAGAAGCCCGAATTCAATTTGATGCCATTAACAAGCCTGTTAAGGTTTCTATGGCTGCACCACAGACTCAAGCTGGTTTTACTATTGTCGACGAGAGCGCATCTTCTCCAGGCTATGGTATCGCGTATTTAACAACAGAGCATGGACGTCGCGCAGAATGGACAATCCGCCAAGCCGACGGGCCACAAACTCTGTATTATAAAACTCAGATCTTAGTTGACCCACAAGCTCATGCCACCATTGAGCCACCAACCTCAGATAAGCCAGAAGAGGTTACTTTTGAAGGCCCACATGAATCCGCCGCTATTTCATTATTAGAGCAAGCAAGAGCGCGTTCTTCTGATGACATCACCTTAACTCGTGAGCTAATTAAGCAATTTAATGACCCTGATAATCAAAATGCATCTTTATTACTTAATGACTTAACTAGAGTTCAAGCGGTTTCTAAGCTGCTAAGCTATGAAGCGATTCATAACAAAGTTGTTGGAACGCTTTGGTTAGAAGATGGTCGTCGCCGCCAATCTGTTCAACACATGGTTGAAGTATGGAATGGCGAGAAATGGCAATTGTTCAATCCAGAAACTGGAGAACAAGGCCAGCCAACTAATTTGCTACTTTGGGATGAAACCAATGTATCTTTATTAGATGTTGTTGGCGGTAAAAACAGCCAAATTAACTTCTCAATGATTGCACAAGAGATTTCTCCTACCGCAGCAACCGATAAAAAAGTCGAAGCGGATAATTTATTAAACTTCTCTATTCATAGCCTCCCTCTTGAAGAGCAATCGATGTTTAAAACCATCATGCTTATTCCGATTGGCGCACTAATGGTGGTGTTCCTAAGAGTTATTATCGGTTTAAAAACGTCTGGTACTTTTATGCCAGTATTGATCGCGGTTGCTTTTGTTCAAACTCAATTAGTCACCGGCATCGTCGGCTTCTTATTGATTGTCGGAACTGGTTTGGTTATTCGTAGTTATCTATCGAAGCTCAACTTACTTCTGGTAGCCAGGATATCTGCGGTGATCATCGCCGTGATCATGATTATTTCAGTCTTTACGATTGTAGCCTTTAAGATTGGTCTAACAGCAGGATTAAGTATTACTTTCTTCCCTATGATCATCCTTTCTTGGACAGTAGAACGTATGTCTATCCTATGGGAAGAAGAAGGCTGGAAAGAAGTGGCAACTCAAGGCGGTGGTTCATTACTAACTGCAGTATTAATCTACATTGCAATGACAAACCCATTCGTACAGCACTTAACTTTTAACTTTATTGGAGTTCAGTTAATTATCTTAGCGGTCATTCTAATGCTTGGTAATTACACAGGTTATCGTTTAAGTGAACTTCGTCGCTTTAAGCCTTTAGCGGAGGACTAACCTATGTTCAGTAGATTTACGTCTCCAGCAAAACTAAAAGCAAAAGGGATCATGGGAATGAATCAACGTAACGGCGGCTATATTGGCCGTTACAATGACCGAAGCAAGTACCCATTGGTTGATGATAAATTAAAAACAAAGATCATTGCCGAGAAAGCGGGAGCAACCGTTCCTAAGCTTATCGGTGTGATTGACAGCCAAGCTGAAGTGAAAAACATTCACGATATCGTTAAAGATTGGCCTGGTTTTGTAATCAAACCAGCTCAAGGCAGTGGCGGTAAGAGGATTTTGGTTGACACATCTCATAAAGATGGTATTTATT
>NZ_CAMLHO010000023.1 GCF_946479765.1 uncultured Aliivibrio sp.
AAGAAAAAGAGCAAACACCCAAGAAGCATTATTGAGCCTATACCAATAAAAAAAATAAAAGCATTAAATACAAAAAAAGGCCGCTTACTAATAATTAGTAAGCGGCCTTTTTTTATTCTACAAACAGGCAGTTATAAGCAAAAACTTATGCTGTAACGGTTACTGCTTCTTTCGCTTTCATTTCACCAACAGGTAATACAGTACGACCGTACTCACCATTAATTACTTGAGCCATAGAGAAGTACATTGCACTTAAACCACAGAATATACCAACATAACCAGCCATGTGGCCAATTAAAACACTACCAGTAAAATCGCGAGCTGAAAGCAATGCGAACAAAATAGTTAAGCTACCAAATACAACCTGCTTAGCGCGTGGGTAGTTGAACGTACCTAAGAATAAGAAGAATGTTAGAACACCCCACATTGCAAGATACCACCCCATGAAAGCAGGTGATGTTGCTTGGCCTAGGCCCATTTCAGGCATAAGAATTAGACCAACTAATGATAGCCAGAAGAAACCGTAAGAAGTGAATGCTGTAGTACCAAATGTATTACCTTTTTTATACTCCATGATGCCTGCAATTACTTGCGCGATGCCACCGTAAAAAAGACCCATTGATAAGATCGCAGTATTTAAAGGAAAGAAACCAGCGTTATGCAGGTTTAATAACACAGTTGTCATACCAAAAGCCATTAAGCCTAATGGTGCTGGATTCGCAAGTTTATTTGACATGCTGGAGCCTCAAAAAAAAGTGTAATGATTAAAAAAATGTTTAGGATAAGCATTCTATTTATACGTGCTCAACATCACAACTACCAATAATGAAATCTTACATTTCACTTATTGCATTCTTACATTTAAGTCATTTTGTACCTATTTTATAATTGATAACACTCAGTTTTCCGCCTTCTATTTAGACACCCTATCTATTTCCAATTACACTACAAACTCCTGCTTTATTTATAGAGAGCCGTCATGGAATTGGTGTTTTCCCTTTTACAACAATTAAGTGTTTACCTTGTACTGGCTTATCTACTCAGTAAAACACCCTTGTTTTTGCCTATAACCACTATTTCAGGACGCTGGAGCCACCGCTTTCTTTGTTACATCATCTTTTCTGGTTTCTGTATTCTTGGTACTTATTTTGGTCTTGCTATTCAAGATGCTATCGCAAATACTCGGGCTATTGGCGCGGTAATGGGGGGGGTTCTTGGCGGTCCTTTCGTTGGCTTTTTTGTTGGACTAACTGGTGGTCTACATCGCTATTCTATGGGCGGGTTCACCGACCTTGCTTGTGCTATATCAACCACATCAGAAGGACTACTTGGTGGTTTGTTCCATTTATACTTCGTTAGAAAAAATAAAATTGAACAGCTATTTAGACCAAGAACCGTGTTAATGATTGCGTTTATCGCTGAATTACTACAAATGACGATCATTCTTATTGTAGCGAAGCCTTTTGATCAAGCTTATGCACTTGTTTCTTCTATTATCTTGCCAATGATTGTTGCTAACTCGGTTGGTGCTGCCATGTTCATGAGTATCATCCAAGATAGAAAAGCCATTTATGAAAAATACTCTGCGGCTTTCTCTAATAAAGCGCTTAATATTGCACAACGCTCGGTTGGGATATTAAGCCAAGGATTTAACCAAGAAAACAGCAAACAAATTGCACAAATTATCTATGAAGAAACCGGGGTCGGTGCAGTATCAATTACAGACAAAGAAAAAATATTGGCCTTTATTGGTATCGGTGCCGACCATCATTTACCAGGAACCCTTATCGCTTCTGACTACACACGAAAAGCAATAACACAAAGTAAAGTAATGTACATCGATGGTGACGAACACCCCTATCAATGTTCAATTAATGATAAATGCAAACTTGGTTCTGCCTTGGTTATTCCGCTTATTGGGGCAAATAATGAGGTTATTGGCACCATTAAACTGTATGAACCAAAACTGAAATTATTTTCCTATATCAACCTAACATTAGGTGAAGGTATTGCTAAACTGCTATCAAACCAGATCCTAACTGGTCGATACCTGCAACAACAAACGCTACTAACTCAAGCTGAACTGCGTTTATTACAAGCTCAAGTAAACCCTCACTTCTTATTTAATGCATTAAATACCATTAGTGCCGTTATTCGCCGCGATCCAAATCGAGCGAGAGAGCTTATTCAGCATTTATCTCAATTTTTCCGCCAAAATTTAAAACAGAACTTTGAGCAAGTCACCTTAAAAGAAGAATTACATCACGTACAATCTTATTTAGAAATCGAACTCGCTCGTTTTGCAGATCGACTGACAGTGACGGTGGACGTCGACGAGAAGCTGAATCAACTTAAGTTACCCACTTTTACATTACAACCCTTGGTTGAAAATGCGATTAAACATGGAACATCAAATATGTTTGAAGATGGAGAGATCACGATCAAAGCCTATTTATCCCATCATCAAATTATTCTTGAAGTCATAGATAATGCAGGGTTATACGTTGAACAGAAAAACAGCGATGGTTTAGGAACAAACATTGTTGATAAACGATTAAAAAATCAATTTGGTGAGGCGTTTGGGTTAACAATGTCTTGCATTGAAAACCAACAAACCAAAGCCACTATTCACTTACCATTAGAGACGATGCATCATGCTTAAAGCCATTGTGATTGACGACGAACTATTTGCCCGCGAAGAGTTAATAGAACAATTAAATGAGATTGGTCACATTAATATTATTGCAGAGTGCGGCAATGCCATTGATGGATTAAAACAAATAAACAGACTCAAACCTGATGTTGTTTTTCTTGATATTCAAATGCCTAAGATCACAGGAATGGAGCTGATCAGTATGTTAGCTCCTGAGAGCATGCCGAATGTGGTTTTTGTTACCGCTTATGATGAGTTTGCCGTAAAAGCCTTCGAAGATAATGCCTTTGATTATCTACTTAAACCGATTGAACCTTGTCGCCTTCAAAAAACCGTAAAGCGATTATTAGCCGCAGACATAAAACAAGACCTATCCCCTATTGCTCAAACAGAGATTGAATTGATCCCCTGCTCTGGTCACAACCGCATTCTTCTTTTGCCCTCTCATGATATTGAAGTGGCTAGCATTCAAGCATCTGGGGTTGAGTTGCTGACAAAAACAGAAAAAGCATGCACTCAACTGACTCTAAAAGTCCTTGAAGAAAAAACGCCATTGATCCGCTGTCACCGCCAATTTTTAATTAATCCCCATTTCATTAGAGAGATTAAATTGCATGACAATGGCACAAGTGACATTGTAACGCAAAGCGGTCACGTAGCCCAAGTCAGCCGACGTTATCTTAAAGAAATTAAAGAGCGCCTTGGCATTCAAAGTTAATCGAATGTCATAGATTCTCACCACTTAATACGAACCAAAAACCACTTAACATTAAATAACACCACTTAGCCTCTTATCACAACCACTCACCTTTTCAGGGCGTGAACTCTTTACGCCCATCAGTATGATAACCAACATATCAATTTGTTTATTTAATTAACCAGTAATTCAAACAAGGAATAAATTATGATTTGGTTTCTAACTTGCGTCGCTGCACTTATCGGTGGTTACTTCATCTATGGTGCCTTTATTGAAAAAATCTTCGGCATCAAAGAAGACAGAAAAACCCCCGCTTATACTAAAACTGATGGCGTTGATTTTGTTCCAATGTCGACACCACGAGTCTATCTGGTTCAACTTCTAAACATTGCAGGTGTCGGTCCAATTTTTGGCCCAATCATGGGTGCCCTTTACGGCCCTGCAGCTATGTTATGGATTGTACTTGGTTGTATTTTTGCAGGCGCAGTACACGATTACTTCTCTGGTATGCTTTCTATTCGTAATGGTGGGGCTTCAGTACCAACGATTACCGGAAAATACTTAGGCAATGGCGCAAAACACTTTATGAATGTGTTCGCGATTGTTCTACTTCTTCTTGTTGGTGTTGTCTTTGTTTCTGCTCCAGCAAGTATGCTAACAAACCTAATGAATGACCAATTTGATTTAGGTGTCACGATGACATCAATGGTTGTTATCATTTTTGGTTACTATATCTTGGCGACGATCGTGCCGGTAGATAAAATCATCGGTCGCTTCTATCCATTATTTGGCGCTCTATTGATTTTCATGTCTGTTGGCCTAATTTCAGCCATTGCATTATCAAGTGATCACTCAGTTCTTGGTAGCTACGAACCGAGCCAAATGTTTACCAACATGAACCCGAACGATTTACCATTATGGCCTGCTCTATTTATCACCATTGCTTGTGGTGCTATCTCTGGTTTTCACGCAACACAATCCCCTCTTATGGCACGCTGCATGGAAAATGAAAAGAATGGTCGCTTCGTATTCTACGGTGCAATGATTGGTGAAGGCATTATCGCTCTTATCTGGTGTGCTATCGCTCTGTCTTTCTTTGATGGGATGGAAGCGCTTCAAGCTGCTGTTGCTGATGGGGGCCCTGGAAACGTCGTTTATGCCTCTTCATTTGGTCTTTTGGGTACGTTTGGTGGCATCCTCGCTTTCTTAGGTGTTGTTATCCTACCAATCACATCGGGTGACACTGCATTCCGCTCAAGCCGATTAATCCTTGCTGAATATTTCAATATGGAACAAAAAACACTTCGTAACCGTCTATTAATGGCGCTTCCACTGTTTGTTCTTGGTGCAGTCTTAACACAAGTTGACTTCGGTATTATCTGGCGCTACTTCGGTTTTGCTAACCAAACAACAGCGGTAATGATGTTATGGACTGCAACGGCTTACTTGGTTCGTCATAATAAACTGCATTGGGTTTCAACTGTACCTGCGATATTTATGACAAGCGTTTGTATTACGTTCATTCTAAGTAACAGTCAACTAGGCTTTGGTTTACCAATGATACTATCAACCATTACTGGTGTGGTTTCAGCTCTGGTTATTGCCGGTCTTGTTATTGTGAAATCAAAAAATAAAGGCCAAATTGATACTGAAGAAGAGAGTCTCCAATCTTAAAGTAATGTTATAACTTCCCCCTATAACATGCATATTAAAAGCCCAAATAAAAAACGCCAGTGATAATAACCACTGGCGTTTTTATAATTTGAACTTACTTGCTTTGTATTTATTGATAGCGTTACTTTTGTTTCGCTGCGATTGCGGCGTAATCACCAAGTAATTTAGAGAGTATTGGTAACCAATTCAACGCATCTGTTGGTGGCTTAACTAAGATTTTCTCAACCAATTCACAATGCTCTTCTAACGATACTGTTTCTTCTAAATTAAATAACATTGCATAAGCATGCCACAAAACAAGACGCATCATACGTAAGCTATTTTGTTGTGAGTTTTCAGACTCAGAAAATGCGTGAGTCACTTCACCAAGAGCAACGGCAGCAAGACGAAGCATGGCATCTAATTGAGCCGTTTGCATACGATCTTGATTGGCTACTTCTTCTTGTTCAAACGTAAAGATCTCTTTTATTGTCTCTTCAGGAACCATGCGACTAATCACACGGTGGCTGAACTCTTCAAGATCATGACGTGGCATTGTTACCAAGCAAGAAAAAGTGTAATCACGTTCCATTTTTAATCCTACTTTTTAAGCTTAGTTATACCAGCTTTCTTCTGAATTACGTTCTTCAAACGCATACGGCGCTCTGCTGAAGACTGATCTTGATTCACATTCGTTGCATTATTCGTACGACCTTTGCGATCTTTAAATCCAGCTTTCGTGTTCACTTTTTCAATGTAAGCATCACGGCTCTTAGGCTCGTAACCCGCTTGAACTACACGGTGAATACGTTGCTGAATTAGCGTTTCAACTTGAACCACTGTTAACTCTTCTTCACGACTAACAAAAGAGATCGCATGACCTTTTTTACCAGCACGGCCAGTACGACCAATACGGTGAACATAATCTTCTGCTAAGAAAGGCATATCGTAGTTAATTACGTGTGGTAAATCGACAATATCAAGACCACGAGCAGCAACATCCGTTGCAACCATTACACGAGCTTTACCTTCTTTAAACTCTTCTAATGCACGACGACGAGCACTCTGAGCTTTATCTCCGTGACAAATAACCGCTTTAATACCATCAAGCTTAAGCTCTTTAACAATATTATTTGCCGTTTCTTTGTAGTTTACAAATACCAGAACTTGCTGCCAGTTTTTACGTCCAATCAGTTCTGATAATAATTCTGTTTTACGCTCTTCGTCTACTGGGTAAACAACGTGAGCAATAGTCGATGCCGTCATATTTTCACGGTCAACCGAAACACGCTTTGGACGACGTAATATATCACTAGCTAATTTATTCATTTGCGCTGAAGACGTCGCAGAGAACAACATAATTTGTGGTGCTGAGTTCACTTCCATCATGATATTACGAATTGCGTTAACAAAACCCATATCTAACATGCGGTCTGCTTCATCAAACACTAAAAACTCAAGATTAGCGATAGAGATATTACCCTCTTCGATGTGCTCTTGAAGACGACCAGGAGTCGCCACTAAGATATCAACGCCCGGATCCAATGCTCTCTCTTGAGAAGACATTTTTTTACCGCCAAATACCGCGGTTACAGATAATGCTGTGTATTTTGTGTAGTCAGCAATGTTTGATGCGATCTGCTCTGCTAGCTCACGAGTTGGAGCCAAAATTAACGCACGAGCTGAACGACGCGTTGCTGTTTTTTTCGAATCAAGTAATAGCTGAATCACAGGCAATGCAAACGCGGCAGTTTTGCCTGTACCTGTTTGAGCATTTGCTAGAATATCATGACCTTTACGTGCCAAAGGAATAGCTTTTTGCTGGATTGGGGTTAATTTCTGATAACCACATTCAGTTAATGCTTTTACGACTTCAGGTGCGAAACCTTGAGATGAAAATGACATAAAGTGGATTCCTTAAGCGAATAGTCTATGTATTCAGTGAACAATAATTTAGCCGCGCATTATAAATGATTTATGGTGAGTTAGCGCACGTTTTTTGTTATTCCATCATAAAAAAAGGCAGAAACACCAAAGTATTTCTGCCTTCTTACCGATTTGTTTTTAAAATGGCTTAAATTAGTGAAGTTTTAAGCTCGGACGTAGTACTCGGTTAATTCGGCCAACTAACATGATCAAGGTTGTTTTAAAGACACCATGCAATGCAATTTGGTGCATGCGGTATAGTGAAATATACACAATACGCGCAATACGACCTTCAACCATCATAGAGCCTTTAGTTAGATTACCCATTAAGCTACCAACCGTTGAGAAGTTACTTAACGACACTAAAGAACCGTGATCTTTATAAATATACGGTTTCATATCGCGGTCAGTCATCTTAGCAACGATATTTTTAAATGCATGGCTTGCCATCTGATGTGCCGCTTGCGCACGAGGTGGCACAAAACCGCCTTCTGGCTTTTCACACGATGCTAGATCACCAATAACAAAAATATCGTCATCACGAGTCGTTTGCAGTGTTGGCTTAACGACAAGTTGATTAATGCGGTTTGTTTCAAGCCCTGCAATGTCTTTCATAAAATCTGGCGCTTTGATACCCGCAGCCCACACCATGATTTGAGCTGGAATAACATCACCATCTTTAGTGTGTAAACCTTCAGAATCTGCCTTAGTTACCATAGTCATCGTTCTAACGTTTACACCCAGTTTTGTTAACTCACTGTGCGCAGCAGACGAAATACGAGGAGGCAGAGCAGGGAGAATTCGCTCACCCGCTTCAACAAGGCTTACATTCAATTTTGCAGAATCTAAATCCCCAAAACCATATAAACGTAGCTCTTTAATCGCATTATGAAGCTCAGCAGAAAGCTCAACACCCGTTGCACCTGCACCAACAATCGCTATATCAACGGTTTTTTGTGTTGGATGCATATGAAGTTTTAAGAACTGATTGTTCATTTCCGTACGGAAGCGATGCGCTTGCTCTGGGCTATCAAGGAAAATACAATTTTCACGAACGCCTGGAGTATTGAAATCATTCGACGTAGAGCCAATCGCAAGGATTAAATAATCGTACTCAATCTCTCTTGTTGGGATGAGTAACTCTCCATGTTCATCTTTAATTTCAGCTAGAGTAATAAATTTGCGGTCACGGTTGATATCGCACAAACTGCCCATTTGAAAATCAAAAGAATGATTTTTAGCATGAGCACGATAACTAATAGCATCAACACCCTCATCTAACGAGCCTGTCGCTACTTCATGCAGCAATGGCTTCCATAAGTGGCTTGTTTTACGATCAACTAAGGTTACTTCTGCACGGCCTTTGCGACCTAGTGTACGACCAAATTTAGTAGCAAGTTCTAAACCACCAGCTCCACCACCAACAATAACAATTTTAGTCATTACAATTTTCCTCTAAAGAATAAAAAGGGGATCAATCCGAACATATCGAATCAAAAAATTTAAAAATGAGCACTGTATGCTTCTTTTCATTATTTTTTGCATTATATCTCCCTATTTCAGATGTTATCAAGCAGATATAGATGTTATATAGAAGATTTCTTTTGAGGTGTGAAATAAATGGGAAAATTGTATTATTTTGTAACAGGAGATCGTTTCTTTGGTTTAGATCAAAAAACCTCACGATATTGTGAGGTTTTTATTATGTTACTGAGGCTTTTTATTCTTACATCGAATTTATAAAAACAGGCACTAAATCAGCGTTTCTGCTTCTTTAAAGGCTTTCATTGCCTGTAGATGCTGAGAGATTTTCTTAAACTTATGCGTTTCGTTTTCATCCCAGATAATTTGATAATAAGGTTCAAGCTCTATTGCCGTCGCTGAGTTATCACGGATTTCATCACTTTTCGATAAAATACATAAACAGTTTTCTTTGTTTTTATTTCGGAACTTCTCAATACACTTGGTCGCGATATCTGTGTACTCTTCAGGCCGGTCGATTCGACCTTCCATGTTCACTTCTGGATGCAAGTTAGGATTAAAAATCACCTGGCGAATACCGCATAAGAAACCAATGCGTTCAGCCCAAAAACCACCTAAACCAACACCACAAATAATAGGATTTGGATCACCAGCTTGCTCTATAACCTTATAGACTTCTTTTAATAAATACTGCATATCATGTTTAGGATGCAAAGTGCTGTAGTTAATAAAACGCACATCTTCGTCAATAAACTGAAGCTGCATAATCTTTTCATGATTACCCGGGCTGGTTGAGTCGAAGCCGTGAAGGTAAATAATCATGTATTCCCCCTGTTCCTGAATAAGAATTTTCCATATAGTAAATTTAATCTACCATGAAAAATAAGGTTTTAAAGCCCTTAGCTTGAGCAATAATGAGAACAGTGATCTACCCTAGATTATTACTGATTTATTTCTGAATTAAAGGTAATAATTTCTTTAGCTTGTTCATTTCTCGCTCAGCCAACTCTTGATAACAATGGTCTTTGAGCAATTGATGGCCTAGCGAAAACCATAGTGCCCCCATAAAGCACACCCAAGGCGTCCAATAGGCCACCGCTTTTTGCCAAGGTTCGATGTCAAAATTACGTTGACGACAGTAATTAAAAACAACCTCATCAACAGCAAATTGATTCGCAATAATCATCGTAGTTAAATCTTGACTCGGATCACCGATAGAAGCGTACTCCCAATCAATTAGGCCATGGCCTTCTTCTTTTACAATTATATTATAAGCGCCAATATCGTAATGGCATAAACAAGGTGTAAACAAAGCCCGTTCTTCTTTTTTAGAAAAATAATCAACGTAAGTTTGCATTTCTCTTGTTTGATTTTCTATTTCTAATGATGACCAGTAATTCAAAATACGTAATTTCAAACTCATCACATCATTTTTAAGCTCATCAGTGAAGTCATCTGTTGTCAGTTGGTGAACGGAGACTAATAGCTCAACGGCAACGTTTTGAGCTTTATCAAGGGCAAGCATTTCCCCATCAAACCATTCAACTAATAAACCATGTTCATTCGAGTTATGTACTCTTGGGGTAAAAGGTACCGCATGTAACGCCATTAAGATGTCACGTTCTTTATCTCGATCTGCACCAAGTAACTTCGCTTGATCTGAAACAGGACGCCAAACAAAAGTTCCTTCTTTTGCTTCTACTTTTAAACAAGCATTGGTTAACCCACCAGATAGTAATGATATCTTACGAAGGTTTAATCCAAATTCATTAAAATTAATATCCATAGTCCTGCTCAAAAAATACCGACATAACATAGTGTTAGATAAGTCTATCACAACTGTGTATTCCGTTTGATTTTGTCTCAAAATTACGCCATAAATTGATTTTGCATTATTCGTAATTATATCTATTCAAACTTGATTTTTTGGATTAATATCCGCGGCCTACGCGTCTCTTGAGGTTTAACGATTATACAGCTCTCACCTGACGTACTTATTACATACCTTTCCAAATAAGCGGTTAATCATACACTTAAAGTAGACTGGTGTTATTTAGGATCGAGAGATGTCCTCTAACGCTTTATATACTGATTTATCTGGCTATTACGATTTAATGTGTGCTGATATCGACTATCAAGAACAAAGTAATTTTGTCCGTCGTATACATCAAATCTTTGGTAATCAAGGAAGAGATTATCTCGATTTAGCTTGTGGCACAGGTCCACACGTTAAACATTTTATTAACTACGGATATCAAGCAAAAGGCTTAGACATTAATCAACCAATGCTTGACCTTGCAAAGCTGCGTAACCCTGATGCTGAATTTATTTTACATGATATGAGTAACTTTACGGTTGATGAACCTTTAGATTTAATCACCTGTTTTCTTTATTCAATTCATTACAATGCAAATATTGAAAAACTGGCAGAATGCATTGCCAGTGCTCATGCTGCATTAAAGGCTGAAGGCGTACTGTGCTTTAACTCTGTAGCAAGAAACAAAATCGACAATCGCTCATTTGTAAAACACGCCGTAGAGCATGAAGGTAGCCAATTTACCTTCCAATCAGGTTGGAACTATTGTGGTGAAGGTGAGCAACAACACTTATTGCTTAAAATAGAAAAAACAACAGATGGCGTGACAGAAATTTGGGATGATAAGCACCCAATGGTTGCGGTTGATTTTGAACAGCTGCAAACACTGCTAGAACCTTACTTTGAGGTTCACTTATTTGAACATGATTATGAAAAAATAATACCATTAAATGATAACTCAGGTAATGCTATTATTGTTTGTGTAAAGAAATAATTGAAATACCACTAACTTACACATCTACTAACAAAGCAGATAATAACGACTTAATGTAACTTGATGTAACTTAAGTTGTTATAATGCTGGCAACGATAAATAAAAAACCAATTAAAACAAAGACATAACAGCAGATTCCCAACCAGTAAAATTAGATCATTTAATCTAGATAAATATGGAATAAGAATAAATAACATGTAAAATACATTCTAATACCATATTAATCTGAATCATTTAAATGATAAAAAAAATCACGTCTATCTTTTGTATTGTTATCTTAATTATTTTAACACTTACACTTATCGCCTCTGAAAAATTCTTAAAGGAATATAAAGAGGTAAATATGGCTCATGCAAACGATTTAGCTTTAAATGTCGTTGAATCTAGTTATAACGCCGCAATTGATGGGCTACTTGGTACAGTGTCCTCTTTATCTGCCGCGATAGAACTCAACCCTAACGAACCATTTAATGAACCTCTAATTTTAAATAACATAAATGATATCGTAAAAGCAAACAAAGCCTATAAGAACGTCATATTAACTAAATTAAATGGCGATGTATTTTCTGTATCGGCTAATGGTTGGACCCTACTTTTAATGCGATTAAAGAAAATCGTGAATGGTTTAACACTATTATACGAGATAATAATATATCAAACATATCTGACCCTTATCTATCTAATGATGGTGGATATGAAATGACCGTTAGTACTCCTCTTCTATTCAATAAAAAAGTTGTCGGTGTATTAGCTGTCGTTGTCGATTTAAACACATTGATGCCAAATACTGGTATTGAATTTGCGCTAACTACTCAAGATGGTTATATCATCGCTATAGATAATAGCTCTCAAGACTGGTTATCTAAAAACTTATTTGAAGTTCGACCAACCTATAAAGCAATTCAAGACAAACCAATGGTTCTTGATACCCCTTCTGGTTCTCTATATAGCCTATTTAAAACACCATTTACTCATGGTGTTACTGGTTACATTTTCACCAACCAGACAATGACATCAGACAATGCAAGAAGTATACAAACCGCTTTAATTGCTGTGTTAATCACTATTGCTGTACTATTAACCCTTGCTCAATTTATTGTTGTACGTCACGAACTGTCTCACGTTAAAACTGTTGTTGATAGCATTGGTCGTATGGCAAACGGGGATTTTCAATCAATCAATATACCTAAAACTGGCAATGAAATTGATCTAATCACCAATTCATTAACCCAGCTACAGCATCGTGTTAATACCGTAATGGTTAGTACTAGCGCCATTACAAACAAATTATCAGAACATCAAGAGCAGATATCCATCATCGCTACTCATAATGTTAACCGTTCTGAAACAGAGCTTCATCATATTGATCAGGTAGCTACCGCAATTAGCCAAATGGCAACAACTGCACATAGCATTGCAGCTAATGCATTAACAGCCGAAGGTGAAACCAGCGCAACTCTAACTCTATCGTCTTCAAGCTTAAATACATTACAACAATCATCACAAATCGTTAATCAAGTATCATCTTCTGTCAAAGAATCTGCGGGTATTTTTGAAGAGCTTAAAACATTGTCTGATAACATCAGTTCTGTTGTAGATGTTATTGGCAATATTTCAAACCAAACCAATTTACTTGCATTGAATGCTGCTATTGAAGCCGCACGAGCTGGCGAACAAGGCCGTGGTTTCGCTGTCGTTGCTGATGAAGTTCGTGCATTAGCGGTGAAAACTCAAACGTCGACTGAAGATATACAAAATATCATTACTACACTACAGGCTGGAGCAACGAAAGCGGCGGGGGCAATGGAAAGTAACGTTCAGTTAACTAGCGAACTTGCCGTCATTTCAGATGAAATTGAAAGTGCTTTCAATGATATATCAAGCAAAGTATCCTTACTTGTTGATATTAACTCTTCGGTAGCAACAACCTCTGAAGAACAATCCACCGTAAATCAAAACATAGCTCAAAATGTAAACGATATTAAAAATATGGTTGTAGATAATTTAGCAGGAATGAATGATGCTATTGACTCTAATCGTGAAATGGTTACTTTAGTTGAAGAACTAAAAAATGAAGTAAGCTTCTTTAAAGTTAGTTAAAATCACGCTTATCAATCAAAATAAATTATCCATAGACAAAAAAACACCCTCAACCTAATGGATGAGGGTGTTTTTCTATTTCTATTTCTATTTCTATTTCTATTAATCAATTATGTCTTAATGACTAAATAAGTCACAGAGCAAGTTCGAATAATACTTATAGGTAGTTAGCGTCAAGTAACTCGCTGATCTCAACTTTACTTACTTCAGAACGGCTGTCTAGCCAGTTAGCAACTAAAAGCTGCTCTTCTGCTGTTGCTGAATGGTAACGCTCAACTGAACATACAAAGCCTTCAAATAGCTCAAGACCACCACCACAGAAGCATAAATCGATGCTGTTGATGTAATCAATGAATTCATCTACAAACACATCATACTGATCGAAGTCTTTAAATTTAGTAACACAGCTTACTTCAAAACCAAGAAGCGCAAACTCACCTAGGTATAATTTTTTACGAATACGGCGATTTTTGTTTTCTAACTTGTTAAGTTTCATAGCATTTCTCTCTTTGATTTATCTAGCCTTATTTATACTCCTTTCCGTCACTTTTCCCAAGCTTTGATTGAAAGAAAATAAATAAGTTTTCATACACACAAAAGTCAGAGCAGTTTCCTACTCTGGCTTTGTTAAATGTTCAAATTAGAGTTGGGGTAATTACCAACCTAATAGGCTTTTCTCTTGCTGTTTACGGATTTCAGTTTCATCAGCCCACTCGATGAGGCCTGTTTCTAAATCCATTAAACGCATTGTCATTTTGTAATATACGTCTTTATCGCTACCCGCATTTTTTACGATGCTAGACAGGTTACCGTAAAGCATGTATTGAGCGCCAACCATTTTACCAAATTGAATCGCAGTATTTTGATTTACTAGCTCATCATTATTTTGGAAATTCAGTTGCGTACGAACCGCTTCAACACGATCCATATCAACAAAACGGAACTTACCAGAGTTAAGCAATTTAGTACTGATTGAGTCAGTTACTGATTCTGTATCAATGTGCTCGCTTGTTTTGTTCTTAATGCTTTCAACAAAAACAATTGGACGATTACCTTGAGTAATTTGGGCAACAGCACCAGAAGAAAGCATGCTCTCAGTCATCTCTCCCGCAATCTTTTGTAGATCAGTTGAACCAAAATCTACTGTTGTTGTTTCAACTGCTTGAGCGTCACCGTAGCTTACTTTATTAGAACAGCCACCGAGTAATACCGCTAAACCTAGTAATGCAATTACACTTTTCTTCATCTTTATTTTCCTCTAGTGAGTGTTTTTAAATTATTCTAATGTACGGATCTGAACTCTAAATTGAGTTGCTTCAGGCTTCATTGCTACCCCTTGAATACTCATGGTATCTAAACCACGAACAATAAAAGTGCGCCAAGGTGAATCAGAACCATTCACTTCTAAACCTTGAGCATCATACCAGTAAAAACGATACTGAAGCTGTTGATCCCCTGTGAATTTACTTGTAACTGACACAATACCACGAACTAAACCATTATTATCTTGAGTACTGATCTGCTCCACTGATAAACGGTGTCCAAGTACATTATCGCCAAAAAGTACTTTTTGCGTACTGCTATCAACACTAATACCCGCAGTTTGGCTTGAACTACAAGCAGCCAGTGCCAATGGTAATAGCAAAACGATAAGCCATTTTTTCATTATATTTCTCCTAATTGTTTATGCCACCATGTGACAGCGTTTCCTTGCCTTGATACCCAAACGACCACAGTATGGCCTTCTTTGACGGTAAAGTTGAGCTTACTTCCTTGATATTGAATCTTGTTTTCACCCGCATCAACATTCATGCTTGTCACACTGATCATTGATGGCAATGTTTGCCAACTACGCGTGTCTGGTTGCTCTGTTAATGAGTTAAAGATAGTTAATACTGCATTAGCTAACTCTTCTTCTTTGGTGTTTCTTGATGTTTTTCGTAATTCATCTTTAGCCACAACACGCAACGCTTGTCTAATGACCATTGCAGGAATACGCTCATTGAGATCATTTCGAGCCATTAACATAACATCAGCCACTTGATCTGATTTTACTGCTGTATTATTGACATTAAGTGGAAGAAAAACATCTCGATTTATCTTTTTGTAATACGGTAATGCTAGGTTATATTGAACGAAATTACCTTGACTATCCCACATTGGTAATCGTAATCGCCAATCAGAGAGCTGTGGTAAAATACCTTGCTCATCAATAATAATGACACGGCTTTCAGTACGACTTGGCACTTGATACGCACCATACTGTTTTTCTAATAGTGCAATGTCATTACGCATTCCAAGTCGGCGAGCTAATCGCTGGACTGATTCAATCACCGTTTTATTATTGGGTGCGACTGCAAGTGCTCGCTTATAATCAATATAGGCATCACTGTAATTTCGGTTGGTTTCAAACAATAAACCAGAATAATAGAAAAGATACCCATTCTGTACCGCTGCCAACTTATTACCTACGTCTGGATAGTTCGCTAAAATCGCACCAACGTTAGCATCTACCCCTTTTTTCTTTGCTTCTTTCTCAGCAGATTGTAACTCTTTCTCACGATCTCTCTTGGCTTGCTCTTGAATGTAATTTGCTTTTCTAACTTCAATCAATGCGCCTTCTAAATCGTTATTTTTTAAATAATTCAATGAAAGGTAAAGATGCAAATAACCCAATTCATAATCGGCGGGTTTATAATCGATCAAGTTATCATTCGTTACCAAAGAGCCAACTTGATTAGCAGAATCTGATACCGAAATCACCGCTTGGTCACTTTGCATTCTGGTTGCTTGTTCTGCCCCCTCAAAATTCACTTTACTTTCAGCGTATTGCTCACTCAATAAGGCAACTCGACCGCGCTCTAGATTATCTAGGATAGGCCCACCGACTTCAGGGGCTTCCTCGCTATACGCTTGTTTAGCCTCGCCATTCTTTACCAACAGATAAGTCTCATCCGTCTGAGCAGAATAGTGGCTAAATAAATTTCCAACAGATAGATTGGCGCACCCTGATAACAACAGAGTGAAAGAAAGTACGATGGTTTTTTTTAATATCGACGTCATTAAAATAGAAAAACTCTCAGTTGAAAAAAGTAAGGCTCCGGAATATAGGAGCCTTTATAGAGATCTATTAACTTAGCAGCATAGGGCCTAATGGACGACCGCCCACTAGATGCATATGAATATGGTATACCTCTTGGCCACCATGTGGATTACAGTTTACAATCAAACGATATCCATCTTCAGCAATGCCTTCCTCAATCGCAATTTTTTTAGCCACGGTAAATAAGCGACCCATTACTAGCTCATCTTCTGCTTCTACATCATTTGTAGTTGGGATCAACTTATTAGGAATAATTAATACGTGGCTTGGTGCGCGTGGATTAATATCACGAAACGCAGTAACTAAATCATCTTGATAAACCACATCCGCAGGGATCTCTTTGCGAATAATTTTACTAAAAATCGTTTCTTCAGCCATGAAGCTTCTCCAATATTACCAAATATTCTATTTTTCATCATTAATCTTAGTATGCGTCACAAATTACTCAAAAACAATAACTTGACCATGAAGTTAGACACAAAACCTTCTCAAATTAATAAAACGGCACACGGTTTATTGGAGGGGTATTTATTTTTATTATTAATTTTATAAACAGACTCGCAATTTTATCCTCAAAATAATCATATCATGAATGTTCACTGTCACTATATTAAGACTTGCGCAACTAATCGACTCATTACCCTAGTCTTAATTCAATTTATACTATAGAGAGATAGAACATGAACAGTTCGGTAGTACGTCGGATGTATGCAGGATTTTCACTTATCGTGATCTTGTTTATTACGACCGTCATTCTAATGCTCAACGGAACGAGTAATATCCATAATCAAATGAAATCAGTCTCTTCAGACTCTTTGCCTTTAGTTAGCCTATCTAATGAAACCAGCGTTTCTCTACTGGCTGCTGACAAATCATTTAAAGACTTTCTAACCACCCGTGACGCTGCTCAAATGCAGCAATCAAGAGCGCAATTTAGTGCTGCTGAAGAAACCTTTAATGCCACTTTCACTCGTTTAGTTAACGTAGCAGAACAAAAAAACACTGGGGCTCAACAACGATCTGAACTCGTTGTTATTCAACAAGCCTATTTCAACGAAGCAAGAGTGGCGATGAATAATTACCAAGCATTGCTACTTGCCGAGGATGCAAAACAAAAATCTATCCGTAACTTTCAGCGTCTTTATACCGAGCTTAGCGTACGCATGAAAGAGTATGTGAACGACCAAGAAAGCATTGCGGTTAAAATGATAGCAAAAAGCTATTTTGTAAAATTGGAAGATGCCGAGCTAATCACCTCTGACGCATTAGCAAGCAATGACGTTGAGTTTGTAAAAAAAGCAGTGAATCAAAACAAAAAAGCCGTCGCTCATTTGAATTACGCTTATCGCGGCCTTATTAATCAACTTCCACAATTAAAAGAAATATTTGATAAATCAGTCAATCAATTCAGCTTAGAGGTTGGTAAAAAAGAAGGGATTTTAAATACCCACTTTGCCTACTTAAATGCCAAAGACACGCTGTATAACAATATATCTAATCTTGCTCAGCAAATTGACAGTGCTCTAGCTTTACTAACCTCGTTTAATAAATTAGCAAACCAAGATCTACAGCAATCGTTGCAAGTGGCTGATGATATTTATCAGCAGAGTTTCTATAAAGCCGTGATTCTGGGTATTGTGGTTTCATTACTTTCTACCTTTATTGGTTATCACCTTGCCTCATCAGTACGCACTCCATTAAAAAATATGTTACGTATTTTAGAGTCATTAACCTCTGGCGACATGACCCAACGAATTGAAACTAAAAACAATACGGAGTTCAGCCGAGTTTCTCGTCACATCAACACCTTGGCAGACAACCTACAAAAATTGTTACTGCAATTAAGTGCGGCCTCTGATGAGTTAACCACAGTCGCTCAAAATAACAGTTCAACCGCAGAAAAAGCCAAACAACAACTGCTTAATCAACGAGAAAAAACCACTAGCGTTGCGGCCGCGATGACTCAAATGGAACATTCGGTTGTAGAAGTTGCCTCAAGCTCAGAAAGTTCTCTATTAAAAGTACAAGAAGTTGAAGCCGCTTCAGAGCATGGTCAACAGGTTATGCAAAGTAACTTACAAACGATTGAACAGTTATCAAGCCGCCTTGATGAGTCAGTACAAGCGGTGGGTAATTTACAGAAAGTCAGCAGTGAAATTGGATCTATCTTGGATGTGATCAATAAAATTGCAGAGCAAACCAATCTATTAGCGTTAAATGCGGCGATTGAAGCGGCTCGTGCTGGTGAGCAAGGTCGAGGCTTTGCGGTGGTTGCCGATGAAGTACGTATTCTTGCTCAGCGTACTGCAAAATCAACGTCAGAAATTGAAGTCATGATAGCGAACCTTCAATCAAGCTCTAAAACCACCACAACCGTCATTGAAAGTTGTGTTGTGGATATGCAACAAAGCGTTACGCAAACCAACGAAGCCAATAATGCGATGGTGATGATCCAAAGCTTAATTGATGAGATAAGCCACATGAGCAACCATATATCTCAAGCAGCCAACGAACAAAGTGCAACCACCACAGAGATTGCACGCAGTTTAGAGGACATCAGCCACATTGCAGAAGAGAACCAAACCGCAATGAATGATATCGCTAATGTCAGCTCTACATTGAATGAATTAGCACACCAACAAAGTGATATCGTGCATCAGTTTAAAGTTTAGATTCTAAAAAACACCAAACTAAAAACGCAAAAAAGGTGGATAATGTATCCACCTTTTTTATATTCGCTTAAGCGCTTTTTTATACCGTTTCATCTTTTGGTATTACATTAGCGTGAAAATAACATGTAGGAATTCGCAGGGATAAAGAATCGAAGATTACCTTGCTGAGGGGCGTAATAACTATTAGAGGTATTCTCTAACCACACCACATCCGATCTCACCGCAAGATTTACCTCGATATTATGGTCTGATTTATTTAATGCTACCAAACCACTCTCACCTCTTGCAAATACTAAGTGATCATCACTGGCCTCTACCACTCGTTGCTCTTGCCCATACATTTGGTTATGAAATGCCATTAGCGTAATCATACGAGCGCTTTTCCACTCTTCTTTCCAACGCGGTTGATTTTGCTTATTTTTAATCCCACTGGTTTCAAGCTCTGAATACACTAATGGTATTCCGCCCTCTCGACCAAATAGGTAAGCATAAGCAAGCCATTCATTCGACTCACTCATGACTAAATCTTTGAACACATCGTTATTTGGAATATCGTGAGTAATGGCAAACGTAATTGCGCGCAGTGGAGACAGTGCCATGCCGTAGCAATAAGGATCAATTAATGACTTAAACGAGCCTTTGTTTTCTAAGGCCTGATACAAAGAATTAAACAAGGGGAAATCATACGCTCCCAATGTCGTGCCTTGCAGATAAGGATTCAAAAACGTCTCATATTCTTCTTTTGTCGCCCCACCATCAGTAATGATCTCACCAAAAATATGTACGTCTTTGGTTATTTCCTCATCCCACACTTTATTTAAGTGTTCAAGCGTCATGTGTTTTGCCGCATCAATACGAAAGCCTTTCACACCAATCTGTTTTAACGCCTTTAGGTATGAACGCTGTTGCTCAATAACATGATCATTATCGGTTAACGTTGGTAACCCCGGATCATGAGGTCCACCTGAAATGCGGCCATTCTGAACTTCCCACTTATCGTTCCAATTTTCGATCCCAAAGGCTTCGACAAAATCTGATTCAGAAAACAGTGGCTCAGATAAATCACCAAATAATTTTAATGCTTCATACTTTTCTGGATCACGGGCGTAATCTTCTCTATCCCACTGATTTGGGTATTCAAGATCCGCTCTAATATCCGATTCATTGGCCATGTGATTAAACACCACATCAACATAAACCCAGATGCTTAGTTCAGCTAATCGCTCAACCATGCGTTTAAAATCAAGCGTGTTGCCAAGAGGATTATCAATCAGACGGTAATCTTGTGGTTGATATCTCTGCCACCACTTTGAACCAGAAGGTAAGCTTAATGATTTCATTGCAGGCGACACCAACACTGAGCGATACCCTAAACTGGCAATCAATTCGGCTTGCTCTGTGATGTAGTCATAATTCCAATCAAAAGCATGTAGGATGACATTACTCATCGCAGGAACTTCAACTGAATGCCATTGTGTTTGCTGATCCATTATTTTTTATCCATTACATAACATCATTCAATTATAAAAAGTTCCTATTTACCTTCCCTCCTCCCTAACTCTATAAAATCCAGTAGGAGCTCTAAGGCGTAGACGAGGAGTATAAGCAGTACTTCATAACGATACCGTCAAGAATACTAAGATTAACTTATTCTATAATAACAAGTTATCTTCAATTGGAATAAAGCGATCAGCTGCTTCGATAAGAGAATTAGCGGTTAAATTCTGCACGCCATACACTTCAACTTCTTTATTAAAACGTGACTGAATTCGCTTAACGAGTAAGTCAAAATCGCCATCACCCGACAAAATAACCACAATATCCGCCTGCTCAGCCATCTCTATCGCATCAAGAGCAATACCTACATCCCAATCGCCTTTTGCTGAACCATCACGACGCTGAATAAAAGGTTTTAGCTTCACATCAAAACCAATACCACGAAGGATATTATGAAATTGCTTCTGTTTATCATCACTACGCGCAATGGCATAAGCATTAGCACCGACGACGGTACGACCATCGGTTACTTTTGCCCATAATGCGTTGTAATCAAAATGACGTTGGTAGACATCACGCGTGGTGTAGTAAATGTTTTGCACATCAACAAGAATTGCAACCGTTTTCATATTTCACCTTCCTAGGAAATTATCCAATGAGTCTATATGAATCCCTTTAATTTAGGTATACTTCGCGCAAATTTTGTATTGGAAAAACGGTAAAATGACTAAAGGCTATTCTTGTATTGGATTGGTAAACCCAAAAACACCTGAAAACGTAGGCTCGGTAATGCGAGCGGCAGGCTGCTATAATGTAAACTCTGTTTTTTACACAGGTAAACGTTACGATATCGCAAAGCAGTTTTGTACGGATACAAAAAGCCAGCATCTTAACGTTCCATTGATCGGCGTTGAAGATCTAAAAGACATCATTCCTTTAGATTGCGTGCCTGTTGCGGTTGACCTTATTGAAGGCGCAAAACCTCTGCCAGATTACAAGCACCCACCACGTGCGTTTTACATTTTTGGCCCAGAAGACGGTACATTGAAGAAAGAGATCACTGATTTCTGCCGTGAGACTATTTATGTTCCGACCAATGGCTGCATGAACTTAGCCGCTGCTGTGAACGTGATCATGTATGATCGCATGGCAAAAGGCGAAAACTTCTCAAACCATAAATAATCTACGTTAAACTAGATGAATAAAGGAACTCGACATGTTTGATTTATCACGTATTTCGGGTTTCGAAAACGCATCAATTACCCAAACCGATACCCTACAAACCTTGTGGGGCGGTTATGGGGAATTGGTGCGTTTGCATTTAACCCAAGCACCCACCTCTTCTATCATCATTAAACAGATCACCTTACCCAAGCCTAAAGTGCACCCTAGAGGTTGGAATACAGATTTATCACACCAACGTAAACTCGACTCATACCAAGTGGAACTCAATTGGTATCAAACTTACGCCAATGCGGTTTCTACCCATTGTCCTGTGCCGCGCTGTTTATACGTAGAGCAACGTGATAACGAGTTAATCTTAGTATTAGAAGATTTAGCGACCTGCGGATTTCCAATCGTAAAAACTGGACCATTACAAACCAGCGCCTCAATAAACGAAACCAAAGCCTGCTTAACCTGGCTTGCGACCTTTCATGCAGCCCACCTTAATGTTGAGCCTGTTGGCTTATGGCAAACAGGTACTTATTGGCATTTAGATACGCGCCCTGATGAGCTTGAAGCCTTAACTGATTTACCATTAAAGCAAACCGCAGTTAAGATTGATGAAACACTTAAAAACAGCCGCTATCAAACCTTGGTACATGGTGATGCTAAGTTAGCGAACTTCTGTTTTTCTAAAGATGGTAATCAAGTAGCTGCGGTTGATTTCCAATACGTAGGAAAAGGCTGCGGCATGAAGGATGTGATCTTATTTATCAGCAGTGCGGTTATGCCAGAACAATGTGCAGAGCTTGAGAATGAATTATTAGATCATTACTTTAGCCAACTTAAAACCGCCCTACTGCGTTTAGGCCACACCGAAGCAAGTAACGATATTGAACAAGAGTGGCGACCACTGTTCAGTGTTGCTTGGGCTGATTTTCAACGCTTTGTAAAAGGCTGGAGCCCAGAGCATTGGAAGATTAATGGGTATACGGAAGAGCTTAAAGAAAGAGCTTTGAGGGTTTTGTAGGGAAAAGAAAAGGTCGCAAATGAGCGACCTTTTTTGTGTGGTTGGAGTTACTAAATTGTTTTTGAGTAAAAGTATGTTAGATCCTTATCTTTATCTCGGTATGTAGGCATTAAACAAAATATAATAATTTTCATATATTCTGTCACTAAACCTAGACAACCGCGATGATCTAAGGGTTAACTCATCTCTATTTCTGCGCATATTCAAATTGATGAAAAGTTTGGGCGGTGTTTATACTGTTCAATTAGAACGCCTAACTCTTTGTTTAGCCCTTCTAATATATCAATTTCTTTCTCACCAATTAAATATTGAGTTAAGTTTTTGAGTGAATATAACTGTGATGAAAACATTTTCCCATCACGAAACTGTTCCAAATACTCATCTAACTTCGTAACAGCCTCTGCCTCAAAATCTTTAAAGCCCACTGCGACTGACCAAAGTTCAAATTCCCAATCATCTATACCCTTTGTTTTAGGCTGAGAGATTACGACCTTAATAAACCCTTTAATGGTATTTCTAACATTAGAATTCGAAATATTAAAAATACTGTAAAGCAAAGATCTCGAAAATTTACGTTGCTCTTCTGGCTTGTAATTTTTAAGTTCCGAGATCAGCCGACGGACTCGAGCTTCATCAATGTATTCGCCTTTTACAACCCCAATATAATCGTATAAATTGTTTATGGAACCATTGAGTATCGCATGCTGGTCCCAACCATGAGCTGTTTTGGAAGTGATTTTGTCAATTAAGGTGTTTAACATCTGTATCAAAACGTCAGTTTCGATCTCCCGTTCAAATAAATTGTGTTGGTGTGCTAAAAATTCGTTTATTGCCTCATAAGTTCCGATTGTTGTTGAACTACTAGTAATTATTCGGGAAAATTCACTCATAACTTTTGAAATATGAGTATCACTCAAGTCAATAAATGCAAGTAATCTCACGCAGTTTTCAAATTTACTTTCATGACCGTCCAACGAATTTTGATCTTTTATTAACCGATCTGTTAAGTTTGTCAAAATAGTAGAAGTAATCCATTCTGAACACTCATCACTAGCATTTAGACGAAGTTGATTAGAATCCTCATTTTTAGAAAAAACACTAAGCTCTGATTGTAGCTCTTTTGATGAGTAGAATTGGATAGCTGAGTAAAATTCATATTGATTGAGTTTTACTACCTCTTTGACTGATTGACGGAGTATTGAAATCTTAACGAAATCTCTCATGACGGCTTTGTATGGGGCATACTGATCAATCATTATGTGATTTTTCAATGCAAACATTAGCAAATTAATGTGTGTGGAAGTGGGTTCATCTGCGTTGCTGTTAAAACTAATTCCCCCAGTTTTTATACTTTCAACGGCTCTTGTAAGTTCAAGTATCTTTTTTGTACACGAATTTGCTTTTTGATGAACAGAATGCAAGGCCAAAAAATCATACAGAATTTGATTCTTTTTTATCTCTGATCTTGGAAATTTAAAAAATTCATCTTGAAGATCCACTTCGACTTCCTTTTCAAACTCGTTTCTATTTTCCGTAGTAAAAGAGTACTTTAGCTTCCATAAAATCGAGTTTTTATTAAATAATGCGATCAGTAACATTGAGTATATTTTGTGCCTTTTACAAGCAAGAATTAGTTCAGAATTTTTCTTAAATGCTAATTTATCTTCTCCATATTTATAACCCTCGTAAGATTCTGATGACAGAGCCTTTATAAAATCATTACTTTTGCATTCATATTCTGAAAAAGATATGTGCTTTCGATCTTCTTTTTCTAGGTTTTGAGTTGAATCGATTTTCTCGTTTACAAAGTACATAACTTTACTATCATCATCGTTGGGTAAAATAATACCTTTAATATGAGCTAGAGCTAAGATGGAAAGGATATCTGTAAGTTTTGAGTTTCTTCGATAAAACTTCTCTTTTTCACTTTCACAAGACAAGTCTATACGAGATAGAATCTCCAAGAATTTTTCGTGAAGAGATCTGCTGATGTCATTATTGTCTGTAGTCAGGACTTCTTTAGGCCTGAATAGCTCTAATATATTTAAGCCATCATCATCGTAACGAAATCCACAGTTTGTTATCGCTACTCGTATTTGCTCATGAGTTATTGAATTTAGCTGTTTTAGGTGCTTTATACGCTCATATATAAAGCCAATAACTTCCTGCTCATCGTTCGGGTCTACTGCTCTATCATTTTGAATTATTGACGTTAAAAAAGATTGTGTTAGTGCTGACCTTTTTTCTAAATACTGAATTTCATCAATTGAATAGCTTTCGCTATCTAGCACTAATGTGGTAATCCCATGGCTTCTCAAGTAGCTTTCTTGGGGCTTGTCTGTTTTAAAATTCACCAAATACATCGGAGGAGCTGAACTGGAATGACTTTGTACCCATTTCATTATGTGTTTAAGATTAATATCGTTATAGGAATATCCTAAAAACAGAACTGTATGTGTTGAAAATATAGACTTGATGTAGTTTTCTATTAGCGGAAAATTCCTTGAATAATCGAGGTAATCAGCTTCTTTAAAAACTATATTGTGATTTTTGAAATCACCATGAATTTTAATAAATTTATTCGGGCTAGTTGAACTGACTAAGTCCTTGTCCGTGCATATCGTATCATATAGATAGCCTTCCTGTTCAATTGCATTTTCAATGATACTGTCCCAGTTAGTAGTTATTATTACACGAGGGCTTACCTTCAAAATCGTGCGATGTAAACTCGATGGAGTAATATCTTCAGGGAAATATTTCTTCAATGTTTGGTTGTATGTCTGCTCTCCAAACTCAAGATAATATAGTTGAGCTAGCTTTAAATAATCTAGATCTTCCGTTATCGATAAATCTGACTTTAGTTCAGTGATTAGATCATTCCACGAAGGCAGGCTTATATAATCAGTATCAGAGCTTTTGGAGATACCTGCACCGACAAATATAGCTAATCTATCATCTTCATTAGCTTGCTTTATGTTTTTAATATGAACATTGTGCGAGTACATTCTTAAATTCCTTTACTTCATAATCATTAATTAAAATCAGAGTAAACCTTAATGTCTGATTGGCTCGAAAACTGTTACTCATGCGATACCGTGTAGTAGTTTTTTCTTAACCGATAAATGTGTACTAGTTGGACTATCTTATATTCTAAGTACAGGCAGTCATATCAACCATCAGATTTTAAAGTATTTTTCATAATAAACAAAATACATTACGCACAATAAAACAACAAATACCCATGATTTGTTTATTACAAACACCGACTAATATTGCTGGATATAAAACAGCCAAAATAGAACTGCTTATATCGATGCACTAGGCTCTCGAATCACTTACGATAAGGAAAACTAGCACTAATAGGACGTGAGCGAGCTTTATTCCAATATGTAAAATGGCTAATTCTAAAATTATTTAATGAATTACAACAAATATTTAGAATAAAAAATACACACAAATGTTGAGGCTATGAATGATATAAATATGACATCAAAACCTAAATAAAAAACCTGCTGTTCAACGAACCCATTTAGTAAATCCTCATGACGATATATTAACAGTATAAAGTATCAAAGTAGAAAAAATGGTTTGAAGAATATTATTTACTGATACACCACATGAAATCGCTCTAATACAAGAACCATTTCCTCATGGGGCTGAATATTCAATTCTGTGCATTCAGCTGAAAAGAAACGCCAGTGAGCTTTACGCCACCATGCTAAAGAACGGTCACCCTCACCTTCTGCATAAGCAAACTCAGCGGTAACTTCGTTATATTTACAAGTTTCAATTGAATCAATTTCAATAATACAAATGGGATTACCATTCCAATCAACAACAACTTGTAAATGCCCTACTGTTGGCATTGGCTCTTCGCCAGATTCATACCAAACATTAAGGCTACACGTTGCCGTTTTTTGACCAACTCGAATTAATTCTGCACATAAATTAGCATTATGTTCATCGCCACAAAAATAGTCAGAACTGAATGATTGATACTTTGTACGCTCTGTTTGAGTAAGTGAGTTTAGATATGCATCTAAATACGTTTGAGATTGTGCTTCCATGACATCCTCTTAACTCTCTAGCACGAAGTACCAGAGAGTTTTATTATAAAACTAACGACAAACTGACCTAATTAGTTTACTCGCTTAGTGGCTGCCTTTGGCTTTTCAACTTCCGTCAATAACCCTTTAAGTAGACTTACACTGCCTAACAAGAGAATAATCGTAAACGGCATTGCGGCAATAATGGTAATTGATTGCAGAGATTCAATAGATTGAGTACCACCAATCCACAACATAACCATTGCGATAACACCAGAGATAACCGCCCAAACTACTTTCTGTTTAACGGGTACTTCTAACTTACCACCGGCGGTCATGCCATCAATAACAATAGAGCCTGAGTCCAACGTTGTCACAAAGAAAACGATAATCAGTGCCACGGCAATAAAGGATAGAATATCCCCGAATGGGTAAGCGTCTAACATATGGAACAAGCTTAGAGAAACATCGCTAATACCTTGTTGAGCGCCCAATAATCCGACTTTATCGATAACTTGTTGAATAGCCACACCGCCGAAGATAGACATCCACGCCGTGGTTACCATTGTCGGAATAAGCATTACGCAAAGAAGGAATTCGCGAACGGTGCGTCCTCTAGAGATACGAGCAACAAACATACCAAAGAAAGGGGCATACGCAACCCACCACGCCCAATAGAACACAGTCCAACCGTGCAGCCACGCTGTATCTTCACGACCCGAGGTTTGACTCAATGGAATAATATTTTTCACATAACCCGTTAGAGCCGTAACCAAAGAATCCAATACGGTCGTGAAATTCAAAACAGCAATAAGACCAAGGAAGACAAACGCAATAACCATATTCAGGTTACTAAGAAACTTAACGCCACCATCCATACCACGGAGAACAGAAATGATCGCCAGACCCATGATCAATACGATAACGGCTTGTTGAAGATAGATGTTATTGTCTATTCCGAAAACATGGCTGATACCACTAGCCGCTTGTGTGCCCCCTAAACCAAGGGAAGTCGCTAGGCCAAACAAGGTAACCAATACGGTTAAGATATCAATCACATCACCTGTTCGCCCCCAAACTCGATCACCCAATAATGGGTAAAATACCGAGCGCATTGAAAGTGGCAACCCTTTATTGTAAACAAAATAAGCAAGACAAAGTGCTGTCATGCCATAGATAGCCCATGCGTGTAAGCCCCAGTGGAAGACCGTTGCCCCCAGAGCAAGTTCACACCCTGCTTCTGTAAAAGGTTCTACATTAAGCGGGGTTCCAAACCAGTTGGTAAAGAACGCGGTTGGCTCTGCAACACCCCAGAAGATAAGCCCAATACCCATACCGGCAGCGAATAACATCGAGATCCAAGAGGCTTTAGAATAATCTGGTTTCGCGTCGTCACCACCTAAGCGAATTTTACCCAAAGGCGAAAATGCTAAAATAATGGCAAAGATTAATAAGATGTTAGCGCCCCACATAAAGAGGAAGTCAAAATTTGACAACACAGAACCTTTAAGTGAATCAATGGCTGCTTTTGCGTCTGCGGGAGGTAATGCGAGAAGAGTGATAATGAAGAGAAGAGATAAGCCGACTGAGGCTACAAAAACGGTGTTGTGGACATCCATGCCCCATTTACTATTTGATTGAGTAGCGGGACCATGTCAATAAACATGATAGAAATCAACACCATAGGTGATTAATTGCTCTTTTTCTCAATCCCAAGTGTCGTATTGCAACACAAAAGAGGTAGTAATTGGTGATGAGAGCGTTACTGAATGTTTTGGTTTGAATTCACGCCACCATAAATATCAATCGCCAAATCACGCTCTTTTTCGTAGATTTTAGGAGTAAAACCTAACTGTTTCTTTAGATAGTGGATCAAATGAGGTTGATCACTAAAGCCGAACTTAAAGGCGATATCAACCCAATCAAGCTCTGCTGAGTCTCGTTGATACACATATTCCAACATCTCTTCCAAACGATTCATTGATTGACACTGTTTAAGAGTTAATCCCGTAACACGTTGAAAGCTTCTTTCAAGTGTGCGTTGCGAGCAATATAACTGTTCACCTAATTCTGAAATTGGTGAGGAACTAAGATACTTCAGTGCTTTATTAACCAATTTACTGTGCTGATCTTCGGTACACTTTTCTAACCACGGTATCAATAAAGCATCTAACTGCTCACAACATTGCTCAGGGTTACTTCGCGCAGTATCAATCTAAGCCCCCCCTTTACTCGATATAAGCAAGGGGGAAGTAGTTTTAGTCGCGGTCAAACTCAATCTGAACAATGCGATTTTGCGCAACTAACCCTGCACGTTTAATGGCTTTTTGCGCACCAAGATTACTGCTTTCTGTAGAGCAGATTGGAATTAGGCCACGTTCATTTGCAGAGGCAACTAAGAATTGAAGAACTTGAGTTGCAATACCTTTACCACGCTGAGATTGTGCGACAATCATACCTAAGTCTGCATACTCGGTTTGGAACTCGTCAAACAAGCGACACTCACCCGTTGCCAGTAACTCACCTTCGCTCCAGTAACCAAACAGCTCTTTACGGTTGACTAAGTTGCCATAATATCCGGTTAATCATTGCTCTGGCGCGCCGATATTCGTTGCTGCAAATTCAACAAAAGTGCTCAGTTGCTCAGGCTCTGCTAACTTGAGTTCAAGCTCACCTTCTTTATTATCAATGCTGCGCTTGATTTGTTGATACATCAGCGCGTTCACTTTAGATGCTGACGAATTATCCAGACAAAGCGACAAATACTGAGGTTCCGCAGTGCTAACGAATGCGCCTTTTACGTCACCTATCACTGTACTATTTTGCTCAGCAATAAGAGTAAATAATTCTTTTGCGTCTGTCTTCGCGTCAATAGCAAGATAAAATTGCAATAGGTAGCCTTCGTCATTGACACAGCAAAATCCAACTAATGTTTCTTGCTCATAAAAACCGAAATGCGCAGACATAGGTGCAAATCCAAAGTGCCACATACCATCAAGTGGTGCGGTAGCTTGAGCAAAGTACGCTTGCTTTAGGTGACTAATTTCTTCTAAAGATTCGATTGGTTTAATCTCTAACATCGCTTTTTACCTTCTTTATATTGATAAGAGTGAAAGTCGAAATTCATTTCCTAAGAAGCGTCTCGCTTTCGATGTACAAATATTAACGAATATGCCAAAGCTAAGATTGAACAAAAACGACAGTTTCTAATCAAGTACATAAAATTATTTTTACTGAGCTAGCGGAACAACATTAAGTTTAATCAATAAACTCTATCTGATATAAACAAAAAAACAGAATGAAGCTTGATGCTCACTCTGCTTTTTTATTACTGTTTTTATAATTAGAGCTAATTTAACTCTTAATCAATAGCACAATCAGTACAGCTTTGTAGTACGATTTCGTGTTCAAAGGCTACGGTATCGTTACCTTCTTCCGGTAGCTCTGCTATTTCATCCGCTACTTCTTTCTCATCTTCTGCTTTAACTTGATCTACTAGTTGTTCTTCTGAATAACCGTAGAAATTCAGCAATAAATAATCACGAGCTTCGTCTTTAGTGCACGTAACGTTCACCGAAATTTCTGACTCAACGCTGTCTTGAGCAATAATCGCCGTCATTTGTACTACGACATCGTCTTTCATTGCAGCGGTTAACCAACCAAGATCAGTGTTTACTTTGGTTTTTTTACAGCGAAAACAAGGCAGTTGATGAAAGTAATATTGAAAATCAGTCATGGGTAATTTCTCTTTAAGTGTTGTATAGCAAGATTATGCGCGTTTTTTATCAAAATACTATCGCAAGTACAACTAACAATAACTATTGCGCCAAAATATACAATGATTTGACGAGTTAGTATTACTCAAACGGATCCACCTTCATATTGCTCAATGTAAAGGCATACACATCGGCCATTAAATCAATCGATTTAGATATTGGCATTCCGGCACCATGTCCTGCATTCACATCAATACGGATCAATACTGGGTTCTCGCCTGTTTGCTTCTTTTGTAACTCAGCGATGAACTTATAAGAGTGTGCCGGAACAACGCGATCATCATGATCAGCGGTAGTCACTAATGTCGCAGGGTATTCAACGCCCTCTTTTACGTTATGCACTGGCGAGTAGTTTAGTAGATAGTTAAACATCTCTTCACTTTGTGCTGAGGTGCCAAAGTCGTACGCCCAACCTTCTCCAGAAGTAAAGGTGTGATAACGAAGCATATCCAATACGCCCACCGCAGGTAATGCGACTTTAAATAACTCAGGTCGCTGAGTCATACACGCGCCCACTAATAAGCCACCGTTTGAACCACCACGAATTGCAAGATGCTCTGGACCCGTGTAACCAGATTCAATCAACTGTTCTGCGGCTGCAATAAAGTCATCAAACACATTCTGTTTTTTCTGCTGTGTTCCGGCATTGTGCCACGCTTTACCATACTCACCACCCCCACGAATATTTGGGACCGCATATACTCCGCCTAACTCTAACCAACTGGCCATCACTCCACTAAAGCTCGGCGTTAGGCTGACATTAAAGCCACCGTAACCATAAAGAATCGTTGGGTTTTTACCATCTAAGACTATCCCTTTTTTATGCGAGATAATCATCGGAATTCGAGTGCCATCTTTTGAGGTGTAGAACATTTGAGTTGACTCAAACTTCGCACTCTCAAACGGCGATGCAGAAGACAAATACAGCTCTGTATGACCCGTTTTAGCATCAAATTGATAAATCGTCGGTGGTGTTACGTAATTGGTAAAGGTAAAGAACAGATCAGTTTGCTCTCGTTTACCTGAAAAGCCAGTGACTTGCCCCTCTCCCGGTAGTTCGATCTCTCTTAGTAAATTGCCTGAGAAGTCATATTGTTTCACTTGGCTTAACACATCAACCATATAGCTTGCGAACAAGGTTCCACCGCCAACGCTTATCTCAAGTGGTTGTGGTTGCTCTGGGATAATATCCTTCCAGTCACAGGTTACTGCGTTATAAGAAACCACTTTACCGTTTGGTGCATCTAAGTTAGTAAACATTAATAACTGAGAATCTTCGTTTTCAATCACATACGTGTCTGAATCGGTATGAGCTAACACGGTAATTCGTGTTGGATTATTAATGCCTAATCGTTCGATAAACAGCTTATTACCCGATGTTGATGTTGCCGCCGTAATAACCAAATACGCATCGTCTTCTGTTGTATAGCCACTAACATAACGATGCTTCTCTTCTTCAGTCGCACCAAATACCAAGGTATCTTCCGCTTGCGGTTTTCCTATTTCGTGAAAATAGAGTTTATGTTGATCCGTTCTTGCTGATAACTCACTGCCTGTCGGTTTATCATAACTAGAATAGTAAAAGCCTTTAGATCCTAACCATGAGATATCGGTGAATTTCGCATCTACAATCGGTGCTTCAATTTGTTCTTTGGTTTCTGTATTTAATACGAAGATCTTACGCCAATCACTGCCCGCTTCTGATATCGAATACGCCACCAGTGATGCGTCTTTAGAAAAGCTTACCGAGCCTAATGATGTTGTTCCCTCTTCAGAGAAGGTATTTGGATCAAGAAAGACTTCGATTTCTCCGTCTTCTTTTGAGCGATACAATACGCTTTGGTTTTGTAAGCCGTCATTCTGATAAAAGTAGGTGTAGTCACCACGCTTAAATGGTTGTGAGGTCTTTTTGTAATCTTGGCCTGTCGCAATTAACTCACGAATATTATCGCGAAAATCAATATGAGAAAGGGCATCAAACGTGACTTTATTTTGATCTGTTACCCAAGCTTCTGTTTCAGCGCTGCTATCGTCTTCTAACCAGCGATATGGGTCAGCGATGTTATGAGAAAAGTACTGGTCAACCGTTGAGTCTTGCTTTGTTAAAGGATAAATCATGGTACATCCCTATTTATAATTAGTTATCTATTTGTAGAATACGCTCATTAAAAATAAGAATGCAACTGTTTGATTGTTTAAGGCTAGTTATTGATGCCTAGAGTATTAAAGTTCAGCCGTATGGTGATTAATTAAAGCTTTTGATAACTTTAGAATATTTATTAAACAGCTAATTTTTCTGGTTACATCTTTGTGATATCTTGATCACATTTTTTATAAATTAAAGCAGTAAGTTTGTCGACAGATTGCTTAATTAGCACTATTTTATCTTCAATCCAGACTAATCGTAATTTGGATAATTTTCGAGCGTTATATTACTTACAAAAAACCGTCCGCATACACTATTTATACTCAACTAATTAAAGTTAAACCCGTCTTATCTCATCAGTACGGGGAGTTATTGGTGCGCGCACTTAATTAAATCTGTTTTTATTACGGACAATAAAAATGAAAAAGCACTTCGAACTTATCGATAAACCCACATTTTTCGGCGCACTATTATTGCTTTGTACCGTTGTTATTCCCTTGCTGGTATTTCCAGTTGAGGGCGCTAAATGGATAGCTGTTGCTAAAACATTTATGACCGACAAACTAGGCTTTGCTTATTTAGGTCTAGGTTTAGCGGCATTTTTCTTCATGATCTATATCGTTTTCTCTGATATCGGCCAGATCAAACTGGGTGACCCAGATGAAAAACCTGAATTTGCACTGGCATCTTGGGCGGCAATGCTATTTTGTGGCGGTATCGGTGCTAGTATCTTGTACTGGGGCACTATTGAGTGGGCATACTACTATCAAAACCCACCGTTTCAGCTAGAAGCGGGCAGTGAAGAAGCGGTACGTTGGGCAGCCACTTATGGCCTGTTCCACTGGGGCCCAATTGCTTGGTGTATCTATATGATCCCTGCAATTCCAATTGCTTACTTCTTCTATGTACGTAAACAGCCAGTACTAAAAGTATCTGCTGCTTTAATGCCTGTTATTGGCGAAGCAAACAGCTTTGGTAAATTAGGTAAAGTCATTGATGTATTGTTTATCTTTGGTTTGTTGGGCGGCGCAGCAACGACCTTAGGTTTAGCAGCACCACTGATTAACGAAGGTATTAGCTACCTATTTGGCATTCCAACAACAACGGGTAGCCAAATTTTAGTATTGATGGTATGTACCGCTATCTTTGCTTACTCGTCGTACATGGGCATGGACAAAGGCATTAAGATTTTAAGTAATATTAACTTCTGGGGTGCGTTAGGTTTATTACTGTTTGTATTAGTTTGTGGTCCAACAATTTTTATGTTGGAGACAGGTTTAGATTCAATTGGTCGTATGTTATCTAACTTTTTTATCATGGCGACTTGGGCTGAACCTTTTGGTGGTATGGGTACCTTTGAAGATACTCACTTCCCACAAGATTGGACCATTTTCTACTGGGCATGGTGGTTAGTATTTGCACCAAGCATGGGTCTATTTGTTGCTCGTATTTCACGCGGTAGAACGATTAAGCAAATGGTATCTGGTGCCGTATTCTTCGGCTCTCTAGGCTGTTCAATGTACTTCATCATTCTAGGTAACTACGGTTTATCTCTGCAATTATCGGGTGAGTTAGATGTGGTGAGTATTCTAAATACAGAAGGGCCCACTCGCGCAATCTTCTCTATTTTAGAAACACTGCCATTTAGTACCTTCGTCATCGCTGTATTTACCTTGTTGTGCGTAATTTTCACCGCAACAACATTTGACTCTATCTCTTATATTTTAGCGTCAGTGGTACAAACAAACGTGACTGAAGAACCAATGCGTTGGAACCGTCTGTTCTGGGCTTTCACTTTATCATTTATGCCATCGGCGTTGATGTTTATGGGCGGCTTGGCAACATTACAAACAGCGGCAATTGTTGGTGGTTTACCACTATTGGTTATCGCAGTTATGCTAATGATCTCTGGTGTAAAAGCAGCAATGCTAGACTTATCACACCAAGATGATTACGTGGATCCTGTGATCAACATTTCTGACTTACCAGATGTTGATCCTTGGAGCAAAGAAGGCCAAGCATTGGCTCGTTTTGAACAACTACGTGATAACGCAATTGAAGCAGCCGATCTTGAGCGTGAAGCGAACGATGCTATTTGGATGCTGAAAAAACAATTACGTAAAGAAGCATTAGCACGTGGTGAATCAAGCGTTGATTTAGGCGATGCACCTGATGAAATCATTGAAAAGTTACGCCAATTAACGGATGACTCGATGTCAGCTAAAGAAGCGAAACTAGCGGCATCTGAGCTTGCTCAAGAAGCGCGTGTTTCCTTTGATACATTAATGCGTCAAAAGGCCGAAGACGAAGCTTTACAAGCAAATGAAGATGTTAAACTGGCGATTAAAACAAGATTGAATTCACCAAGCTAATTTATCTTTGTGGTTAATACCTGCTACGAATTCGCAGGTATTAACCCTTTTCTTCTACCTCAACGCTAATACTATCGCTGCTACACCAGACATTGAACACATCACCAAAGAAACTTTTCGAATTGTCTCTTTATCTATTCTGTCCACTACTTTCATCGCAACTAAATAGCCAATATATGAAGCAGGCAATAACGGTAAAGTAATATATAAGTGCGGTAAGCTCATATAACCTGCGGGAACTTGCACCGCTAGCGATATCAGACTGCTCACGACAAAGAACGCGGATAAATTAGCTCGAATTAAATTGGCCTCTTGATGCTGCAATAACAACGCCATTGGCGGACCTCCAATACCAGAACTCGTCCCGAACAAACCAGAGAAGAACCCTGCAATTGTCATTCTTGAGTTATTTGGCTCGATACGAAATGGCAATAAACTCACAACAACAGCAAGTAGTACGACAACGCCAATCCAAAGTGACAGGAGTTTTGCGTCTACATAATAAAGCAACAAACCACCACATATAGAGCCGGGAATTCGGCCTAAGAACGCATACCCTAGCCCACGAAAAGAGACATTTGCTTTGTATTTATAGGCGTTGATAATAGATAGAAACAAACCGACTATGACAATAGGTGCAGGTACGTAACTCGGAGAGATTAAGAATAGTAATGGCGCGGTAACAATAGCCAAACCAAAGCCAATTGCACTTTGTACAAATGAGCCAATAAAAATCAGGATCATTGCCAACAGCAAACCGAGATCCATTAGGGGGAATTCCATAAAAATGCCTTCTGTTATGCGGAACAACAGAAGGCATTATGAACTAGATTTCACAAAGGAAATAGCAGTATTACACTCTTTACCCTTTTCAGCTTACTCAACTGATTGCAAGGTTTCCCATGTGACTTCACAGTCACCTTTCGCTGCTGAAATAAACGCTGAATCACCCGTGATCATCACTGACATTTCCATCGTTCTTTCTAACAATGCCGAAAATGAGTGAATTTGCACCGAATCAAAACGAACCACATCTACAGGGTATTGTTTGTATTTGCTTTCGTTCTGCTTCCACCACACTTCAGATTTTGAGTTAAAGCTATACACCTTGGTGACTTTAGACTGACGTGATGCTTTTTTCATGCGCTCAGGATCAGGTTCACCGGCATCAATCCAAAGAGAGATCGTATCATCGTATTCACGAACCCAAATATCAGGCTCATCAATCGCAGACAATCCTTTCGTAAACGTTAGGCGCTCTTCTGCATTCAAACAAAATGCCAATACACGAGCCATCATACGCTCTTCACTTTCTGATGGATGCTGAGCGATGGTTAAGTTGATTGAATCATAATGATCACGATTCAAATCAGTTAACGCGACACGAAATTTGTAGATGGTTGGTTTGATAGCCACTGGCTTTCCTAACTATTGAGAATTGAGGGCATTGTACGCTATTCCTGTTGGTTAGCCAGGCATAAAAAAGCCAGCAATTTCTTGCTGGCTTTTCATTTACTATACAGAATACTGCATTAATTATTTAGGCTTATTTACAGATAGCTTCGCCAACATTAATCCATACTGAATCAACGCCTGGCTCATTACCTTGTGTCCACCATTTTGCTTCCCAGCGGCTGCCTTTATGGTCAACTTGTGCGGCACCAGAGTAAGCTACAGTTGGGTTCCAACCTAGGTTTGCTTCAGAGATTAGTTCCCATGCTTCAACACCTGGAGCTGGCTCAACGGCTTGCACCCACCATTTTGCTTTATAAACAAGACCGTTATGGCTTATTGTTTCAGTCGTGTATACGTTCGCTGCGTTCCATGCTGGGTAATTACCTGCGTTTGGATCTGTAGCTGAACACTGACCATTGTCACCTTCGTTACCTTCGTTACCATCTTCTTTTTTAGCTTCCACGGTTACACGAGTGGTTGCTGATGCATCTAGGTTACCGTCAGTTACTGTTACCGTGATGTCTGCTACCGTTTCAGTTTCTAACTCAGGAGCTTTAAGAGTTAGAGATGCTGTACCCATGCCGCTTACTACCGTAAATGCATTTGTATTTACCCATGAATAAATTAACGCATCATTTTCTGGGTCAATCGCTTGTGCGTTCAGTGTGAACTGAGCACCTGCTTTCACGTTTAGTGTTGTTGGTAATGTTACCGTTGGTGCTTGGTTTTCTTTCGGTGCATCGTTAGTAATGATCACGATGTCTTTTGCAGATAAACCCTTCTCATCAGTAACGATTAGTTCAAATGTGTAGCTTGTTTTTTCTTCTACTTCAGGAACAATACCTTCAGCTTTTGCTGATGTTGCATTAGTTAATGCAACCTTGTTGCCTGCTGTTTGAGTCCAAGAATAAGTTAGCTCATCACGCTCAGGATCGTAAGATGATGTACCATCAAGAACTACTGATTTTTCACCCGTTACCGCTTGGTCACGACCAGCATTAGCAATTGGTGCTTTATTTTCAGGTTCAACCGGGCCACCCGTGTCGTCACCATGACCTAAACCTTCGTGCATTGCGTTTAATATGTCACCATTATCGGCATCAATTTCCCAAGAGAAAATACCAGCAAGACCTAGTTGGTTAACATAGTTACCTTTTGCTTTTACAGAGCGAGCATCATCATAAGTGATTAAATCACCTGTTGCTGCTTTAAATAGGTAAGGAGCTTCTGCTTTCTCGTCATAACCATATTCCCAGCCTGCGCCCATGTGGTTATTTGCGATGTCACGGTAATCAAGAACACCGTCTTCCCACGTACCTTTAATTGGGCCCGTTGCAGTACCTGCAAATGGATTACCAGGTTGCGTACCTGTTACGCCAGCCCAACCACGACCATAAGCAGCAACACCAACAACCATTTTACTTGGTTCAACACCTTGCGCTAGCATTAGATCAACACCACGAGACGTGTAGTAACGTGTTTCGTCTTTCATGCTTGACTCATGTAATGCTGTTTGGTGGTTAAGATTGTTATTATCAAAAGCACCGTAAAAATCGTAGCTCATCAAGAAGATGTTATCTAAATATTGCTGTGCTTCTTTATAATCTACCGCTTCAATTTTATCATCACCTACACTGATTGCAGACGTTAAATCATAAGTACGACCAGTTTCAGCTTCTAATTCATCTAACATTACACGTAGATCTTTTAAGATAGCAATATAGATATCACTGTCTTTTTCTTTGTCACCTAAGTTAGGGTTTGCACCGCCGCCACCAGGGAATTCAAAGTCGATATCAACACCATCAAAGAATTTCCAAGTTAATAAGTACTCTTTAACCGAAGCTACAAATGTCGCACGTTTTGCAGTATCGCCCATTAAGAAGAATGGGTCAGATAGCGTCCAGCCACCAATAGATGGTAGGATTTTAAGATCAGGCTGAGCACGCTTTAGTGCCATTAGCTGACCAAAGTTACCTTTATAGGCTTGAGAATACGCTTCTACGCCTTTTTGAGGTTTTTGAATTGCAGCCCATGGGTCATGGATTGCAACTTCAAAATCTTTACGACCTTTACATGCATTTTGTAAAGCACCGAAGCTACCACTGATTGTTTTTAAACTGTCATTGATACCATCACCACCACACATTGGAACAAAGCCATAAAGAATGTGAGTTAAGTTATCTGCTGGCAGTTGATCTACGTTGTATTTACGATCGTAAACACCCCATTCAACAAAATAAGAACCTACAATTTTACCGGTCGTATTTTCATAAGGTTTATTATTTTCTAAATAACCAGTTTCTAGTGGTGCTAGGTGGCTACCATCTGTATCAGCAACTACGATTTCTTTTGAATCTGAAACGGTACAGCCATCAGCATTACATAACTCAAGCGTCATATTGTAAATGCCGCCTTTGCTAATTGGGAATGATGCTGTATTTTTTGAACCAGCACCTTCCCATACAAGATCATTATTCATGAAGATACGCGCTGTTTCAGCCACATCGCCAGACCACACACTCCACGAAATGTCGATATCGACAGAATCACGACGTGCTTTTACTAATTCATTATATGCAATAGCACTTGGATCTACATCAACCAATGCGTATTTGTGATCAGCCCAATCAAATGATGGCTTTCCAGGTGCAGAAGCTTGTGCTTGTGTTGCTAATAGCCCGCCAATAAGGCCAGCTAATAATGTTAGTTTTTTCATTAGGTTATCTCTAGGTCTATTCAATTCAATTGCCTGCATAATACAAAGTCTTAAATTTGATACCAATGAGTTTTTTTTATCCTTACGATTAGCCCTATCGATCGTCACATTTACGGCGTTGATTATTTGACGAAATATCAATAAATAACATAGTTATTTTAAATAAAGATATTATTTCTTTTTTAAAGTGATTTATTCTTTCACAAACAAAGTCGAGAATTCCATATCAAGCAAAATTTCACCTACAATCCAATAAATCGCCATTATTCACATTTTGGGAGGAGTATCACAGCACAGCAATAAATCATCTGGTAGGGCCAGGGAGCTAAATGCCTCGTTATGATGGTAATAAGGCATAGAGGTACTAATTTGAACTTAAATATACTCTTTATGAATTTGAAAGGGCATCACGAATGAAGCCGTTATGCTTGGTCAGTTTCTCTGTTGCACTTTTTGCATCGAGTCCTGATAGCACCATAAGAATCGCGGTTTTACAGTGGTTATTACATTGAGATAGCGCTTCTGAAGCTTCGCTTTCTAAACAGCCTGTCGCTTCAATAACTATATTCTTTTGTCTTTGTACTAATTTGGCGTTGGTTGCTTCTACATCAACCATCAAGTTACCGAATACTTTACCTGTGCGGATCATCGCGCCTGTTGTCAGCATATTAAGCACTAGCTTTTGTGCTGTTCCGGCTTTCATACGAGAAGAACCCGTTACTACTTCAGGGCCAACCACTGGAGTCATGTTGATGTCTGCCAGTTCAGTCATTGGACTGTTTGGATTACAGCTTAATGTAGCGACTGTCGCACCAACCGATTTTGCGTATTCCATTGCACCTAGAACGTAAGGTGTGCGACCGCTTGCTGCAATACCCACTACTACATCTTTCTCATTTAACCCTAAATCTTGCAGATCAGAAGCACCAAGCTCTCGGTTGTCTTCTGCATTTTCGACAGCTTTTAAAATCGCTTTATGGCCGCCTGCAATTAAGCCAACCACTAAGTCAGGGTTTGAACCATAAGTCGGAGGACACTCACTCGCATCTAAAATACCTAAACGACCAGAAGTACCAGCACCGGTATAAATCAAACGCCCACCAGATTGAAATGCTTCAGCAATCGCATCCACTGCCTCTGCAATTTGAGGAAGAATAGCTTCTACCGCTAACGCTACTTTTTGATCTTCTTTATTGATTACCGTCAGCATATCCATCGTTGATAACACATCAATTTGCTCACTGGCTTGATTACGACTTTCTGTTACTAACGTAGTTAAATCAATTTTCATAATTTGGTTCTCTTTGAAAAAGATAAATTCACGATAATATTAAATCGTTCAAACAAAGAGATAAACCAATTTAATTTAAAATTCATAAAGAATAACCAGGTTATTATACGGGCTTGTTGCAAAAAATTTAATATAGGTTCAAAATACCTTCTTTCTCACGAATTCTAGCAACCCAATTCCTTAGGCGTTGCTTGAGATATTACGATGTAGATAACCAACCTAAAACATGAAATCGTAATACGAAAGATCCGTATTAATGAATTGATTATTTAATATTGACGTTATTTACTAATAATAATGAGTCAATGTTAGGACTTATTTACCAACTCATATTATTTGCAACGATCCCTTAAATAGTATAAATTATAATTGTCTTGGTGATAAAAATATCAATTGCATAATTTCAAGTCTGATGTTTTTAGGTTAAATTTTCTAAAGAAGATATGTAATTATGAATAAATTATTAATATTGTTATTATTAATCGCATCCGTCGAAGAGGCGAATAGTAAAGTTTTACCACACTCAGAATCCTATAGAGTACAGGCATTTTCTTCCCTCTCTGAGCCTCAAAAGGAATACAAGAAGTGCAGTTCTTACATACTAAGCTTATATAAAATAGATATGGTTTATTATGTGGTTAGCGATTTAACAACATACGGTAATGCAATTGATATTGTTAATTTCCTAAATATTGAATGTAATCTAACATCTTGGATTAGACCTTTATCTATGGAAATGTCATTTGATGCTAAACATAAAATTAATTAAACACCCCATCTTCGATTCAAAGCACTAAATAATCTGAGTCCGAGTGCATTTTAAAACGGTAAGCGAGTATCGCTTATTGTTACGATCTAGCAATTCACCTCTTAGCCCTGCCGCCTAAATCCCAATTTTTTTCAGGCGTTAAACCGGGGATTTCAGCGTAACTGAATACGCTAATAGGCAATAAAAAAGGCACAAACGTTGTGAATAATCTATTCATCGTTCATACCTCCTATTAAAATATATTGATTTAGTAAGCTTATGCTAACTCTTTAAACTCCATCAATAATTCTTTCTGTTTTTCGTTCAGATTTGTCGGGGTTGCCACGGTAATCTCAACCATTAAGTCTCCGGTAATTCCTTTACGGCCTTTCACGCCTTTTTCTTTCATTCGGAATTTACGACCACTTTGAGTTCCTGCTGGCACTTTAAGCTTGAAGCGACTTTCTAGTGTTTGGATCTCAACTTCACCACCCAATGCTGCGGTAACAAAATCAGTCGTTACTGGACAAATTAAGTCATTGCCATCACGTTTTAAATGCGAGTGTGGACGGGTGTTAATTTGAATAAATAAATCACCCGCTGAACCACCAAATGTCCCAGCTTCACCTTTACCAACGAAACGGATTTTTTCACCATCATCAATACCGGCAGGTACTTTAACGTTGATTTTTTTATTCTCACCATTAACGGGTAATTCGATTACTTGCTCACAACCATTAATAGCTTCCGCAAATTCAACCGTTAAGTTAAATTGACGATCTTGACCTTTTTGTGAACGCTGACGACGTTGCTGAGAGAACATATCCTCAAATCCGCCATGGCTACGACCACCGCCGCCAAATGCACCACCGAAAATATCTTCAAATCCGCCATAACCTTGGCTTTGACCACCAAAGCCGCCGCCGCCCATGCCACCATTTTTAAATGCTGCATGTCCGTAGTCATCATACTGACCCCGCTTATCGGCATTTGTTAGGATTTCATACGCTTCTTTAATTTCTTTGAATTTGTCTGCTGCTTGAGCATCACCCTGATTTTTATCTGGGTGGTATTTCATCGCAAGACGTTTATATGCTTTTTTGATCTCTTTTTCTGTGCTGCTTTTTGGCACACCAAGGACATCATAATAATCACGTTTAGACATGACTTAACCTCGTCAATGAATAGAAACAGGCGTAAGAGAGAGCTCAAACGCCTGTTATTGAATAAATCTAATCAGTGAAGTTTATGTCCTATCAGATTAAGGTCAAGATCTATCTCACATTATACTGATTTATCTTCTTTTAACTGACCATCTTCAAACACAATAATGCGCTTGGCTCGATTAAATACCCGCGAATCATGAGTTGAGAAAATAAACGTCGTTAACTTGAATGCCTCGGGTACTGCGAGCTGAGGCTATCATGCCGTTAACTAAGGTTCGGCTTGTCCATGCTTTCACTTCTGGAGCGTGTTCTAACAAGGATGTAATTTGAGGCTCATCATCGATGACTAAATTTATATCGGGATTAATTGCATAGTTTTTTTGATGGATTTGAATATGGCTGGTTTGCCATTGAATTGCGTTTTTTACAAGATTATCGATAATGCCATTCATAAACCCCATCATCAATATCACACCAACCATACCAAATACCATCGCCCCTATCATGATGGAGGTACGTAATTTATTACGCCATACATTGCACCACGCCAATTTAAGCAGCATGCGAACCTCCTTTTAACGCCGAGACAATATTTAAATGATAGGTACGCCATAACGGGTAGAGTAAACACAAAAACAATAAACCGATGACAATCATAATTTGGTTAATGAACAGCCATGATCTAATTAGTACTGGAATGATAGGCTCATATCCCATTTCAAGCATCGCACTGGCGGTATCTCCGGTTAACGTAATAGGATTAATATATAAATAACCTAAGACAGGTGATGCCATAACTAACCCGATAGTTATACCTAACAACGCAATAAATAGGGACTCAAAAACGAGCAATTTTAATAGCTGTGCTCGCCCCATTCCTGTTGCTAACATAACACCAAATTCACGCTGTCTTTCTAATGTCATCATCAATAACGTGGCAAAAAGAGCAAAGCCAACAATGCCATATAAAATATACATCATGATAATTCCGCTCACCCTATCGATTTGGATCTGTTGTTCCATCTCAGGACTAAGATCATTCCACGGACGGACTGAAACCGTTGAGCCATAACCTATTTGAAGATCATTTACTGTTTGTGGTAATTGAGAAAAATCACGCGTATGAAGTACCCAAGCAGTCACTTGATTTTCAGTACTAAACAACATTGAGGCTTCTTTGATAGGTAAATAAATCAGTTGGTTATTCAACTCTGGCATTGGGAAATGCACAATCCCTTTGATGTGATATAGACCTGCCGCAGTTTGCCCACGGTAGCCTTGCCCATAGAGCACGACTTCATCTCCAACACCCACATTAAAAAATTGAGCAAGCCCTTCTGACAGTAAAATGGATTTGTCGTTTTCTGAGAAATAGTCCCCTTTAACCACTTTATCAGCCAACTTTGAATAGGCATTTTCTTCTTGTGGAGCAACACCAACAACCATGACACCTTTTGATTTCTCGTTGGCGGCAGCAAGGGAAAAAGTTTCAATTCTTGGTAGGGTAAACTCAATATTGGGTTGTTGCTTGGCAGGCTTAATGAACTCATCACTCATGGGTAATAAATCATCAATGCTTTGGCTTTCTTTAAACTTGGGGTTTTGCAGTTGAATAAGACCCGTCGATAAACGTGCTACATTTTCAATATTAGCGGTATAACTGCCTTCTTGGATACTTCGCATCAATAACGACAATATTAGGGCTAATGCTAAGGCAGAAGCCGTTAATAAGGTTCGTCGTTTTTGTCGCCATAGGTTTCGCCAAGCTAACTTAATAAGCATGTTTACCACCTAATCATTACATTAATTACGCAATGACTTCATCTGCGCTTGAGAGAAAAATTCTTCATTAATCAAGAAATTAAAATGGGTTTTATGCGTGATCATTTCTGTTTTATTACCAGGCTTATCCGCTGGCAGCATTTCCATTCTTGTTGCAACCATACGTCCTGAAAAATCTTGAATATCATAGGTGGTCATAGTGTTGACTAATTCATCAAACTCATCGTACGATTCTACTTTACGTTGTATAAAGGTCTTCTGTGAGATCCATAGACGTACTTTACTCCATACAACGGGAGCATCTGGTTTCGCCATCGCGTCAATTACCCATACTTTCTCACCATCAATCATCTCTTCTTTGATCAGTTTATGATCATAATCGACAACAATAGAGGATTGGTTAATCAGATCATCATTAGTAAAATCTGACCCCATCCATGATTGACCTAACATTGACGGCGCAATTTTAATCACACGTTCAATACTCGGGAGCCAGCTCCACATCTCTTTATCACGCTTTAATGAAGCGCTTCCACGATCTTTTTCAGGACCCGTAATCAGCACCAAGGATAGATTTTTATCTTTAGTCCAACTCTTCATGCTCATGCTGCGTGTCCAATCTTGACGAATAATATTCATAGTTAGCTCGGTGTAGCTCGAATCTCCACGCATTTGTTGGTCTGACTTTGTCACTACCGTATTTGCAGTTAAGGTTTCAGCAGCAAAAACGTGTCCAACAATGCCGAAAAAAGCAAAAAACAATGTAATCTTGATAATAAGTTTAATTTTCTTTTTCATAATACACCCAGCCATGATGTTTAATTTATAAGCATATTTTAATTGATTTATTATGATTAAATCGTGACCTCTAAGACGAAAAACAGCAAATCTCTGTCAGGGAAATGTCAAGATCGGGCCATGCTAGTCATGATACGTTCAATCAATATGGTTAGTACTTTAGGTTGAAACTTTCGCTGCTTATAAACAAGGTAAGATTGTCTTAGTGGAAATTGAAGCACACAAACTCACTTCTATTTGTATTTGTGGAAACTCCACTAAAAAATCGACAATCAGATCTCTTATATACGCATTATAAAAGCGGTATGGCAGAGACAAAAACACTCAACCTGTCACGAAATCATGATTATTCGTTAATTAAAACCAACGCTTTACTCGATTGGTATATTCAACAAATTCGTCCCCAAACAACGCAACTAGCATTTTCTCTTCAGGTTCAATTTGAAAGCGATTCATATAAAGAACAAAGCCTAATGCACTCACCAAACCCAATGGATGTTGGGTATAAACGACACTACTCAGCAAAGCCAGTAATAAACCAAGGTACATAGGGTTACGGGTGTATTGATAAATACCAGAGTTAACAAGTGATGAGCTGCTTTCTGGCTTGAGTGGATTAACTGTTGTTTTGGCATTTTTAAACTCTTTCACTCCCCACAATGCAATGACACCACCAAGCGTGACTAAGCTAATAACCGAAGCGTAAGTTAACCATGGTAAATAAAATAGAGTAAATGGCATTATTTTATCAAAGCCAAATACGGTTACCATAAACAGTAGCATGACTAACGGCGGTGGAATTCTCAGTTCTAGTTTTGATAGCATTTATTCTCCTTAAAAACGTGGTATATTCTTTCCATATAATTATTGTATTAACTTTAGCAGTCGAGATTTATATGTCATCAGATTTTTATGGCTCTAGTGCCACTTATGCCCGTCAAGAAGTTGGTTACCGTGAAAAAGCATTAAAACTGTACCCTTGGGTTTGTGGTAATTGTGCGCGTGAATTTGTCTATTCAAACTTACGTGAATTAACGGTTCACCATAAAGATCACGATCATACTAATAACCCAAATGATGGCAGTAACTGGGAGCTTCTTTGTCTTTTCTGTCACGATCATGAGCACTCTAAATACACAGAGCATGATCAATACGGCTCTCAAATTAAAGCCGGTGAAGATGATCATCAAGGCGCAACGCACAACCCGTTTGCTGCTTTAAAATCAATGATGAAAAAGTAATTCTCATTACAGATTTATATGGCCTTTCACCTCACTGAAAGGTCATTTCTCCTTTCCTACAGTCTATATTTATATCTCATCATGAAAATCCAAAACAGCCCAGTAACTCAGCATCAATTTAATGGTGTCGATTTCTATTTAAAGCGCGATGATAAACTTCACCCTCAATTTTCTGGCAACAAAGCTCGTAAGTTTATGGGATTGTTAGACGGTGATTTCCCTGCGATTACCACGATTATTGGCTATGGCTCACCACAGGCAAACTCATTTTACTCATTAGCGGCACTGGCTCAATTAAAAGGCTGGCAGTTAGACTTTTACGTTGATCATATTCCCTCTTTTCTACAAGAAAATCCAAAAGGGAACTACCGCGCGGCCTTGGCATTAGGGGCAAATATAATTGCATTGAATGAGCGTGACGATGCGATAAAAAGTGACGGTACTCTTTATTCAAGTTTCGACTACATCCACCAAGTTCGACAGCCCAACGCTCATGAGTTATTTGTGCCTGAAGGGGGTCGCTGTGGTTTAGCTGAAAGTGGAGTAAAACAACTGGCGACAGAGCTTATAGCATGGAAAAAAAAGCAAGCACTCAATTCTCTAACGGTTGCCTTACCATCGGGAACAGGAACAACGGCTTTATTTCTTCATAAGCACTTAAAAGCTCATGATATAAAAGTGATTACTTGTGCTTGTGTCGGTGGTAATTCTTATCTTACCGAGCAATTTTTAGAGCTTGGTGAAACAGATCATCCTGAGATTCTAACGCCAACGAAAAAACACCATTTTGGGAAGTTATATTGTCACGATTACGAGATGTGGAAAACGCTTCTCTTACAAACTGACGTTGAATTTGAACTTCTATACGACCCGCTAATGTGGCGCTGCTTGAGTGATTGGTTACCCAACAACATCAATCAGACTCTACTGTACATCCACCAAGGTGGTTTGTTAGGTAATGAAAGTATGCTACCTCGCTACCAACGAAAATTTGATTAATTTATAAACGACAAAAAATGCATATTTAAGGCATACAATGAAATGCTAACAAATTTAGATATGGCCTCACGCAACCAAATTATTGTGGAAGTGGGCAATGCGATATTCAAAGAGTTCAACATAAACTAAGAAACTACGTATAATCTTTCTCAATTAACTTTTAAATAGACATTAACTATATGATCATTTTAACCACCAATTTTGGCGACATTCACATTGAGCTTAACAAAGAAAAAGCACCGGTAAGCTCAAAAAACTTCTTAAAATACTGCCAAGACGGTTTTTATGAAGGCACCATTTTCCATCGTGTTATTAAAGGTTTTATGATCCAAGGCGGTGGTTTTACTGCTGATATGCAAGAAAAAGAAATGCGTGCTCCAATTGTGAACGAAGCGAACCGTGGTTTGAAAAACTTAAACGGCACTATCGCTATGGCGCGTACTGATGCACCTCACTCTGCAACCAGTGAGTTCTTTATCAACATCGCTAACAATACTTTTCTTGATCACACTGCCACCACTAACGCTGGCTGGGGTTATACGGTATTTGGTGAAGTGACTATAGGTATGGATGTAGTTAAGAAAATTGCAAAAATTAAAACTAAATCTATCGGTGAGTTTGACGATGTTCCAAAAGAGAGTATTGTGATCGAGAAAGTGACTATTGTAGAAGAATAACAGAGCGACTGTTAACTCCACATAAACACTAAAAACGGTGCTGAATTTAGCACCGTTTTCGATCCCACAGATTAATCTAACGTGATAATCTGATTGAACAATGGAGCGCCATTTATGTCTTTGTCTAAAAAACTAACGTCTATTTTTGCACCTGCATTATTAATCGTAACATCAGTTGCAAACGCTGCCCTTCCTACTCCTCCGGAAAAAATCAGCCAACCTTACCCTGATGTAAAAGTGCAAATAATCTCCTCAGCAGAAGCACTTATCAATCAATTTAAGCAACAGCAGTATCAATTAAACACCACAATAAAGAATGACAGTCTTCCTGCTATTTTTGTAGAAAACCTACCTACTGACTTAAATTCATTGCCTGTTGAGCAGAAAACCTCAGGGTTTATCCGTTTATTGCTGCCGACCATCATTGAAGTAAATAAACATATAACAGAAGTTAGAAATGAGGTGATTTCGTTATCTAAGCAGCCGACAACGAAGTGGACTCAAGAAGAAAGCGCATGGATGAAAAACCTAATGGCATCTTATGATGTTAAGTCAAATAATGTTGACGAGTTACTTCTACGTTTAGATGTTATCCCTATTGGTATGGTTTTAGCGCAAGGGATTGACGAAAGTGGTTGGGGAACCAGTTACTTTGCAGTAAACGGAAATAGTTTATACGGTGAGCATCTATCATCTAAAGGCGGTAAGTATTTAAGTACCCCTGGTGGGCATGTAAAAGTGGCCGCATTCGATAACCTATTCGCTGGTACTGCTCGTTATATGTATAACTTAAACACAACCTCTGCATATAAAGATCTTTGGACTTTACGTCAGCAATTACGTCAAGATAACAAATTATCAGGCAGTGAATTAGTTCAAGCTTTATCTCACTACTCTACGCGTGGACAAGCTTACGTTGATAATTTACGAGCGCTTATCAAGCACCATAAATTAGATAGTTTTGATACTGCTGAATTTAATACAACACCACCACTGCGTATAAAATTCACTCAGTAATTCAAGATTATTTCCAATAAAAAAGAGGCACTCAATTGAGCGCCTCTTTTCTACTTAATCAATTTACTGTGCGTTTCTATAAAGAAAGAATCACACCCGCAATCGCGGCACTCATTAAGTTCGCTAATACACCCGCAGTGATTGCTCGGAAACCCATTTTAGCAATGAATGAACGACGCTCTGGCACTAAACTTCCCAAGCCACCAATCAAAATAGCCATAGTTGAGATATTAGCAAAACCACACAATGCAAAGGTAACAATCGCAATAGAATGTGGGCTTAGTTGATCTTTTACTTCCATCAATTGAATAAAGGCAACAAACTCATTTACCACGATCTTATTACCAATTAATGAACCCGCAAGGATCGCTTCGTTCCACGGCACACCAAGTAAGAAAGCCACAGGTGCGAATACGTAACCTAGAATCAATTCAAAGCTCAGATTGAAACCGAATAAATCACCCACGTGACCTAATAAGCCATTTAATAGTGCAATCACACTTACAAATGCCAATAACGTTGTCCCCACCGCCACAGCAATGCGAAGACCTGACATTGCGCCATCAGCTAGTGCTTCAAATACGTTCGTTGCGTGGTCGATTTCTATCGATGTAATTTCATCGTCATTATTCTCTTCATCACCCGGTGGTACCATCATTTTTGCCATCAATAAACCGGCAGGTGCAGACATGAATGCCGCTGAGATTAGAAAGTTAAGGTCCACACCTAGCGATGCATAACCAACCATCGTACCGCCAGCCACTGACGCCAAACCACAGGTCATTACCGCGAAGAACTGAGAATCACTCATGTGCTTCAAGTAAGGTTTAACGACAAGTGGTGCCTCAACCATACTTACAAAGATGTTAGCAGTCGCAGCAAGTGATTCTGCACGTCCTGTACCCAATAAGCGTTGTAAGCCACCACCAATAAAGTTAATCACTTTAGGCATAATACCAAGATGGTAAAGCGCAGAAATAAGGGCAGAGAAGAAGATGATAATACCAAGAACATTAACGGCAAATACAAAGCCGACTTTACCCGTAGCCAAACCACCAAACAAAAAGGCAATGCCCTCTTGTCCATATTCAATAACGCCCGAAACGCCTGCGGTTAGCGAGTTTAAAACTTCTTTACCTACTGGAACATACAGTACCAACAGAGCAAATAAAATTTGTAGACCAAACGCCAAAGAAACCGTTCTTAAAGGAATATTGCGACGATCAGTAGAACATAAATAAGCAAATAGTAAAATGGCAAAAATACCAAGGAAAGATGTCATGATAAAAACCTGTACTATCGAAAATGAGCTTGCATTTTAATGCGCAAAGGTTTGCGTGCAAGTCGGGTTTGCTAACACTCCGTTAATGAGACTTAGATCACGCTTTGTGTAAATATCTTAACTCGTTGATTTATAAAATAACAAGGAAATATATGACTGGTATTGTTGCCATATGGAAAATATATTTATTTCAAGGTTGACAATGAACTTAATTCATTGATTAAAAAGACATCATTGCGCTGTATTTAATTTAATCAATGACTATATTGAACGCATCATTCTTTGATTATAACTTAACCCGTTTCATTAACGCTTTGTCCCAATATGGCTGTTGACCAATGTGCTCACGTAAGAAATCAATCACAGCACTTATCTTTCTTGGCAGGTGTTTACGGCTTGGATAAACCGCATAAATTGGCATTTTTTGGCTCGCTTTCCAATCAGGTAATAACTGAATAAGTTTGCCATCATTAAACTCATTGGTAAGTAAATAACTGGCTAAATACGCTACGCCCCACCCTGAAATAGCCGCATCTCTTACTGCTTCAGCTAAATCAACACGATAGTTTCCAGAAACTTTGACACACAATGCTTCAGTGCCTTTACTGAAATCCCAATTACTGTAGTCACGGTGACGGCCTTGATAAGTTAAGCAATTATGCTCAGTTAAATCTTGAGGATGATGAGGGACAGCTTTATCAATCAAATAATCAGGCGATGCTGCCAATACAAAATGTGAATCCGCTAATCGCTGCGCTACGTAACCTTCTGGTAAATCTTCAAAGTTAGTTACCCAGAGATCTAAACCGTCTTTTAGCATATCTGCACGGTGGTCAAACAAGCGAACTTCGACCTGAAGATCTGGATATTGGTGACGTAATTTGTCGATCGCAGGAATGATATGCATAGTACCAAAAGACTGTGATAGCCCTAAACGCAAGATACCCGCAACTTCATCACGTTCATTATCCATAATAGTGCTGGCTTCAGTCATCGCACTGTACATCTTCTCACAATACAAATTGAACTGTTGCCCGGCATCAGTCAACGTTAACGAACGTGTCGTGCGTTGTACTAACTTAACGTTAATCTCTGCTTCTAATATACCCAGTTGTTTACTTACATGAGAGGTAGACACGCCCATTTGTTTTGCGGCAGCAGTAAAGCTACCCGCTTTGGCTAGGGCGTAAAATATCACCATTTGGCTGGCACGATCATGCATCTCTCTTGTCCTTCTATGCAAAGGGAATATGGGCGGCGGATAATAACACCTACTTAGTCTATTAAGTAAAATAACCTTATAAGTATTAATTACGTTCATCCATTATCATGTGATATTTTGATACACTCTAGCTAGTGATTAGCTGAATAATAGATGGCTTGATATGTTTAATCTCCAACAACTTGAAACTCTTGTACTTTGTGTCGAATGCGGTTCATTCTCTGCGGCTGCTCGAAAATTGGGAAAAGCGCAATCAGCCGTTAGTACGGCAATCGCAAACTTAGAAATAGATGCTGGGATTGAGATATTTGATCGTTCCACTCGTATACCAACATTAACGCCACACGGTAAGCGTTTATATCTTCAATCTCTTAATCTACTCTCGCAAGCAAAAGACATTGAAACCATGATCCACTCTTTCAGCGCAGGCGTAGAAGATACCTTAACCATCGCAATTAATGAGCTATTGTTAACACCTTCTTTTTATAATGTAATCAATGAATTTTATCTGCATTTCCCACACACTGAGTTACACATTAATACCGTTGAAAACCAAGAGATAAGCGAACAAGTGTCAAAAGGAAAAGCATCAATTGGGTTCATGTTGTCCGGAGATATTCTTCCAAAAGACGTTGAGTTAGGCTTAGTAGGTTATTTACCTGTCACTATTGCAGCGGCACATAACCATCCTTTACATTCTCAAAAATCGATTCAATTACAAGAGTTGAAATCGTTTCGTCAAATACTCTTTACTAATATGCATAGCCCTTGGAATACGTACTTCTCATCATCCGTCACCACAACCAATAATTTAAGTACGTTACAATCTTTATTACAGTTAGATCATTGTTGGGGCTTTACTCCAAATCACATAATTCAGAATAATACGTCTTTAAAAATAATTGATGTTGATTCTGAAGAGAAGAATTGGTTATTACACATCGATCGTGTCGTTGGAAAAAACAAAAACGCTGGGCAAGCACATGTATGGCTTTATCAGCGTTCTGTTACTATGTTTGAAATGTAAGCACCACTAATATGAATCACTTCTCTGTAAAATATTCTAACAAGACCCGATGCCACTCTGTGGTTTCACGAATTTATAATAAAGCTCGGTTGATTTCTTCTTCATACTCACTATTTTCAACTAACACTAGGCCATAATTTTGCTTTTCTAATTGATAAGGAAGGACAACTAATTCGTTAAACAATTGCTTATTTTTACCTTGTTTTATCATGTACCGTAATACCGCATCATCAGCCACAATAGCATCAACTTGATCATTTTCTAACGCTAATAATAACTCATCCATCGTTTGATAATTTTCATGAGCAATACTGTGGTCAGCCAACACTAATCGCTACCGCAAAGAAAACACCAATGGCTTTCCATAAAGTATTATTGGTAATGATGCTGATAAAGGTATCTAGATAACTGCGGCTTTTTACGGCTATCGCAAGGTGTGTTTCATAAAATGAGTGAGAGAAGTCAACATGCTCCTCACGATCAGTCGTGATCGAAATGCAGGACACACCGACATCAATATCACCTTTTTCTGTCGCCAATAACAAATCATCAAGTTCGTAATTCTGTAAGGTATAAGTCGCGCCCATGATTTCTGCAATACGATCCCATAGTGTCATACTTAGGCCTTCGAACTCTTGACCTTTGTCGTGGAAAATAAAGGGAGGACAGTGGTAGGTTCCTACTTTTAATGGAGCCTGAGCATGACTTACAGAAGAAAAACTCCATAAGATAAAACAAAACACAATAGATAAAAATTGATGATGAGAATAAGAACTTGTATCTCCTAACATAGTACATACCCCAACTATTTACAGCGCATACACTAAAACATCTATTTAAAGTGACTAATGCGCTTTTTAAATTAATACCTCACTATAAAAGGTAGCAGTGGTTACAAGTTAACTCGAGTATTTACAATCAACTCACTCACAATTCAGCTAATTTATTCACAATTACTTAGGAATCAACACAAACCAACTTAACTCGCAAAGGTATAATTGTTGATTTACGTAATGCTGAATTAACAACCCCCTTCTATCATGTTATTAAATACTTCTTTTATCATTACTTTTACATATATATTTATACTCAAAAGTAGTAGATATTATCTAATCACAATAATATAGAATCATCTCAAACTTAAGAAATCATAAGAAAAGCACGACCCAATAATTAAAATAGCTTGACTAATTAAAGAATTTAAACTTATGCAGAATGACACTATGAACTTCATTGAAAAATTAACATTTAAACAAAAAATTCTATTTATTATCACACTCCCAATCGTTGGGATGTTATTTTTTTCCCTAAGTACATTACATACCACGATATCACTTCGTTCAGAACTACAAGATATTAGCTCAATGACTGATATATCAATTGAAGGTAGCCTAATTGTTCATGAACTTCAGAAAGAACGAGGGGCAACCGCTGGTTTTGTTAGTTCAAAAGGTGCTCATTTTAAAGAAGAAATGTTAGTCCAACGAAATGAAACCGATGCTGTATTAAATAAATACTTGAAACCATTGAAAGAAAAATCGATGCAGTTACAGCTATCTCACCCTGCTGTTTACAATGATATGCTAAGTGTTTTTTCGCAACTTGAACGTCTTAATATGAATCGAAGTAATGCTGATTCATTTAATATGACATCCTCTAACGTCGCTAAATATTACACAGATATTAACAGGTTATTTCTATCATTAAGCAATATGATAGTAAAAAATTCAACAGAAAAAACACTGACCCCTTATTTAAGAAATTACTCATTATTTTTAGAGATTAAAGAGGCGGCAGGAAAAGAACGTGCAAGCTTAAATAATATTTTGTCGAGTTCAGGTCCTGTTTCTTTATCACTATATAAAACATTCGTTACTCTGGATTCAACTCAAAATGCACACCTTTCAACATTTAAAGAATATGCCAGTAATCAACAAGTAAAAAAATTAAATACTCTTCTTTCTGACCCTGTATCAAAAAAAGTATCTGATATTAGAGAAATGGTAAATAATAACTACAAAGAAGGAAACTATACTGTCTCGGCTACAGATTGGTATCAAGCATCAACCAATCGAATTAATGCATTTAAACAATATGAAGATGAGTTAGTTATTGATATAAATGTGATAATTACTGAACTAAACAATAACATTAATAGCTCTATTTATTCTACCGTTTTCATTATATTATCTATATTAACTATAACGATTATCTCTTCTATTTTTATTTCAAAGCTACTAATCGCTCAAGCTGTACAATTATCACGCATTGTAGAATCAGTTTCTAAAAATAAAGATTTAACAATTAGAGCAAAAGTATTATCTGAAGATGAACTTGGTGTAAGCACTAAATATTTAAATGAAATGTTAATTGAATTTCATTCTATATTACAAAAAATGGATAATGGAAGCGCGCAATTAGCAACAAGCGCTGAAGAGTCAAATGTAGTTATGGGAGTTACCGCTGAAAACTCACAACATGAACTGGCTCAAATCGAAGAAATTTCAACAGCGATTAGTGAACTATCAAGCACTTCAAAAGAAGTTACATTAAATGCGACACAAGCTGAAGAACAAGCTCAATCAGCCATAAACAATGTTAATGTCGGTAAAAAACATTTAGAAGAATCGATTCGATTAACTCAGAGCATAAATATCTCAGTTCAACAAACGGCGATAATGATTGAAGAGTTAAAAGTAAATGCAATAGATATTGGTGACGTTACAAGTGTCATTAGTTCGATCTCTGATCAAACGAACCTTCTTGCCTTAAATGCAGCCATTGAAGCCGCTCGCGCAGGGGAGCAAGGGCGTGGTTTTGCCGTTGTTGCTGATGAAGTTCGTAACTTAGCAGCCAAAACACAACAATCAACAAAGCATATACAAGATATTATTTCTAAACTTCAAACTCAGTCTGAGAAAGCAAATAACAACATGATAGAGAATGTAACACTCATTCAAAAATCGGTTGTTTTATCAGAAGATGTGAAAATATCATTTAATGATATTGCAAACTCAGTTCAAGCAATTTCAGATATTAACACATTAGTAGCTACCGCATCTCAGGAGCAATATTCTGTTACTGAAGACATCGCAAGAAACACCACTCGTACTTTTGATTTAGTTAATGAAAATGTATCCTCGATTCACCAAACACAACAAGTGAGTCAAGAATTAGCGATATTAGCTGAACAACAAAAATCCGATCTATCATTATTTAAGCTGTATTAATATTGAGTTAAGCCTATGCTAATGCCGTTCATATATATCTAATGATCGGTATTGTTTTCTTTAAATATTTTATGCCCTAACCCATTAATAACATCTTCACCATGATCAGAAAAGTAAGTCAAACTTGAAAAACTGGCTTCTTCAGATACTACACCTGAAACCTGATTTAAGAAGCAAAGCAAACAAAATTGGTATTTTCATGATTTTTACGATTATGGAAATACAGTTTTTCATCACTAATAATAAAATTCAAATCCGTTTCAAAGTCTTTTAATGAATCAAGATCTTGAATAAAAATCGGAGCATTTTTTGGTTTAAGGTGCCAATCAATCTTTTTAGATTTCACTGAGATCTTGTCTTTTTTCACTTTGTAATCCGCATCGATAATGACTTCATACTTTTCATGTTCTCCGCCTTTAAAAACTAATTTACCTTTTTGAAAAATCGTTAAGTTAGAAGAGGATGCAAAATAAAGCACATATCGTTCGCCAATCTCTTGATATTTTTGATATGGCGCAGATATAAAATTAGTAGAAAGTTCATTACAAGTCCAACGAGTACCTTGTAATTCTGAGTCCTGAAATAACCAGTAGTAAGAGAGCAATCCTACTAAAAATAACAATAAAATAAAATTGACTATTCGCATACAAGTTTGGCCCTATTAAACGATTTTTCAATAATCATTGGTAGATCATTATATGAAAATTGACTCAATGAATAATTCGCATTTCTATTGCTATTTTTGGCTGAAACGTATCCCCTTAAAGAAGAAACGTCATCATCATAAGCAGAATCATACATCCGAATATAAATTTCAGCATTGCACTCTACAGGGTTTAATTTTTGGATCTCTTTTTGAATAGCCTCAACACTCACCGATTTTCGGGTCTTATTAAGTAAATAAATATCGGTATTGTTTATTTTAAAATGCTGGTAGTGATCTTTGACAAGGAAATGAGGCACCGATGAGACCGCTTTATATTGATATACAAATACAATCATTGATAATAAACACAATGAAAGTAGTACTGAAATTAACGACGGTTTAGTTAACCAAAAGTGACGAGAACGCGGATTTCTTTTATCTGTCGCTATAGAGTCTTCAGTTACAGTACTAGGTGTAGGTGTATTTTCAACTGATGGTAAAATCGATGGCGTTGTGTTATCTATTTCTTGTGTAATGAGATCATCCGCGATAGAAAAAGTATCATCAACAAGCAGTAAATAACCCACCTTACTCACTGTTTTTATTTCGATGCCTTGAGCTTTCAGTTTAACTAAATTGCGCCTTAAACTTGAAATCACATTAGTTAAGGCTTGATCGGTAACTACTGCCCCCTCCCAACAAACATCAAACAAATGATCACGGTCTAGACAATTTCCTTTTTGCTCAAACAATAGAGTAAATACACTATAAGGAAGAGGCCTAAGCGTAATTACTTCACCCGTAATATTGCGTAATGTTCTTGTCTCTGGTTCTAACACCAAATTTGCAATTATGATTTTCTGCATCTAGGCCTAACGATTAGTGATAATTCGGTTAAATCGTTCTGATTATTTAAATAAACAACTAAAAACACATTGAAAAAACAAACATTTACCAACCAGAGTTTGAAGTTTACCGCAATTATAAAACAAATCAATAACTGACTATTGATTTGGCATCAAATCATATATTTATTTTTTAAAACATAAAGTTATACCCGTAAACATATTTAGTTATCAGCACATTTTAGATTTTTATAACAACAAATAATCAAATGAAATTCAAATATTTGCTATTAGTGTGGAACTTATTTAGTTTATTTTTTTCATGTTCTTATAATTAAACCAACTTTTAGGCACCCTATTATAGAATGAGACCCTCATGAAAAAAATCATATTATTACTCACACTATTTTCTGCTTTTACAAGCGCTAACGATAACATCTCAGGTTTTTATTTAGGCGCTGGTCTTGGTGCCACAACCTTTGATGATGGTGGTGCTTTTGATTACAGTGGCGTATCTATTGATACTGATGATTCAACTATTAAGTTTATTGGTGGCTATCAATTCAACCGTATTGTTGCTGTTGAACTTCAATATACAAAATACGGTGATATCAATGTAAACCACCCAACCGTCAAATCTACTGGTTTTAGAGGTATCGATATTGAATCAACATCTATCTCACTTGCTGCAAATCTTGGTTACACATTTGATAGCGGTTGGCGCCCATTTGGTATTGTTGGTTTAGGTGCATTAGAATCATCAACGGATGTTTTAGGCCATTCTTTAAGCGAAAATAACACGTCTTTCCACTACGGTGTTGGTGTTGAGTATGCACCAAGAGCATTAAGTGGCTTGGCTTTCCGTGTTGCTTATGAAGGTGATATTTTCATCGAGGAAAACGTAAGTAAAGATTATGGCTTTTACAGCTATTCTGATGACTACGCAATGAGTATTGGTTCACTCTACGCTGGTGTAACTTATAAATTCTAATCATCACTATTGATGATTGAACGGGTAGCGATTGCTGCCCGTTCGCAATAGCGGTATTGTAATCACTAATATGCAAGTAAAAAAACTTACTTGTTGATAGTAAGGGGGCTTTTCTTTCTATCAAGAATGACAGAAGTCATATAACCAACAACAATAATATTAATAATAAATGCCGTAAAACCAAGAATGCTTGTACGGAAAATCATTTCATACAGCTCAAAAGGGATATAGATAGCTCCACTCACCAAAGCAAACCATTCTGTCCACATTTGTGCACGCCATAATCCATAAGCTTCAACAAGCCTAATGATTGAATACACCACCGCACCAATGGCAAATAACATGATTTTAACGTCAGTTAATCCACTCGCTGCATCAATAAATACACTAGGTAAGTGACTTGCCGGATTTAAGTGTAAACGGCTCACGATTAATTCAGCTAAATGTCGTAAATTATGACCAGCTAACGTATGTATCCCAAAAGCAATCAATAGAGACATTATCCCCTTACTTGCTTCCAATACAGCAACAGCACGTAACCCTTTCTTTATTGTTGTCATACTGACCTCTTTCAAATCACTATTTCTCTGATGATAAAAACCATTTAATAGAGTGAGTATCCTCCTTACATTCTATTTTTAAAAGCGCATAAACCCTTATAAATAAATGAAATATCGCAGAGATCTTATCTTTATCTAATCTTCATTCGATGACTCTAACGCACTCAATTCTCTGTTTAGCAATAGGCTAATAAACACCGCTATCACCACAGGCAAAAACCAACTCGCGTGAGCAGAAAAGAGAGGAATATAACGAGTTAATGGTGCAGATAAAGAATCAGGCAATAATCCCAAAATATGCAGTGCATCTAACCCACCAAATACAAAGCTAATCATCACAACACTAACGTATGAAATAATGTTGTGTTTTGTCGTAGGTAAAAACCACGCAGCTAATACTAAAGCAATTGCCACCGGACATAATATAAGTATAGCAGGTAAGCTGATAGCCAAGATTTGCTCTAATCCGAAGTTAGCAACAACGCCTGTCATCGCTGTAACGATAATCGCGGTAATCGCAAACGGAGTGCGGAACGTCTGTTGGCTGTACTCAGCACACGCATTTGTCAACCCTACCGTCGTCGTTAAACACGCCATAATAATAATACCTGCTAATAAGTATTGACCTAGTGGACCAAATATCTCAGCAACATAACGCGTTAATAATTCACCACCATTGGTTGCGCCTTCAGCAATAGACGTTGATGTCGCACCAACATAAGCCATCGCTAAATAACACGCCGACATTAGCAGCGCATAAATCAACGTTACTTTAAGCGTTGCTTGACAAACATCTTTCGGTGATTCACACCCTTTATCGCGAATGGCTTTAATGATGACCCAACCAAACCCAACGGCCGCAATCGCATCCATTGTCATGTAACCTTGGATCAAACCGCTTGTAATGGCTTTATGCTGATAACTGGCACTCGGATCACCAAGGACACCTAATGGCATAATAATGGCCGCTAACGCTAACGCGGCTAGCATAAGAACAAGCAGTGGCGTCATGACTTTACCAATGTAATCCACCAACTTACCTCTTTGGAAAGCCAACAATAACGTAGCTCCCACAAACATAACCGAGAAAAGCATTAGGTGGTCACCGGTAAAGAATGGCTTGATACCCATTTCATACGCAACCGTTACCGCTCGTGGCATTCCAAAAGCAGGGCCAATTGCAATAAAAAGTAATACCCAAAAAGCAATCGCCAATGGTTTCGGTAACGCTTGAGTTAGTTGACTACTGTCACTCAGTCGCCCTAAAACAATCAGCGTTAATGCTGGAAGCCCAACAGCTGTAAGTAAAAAGCCGAGCATTGCAGGGAAGAATTGAGTGCCTGCTTCAAGGCCAAGAAAAGGAGGGAATATGATGTTTCCTGCACCAAGGAACATGGCAAACGTCATTAGACCAATCGCAAGCAAGTTGTGTTTTTTCAATGTACAAGTCCTTATTGCTATTGGGCTATGCCCTATTAGCTTTATTGTGGACCGTCAGATTGGCTGAAAAAAGAAGAAGAAAATTAAGAAGTCCTCCGTCAGCCTGGCTGACGGAAGTGCCGCCAGCCTAGTTAATAATCACTAGAATGACAGCAATAATAGTTGATGTTACACGCGACACAGCACCGAGCATTATTTGGCACAAAGCAGCAAATTGTAGGGCTGTAGAAGAAAGCATGAATGTATCCTAGTCATTTATCGTGGTAACCAAATCAATATATAAGTAATAATTTATAAAGTAAACACCATTATAGTTAAAAATATCATTATTATAA
>NZ_CAMLHO010000024.1 GCF_946479765.1 uncultured Aliivibrio sp.
TTACTTATTGAGTGTGAACTAGATCTCATTTTGTGTTTTTTTTGATAGTGGTCAACTTTCTCATTTTTAATGCTTGCAAGTCAGAAACTCGCTTGTATTCCGTACAAAATAGGAGGATTATCCGCTTTCCTTTTTACTTGTATCAAAATATTTCTAATATGAACCAGTTTGACTCTTTATTACCACCACAAATGGCTGAACGCGCTGCTGAAGTTGGCGTAGCAAAAGCAACCAAAGATCCATTCAAATCATTTTTATTAGCAATTACTGCTGGTATACACATTGGTATTGCTTTTATCTTTTATACTACGGTAACCACTGGTGCTGAAGGTATGCCTTGGGGGATGACTCGCTTTATTGGTGGTTTAGCCTTTAGTCTTGGTCTTATTTTAGTGGTAGTTACTGGTGGTGAATTATTTACCAGTTCGGTCTTAACGCTAGTTGCTCGCGCAAGCGGTAAAATCAGCTGGAAAAGCTTATGTGCTAACTGGGCTGTTGTTTATGTTGGTAACTTTATCGGTGCAATGCTGTTAGTTGGTATCATGTTAGTTGCAAAACAATACATGAGCGATGGTGGTGAGGTTGGCATTAATACAATGAAAATTGCACAACATAAACTGCATCATGGTTTTTGGCAGGCGGTTGCATTAGGCCTTATGTGTAATGTATTAGTGTGTGTGGGTGTATGGATGACCTTTTCTGGTCGTACGCTGACTGACAAAATTTTAGTCATGATTTTACCTGTTGCGATGTTTGTATCTGCGGGTTTTGAGCACTGTATTGCTAATATGTTCCAAATTCCAATGGCTGTTGGTATTAAAACATTCGCGTCACCAGAATTCTGGACGATGAGTGGCTATACTGCGTTGGATTTTGCTGATTTAACATTACGTAATTTTGTGATTAATAACCTTATTCCAGTGACGATTGGTAATATCATCGGTGGTGGTATTTTCGTTGGTATGGGTTATTGGATTATTTATCTTCGTGAGCCAAATCATTAAGTTAATGTGTTGATACGATTTATGTCGATTGATATAAAGAAAAGGAGCGCATAAAGCGCTCCTTTTTCATATCTAGAGTTCAGTTTATTTTTCGTTTTTCTTTGCGTACATTTCTAAACCAACTACTAAGCCAATGCCTAGAAGAACACCAGCAACAGCAAAACCAATTAATGCCGGCTGTTGTGTTACTTGTTCATAATTAAATGGCGAAAGGTTGTGTTCAATTAGAGGCACTTGCTCGCCTTTTGAGTTGGTTCGCCACTCAATCACTTCTTTCCAAGGCCATATTTTACCTAACGTACCAGCCATTAAACCGGTTAAAAAGATTAAGGTAATATCACGGTATTTTCTTAGTAAGAAAGATAAAACATGTGAAAAGCTTAATAAGCCAATTAAACAGCCTGAAGCAAATAAGCCCATAGTGCTTAAATCAAGTGATTTTACAGCATCAAGCACTGGACTATACATACCGAGAAGTAACAGAATAAAACTACCTGAAATTCCCGGTAAAATCATGGCACAAATCGCAATCGATCCCGCTAAGATGTACGTGAATGTTGATGGTGTCATTGTCATTGGGTTTAGTACGGTAATGCTATAAGCAAACGCCGCCCCAGCTAACAGCATAACAATACGGTCAATTGACCATCGTTCAATTTGTTTAGCAATATGAATAATTGAGATGATGATTAAGCCAAAGAAGAATGACCACAGTGGAATTGGGTGAGTGTGTAGCATCCAAGTGATGAGTTTTGCTAAGGTCAAAATACTAGTTAGGATCCCACCGAAAAGAGAGATAAGAAAAAAGCCATTAATATGGGCAAATGCTGCTTTAAAGCCTTCACGTTTCCATAATCCGAAGATAGAAGGGTTAATGCGGCGAATGCTTTCTAAAAGCGTGTCATAAATACCAGTAATAAAGGCAATTGTACCACCAGATACACCAGGAACAACATCCGCTGCTCCCATTGCCATTCCTTTAAAGAAGGTTGTTAAATAGTTCATTTTAGCTCTATATAGATGAAAAACTTATGCACAATACATAAATGTTTTATGATTATACATAAGTCTAGTGTAATAAATGTCGTAAAAACGATTATACCAATGCCATTAATGAAATGGTCTATTTATTACGTATAAGCGTTACTTCATCATACTGACGAGTTCTTCAGCCATTGCAATGGCGGCTTTACGATTTGGTAAGTTAAGTTTTTGATACAAATTACGAATATGTGTTTTTATTGTTGTAGGCGCAACATCAAACTCCGCTGCAATTTGTTCATTACTAAAGCCTGAATAAATTAACCCTAATACTTGCCATTCCCTATGAGTAAGAGGACTGGTGCGGATCAACTCTGGAACTTCTGGATTATTAATCACTTTTTCAATAAAGGTTTCATCAAAATGTGCAGAGCGAGAGCGTTCATTATTTGATAATGCTTTTTGCAGTTGCTCAATTCGGTGTTTCTCAAGTTCAGTAATATTTCCTTTTTGCTGTAATTTGGCTAAGGGTTTTAAAATGTCTTTACCCGCCATTAAAAAGCTACCAATAATACCTGTTTGATTCGATTGCTTTATAGCAAGATGCATGGCTTCGATTGACTCATTAATTTGCTTATTTTCATAAAGTAAAACGGATTCCATTATTGCATTACGATTAATATCTGTGATCAATTTATGCTGCTGAGCAATCGCTTGTGAGGTTTGTAGGGTACTGATTGCCGTTTCAAGATCACCTAAATGAAAGTATGCTCTTGCTATATTGCGCCATTGCAGTTGAGTAAAGTGATTACAACGAGTCTCAGGTTTTTCTGTTTGAGTTAACCAATAACTAATCGCTTCTGTATTCCCTTTGGCTTGCCAATAAAAGAGCTGAGCGGAAGAGGCGTTTGCTTTCCAATCAATGTGGTAATCCGCTTGGCTTAAGAGTTGCTGACACTTTTCTAAATAGCGCTCTGCTTTATCTAGTTCGCCACGAGCAACGGCTAAGCGAGCCAACATAGAATAGCCACGTAAATGTTTTGTCTCATCAAAAGGAGAGAGTACGTCTAAGCCTTTCCAAGTGTATTGCTCTGCTTCATCAAATCGGAACCAGAACCAATAGATTTGTGCCCGCGCACGCAGTAAAAATTCATGTAATGGCAGTTGACTGAGATCTTGATCTTTAATTAGTTTAAAGCCGTTATCTTGTAGATCAAAGGCTGCTTGCATAAAGCCTTGCGCCATTAGTATCTCACTTTGTTGTAAGATAGCCCATAATGCCTGATGATAAATACCATATGTCATGGCCATTTTTTCAGTCTGTTGCATCAGAGCCAATGCTTGGGCAAGGTTACCTGAAACATGATGATATTCACCAATAACAGAAGTAGCGACGATACGGCTACGGTATTTATTGGTTTCAAGTTCTTCAAGCGCTTTTTCTGCAAAAGAGAGAGCCGCTTCTGGTTCATTTTTATTAATGGCGACTTGAGCACGAAGGGCATCAAGTTCACCCTGCATATGTCTGTCTAGTTTGATATTTCGAGCTGACATTTCTCGTTGACCTTCTGATAATAGGTCATCGACTTGTAAGTAGTTATGCTGGCTTTGTGCAAGCCACGCACGAATAATTACCAATCCTGGAGAGGTGAATAATACCTCGGGATCTAGCTGTTTAATGGTGGATTCGAGTAAAATTAATTCACCATTATTAAATAGGTGCCAACCATATTGAGTTAATATTGTTGCTACTAAACGATCATCTTTAGCAATTTTTGCATGACGAAGTGCTTGGTAGATATTTTTTTGTGCTAGCCATGCCTGTGCGGCTCTTTTCTGTAATTCAGTTTCTTCATGAGCAAGGTGATTTTGGCGCTGATGAGTCAAAAATTCAGCAAATAAATTGTGGAATTTATACCAATCTCCATTATCGCCATCACTGTTGATAAATAAGCCAAAGCGATTTAAGTTTTCAATTAATAGTTGAGCATCATTCCGTTCAGTCACATCGGCAAGAAGTTGAGTACTAAAGCGTTCGAAAACGGCACAGCGCATTAGAAATTCTTGCGTCTCTTTATCTAAATGGTCAAATACCTCTTCAGCAAGATAATCCCATAAATGTGTATGATTAAGCTGAGCCATCACTTGAGCTGAATTACTTAATGGTTGGTTGTTTTGGATGCTGTGTAGAGCGATCAGTTGCAATGCTGATGGCCAACCTTCAACGTGCTCTCGTACGTTGGTTATTGATTCTTGGTCAATGTCATCATTAAGACGTTGATTAAAGAAAAGAGAAGTTTCGGATTGATCAAAGGCTAAACTTTGGTTATCAATTTCAATCAGTAAATCTCGAACTCGTAAATTTGCGGTATTGAGTGGTGGCTGCGAGCGACTGGTAATAACAAGCGTTAAATTGTCTGGTAAATGTTTGAGGAAAAACTTCAACCCAAGATGAATCGCTTCATCAGTGATTAAGTGATAATCATCTAGTACGAAATAGGCATCTTCTTGAAAGGGGATTAGCTCAGTAAATACTTGAGAGAATAAGCTAGATAAAGAGGCAAATTGACGTTTTTCAGTCAATGCTTTGGAGTGAGGTAGCTCTAGATGAGTTGCATTACTAATAGTTTGAACAAAGTACTTTGCAAATTTGAACTCATCATTATCAGCCTCATCTAGGCTATACCAGCCGGTAGCTTCTTTATTTGATAGCCACTGAGCAGCCATTGTCGTTTTACCGTAGCCTGCGGGAGAACGAAATAAAACAAGCTTGTAGTGTCTCGCATCAGCAAGGGTATCTAGTACTCGTTGTCTGATGATGGCGTTATGCAAGCGTCGAGGAAAGTGTAGCTTCGATGGTATTAACATAATTATTGTTCTTCTTAAAAATACTAAGAAGATTATCCTTAATAATGAGAAGAAATGTATCATCTACGCCCTGTAAATGTGATCTAAGTTGCTTTTTAGTTGTGATTTAATTTATAAATCAAGAGCTTCCATTACGGTGTTGAATGTAATTTCTTTAATGTTTAAAAATGTGACCTTGTTATCATTTTGTGTTTTATGCTGTAAAAGTGTGTTTATCGTCACGTCTAACTTCTCTGTAAGCCTACAAAACTTGAGTATTGTCACACTATATTTACTCCTTTTTGCTACGCCTTATCTCTTTTTATTCTCCTCCCCCTAAGGAGGAGGATGCGACCCCTAGATGAAACAGGCAGGATTACTCACAGTTGATTATGAACCTTCGTGAGAGATACAAGATGAAAACGAATAACATCAAAAATTTTGACAAAGCGGCTTTTCAGGCTTCTGTAAAACAGCATTTAGTGACAACGTTTGGTGCTGATGAGAAAACAGCAACATCCAAAGTATGGTATTTAGCAATGGGTAAAGCCCTAGCTGAACTGACGACGTTTGATCTTGTTAATACTGAAAATGATGAGAAAATTAAGAACGCACGTAGCGTAAACTACTTATCATTGGAGTTTTTGATTGGTCGTTTAACGGGTAACAACCTAATTAGCATGGGTCTTTACGAAGACATTACTGATGCGATGGGTGAGCTGGGTCATAATCTAACCGACTTATTAGAAGAAGAACGAGATCCTGCACTAGGTAATGGTGGCCTTGGTCGTCTTGCTGCCTGTTTCATGGATTCACTAGCAGCACAAGAATTCCCTGCAATTGGTTACGGCCTGCATTATGAGTATGGTTTGTTCCGCCAATCATTTGATGATTGTCGTCAACAAGAAGCGCCTGATGCATGGCGTGGCGTTGAAGGTTACCCGTGGGAAGTGGCTCGTCCAGATTACGCACAACAAGTAGGCTTCTACGGTAAAGTTGAAGTATCTGAAGAAAATGGCGTTGAAGTGCGTCGTTGGATTCCTGGTATGTCAGTAGAAGGTATGCCTTGGGATCTACCAATTGTCGGTTACCAGAGTGACACCGTTTATCCGTTGCGTTTGTGGGAATGTCGTGCAAAAGCACCATTTAGTCTAGCAAGTTTTAACAATGGCGATTACTTTGAAGCGCAGCACGCTCTGATTGATGCGGGTAATGTAACGAAAGTCTTGTATCCTAATGATAATCATGAGAAAGGTAAAACACTGCGTCTAATGCAGCAGTATTTTCACTGTGCATGTTCAATTGCCGATATTTTACGTCGTCATGATGCGGCGGGTCATAAAATTGAAGATCTGCCAAAATACGAAACAATTCAATTAAACGATACGCACCCAACTATAGGTATTCCTGAATTAATGCGTATTCTAATTGATGAGCGTGGATTAACGTGGGATGCAGCATGGGCAATTTGTTCTAAGACGTTTGCTTACACTAACCACACACTACTTCCAGAAGCATTGGAAACGTGGAGCGAGTCGTTAATTTCTCAACTACTTCCTCGCCATATGGAAATCATTTACCATATTAACTACCTGTTCTTAGAGGGCGTTAAACTGAAGTGGCCTGGTGACGTTGATAAGCTACGTAAACTGTCAATCATTGAAGAAGGCACTCACCGTATGGTGCGTATGGCAAACCTATGTGTGGTTTCCTCTTACGCAGTAAATGGCGTAGCAGCACTTCACTCAGAGTTAGTTAAGCGTGATTTGTTCCCTGAATTTAATGAATACTTCCCGGGTAAACTGACGAATGTAACGAACGGTGTGACTCCTCGTCGTTGGTTGAAGTTCTGTAACCCAGATCTTTCTAACCTAATTTCATCTAAGATTGGTAACGAGTGGCCAGCAGATTTAGATCAGCTGCGTGATATTGCACAATTTGCCGATGATACTAAGTTTCAGAAAGACTTTATGGCAGTTAAGAAGATAAATAAACAACGTCTCGCTGGTTGGGTTCAAGAGAACATGGGTATTGAATTAAATACTGATGCAATCTTTGATGTTCAAATTAAGCGTTTGCATGAGTACAAACGTCAGCACTTAGATTTGCTAAACATTCTGTCTCTATACCACCGTATTTTGAATGAACCTGGTTTTGATATGCACCCGCGTGTGTTCTTCTTTGCAGCAAAAGCAGCGCCCGGTTACCACTTAGCAAAAGAGATCATCTTTGCTATCAATAAAGTGGCAGAGAAAGTAAATAACGACCCTCGCGTGTCTGAATTCTTAAAAGTTGTCTTTATTCCTGATTACCGTGTAAGCATAGCTGAAATCATTATTCCTGCAGCTGATGTGTCTGAGCAAATTTCTACCGCAGGTAAAGAAGCATCTGGTACTGGCAACATGAAAATGGCGCTAAACGGTGCATTGACTGTCGGCACGATGGATGGAGCAAACGTTGAGATCCGTGAAGAGGTGGGTGATGAAAACATCTTTATCTTCGGTCTTGATGTAGATGAAGTTGAAGCACTTAAAGCATCTGGTTACAACCCGTACAAATATTATGAAGCAGATTCATTACTGCAAGCATCATTAGATCTTCTTGCTGGTGATGAGTTTACCCCAGGTAAAGTTGGCCTACTATCAGCAACGCGTGACAACTTACTTTACGGTGGTGATCCGTATTTAGTATTAGCTGATTTTGCTGATTATGTTCGTGCTCAAAATGATATTGATGCGGCATATCGTGACCAAAAACAGTGGGCGAAAATGGCTATTTTAAACACTGCTCTTGTCGGTAAATTCAGTTCTGACCGTAGTATCCGTGATTATGTAAATAACATCTGGAAACTAGAAGCAGTAACCCGTTAATTTGATTTAGAAATAGATAAATGAGGGCAGTATTATGCTGCCCTTGGAGATAAGCGATGAAAAATAATAATGTACTACATAAAGTCGCAGAGCAGGCTGGGCTAGCAAATAGTTACGTAAGCGCTTGGGGCGATGAAGCAAAAGTCAGTGATGATACCTTAACGTATCTACTGGCTTCTTTAGGTTATGACACTAAAAATGATCAAACATTGTTGAGATCATCTGAAAAAATGATGAAAAAAGACATGTTAGCATCGGTTAAGGTTATTAGAGATAATGAGCCTCTGCATGTTGAAATGAGCGTTGGTAAGAGTGCACGTATTAGCGAATTCAGTTGGAAAGTAACTACTGAAGAAGGAGAAATCATTGAAGGTTACTTACAATCTCAAATCGTTGAAGACAACCGTGAGAATGGAGGGGCATTATTATTCTCTTTACCTACTTTAGGGTGGGGTTATCACAAACTTGAGATCATTCGTAAGCGTCGAAAAGTGCCTTATGTAATGACATTGATCGTGACACCTCAAGCGTGTTTCAAGCAAGAAGCGATCAATCAAGGTAAAAAATTGTGGGGGCCAAGCGTTCAACTTTATACACTAAGAACATCTCATAACTGGGGTATTGGTGATTTTGGTGACTTAAAACAGTTGGTTGGCGATATTGCAAACCGTGGTGGTGATTTTGTTGGTTTAAATCCCATTCACTCACTGTTTCCTGCAAACCCTGAAGGCGCAAGTCCATATAGTCCATCGTCGCGTCGTTGGTTAAATATTCTTTATATTGATGTATGTTCAGTGCCTGAATTTGCATTATGTAACCAAGCTCAAGAATTAGTGGGTGGCGCTGAATTCCAACAACGATTAAATGAAGCGCGTCAATCTCATTGGGTGAATTACACGGAAGTGTCGTTACTTAAAATGAGTGTATTACCTTTCCTTTTTGAAGAATTTAAAGCGCGTCATATTGACAAAAACAGTGCGCGTGCCGATGCATTCTTAGCATTTGTTGAAGACGGTGGAGAAAGCCTACTTCATCAAGCTGCTTTTGATGCGCTACATCATTCACTTTATACCAAAGACCAAAGTATTTGGGGCTGGCCTGTATTCCCAAGTGAATTACAACATTTTGATAATAAACAAGTACAGCAATTTATTAAAGACAACCGTGATCAAGTTGATTTGTACATGTACCTGCAATGGATAGCGTTTACACAGATTAATGATGTTCAGCATTTTGCTAAAAATAAAGGTATGGATATTGGGCTATACCGTGATTTAGCGGTAGGAGTTGCGGATTCAGGTTCAGAAACATGGGCTGACCATGGCAATTTATGTTTGGATGTAAGCATTGGTGCTCCGCCTGATATTTTAGGTCCTTTGGGGCAAAATTGGGGGTTACCACCACTAAATCCTCATGCATTAAAAGCAACGGCTTATGATGCTTACATTGAGTTACTTCGTGCCAACATGAAAGCATGTGGTGCGCTGCGTATTGATCATGTATTAGGTTTATTACGTCTGTGGTGGATCCCTAAAGGTGAAGATGCAACGAAAGGCGCATACATGTACTACCCAGTAAAAGACATGTTATCTATTCTTGCTTTAGAGAGCCACCGCTATCAGTGTTCAGTTATCGGTGAAGATTTAGGTACTGTGCCTGATGAGATAGTCGATTTATTAGCGGATGCCGGTATTCACTCTTATAAGGTATTCTTTTTCGAGACAGCAAAAGATGGTGGGTTTTATTCTCCAACGCATTATCAAGAGCAATCAATGTCAGCATTGTGTACGCATGACATGCCTACATTACGCGGTTTCTGGCATTGCGATGACTTAAAAATGGGAGAAGAAATCGGCCTTTACCCTGATCCTGAACAGTTGAAAGAATTATTTCTGACTCGTGCTGAATCAAAGCAAGAAATTTTAAATAGCGTTGATTTCCATGGCTACCTTCCTGAAGGAGTAGGGCGTGATGCGTCTTATGTTCCTATGGATAGACATTTAAGTGATGCACTTCAGTGTCATTTAGCCGCAGGATCAAGCACGCTTCTCAGTTTACAGCTTGAAGATTGGCTAGAAATGGATAAACCAGTTAACATACCGGGAACTGTTGATGAATATCCAAACTGGCGTCGTAAGTTATCAGTTACCTTGGATGAGATTTTTAATCGCCAAGAAGTGAATGAACTAACTAAGCGCATAACTGACATTCGTGCTCAAGCTAGCCGAAAATAATAGGAGTATTTACGTTGAACTTACTTGTTGAACGTAAAGAAAAGGACATTTATATGCAGCTTGAAAGGGCTGCATTTTCAGATCCGTTTTCTTTTTTAGGTCCACAATATCAATCTAAAGACATGGCACTGCGTGTTTGGCTTCCAAGAGCCACTTCGGTAAGCGTTCGTCTTGAATCTCATTCTGATTATCTTCTCACTCCTGAACCTTCTTGTTCTGGCATCTTCGTTCTAAATCAATCGCTTGATCTTACAAGCACACATTATCAACTTGTGGTTAACTGGAATGGCACCGAACAAGTCATTGATGATCCCTATCAATACCATAATATCTCTCCAAGTGATGCTCAAGTTCATTCTCCAAAAGAAATGTATAACCATTTAGGTGCGCATTTAATGACGGTAGAGCGAGATGGTAAAGCGATTCATGGCGTTCGCTATGTTGTTTTTGCTCCTAATGCTTCTGCTGTCAGTGTAATTGGTGACTTCAATCAATGGGATGGTCGTCGTCACTTAATGCAACGTATTGATAATGGACTTTGGGCGTTATTTATTCCTGAACAAGTAACTGGAACTAAGTATAAATTTGAATTAAAAGGGCCAAATGGAGATGCATTGCCTCATAAAATGGATCCATTTGGTGCTCATAATGAGCAGTATCCTTCTTTTGCTTCTGTGGTTTATGACCAGAGTGAATATCAGTGGCAAGATACTAAATGGCAAACTCGCCCTGTTACGCAAAAACAGAAACAAGCGTTGTCATTTTACGAGCTACATGCAGGGTCTTGGAAACGAAATGAACAAGGTGACTTCTTAACGTATATCGAATTGGCTGAGCAGTTAATTCCATATATGGTTGAGATGGGATATACCCACCTTGAATTAATGCCAGTATCAGAACATCCATTTTATGGCTCTTGGGGTTATCAACCAATCGGTTTATTTTCGCCAACAAGTCGTTTTGGTACACCGGATGATTTCAAATATTTTGTTGATCAGTGTCACCTGGCGGGTCTGGGTGTGGTGCTGGATTGGGTTCCTGCTCACTTCCCATCAGATTCACACGGCTTAGCGAACTTTGATGGTACACCGCTGTTTAATGATCCTGATCCTCGTCGTGGTTGGCATAATGATTGGCAGAGTTTTATTTATAACTATGACCAACAGCATGTACGTGAATTTCTAGTATCAAATGCGTTGTATTGGTTTGAACATTTTCATATTGATGGTTTACGTGTTGATGCGGTTGCGTCAATGCTTTATCTCGATTATTCGCGTGATGATGGTGAATGGATCCCAAACTGGGATGGTGGTAACCATAACCATGGCGCAATCGCCTTGTTAAAATGGATGAATGAAGAAGTGTATTCTCATTATCCAAATGCAATGACAATTGCTGAGGAATCAACGGCATTCCCTGGTGTTTCTGCACCAACGTTTGATGGCGGTTTGGGTTTTGGTTTTAAATGGAACATGGGCTGGATGCACGACAGTCTTAGCTATATTCAAGAAGACCCAATTCACAGACGTTATCATCATGACACCATTACTTTCCCAATGGTGTATGCATTCAGTGAAAACTACGTATTATCGCTTTCTCATGATGAAGTGGTGTATGGCAAAGGATCTATTTTAGATAAAATGCCGGGTGACGAATGGCAGAAAACAGCCAATATGCGTGCGTACATGGGGTACATGTATGGACAACCGGGTAAAAAATTAAACTTCATGGGTGCTGAGATCGCTCAAAGTGCAGAATGGGATCACGATAGTCAACTACAGTGGTTCTTAACGCAATTTGAACGTCATTCAGGCATGCAATCTCTAGTGCGTGATTTGAATAAAATGTATACCTCTGAGCCTGCTTTGTATCAAAATGATTGTAGTCTATCTGGATTTGAGTGGCGCTTACAAAACGAAGCAGAAATGAGTGTATTAGCGCATGAGCGTTTAGGTGATAATGGCGAGCGTGTGCTAGTTATTAGTAACTTTACGCCAACACCAAGAGATAATTTCCGTTTAGGTATGCCAGTTTCTGGTAACTATGAGTTAATCCTAAACAGTGATGCTAACTGTTATGGTGGAAGTAATTATGAGGTTGTTAGTGAAGTGACAACGGAAGCTATTGAATCTCAAGGCTTAACACAGTCTATCTCAATGACATTACCACCGTTATCGACAATGTTTTATCGCTTGAAGTAATAATGTACTAGTGAACAACAAAAACCCTGAATAATCATGTTATTCAGGGTTTTTTATTAATCGGTTTATTCTGACAATAAATATTCATCAAAACCAATCTTGGTTAAATTTTCAAAGGCTTGCCAAACATCATCAGGAATATGCTGTGCTTCTTGATATCCTAATGTGGGATATACTTTCAAACGATGTAACTCACCTAGAATAATACTCGCAACATGATCAAACGTAACCTCTTCTGTTGGGTAGTTGATAAAAGTAATATTAGGAGATGAAATACAGAATTCTATATTATTCCAGTTTTTTATAAAAGTAGCGAATAATCGTCTTTCCATATAGGGTTTTTGTACTAGAAGAAGAGACTTAAGCTTAATGTTTTTTTCTTTTAATAATGCTTGAGTAAAAAATATATTTTCTCCTGTATTAGTTGCTTTTGTTTCAACAAGAATGGCTGAAGAGGGGACACCCATGTCTTTGGCTACATTCGCAAAGGTTTCAGCTTCACTTAAGGTAAATAGCCCTTCTGTTGCACGGCCCTGAGCTCCTGAGAATATTAATAGTGGAGCATACCCATCTAAATACAGTTGTGCAGCATGCTCAGCAACGCGTAAGTCATAGCTGCATAAGACAAAAATAGCATCACTTTTTTTTATAGGCTGTTTAAGTAGGTGGTAATCCCAGACAAGTTGTAATTGCTGAAAAAGAGAAGATGACATAAAAACCTCACACTTAATAAGTTATTTGATGATTACATATCGCTTGTCGAATATGCAAATAATGTATTTGGTTTTCCATACTGTATTTTGGTTTTGTGTGTTTTATGTTAAGGTGTGGTTAACCAATAAGTGGTAAAGATTGAGCTGATGCACATTATTGATTGAATCTTTTTTGTAAATAAATTGAAGTTACATACCTCACAGTTTTGTAATTCAAATGTGTTAACTTAATCCCAAAATAAACAGATATTAAGTAATGTTTTAATAATTACTATTTTAATTATAATAAAGTTGGAGAGAAAATGGCTGGTGTATTAGGAATGATTTTGGCTGGAGGTGAAGGCTCACGTCTTCGTCCGTTAACAGAGTCACGTACAAAACCTGCGGTACCGTTTGGTGGCAGTTATCGTTTAATCGATTTTGCTTTAAACAATTTTGTAAATGCAGATTTAATGCGTATTTATGTATTGACTCAGTTTAAGTCGCAATCATTATTCCAACATATGAAAAAAGGTTGGAATGTAAACGGAATTACCGATCGCTTTATTGACCCTGTACCTGCGCAAATGCGTACGGGTAAACGTTGGTACGAAGGTACTGCCGATGCGATTTATCAAAACATCAGCTTTATTGAAGCATCAGAACCTGAGCATGTATGTATCTTTGGTTCTGATCATATTTATAAGATGGATATTCGACAAATGCTCGATTTCCATAAGAAACAAGAGGCTTCTCTAACGGTTTCAGCTCTGCGTATGCCAGCTAAAGATGCAACAGGCTTTGGTGTTATTGAAGTAGACGAACACGGAAAAATGATTGGTTTTGAAGAAAAACCAGCGAATCCAAAATGCATTCCAGGCCAGCCAGGCATTGCGTTAGTTTCAATGGGTAATTATATCTTTGAATCTGAAAGCTTATGCAAAGAATTGGAATTAGATGCTAAAGATGAAGCCTCATCACACGATTTTGGTAAAGACATCATTCCTAAGATGTTTCCAGAAGGTAATGTGTATGTTTATGATTTCAGCACGAATCATATTACTGGCGAAAAAGAAGAGGTTTATTGGCGTGATGTAGGTACGATCGAATCGTACTGGGAAGCGCACATGGATCTTTTAAAGAAAGACGCTCCATTCTCTTTGTACAACCGAAAGTGGCCTTTACACACGTATTACCCACCACTTCCACCTGCAACATTCAGTGATTCTGATAATGGTCGAGTGCAAATTATCGACAGCTTAGTGTGTGGCGGTAGTTATGTTCGTGGTTCTCGCATTGAAAAATCAGTATTAGGCTTTCGCAGTAATATTGCTTCAGCGTGTGATATTAGTGAAAGTATTCTTTTAGGTGATGTAAAAATCGGTAAAGGCTGTGTTTTACGCCGAGTTATCATTGATAAAGGCGTAGATATTGCCCCAGGAACTGAAATTGGTGTTAATCTTCAAGAAGATAAGAAAAAATATCATGTTTCAGACGAGGGTATAGTGGTTATCCCTAAAGGAGAGAGAATTGGTTACTAAGACGCTTTCAATTTTATTTGTAGCATCTGAGGTCGAAGGATTGATCAAAAGTGGAGGCTTGGCAGATGTAGCCAAAGCTTTGCCTAAATCGCTTAAAAAGCTAGGCCATCATGTTACTATAGCGATGCCTGCTTATAAGACAATCCCCGGTCGTGATGACGCGGAGATTCTATTGAAAACAACGTTAGAGCACTGGCCACATACGCCTTATCAAGTAAGAGCGTTAGAAGTGGACGGTGTATCGGTGTTTGGTGTTGAATGCGCTGAGTATTTTGAACGTGCAGAAATGTACGCTGAAAATAATCAAGCCTACGCGGATAATGGCGAACGCTTTGCTTTTTTTAGTGCGGCATGTCTTGATATGTTGCCTAAGCTTAATGTTAAGCCTGATATTATTCATGCAAATGATTGGCATACTGGTTTAGTGCCGTATTTGCTGAAAAAACGTTATAACAATGATGTTTTCTTTTCGCAAACACGCAGTGTGTTATCTGTTCATAATGCGGTATTTAAAGGTATCTTCCCTTATGATGACATTGCTTGTTTATCTGAATTTAAGTCTCATTATGTGCCAGAAGCGGCGGTTAGCCATTCTCACATAAGCATGCTTAGAGCAGGTGTTCAGTGTGCAGATAAAATCAATGCAGTCAGCCCTACTTATGCTAAAGAGTTACTGACTGAGCTTGGTTCTCATGGCATGTCGGCTGATTTTCTACAGCGTGAATCTGATTTGTTCGGTATTTTAAATGGTTGTGATTATGGAGAGTGGAGCCCAACGGTAGACTCTTTTATTCCTAAACAATTTAAAGCCAACCGAATTAGCATGGTTCGAGGTAAGAAAGCGTGTAAAACGGCGCTTCAACAAGAAGTTGCGTTACCTACAAAAGACGTTGCTGTTTATGGTATGGTTTGTCGTCTGACTAATCAAAAAGGTATTCAATACTTACTGCCAATTATTGAGCAATTTTTGAAAAATGATCTTCAAGTTGTGATCGTTGGTACGGGTGATCCTGTTCTTGCTAATCATCTTGCAGAAATTGCAGCAAGAAACAGTGATAAATTCGCTTTTGTTGAAGCTTATAGTAATAAATTAGCCCATTGGGTTGAAGCCGCTTCAGACTTCTTCTTAATGCCATCAGAATTCGAACCGTGTGGTTTAAATCAAATTTATAGTATGGCTTATGGTACGTTACCTATTGTTCGTGAAGTGGGTGGTTTAAAAGACAGTGTGATCGATTATGACAGCGATAAAGAAAATGCGACTGGTTTTAGCTTTAAGAAACCAGAACCGACCGAACTGCTGTTAGTTTTGATGCGTTCTTTATTGCTTTATAGCCAAGATTTGAATGAAATTAAGCGGGTGCAATTACATGCAATGCAGCAAAATTTCAGCTGGGATGATGCTGCGCTTAAATACGTAGATATGTACTTGTCATAGCTTCAAATGTAAAAATGATCAGTAAGTAATAATAGGAAAGGCATATTGTCTTTCCTTTTTTCATTGCGATAGATCATTCACATTTCTGTGATAGGGTATAGAATAACGCTCTTTACTGATTAGGTATCGCCTCGTGATTTCAAAACTACCTAAATGGGTCGAATACGGCACTTTCTTTCTAGCTCTTTTAGCGGGGATCACTAACTCTGTAGGTTTACTGGGTTTTCAACATCAGTCGATCTCTCACCTTTCGGGTACGGCAACCTTACTGGGTACACAGTTACTTGGTTTTAATGAGCAGACATGGCACTTACTTTTTATTATATTTAGTTTCATTTTAGGTTCATCTTTAAGCAGCATCATTGTAGGGTGTACGGCTTTAAAGCTTGGTCGTCGCTATAATTTTGCTCTAATTATTGAGAGTCTTCTGCTGTTTTCAGCAATGATCGTATTAAAAGAAGGCAGTCAGTGGGGGCATTATTTCGCATCTGCGGCGTGTGGTTTGCAAAATGGACTGGTAACAACTTATAGTGGGGCAGTAGTGCGTACGACTCACGTAACCGGTGTGTTAACAGATTTAGGTATCATGCTTGGTATGAAGCTAAAAGGAGAGCCGATTCATCATCGGCGTTTAGCACTGTATTTATTTATCGCGTTTGGATTTGTATTTGGCGGGGTTATCGGCGGATACTTTTATCCATCGTTAGGTATTAATACCTTAGCAATTCCAGCGACATTATGTGCGTTATTGGCATTTTCTTATTCGATCTATTTATATCAACATAATGATCATTAATACAAAACGCATTTAAAATAATATTATTTTGATATAAAAATGGCAGCTAGTTTAAGCTACCATTTTTGTTTCTGCTTATTACCTGTGATCCTTATTTCGGGTTCGAAGGTTTTAAGAATTTGATGTTTGAACCAGTGGCTTGTATGGATTTTCAACTTTACGGCATGCCGCAGTAGTAAAGATAACATCCGTTGAGCTGTTTAGTGCTGTTTCTGCAGAATCTTGTACTACACCAATGATGAAACCAATTGCAACGACTTGCATTGCCACTTCGTTTGGAATACCAAATAAGCTACATGCTAATGGAATAAGAAGTAATGAACCACCAGCAACACCAGAAGCGCCACATGCTGATACAGCAGCAACAAGGCTAAGCAGTAGAGCGGTTGGTAAATCTACCGTTACACCAACTGTATGAACGGCAGCAAGCGTCAGTACGGTGATAGTAATAGCAGCGCCAGCCATGTTGATAGTCGCACCTAGAGGGATAGAAACAGAGTAAGTGTCTTTGTGCAGATTTAGACGCTCACATAATGCCATATTCACTGGGATATTTGCAGCAGAACTACGTGTGAAGAATGCGGTTACGCCACTTTCACGTAGGCATAAAAAAACTAATGGGTATGGGTTGCGCTTGGTACGAATAAAGACGATTAAAGGATTAACGACTAGAGCAATGAAGGCCATTGAGCCAAGTAGCACTGCTAATAGGTGAGAGTAACTTGCAAGAGCGTCAAACCCTGTATCTGCGAAGGTACTTGAAACTAAACCAAAAATACCAATTGGTGCGAAACGAATAACCACAGTTACAATGTCTGAAATACAGTTTGAAAGGTCAATAAATACTTTCTTTGTTGCATCAGATGCAGAGTGTAAACCTAAACCGAGTGCGACTGCCCAGCCTAAAATTCCAATGAAGTTACCTGTCATTATTGCATTGATTGGGTTATCAATGATTTTAAATAGCAGCGTGTGAAGAACTTCTGCTATACCTTCTGGTGCGCTATTGGTTGCTGCATCTGTAACTAAAGTTAGCGTTGTCGGGAAAAGAAAGCTCATCGCTACAGCGGTGAGTGATGCACAAAAAGTACCTACTAAGTATAAGACCACAACTGGTTTGATATTTGAATCTTGACCACGTTTTTGATTTGCAATTGAAGATGCGACTAGAATGAAAACAAGAATAGGAGCAATGGCTTTTAATGCACTAACAAATAGCTCACCAAAAAGACCAGCAGAATTCGCTAAGTCAGGTGATAGAGTTGCTAAAATGACACCAGTGATTATACCGATAAGAATTTGTATAACAATGTTAGTATTCATCATGCGAACGAGTAAGGGTTGGGATTGCGGCATCTTAAATTCCTTTAATTTAGTACAACATACATCTTAATCTGATGTTTATACGAGGATAGTAACATTATTGTCTATTTTTTTGCACCAACTTGTTAAAGACTTCTCGAAAAATGCCGATAACGTATAGTATTAATGTGTTACAAGAATAATTGCGGATGATAGCATCAGCAATGATAATTAAATGAGTGATATTTATGAGTGGAATGTTAAATAGTGTTGATCAGCGCACCCAACTCGTGGGTGAAAATAGATTGGAATTGTTGCTTTTTAAGCTTAACACCACTCAAATTTTTGCGATTAATGTATTTAAAGTAAAAGAAATCTTGAAAGTGCCCAAATTAACCAAGTTACCTGGTTCTCATTATCATATATCAGGAGTTGCGATTTTACGCGGTGAATCCATTCCTGTTATTGATTTACGTGGTGCCATTGGTATGAAGCCAATGGGAAAAGATGAAGAAGCAACATTAATTATCACTGAATATAATCGGACGACTCAAGGGTTCCTTGTTGGGCAAGTACAAAACATTATTAATACCACATGGGCTGATATCCAGCCGCCGCCAAAAACGGTAGGTCGTCATAACTTCTTAACTGCAATTACGCAAGTTGAAGTAGAGCCAAATGTAACGCGTATTGTTGAAATTATTGATGTAGAAAAAGTATTAGCAGAAATTATTGAGTATGATATTTCAATTTCTGAAGGAGTATTAGATCAAGAGTTAGTTCGTCATATGTATGGGCGAAAAGTTCTTATTGTTGATGATTCAAGTACGGCACGCACTCAAATAAGAAATACATTACAGCAACTAGGCCTTGAAGTTATTGAGCGGAGTGATGGACGCCAAGCTCTTGACCTTTTAAAAGGATGGTGTGATGACGGTAAAGAGGTTAATGATGAAATATTATTAATGATTACCGATGCTGAAATGCCAGAGATGGATGGTTATAGACTTACTCATGAGATCAGAAATGACCCTAGAATGAAGGGTTTATTTATTACTCTAAACACCTCATTAAGTGGTAGTTTTAATGATGCAATGGTTGAAAAAGTAGGGTGTGATCGATTTATTTCTAAGTTTCAACCGGATCTAATTGTTGGTGTTGTTCAGGAGCGATTAGCTCAAGTTATTTAAGATCTTATAAGATAATAGATTAAAAAGGAGGCTTAATCGCCTCCTTTTTTATTGTTGTTTTTTCATCATTATCTTTTATTCGGCGTTAAATACAGCGATAGATAATGGGGATAAACTGTAATCAAAGACAACCTGTTTTGTTTTAATTTTGGAATATTGAGTATTACAAATTAAAGACCATAGGCTGTATTTTTTAGGCTTTGGTAATTCAAAGCGCGTGGGTACGTTGGATTGGTTTATTAAAATAAGTAATTCCTTTTCACCATCATAAATGTTTAGATGAAGACATAATGATTCAGCGCCGTGCCAATCAGCATGAGTCATATTATTGCCTTCAGGCGTATACCAAGCTACTTTCTGCTTGGCTCTATTTGTGCCACTAAATGCATTAATAACGGGAACCATATGCTCTTGTCTTGCTTGGATCATATCTGCCAACCAGTTTTTAAACTCTTTGGCAGTGTCATCTAAATTCCAGTCAATCCAGCTAATATCACTGTCTTGGCAGTAAGCGTTATTATTACCCTGTTGGGTGTGTGAGCATGCATCAGCTGCTAAAAGATGAGGGACACCAAAACTAAACAATAATGTAGTCATCATATTGCGTTTTTGTTTTTCACGTAATGCAATGACTCTTGGATTATCTGTTGGACCTTCAACACCATAGTTATCAGATCGATTATCACCATGCCCATCTCGGTTTTCTTCACCATTAGCAAGGTTATGGCGTTCTTTGTAGCTAACAAGATCTTGAAGCGTAAACCCATCATGGTAACTGACATAATTGACAGGCAGCTTATGAGGCCAACGAGAGGCACTAACCAGATCTCGAGATCCCATTAAACGAGTTGCCATTGATTTTAAGTAATTTTGCTCACCACGCCAAAAGCTTTTAGTCGTATCGCGGAATTTATCACTACACTCATTCCAACCATCAGGAAACTGGCCTACTTGATAACCGTTAGGGCCAATATCCCACGGTTCTGCAATTAGTTTTACTTTCTGTAGCGTCGGATCTTGAGCTACGGCTTTAAAGAACGCATTATTAGGGTTAAATTTATCGTATTCACGACCGAGTGTTGCGGCTAAATCAAATCGGAAACCATCGATATGGTATTGCTCAACCCAATATCTTAGTGTGTCCATAATAAGGTTTAAGCTTGGTTGATGTGTAATGTCTAGTGTATTCCCACACCCTGTATAGTTGGTATATTTGCCATGGTGATGCAGATAATAGTCTTGGTCTAAGCCTTTTAAGTTAAAGGTAACTCCACCATCTCCGCCTTCAGCTGTATGGTTATAGACGACATCTAAGATCACCTCAATATTGTTTTTATGAAGCTCTCTGATTGCTGTTTTTAATTCAGTGACAGCATCATTACGGGCATAGCGTGGATCGGGTGCCATAAATGAAATTGGATTATAGCCCCAGTAGTTAACCATATTCATTTCAAGTAAATGAGGCTCATGCATGCAAGCGGCAACAGGAAGCAGCTGAACACTTGTAATACCTTGGTGCTTTAAGTGTGCGATGTTGGCTGGATCAGCCAAACCAAGGTAGGTGCCTCTTACTTTAGTATCAACTTCTGGGTTTAATAACGTAAATCCTTTTACATGAGTTTCTAATAGGATGGTTTCTGATCGAGGGATCATTGGTTTTGGTGTTTCTTGCCAATCAAAAGTGTCATCAACGACAAGAGATTGCGCTAGGGCCCAACTTTGTTCTGCTGTATAAGGAACTTGATAGTGTGGGGTGTTTTTTAAGGCTTTAGCATAAGGGTCAAGAAGCAGAAGCGCTTCGTTATTTTGAATGATTTTGAAACCGTAAACTGTATTCTCAGTGATATTTTCAATGAAGGTGTATTTTATCGAGCCATATTCTTCAGTAAATGGGAACTCATTGTGTGTGCCATCGGCATTAAAAATAATTAATGAGACAGGGAATGACGATGTGTGGTGGACAGAAAAGTTACATCCACCCTTAGTCAAGGTTGCACCGAGCGGGTGCGGGAAAGCATGATGTGTGTTCACAATATTCCTCTACCAAATATACAACAAAAGCCCAATGCATTGTTGGGCTTTTTAATAATAAGTAAATATCTGTTAAGCGCCGGCTTCTTTATAGAGCCTTTGGCATGCTTTTCCATCATCATGGAATAAATGGCAGCGATGTGCAGGAATACCAACAGAAAAAGTATCACCCGCTTCAACTAAAGCGGTATCAGGTACACGGTATATCATATCGGCATCAGCATCTTCAATTGTTAAATAAATTTGTGTTTCATATCCCAATTTTTCAACAACTAACACGTTTCCTTTAATAACGGCATCTCCATTTTCGATAGATACTAAATGTTCTGGGCGAATACCTAGAGACATTCTTTCGCCACGAGTGACGTTTGTTCCATCAACAGGGACCCAGAATGAGGTGCCATCTTTGAATTGTACTTTTACTTGATTTTTTTCAACATCTTCAATAAATACACTAATAAAATTCATTTTCGGTGAGCCAATGAAGCCCGCGACAAAGCGATTTTTTGGGTAGTGATAAAGCTCTAATGGAGCGCCAACTTGAGAAACATAACCGCCATCTAGCACGACAATTTTTTCAGCCATTGTCATTGCTTCTACCTGATCGTGTGTCACGTAGATCATAGTGCAGTTTAATTTCTTATGCAGTTTGGCAATTTCGATGCGCATTTGAACACGCAATGCTGCATCTAAGTTAGATAATGGCTCATCCAGAAGGAATACATCAGGTTGAGAAACCAGAGTTCGGCCAATAGCAACACGTTGACGTTGACCACCAGAAAGCGCTTTAGGTTGACGCTCTAATAAATGACCTAATTGCAGAATGTCTGCTGCATGGTCAACACGTTTTTTTATCTCACTTTTATCTGTTTTCGCTAATTTCAAACCAAAAGACATATTATCAAATAAGTTCAAATGTGGATAAAGTGCGTAAGATTGGAATACCATGCCGACACCACGTTTAGATGGTTCAACGTCATTCATACGCTTGTCACCCATATACAGGTCGCCAGAAGTAATATCTTCTAAACCCGCAATACAGCGTAATAAGGTTGATTTACCACAGCCTGATGGACCAACAAAAACAACAAACTCACCAGAATTAATGTCCAAATCAATATTTTTCGAAATTTTAACGTCGCCGTAGGATTTGCAAACGTTGCGTAAAGTGACACTCGTCATTGTGTCTATCCTCATTTAATTTTAAATAATGTTAGCTATTCGCTTTATGGTGCCATTTTTAAGCAAAAGTGGCGCTACGTCATCCTCCTCCTATCTCTTTTTTTTGGGGGAGTAGGGGGGAGGAGTACTTAGGTCACATTTTTGGGAAATATGGATGGAGTTCAAAGTTTTTTTAAATTTCAATGTGAAGCCGGTCTCATATTGCGTTTGTTTTGTGAGATTGAGCAGCTCTTATCCTGATTGAGATCACGATTTTTGCGGAGTGTTTAAAGGGCGTAGGGAGTAGGAGGATGAATTTAGGCGATTTATTAATGAAAATACATTCTGAAAATTGAATCATCATCTATTTTTATTTCAACCCTACGGATGATTCGTTAATTATTATAAAGGAAGGATTCACAATGAAAAAAGTCCTCAGTACTGTCGCGCTATGCACAATGGCAGCTCTTGGTTCAATTAACGCTTCTGCTGCAATCGAAGAAGGTCAACTCACAATCTGGGTTACTGGTGATAAATCTTATGAAGGTATGGCTGAAATAGGTAAACGATTCGAAGAAGATACAGGTATTAAGGTTACCGTTGCTTTTCCTGACAAAGCCGAAGAGAAATTTGCTCAAGTAGCAGCGGCAGGCGATGGTCCAGACATTATATTTTATGCGCATGACCGTTTTGGTGGTTTTGCAGAGGCAGGTCTGTTGGCAGAAATTAAGCCATCAGAAGAGTTAAAATCTGAAATTGTTGATTTTGCATGGGATGCCGTGGAGTACAAAGGCAAAACAATCGCTTACCCAATCGCAATTGAATCTGTATCTCTTATCTACAACAAAGCGTTAGTAAAGACACCGCCAAAAAACTGGGAAGATATTCCAGCGTTAGATAAAGAGTTAATGAAAAATGGTCAGAAAGCGATCATGTGGCCTTTACGTGGTGGTGCCTACTTTACATGGCCTCTGCTAGCAGCTGATGGTGGTTACGCCTTTAAGAAAACAGCAGAAGGTTACGATGTTAAGAATGCCGGCGTAGACCAAAAAGGCGTTAAAGATGCAATGGGCTTTATCGAGACCATGGTAAAAGAGAAAACTATTTCAGCAGATATGGATTACTCGGTAGCAGAATCTGAATTTGTTAAAGGCAATGTAGCTATGATGATCAACGGTCCTTGGGGCTGGGCGAACGTAGAAAAAGCAGGCATCGATTATGGTGTAACAACGTTACCGAAGTTCCACGGTCAAGCATCTAAGCCATTTGTTGGTGTTTGGGTTGGTGGTATTAGTGCGGTTTCTCCAAATAAAGATCTTGCTGTTGAATTCTTTGAAAGTTATTTGTTAACAGACGAAGGCCTAAAAAACTTGAATGATGATAAGCCACTAGGTGCGGTAGCACTTAACTCTTACCAAGAAGAACTAGGTAATGATCCTCGTATTGCGGCAACGATGGATAACGCAATGAATGGTGAAATTATGCCAAACATTCCACAGTTCACAACGTTCTGGTACAGCATGGAAGAAGCCATTGGTAATGTGGTTGATGGTCGTCAAACTATTGATGCAGCATTAAGTGCTGCTGAACAGCGTATGACTAAGTAACAATAAAAAGAGTGAGGAGAAGCGTTGGTTTCTCCTCTCTTTCAAGGAATAAATTTCCTCAATATACCCATCGTAGTAAGTTTGTTAGCAGCATTAATTGGCTTACTAGGTTGGTATTTTTTAAAAGGTCTTGGAGCTTATGACAACAGCAGTCGCTTCGCACACAAATTATAAATCATTAGTAAAATGGGGATTCTTGTCTGCCATTGCTGCGATAAATGGTTATGTCTGCGTACTTATGTATTCTCGTGGTGAAACTGCATTTGCAATATTAACGTTGGTATTAACATCGTTAGCTGTTTATGTGTTTGGCAGTAAAAAAAATTACGCTCATAGATACACCTTTCCGGGTATCGCAGGCATGATTTTATTCATTATTTTCCCTTTGGTTTATACTATCGGGCTTGCATTTACAAACTACAGTGCAACAAATCAAGTCACATTAGAGCGGGCACAATCGGTTCATTTATCCAAAACATTCCAAAGTGGAAAAAGTTATAAATTTCAATTAATGAACCAAGGCAATGGCTATGCCTTAACCATTAAAGATGCAGGTCAACTTTTTGCTACTGAGGCATTTAACTTATCTGATGCGGTTGAACGTGACTTAGCGTTAAATGCAGTTGAAGTTGTAAAAGGCAAAAAAGCAAAAATTAAAGAAATCATTGCAAAACGCCCAAATCTAAATCTTATTACGCTTTCTCTTCCGTCAGGAGAAGAAATTCAAATGAGTGGTTTACGTAAATTTGCCGCGGTGGGGCCTTTATTTGTTCTGCAAGATGATGGTGAAACGCTTTATAACAACAAAACAGAAACGTACTTTAAACCAAATCATGATACTGGGTTCTATCAAGAAGTTAATGATAACGATGTGTTTATTGGTGACCCTATTTCTCCTGGATTTGTGGTAAACGTTGGTGCGGCGAACTTTGAACGCATCTGGAAAGATGATGGCATTAAAGAACCTTTCATTAGTATCTTTATTTGGACGGTTATTTTTGCAACTTGTACCGTTGTTTTTACGTTGGCAATAGGTTTAGTTCTTGCTGCTGTAGTGCAATGGGAAGAGCTAAAAGGCCGTGCAGTTTACCGCCTTCTGTTAATTCTTCCTTATGCGGTTCCTGCGTTCATTTCTATTTTGATTTTCCGAGGTCTCTTTAACCAAAGCTTTGGTGAAATCAATATGTTGCTTGATAGCATGTTTGGTATTCAGCCGAATTGGTTCTCTGACCCATTTACCGCAAAAGTGATGGTGTTGATTGTTAATACGTGGTTGGGTTTTCCTTATATGATGATCTTATGTATGGGTTTGTTGAAATCGATCCCTGAAGACTTGTATGAAGCCTCTGCGATTGATGGCGCAGGACCTATTCAAAACTTCTTTAATATTACGGTGCCAATGATGGTTAAGCCATTAACGCCACTATTGATTGCGGCATTTGCTTTTAACTTCAATAACTTTGTAATGATTGCACTACTAACTAAAGGTGGTCCAAATATGATTGGCACTACAGAGCCAGCAGGTTATACCGATTTATTAGTAAGTTACACCTATCGAATTGCGTTTGAAGGCAGTGGTGGGCAAGACTTTGGTTTAGCAAGTGCAATTGCAACGCTTATTTTCTTATTGGTTGGTGGCTTAGCGTTACTGAACCTACGTTTCACTAAATTATCAAATACTTAGGGAGTCATTGATATGGCAATGGTTCAAGGACAAAACTTAAAATATCGTATATGGGCAACTCATGTCGCTATGTGGATTTTCCTAGCGATGATTATTTTCCCGCTCCTGATGGTTATCACCATTTCGTTTCGTGAGGGTAACTTTGCAACAGGGAGCATTATTCCTGAAAACCCATCATTAGAGCATTGGAAGTTGGCTCTAGGGATTGCTGTAGAGCACGCTGATGGGTCAACGACACAACCGCCATTCCCGGTATTAACTTGGTTATGGAACTCGGTAAAAGTAGCGGCAATTAGCTCAGTATTAATTGTGGTGCTATCAACCACCAGTGCGTATGCGTTTGCTCGCCTTCGCTTTAAAGGCAAAGAGACGATTCTTAAAGGAATGATGATTTTTCAAATGTTCCCAGCAGTTTTGGCTCTGGTTGCCTTGTATGCACTGTTTGACCGATTAGGGCAGTATATTCCGTTTTTAGGGCTAAACACACATGGTGGTCTTATCTTTGCTTACCTAGGTGGTATTGCGCTACATGTTTGGACAATCAAAGGATATTTTGAAACCATTGATAATTCATTAGAAGAAGCGGCAGCATTAGATGGAGCAACACCATGGCAAGCATTCCGCTTAGTATTATTACCATTATCGGTTCCAATCTTAGCGGTTGTCTTTATTTTGTCATTTATTGGGGTAATAACGGAGGTTCCGGTAGCTTCTTTGTTACTTTCTGATGTAAACTCGTACACATTAGCAGTAGGTATGCAACAATATTTATACCCTCAGAACTACTTATGGGGTGATTTTGCGGCCGCTGCAGTATTATCCGCGTTACCTATTACATTGGTTTTCTTACTTGCTCAGAAGTTCCTTGTGGGTGGTTTGACAGCCGGTGGTGTGAAAGGATAACGATAATTATACGGACCCATACATTTTTGGGCAGGGTCCATTTGCGTCAAGAGCTTTATGATGGTTTGGTCGCCGATCGGTAAAGTGTTCAGCGCAGTATTGGCATTACGCATAGCTGGGTGATTGTTGCAGGACGCGACATTACTTCTTGTAATCAGAGCCTGAGTGTTTTCACTTAGGCTTTTTTCTATCTGGAACATCTGGTGTTGTGGTGTGGAGTGAGAGGCGAAAGGTTGGGGGATCATGCCAACTCGGGGTGGTAAATAGTTGATTGGTTACGACCGTGATCTTTTGAATAATAGAGGGCTTTATCGGCCATCTCTAACCAACTTAAATAATCTTCATGAGTGGCTGATAGCTCACAAATACCTAAGCTGATTTGATAATTGACGTGTATGTCTTCGCACTTTACGGTTACTTCTTCAATACGTTTACGTAATCGTTCTGCAAAATATAAGGCTTGTTCAGCATTCGTTCCAGGCAGAATAACAGTAAATTCTTCCCCACCATAACGTCCACAAATATCAGTATTTCGTGATGTTTTACGTAATAAATCAGCTGCGTTACGAATGACATCATCGCCAACTGTGTGACCATAGGTGTCATTGACTTTCTTAAAATGGTCAATATCAAAAATCACTAAAGAAGATGTATGGCCAGATATTTTTGCTTGTTTAAATTCACGTTGTAAACTCGATTCCCAATACGCACGGTTGAATAATTTAGTTAAACCGTCAGTTTTACTTAGTGTTGAGAGTTGTTGATTCGATTGTTCTAAATGCAGCTTGTTTTTAGCGATATCAGTGACGTCACTAATCACTAAACTTACATGAGAGGCTTGCCCATTTAATGAGGTTAGGGGGGAGAAGGTAATATTCTGGCGCATCTCTGTTAAGCTGTTTGAGATGGGTGTGAAATTTTTAAATTTGAATAAATACGGTCTATCTTCCCAGCAAGAGAATCCACGGGTATTGAGTTTAAAAGATGCATTTACTTTTTTTCTGAGCCAAGTTTCAGGTAAGTCTGGGATGATATCAAAAATGACATTGCCTAAGATCTTATCTGATGTTATCCCACTGTAGGATTGCATGAAAGCGTTCCAAGCACAGACTCGATAATCTTGGTCTAACACGATCAATCCTGCATCTAAATCAGCGATAACCTGCATCGCCCAATGAAAGTCACTCATATTGTTGTTCATTATAATACGCTCTCTAGAATTGATTTAATGGCAATAAGTGATTCGTTATCCATCAAAAAAGTGACATCACATTTTAGATCTAAAGTTTCTGCGGAATAGACAAATTCAATCGTAAAAATATCGCTATCATAATTGTGTAAAAAGGAGTGACTCTCTTTTAATGCCACTTTTAATTGTTCTGTTTCTAATACTATGGGTTGACGTAAAGAAATTTCGATATCTAACTGTTTATTGAAAGAAGATAAAAATGAAGAAACTAAAAGATTTGAAATATCTAAAATCGCTTCATTTGTGGTTATTTGTTCGTCACCCTTATCGATACTGAGTAACTCAGTAAGATCATTTCCGTGTAAACAGACCAAAGCTTCCCCATTGATACCATTACCCACAAACCGTTGTGAAATGGCACGATATTCAGAGTTATTCACAATATCTTGCAGTGTCATTTGTAATTCTGAATGGTGTAAAGAGGCAACGTTAGGCAGTGGCATATCAATAAAATGATCAAATTGTTCTGAAATGAGCGCTGCGCTTTTTCCTAAAGCAATATTACTGATCTCTTTAATATTAGCGATGAGTTCCGAAGAGGTTAGAGTAAATTTAACTTGGGGGTGGAGTAACTCTGAGATAACAGGAATGCTATATTTGTGAAGAATATTAGCAATTACTTCTGGGTTAAAGGGTTTTTCTATGAACTCATGTGCACCAAGATCAAAGCAGCGTTGTTTGGCTTCTTTTTGAATATCAGCTGATATAACAATGCTTTTTGTGGCGTAAGTATTAACGGGTAGAGAGGCTAAGACTTGAAATCCATCCATGATAGGCATCGTAAGATCAAGAAAAAGCACATCAATAGGATGAGACTGTAAAATATGTAAGCATTCTCTACCATCTTTAGCATAAAGGAGAGTTATATTTTCTGTTTTCTGGATATTCTTGGCTAAAGAATTGCGAGCAACAGTAGAATCATCACAAATTAAAACATTCATTTTTATTACAAAAGTGGTAAATTAAAGGTGTGTGATTATAGTATTTAAAGAAATAACTTCAATGAATGTTATTTAAAATATAACGTAATTTTTATAATCCCTGTTAATGAGAAGTAAGACTTATAGTCTTTGTGTAGATTTTGATCTAAAACAAGTTAGAATGGAAAAGATGAGTTGTAATAAAAACAAAAGTTGAATAATTAAAAAAAAGTTGAATAATAGGAGTGTTACATAAAGACACAAATATATGTGTAACCTACAGTTTATAAAAAGAGAATAATGATGAACAACGAATACGTATTAGTTATCAATTCAGGCAGCTCTTCACTAAAGTTTGCTGTAATCGATTCTGTTTCTGGTGAAGCAGTTTTAAGCGGCTTAGGTGAGTGTTTCGGCTTGGAAGATGCTCGTATGAGCTGGAAGTATCAGGGACAGAAAACTGAAATCGCCATTGAAGGCGAAGAAAACCACCATAAAATTGCCATTGGTAAATTGGTGGGCTTAACAGAAGAACTAGGTTTTACTGATGGCATCGTTGCTATTGGTCACCGTATTGTTCATGGTGGTGAGAAATTCACTCAAACAGTACGTATTTCTGAAGAAGTTACGACAGAGATTGAAAGTTTATCTGATTTAGCTCCATTACATAATCCAGCGGGTGCTGTTGGCATCCGAGCTGCTGTTGAAGCCTTCCCTTCTCTTCCTCAATTTGCGGTATTTGACACAGCTTTCCATCAAACTATGCCAAAGCGTGCATACACAGGTGCTATTGCTAAAGAACTATATACTGATTTTGGTGTGCGTCGTTACGGTTTCCATGGTACAAGTCATTACTTCGTAAGCCGCGAAGCCGCGAAGATGATCAACAAGCCAATCGAAGAATCTAGCTTTATCTCTGTTCACCTAGGTAATGGCGCATCAGTTTGTGCAATTAAAGATGGTAACAGTGTTGATACATCAATGGGCTTCACTCCGCTTTCTGGCTTAATGATGGGTACACGCTGTGGTGATTTAGACCCAGGCATCATTGAGTACTTATTGAAGAAAGGCTGGTCACAAGAGCAAGTATTTAATTCTCTAAATAAAGAGTCTGGTTTCTTGGGTGTATCTGGTTTAACAAGTGATGCTCGTGGTATTTTAGAAGCTATGGAAGAAGGCCACGAAGGCGCGACTCTTGCTTTCCAAGTATTTACTTACCGTGTTGCTAAATACGTAGCATCATACCTTGCAGCATTAGATTCGCTAGATGGCATCATCTTTACTGGTGGTATCGGTGAGAACTCATTACCTATCCGTCGTGAGATCTTAAACAACCTTAAAATCCTTGGTTTTGTTGAAGATGTTGCAGGTAACGAAGGCGCTCGTTTTGGTGCTGATGGAGTTATTGCTAAATCTGAGATGCTTGGTGCAGTAGCCATGGTTATCCCAACCAACGAAGAATATGTGATCGCTCAACAATCGGTTGAATTGTTGTAATAGCTCAGTAATTACCCATTTACATTAAAAGGCTCAGACTTAGGTTTGAGCCTTTTTTGTTAATAGTAGTCTGTGAAGTTTGAGAATAATTATGAATTTTCAGGGTTGGATGGCGCGACGTTGTTTGGTGGTAACGAACTTGGTTACATTGATTATCCTGCATTCAATAGTATCGAATAATAGCCTAGATTGCACAGTATGCAGTCCGTTTCATCGTTAAGTATGTTGAAGTAAGTAGTTGATAAATAATAAGGCAGAATAAAAAGTGATGTAAATCACAAATGCTGCTATAATCAGCGCAAATTTGAAAAGCTGGACGTACGGGCCAGCTTTTTTATGTCTATTTGAATAACTAATTGGAATGTACTGTGCTAACGACTGCTAACATCACAATGCAATTTGGCGATAAGCCTCTTTTTGAAAATATTTCTGTTAAGTTTGGTAACGGTAACCGTTACGGTTTAATCGGCGCGAACGGCTGTGGTAAATCTACCTTTATGAAGATCTTAGGTGGTGAGTTAGAACAGTCTGGCGGTACAGTTTCAACAGATCCAAATGAACGTATGGCTAAATTAGGTCAAGATCAGTTTGCATTTGAAGAGTACACAGTAATTGATACCGTAATCATGGGTCATAAAGAACTGTGGAAAGTAAAAGAAGAACGTGATCGTATCTACTCTTTACCTGAAATGTCAGATGAAGATGGCATGCGTGTTGGTGATTTAGAAACTGAATTCGGTGAAATGGATGGCTACTCAGCTGAAGCTCGTGCTGGTGAACTTCTATTAGGTTTAGGCCTTCCTGAATCACTGCATTTTGGCTTAATGAGCGAAGTTGCTCCTGGTCTTAAAGTTCGTGTTTTACTAGCACAAGTTCTATTCGCTGAACCAGATATCATGCTTCTTGATGAACCAACGAACAACTTAGATATGCATACAATTGCGTGGTTAGAAGACATTCTTCTTGCTCGTAACTGTACAATGATCATCATCTCGCATGACCGTCATTTCTTGAACTCAGTATGTACACACATGGCTGATGTGGATTACGGAAATATTTGCCTATTCCCAGGTAACTACGACGAATACATGACAGCAGCGACACAAGCTCGTGAGCAACTTCAAGCAGACAATGCGAAGAAGAAAGCACAAATAGCTGACTTACAAACGTTCGTAAGCCGTTTCTCTGCAAACGCATCAAAAGCGAAACAAGCGACTTCTCGTCAGAAGCGTTTGGATAAAATTGAACTTACAGAGATTAAAGCATCTAGCCGTCAATCTCCGTTCATTCGTTTTGACCAAGAAAAACCACTTTTCCGTAATGCATTAGAAGTTGAAGGTCTAAAGCAAGGTTACGGCGAAAACATCTTGCTTAACGGCGTTAACTTGATGGTTGAAGTGGGTGAGCGCATTGCGATCATCGGTGAGAATGGTATTGGTAAATCAACACTATTGAATACGCTTGCTGGTGCAATGGAACCAATGTCAGGCATGATCAAATGGTCTGAGAACAACAATATTGGTATGTACGCACAGGATCACGGACATGATTTCGCTGAAGATCTAAATCTATTGGATTGGATGGGACAGTGGAAACAAGAAGGCGATGACGAGCAAGTTGTTCGTGGTATTCTTGGCCGTATGCTTTTCTCTCAAAGCGATATCAAGAAATCAGTTAAAGTGATTTCTGGTGGTGAACAAGGTCGTATGTTATTTGGTAAGTTGATTATGCAACAACCAAACATCCTATTAATGGATGAACCAACAAACCACATGGACATGGAATCTATCGAAGCATTGAACTTGGCGCTTGAGAACTACAAAGGCACATTAATGTTTGTATCTCATGACCGTCAGTTCGTATCTTCAATCGCAACACGCATTATCGAAATCACAAAAGATGGCGTTAACGATTTCCACGGTACATACGAAGAACACCTAATCAAACAAGGTTTAAAAGGCTAATTTAGTTTAACTAATCTTGTTAGAAAATAAAATGGCAGCTTATTCGTAAGCTGCCATTTTTTATGCTTGTGTTTTATGCAAATCTAAATAATAATTCATTAATTAGGTATTCTATTATCTAGGTTCGTTTTAAAATAGTGCAAGAGGGAGACTGGGCTATAAGATTATTAAGTTAGTGCCTCAAATTCTTCAATTGATTCACGTCCACGCAAGGCCAGAAAGCTTAAAAACTGCTCAGGTGTATGAGTAATCATTTTATCTACAGGAAAGCCTACGGTATCAATAAGTAATTCTACCTCTTCAAACTTTCCAATATCTGCACAAAAATGAGCATCACTGCCGGTGGTGATAAACGCACCTAATTCTTTTGCGGTTCTCGCTATCTCATAGCAACGTTCAATACTGCCAACTCGGCTGCAGCCTTTCAACGATGTGTTATTTATTTCAATAGCAACATTATGCTCGACAGCACATTGAATCACTTCTTCAAAATTGAAATCAAAATTAGGATTACCAAGGTGAGCTAAAGCGTCAACTCGACCTGATTGAATAATATTCAAAAGAGCTTGTGTATGAACTTCTTTATTTTGAGGAGGAAAAACAGGCTCATGGAAACTAGCAATGACCCAATCAAGGTTTTGATCGACAGAGAGTGGGATATCAATATCACCTTCTATATTGCGGATATTCACTTCGCAACCTCTTATAATAGCAACACCATGGAGAAAGCGGGGTAAGACTCTTTGATTACTGAAAAACCAATAGTGAGGAGCGCCTGGCATTAGTGAGGCATGATCTGTAGTACAAAACATAGGCAAACCAAGTTGAGAGGCAGAAAACGCATTTTCACTGATTGTACTGTAAGCATGGCCACTAGCGTAGGTATGGGTATGAGTATCTACTTGAATGCGCATTAGCTTTCTCCATTAAACAGCAATGTGATTATTATAACTTATTTTTGCAACTTTTAACTTTAACATTTGTCTGACAAAGTGTAGGGGAAAGGGAACTATTCTTTACACTGTTGAGATTAAACGTAATACATACGAGGTTTTTTATGATTAATATAGAAACATCAAAGAGCGAGTTAAACGAACTCACAATATACCAGTTGCGTAGTCTTCAATATGCGGTCGCTAAAACATTAGAAGAGAAAGTAGCAGTAAAAGCTGAATCAGAGAATGCCCTTCTTACTGATGAAGAACTGGATATGCTAGCAGAAGTAATGAAAAATTAAGCGACCTTCAGTATGATCGCATTTAGATATCATTAATCTGCTTTATTACCCTGCAAATAACCAAATAGCGACACCAATCATCAAACTACCCGAAATACGATTCATTATCTTTACGTTATTAGAATGACCAAGAACACGCTTAAGACCTTTTCCACCCACAGCATAAAGAGTCATACATAAAAATTCACATACTAAAATAATAGAAACAAGAGCAACTAATTGTGGCCCGATAGGGTTACTTCCATCAATAAATGGAGGAAGTAATGAAACCATAAAAGCCCAACCTTTAGGGTTTGCTATCGCGGTGACAAAGCCTTGTACGACTAAATCCCAATCTTTACCTTTAGGTGCTTCTGTTTGTTCAGCACTCATCGCTAATTTGCCTCTTGAGCGCCACATTTGGATCCCAATATAAGCAAGGTAACTTGCCCCAATGGCTTTAAACATAGTAAATAGCCATGGGTAATTTAGCATAATGGCAGCGACGCCTAAGACAGCAGCGACAGCTACAACAGCGACGCCAACTAACTCTCCCATCATCATCCAAAGTGTACGTTTATAGCCAATGCTCATACCTAAGCTAAGGGCTAATGTCATACACATACCAGGAGTGATAGAAACAAAGAAAAAGGTAGGGATAAAAGCCCATAAAATTGCAATATTCATTTGTGCGTTCTAATTGAGAGATAAGAAAAACAGAGTACGAATATTCAGTTTAAAATCAATATAAATATTCATTCATAATATTAAAATTGTTAATAGTGTTACAGGCATCAACTTAGTTTACTATTAAAATTGTAAGTCATTGGTAGAGTTACTTAATGCATAGAATATCAGGAAACAAAGGCGTCGGCTTACATACCGCATAACCTTGCGCATAATTAATACCTATCTCTTTAAGTAGAGATATACATTCTTCTGTTTCTGTAAATTCAGCAACTGTTTGTTTATTTAATTGATTAGCAATTTGGTGTATTGCTTTAGTCATAGCATAAGCAATAGGATCTGTTTCAATATCACGAATGAAACTACCATCAATTTTTAGATAGTTAACGGGTAGTTTATGTAGGTAACTAAAAGAGCTTGTTCCTGTCCCAAAGTCATCGAGTGCAAATCTAAATCCGAGTGATTGGCATTGTTTAATTAGCTCAATAGCGGTATCTAAATTTTTAACTGCACTACTTTCTGTTATTTCAAAGCAGATTAATTTAGGATCAACATTATGTTGAGTGAGCATGTCTTTTAAAAATGGAAATAGCCAGTTATCACTTATAGATAGTGCAGATAAGTTAATATTAATCGTCATTTTTTCTTTATTAAACATATGTAATATATCCTCTATTCTAGAGAAAACATGCGTAATAACCCAACGGTCAATGGATGACATCTTATCGTATCGTTCTGCGGTCGGTAAGAAACTAGCAGGCATGACGATATCCCCTGATTCATCTATCATTCGAATTAATACTTCTATGTGTAAATTACAGGAATCGCCATTAAGTGATCGATAACTTTGATAATACAAAGTAAATCGATTTTCTTTGAGTGCATTGTTAATGCGGGAAACCCAGCTGATTTGTTCGCGTCTATTTTTTTGCTCTGTATCGGAGATTAAATAGCGAGATATTCGTCCCTTTCCTTGTTCTTTTGACCAATAACAAGCAGAATCAGCTTCTTTCTGTACCGTAATCGCATTTTCTGATGCGAAATTTATTTCAGTAATACCAATGCTTAAACCGACATGGAATAAATGATTGTCATAATAGAAATTAAAATCTTTTATGGCTTTGAGAATAATATCGGCCTTTTTCTCACCTTGTTCTATATTGCAATTATTGAAAATGAATGCAAATTCATCACCACCAACACGAGCAATACAATCGGTTTTTTGTGCGAAAGACTGCATAATATTTGATAGTTTAATTAATAATTGATCACCGGCAAGATGACCACAGGTGTCATTTACGATTTTAAATCGGTCAAGATCGATATAGCATAGCGTATGAGTTGCTTTATTTATAACTGCATCTTGAACAAATAAGCTTAATTTTCGTTCAAACTCTCTACGATTTGTTAATCCAGTAAGAGAATCATGAGTAGCTTCCCAGATCTGTTTATCAATATAAGCTCTTTTATCGGATACATCACGTAAGCAAAGTACGCCGCCTAATAAAACGCCACTTGATGATAAAATAGGCGTTGAACGTTCCTCAATAGCAATAGAGGATCCATTAGTATTGAGGATAAAGCTATTTCCTTCGCAAGACGCTTCTTTTTTTAATGACATAGCATTGATTAATGATGATGTTACGGTTTTTTTCGAATTTAATTTAATTAAAACAACAGTCTCGGAAAGATTTTTACCAACAAGTGTCGTTAATGGTAGCCCGAGTAGTTTTTGAGCGGTAGAGTTGACATAAGTAATTTGAAGTTGATTATTTACAGTAATAATACTGTCACCAACTGTATTTAATGTTGTTAAAGCAAGATTAACCGCTTCTTTTGTATCATTTTCTGCTTTTTCTAAGGCTTTTAAAGGTATATATTTTATTATAATCCATATAGACTCTGATAATAAAAAACAGATCAATAACATAAAAAAGAAATCATCGATAAGTTCAGTTACTGGGCTCTGAATTCGAACATATGCAACAACCTTATTCAGATCTTTGATCGGATGAGATGTTTCAATATAGAATATATTTGGAGTGCTGCCGACACTCATTATTTGTTCATCATTTATTAGTATTACTTCTGCCCATTCATCTTCGATTAAGAAAGGGTCTCGTTTTAAAATACCTTCAATGCGACCTTCTGAGAAATACCAGTATTGAGGACTTTCAATAACTAATTTTTCCAATGTATATGCTTTTATTTTAGTTTTGAAATTTAGGTCATAAATAAAACTATTATAAGACATGAAAAAAAAGCCTAATGAGACAATTACGCCGATGAGGATAGATATGGATATGCCAACACGCTGAACAAAAACCAATGTTAACTGATCGTTTTCAATATTTACATTAATCATAAAATTAAATTACATAATGCCCAGATGTTTCTAATATTAATCTACCTTCACTTGATCTTAAAAATGAAATAAATAGTTTTGCAGTAGTGTTGTTATTTATTTTAATTAAGGTGAAAAATTCTTTTCCAAGTGGGTAGGTACCATTGGCAAAGTTTTCAGGTGTGGGCTCTATTCCATTAAAGCGTAAAGCTTTTATATTGCGATTTTCTGTCAGCATTAATGCAAGTGTAGACATACCAAAGCTACCAGGAATGTCTTCTAATTTATTTGCGGTATCTTGGTCATTTAAACCAAAAGGTAAGCCACTTTGTTTATTGGCAATATCGACAGCTTTGCTTGTATTGATTGATAGAGCTCTTAATTCTTCTGTATTAGAATCTGATTCAGAGCGTAAAATTGGACGAATAATAGTGCCATTTGACCATACTGATTTTTTCCCAGAGTAAATATCAGTAATTTCACTTGTTGTAATATCGTTAATCGTATTGTTTTTATTTACAGAAAAAATAGTTGGGGTAGATGCGTATTTTATTATTTGAAGATCATTTCTTTTTTCTTTTTGTTTTAAGTCTCTGCCAAGAATACCAAGTTGAATAGCGTTAGATTTAATCGCTTTAATTGCACCACCACTACCTAAACTTGGGAGAACTTTAACTTTAATGGTAGGGTATTTTTTCATAAATTCTTTACTAATAAGTTTAATTCCACCGAGTCCATTTCCAGTGCCACCAATAATCAATTCTTCAATATTTGCATATACAGAAGAAGAGCTAATAGCGATAAAAATAGCAATAAGATAGTTAATGGCATTGTTCATTAGTTACTCGTAATTATGTGGTTTTACATATTTGTAAATTAATAGTTATTTTGTGATACTTAAATTAGTTAAATATTACTTGGAATAACTCTTTATTGTATTGATAATAATACAATAAAGAGTTATTAGCTGCAATATATAAAAGTGAAATAGGATATAACTAAAGTCAGCCTGTTAATTATTTTAAATATTACCAAATAAGTTATTAATATAATTATTTATTTAATGACAAACCAAATATGTTTATACATATTTTGATGAAAGATAAGGTTTCAGCATAAAATTAAGTGCTAAAACTTATCATAACATATATTATGCATTTAAGTTTAAGTTTAATTTATTAAGGAGTCGTAGTGTTTGCCTATTTAATGAAAAATCTACCTGCGAATAAATATCTTGTAGGGATTAGTAACGTATTTATTACGTTACTTCCTGTCTCTTTAATGTCTTCTTTTTCTTTATTAGCTTCAAATGGAGCTGATTTTTTTGAATGGACAAGAGTGAGTAAAGAATTGAGTATGATCAGTTCTATTCTTGTACAATTATTTCCTGTTTTACTCACCGTTTTTTTCTCTCAATACCTAGCGACACTTCATCGACAGCCAGTGGTTGCGATTATCACTGCATCTATTTTATTGTATTTTATTATTTGTCTTCAGTGGGGGTTACTCCATGAAGGTTCTATAATTCCTATTAATTTTCCATTTGCTATCTTTATACCAATTGTTGTCTGTTTTTGTTATCAACGCCTTCAATCGTTAACTTTTTTGAATGATACAAACTTACCTAATGTTGTTGAACGTTCTATTCATCTTGTTATTTCTGTTTGTATTGTTATTTCTGTTTGCTTAGGCATTAGTTATGGTTTGAAATATCTTATCTCTGATACGCTACATTTAAGTTTTACCATGCCTGAGTTGGATCCTATGTCACTTTTTGATGGGATTGTGTATGAATTCATGAGAGGGACTTTATGGTCAATTGGCGTAAATGGACATGTTATATTAGCATCTTATAAAATTGAATTATTTAGAGTGACATCAGAGAGCTTTGCTCTTTTTGAGGCAGGCGTTAGAACCATGCCTATTTTAACCAGCAATTTCTATGATTTTTATACAGGAATGGGCGGAGCAGGAAATACATTAAGCTTAGTTATCTGTGTGTTGTTATTTGCTAAAAATAAAGGATATAGAACACTAGCTAAAGCCTCCTTATTACTGAGTATCTTTAATATTAACGAGCCCATACTATATGGTTTACCTATTATGTTTAATCCCATTATGATTATTCCATTTTTATTGGTGCCTATTGTTGGTTTATTGATTGCATATTTTGCTACGCTATGGGGGATTGTTCCTCCAATAATGGAAGTTGTTAGTTGGATGACGCCACCTATTATTGGTGGGTATTTAGGAACTGGTGGTGCGCTCTCGGGCTCTCTTCTTCAGTGCATTATATTATTGGTTGGTATCGTTATTTATTATCCATTCTTTATGCGAATGGATAAGTTGAGCATGGGAAGAGCAGCTTTAGACTCGTTAACAGAACGATTTTTTTCTTCAGAAAAGATAGATACAACGAAGGCTACTAATAGTTACATTCCTCATTTTTCTATTAATATGGCAGCTCAAAAAACGGTAGAACATCTGCATAAAACGGGGGATTTTATTCTCTATTATCAGCCTCAATACGACGTTGATAAACAAAAAGTAATTTCTTTAGAAGCATTAATTAGACACCGTTCTTACTCTGGGCATATAACGCCCCCAACATTTATTGACTCTTTTTCTGAATTAGGGCTACTGCCTGAATTGGATTTTTGGGTGCTTGAAAAAGCGATTGCTACTGCAAACAATTACGCTCATGATCCTGACTTTAAGATATCGGTAAATGTTTCACCAGAAACGGTTTTGGTACCGACATTCTTAACAACAGTGACGCAATTAATAAAAAGAAGTTCGTTACGTTTTGAGCAACTTGAGCTAGAAATAACAGAAGAGCTATTAATTAAAGATGAAAAAGAGACAAAGAAAACGCTAAATAAATTAAGAGGATTAGGAATTACTATTGCGCTGGATGATTTCGGTTCTGGTTATTCGTCGATTGCTTATTTATCACGTTTTGATTTTGATAAAGTGAAAATTGATCGTTCTTTATTATTAAATATTGATACTAAAAGAGGTCGTAAATTATTTTCTTTAGCTGTTGAATTAGGTCGAATTACAGGAGCTTCGATTGTTGTTGAAGGGGTTGAGACACAAAATGAAATTGATTTTGTTAAATCACTTGGTATTAATTGTATACAGGGCTTTTTCTTTTATCGGCCAATGCCAATTGAAGATATTATTGAACTTAATTTAGTGAGTCTGCAGGATGACAAAGTAGCGTAATTATTTAAGCAACTACTTATCAGGATTGAGATTATTTTATTTCCGATACTGTGATAAATATATTAAAATCAATAATATTTAAAATAAATGCAGTGTTATAGTAACGAGAATGATCCAATTCTTTAGCATTATCGTAGAACAAAGTATGAAAACTTTGGAGATGATTATGCAAACTCATTATGTAGAGGTTAGCAATCAAGTGAACCCAATACAGACGCAATCAGATGAAGAAGATAAAGCAAGGCTAGATATTTGGTTACAAGAGGTCGCTTTATCTCAAGATAAACAGGCATTCTCCGCGCTGTTTTCTTGGTTTGCACCAAAAATTCGAGCGTATGGATTAAAAAAATTCAATGACCCAACGTTAGCAATGGATTTAGTCCAAGAAACGATGACTCTCGTGTGGCGAAAAGCGACCTTGTTTAACCAAAATAAAGGCAATGCCTCTGGCTGGATATTTACGGTAATGCGTAATCATAGCTTTGATATGTTGCGCAAAATGCAATCAAATAAAGAAGATACAGTTAGTGACGAATTGTGGCCGTTGTTTGATAAGCAAGTCGAAAGTGTAGAGCTTGATTGGCTAGAAACAAGAAAGTTAAAAAAAGCGGTAAGTGTTCTCCCTTATAACCAAAGAGTGGTGGTAGAGGGGCTTTATGAACAAGGACTCACTCAACAAGAGCTTTCAGATCAACTAAGTGAACCCATAGGAACCATAAAATCACGATTACGTTTAGCATTAACCAAACTAAGACAGGAGTATGAGCATGAATAAGATTACCCACCATCCTAGCGATGCATTATTACGTTCTCATGTTGATGGTGATTTACCTGAGTCTCTTGCTGTTGGTATGGCGTTACATTGTGATTTATGTGAACACTGTAAGCTAAAATCTGAGAGATTGACTCAAGAATTTGCAGCAAAAGCATGGCAAGTGCCAGTAGATGTAAATGTAAAGACTATCGATTTTACTCAAGTTCTTGATGGGATATTAAATTCAGACATTGAAACTAGCTACTTAAAAGAGCCGTCGGCAGAGCATATTTTTATCGACTCTTTTCATTATGAATTACCCCGTGTATTAACCCGCTATGTAGACATGAAGTGGAATCAAATGGGGGCAGTAAGTCGTGCTCGTTTGATAGAAGAAGGGGCGACACGATCTAACTTATTGCGTATTAATGCTGGTGGCGTGATACCTACGCATACCCATAAAGGTTTTGAGTTAACCTTACTGTTAGATGGTAGTTTTGAGGATGAATCAGGGCATTATCATAAAGGTGATTTCATTTGGTTAGATACCTCCCATGAGCATAGTCCAAAAACCACTGATGGGTGCTTATGCTACACAGTGCAAAATGCGCCGCTGCATTTTACCCAAGGAATAAGTAAATTATTTAATCCGATAGGTAACTTATTGTACTAATATATAAATATAGGTAAGAAGGCTGAATTCAAGCTAATTCCTTTTACTAAAAAGATCACAGGAAGTGATCTTTTTTGAATACTGCCACGTAGTATTTCATAAGTTTAATAAGGACATTTCATCATGAAGCACTCTAATTTTGTTACTACATTCATATCACTTTATGGTGAGTTAGATCGCTCAACCCTTCATCGTCTTCCTGAAATTTATTCCAATGACATTCAATTTACAGATGCTATCCATCAGATTGATGGTCTTCCTAAGCTGACTGAGTATTTTGAGCATTTATACGAAAACCTTCTGGGTTGTAAATTTCATATTCATCATGTTGTAGAGAATGGTAATGAAGCCAGTCTTTTTTGGACTATGGAGTATAGCCATCCTAAAATAGGTAAAGGGAAATGTATTTCTGTGGACGGTACCTCACACATTAAATTTAATGAGAGAGTGTATTATCACAGAGATTACTTAGACATGGGGCAAATGCTGTATGAGCATTTACCGCTTCTTGGTTCAGCAGTGAAGCTGATTAAAAAGAGAATGCAGTCATGAAAACACTATTAATTACAGGGGCAACGTCAGGTATTGGGCTTTCTTTAACAGAAAAATACCTTAAACAAGGTTATCGGGTTTATGCATGTGGTCGAAACTTTTCTGGTTATGTTGATTCAGAATACTTAACGACCGCAAAAGGCAACGGTAGTTTAATTGAGGTCGTTTTTGATCTTGATGACAGTCATTCAATTATTGAAGCACTTTCTACGATTGAGATGCTTGATACCGTGATCCTCAATGCAGGAACATGTGAGTACATCGATGACGCCACTCAGTTTGATGCGGCACTATTTGAGCGAGTGATCACAACCAATGTCATTTCAGTCGGTTATTGTTTACAAGCGTTAATACCAAAAATGAAGCAGGGCGGTCACTTAGCATTAATGGGTTCAAGTGCTTCTTATGTTCCATTTCAACGAGCAGAAGCGTATGGCTCAAGTAAAGCGGCGATTCATTATTTGGCAAAGTCGCTTCAATTAGATATCCCGCCTGAAAAATTCACCATTAGCGTTATTGCTCCGGGTTTTGTTAAAACACCGCTTACAAATAAAAACGATTTTCCTATGCCTATGTTAATTGAGGTTGATGAAGCCGCAGAGCATATTATGGTCGGCATAGATAAAAATAAAAAACACATTCATTTTCCATTTCCATTTACGAGTTTCTTAATTTTAATGGGAAGTCTCCCAGATCGTATTTGGCACTGGCTCGCTTTAAGGATGAAACGATAATGAAAAAAATAGCAGTTGTTGGTACAGGTATCTCAGGATTAGTGTGTGCGCATTTATTATCACGAGAGCACGATGTGACAGTATTTGAAGCAAATGATTATATTGGTGGTCATACCGCAACAAAACGCGTCAAAGCGGAAGGGAAAGAGTGGGATATTGATACCGGTTTTATTGTTTTTAATGACCGAACTTATCCAAATTTTATTGAGCTATTGACTCAACTAGGTATCTCTGGTCAAGAGAGTGAAATGAGCTTTAGCGTAAAAAATGTTATCTCAGGGCTTGAGTATAATGGGCATAATTTGAATACGCTTTTTGCTCAACGAGCGAACTTGTTTAATACCAAATTTTTATCTTTAATCAGCGAGATTTTGCGCTTTAATAAACAATGCAAAGAGCTATGGAGTATGGATAACAGTGATGATCATATCGAACTTGATATTGACGGCACGTTAGGCGATTTTTTATACCACAATGAATACAGTAGCTATTTTTCTGAGCATTATATTTTACCCATGGGGGCTGCTATTTGGTCGTCAAGTTTGCAAGATATGAAAGCGTTTCCGTTACATTTTTTTATTCGTTTTTTCCATAATCATGGTTTATTAGATATTGCTAATAGGCCTCAATGGTATGTGGTCCCTAATGGTTCTCATTCATACATAAAACCTCTGATTGCGACGTTTAAAGATAAAATTCATTTAAATAGTCCAGTAACCAGTGTGACTCGAAATCCTAGAGGCGTGACGTTAGAGATAAATGGTGAAGATAAGCATGACTTTGATGAAGTGGTATTGGCTTGTCATAGCGACCAGTCATTAGCAATGTTAAGTGATATTACAACCGCTGAAAAAATAGTGCTAAGTAAACTCACTTATCAAGAAAATGAAGTGGTATTACATACAGATGAAAGCCTGTTACCGAAACAAAAACGTGCATGGGCGGCTTGGAATTACCACCTAGATACAGGTAATAAACATAGCCCATCCAGTGTTACTTATAATATGAATATTCTTCAAGGATTAGAAACACAAGAGACCACCTTTTGCGTTACGTTAAATAACTCTCCATTGATCCATAAAGATAAAATATTGGGTTCATACAAATACGATCATCCAGTGTTCAACACTGATACGATTGAAGCGCAAGCTCGTCGAGAAGAAATTTGTGGTCGGCACCATACCCATTTTGCTGGCGCTTATTGGTATAACGGTTTTCATGAAGATGGTGTAAAAAGTGCGCTTGATGTATGCCAGCGTTTTGGAATTAGCTTATGATCAATTCCTGTCTATATCAAGGCAATGTAAGGCACAGACGATTTCAAACTAAGGATCATAGCTTTAGTTATCAGATGTTCTTTGTTGCTTTAGATTTGGATGAATTAGAAAAAACAGAGCAGGTGGGATGGTTTAAAAAAGGACGTTTCGCTCCATTAAGTTTTCGACGTTCTGATTATCTTGGCAACAAAGAAGAGCCTTTAAAGCAATCGGTTTGGAATAAAGTGAGTGAATTGGGTGGAAATAACAACCAAGGTCGAGTGCTCTTTGTTGGGCAGGTTCGTTGTTTTGGGCTTTATTTTAGCCCAATTAATTTTTATTACTGTTATAACCAACAAGATGAATTGACGGATTTACTGGCTGAAGTGAGTAATACACCGTGGAATCAAACGCACTATTACTTAATAAAAATGGGCTCTGAGCAAATCATAGATAAAACCTTTCATGTATCGCCTTTTTTGGATCTGAATATGAAATATCATTGGTTTATTAAAGCGCCAGGCAAGCGATTATCGCTACACCTAGAAAATCGTGGCTTAGGTGAAGAGCAGAAAAAAGTATTTGATGCGACGATTGCAATGACACGCAAAGAGTTTAATTCGACAAATATACGTCAACAAGTGATCTCTATTCCTTTGATGACCGTAAAGATAGTATATGGAATTTATTGGCAGGCACTGAAGTTATGTTTAAAACGGATCCCATTTGTGCCGCATCCTGAAAGATAAAGGAGTATGAAAATGTCTAATGAACAGGTAAATGCATCAATCATTCAGAAACAAGAAATAAAATCAATACACTGGATTGATAGCATGGCTAGAAAAGTGCTACTGGACTATTTAGGGAAAATGACACAAGCCTCATTAACCATCAGTGATGACTTGGGTCAAGTTACATTAGGTAACTCACAATCGAGTTTAGAAGCGGTTGTTGAAATTAATAATATGGAAGCGTACCGAAAAATCTTATTTGGTGGTGGTATTGGTGCGAGTGAGGCGTATGTCGCAGGTTGGTGGACGAGTCCAAATTTAACTAAAGTAATTCAAGTGCTAGGGCGTGAAGAAGGCGTTCTGGATAGAGTAGAAAGCAGTTTTAGTAAACTGGTTCAGTTCTTTGACTTAATTAATCATAAACGTAATAAAAATACTGAAGAAGGGTCTAAAAAGAACATTTTAGCGCACTATGATTTAGGCAATGATATGTACAAAACGTTTCTTGATAAAGAAATGCTGTACTCAAGTGCTATCTATCCGAATGCGGATGCTAACTTAGAAGAAGCTCAGTTATTTAAGTTACAAACTATTTGTGAGCGACTTGAACTCAAAGAAGGGGAAACCCTACTTGAAATTGGTACCGGTTGGGGAGCATTAGCCATTTATGCTGCACAACATTACGGAGTAAATGTTACTACCACGACAATTTCAGATGCTCAATATGAATTTGCAGAGCAGAGAGTAAAAGCCTTAGGATTAGAAGACCGAATTACGCTTTTAAAGCAAGATTATCGTACGCTTGAAGGTCAATATGACAAATTAGTATCGATAGAAATGATAGAGGCAGTAGGGCACGAATACCTGAGCACTTTCTTTGATGTATGCAGTCGACACCTTAAACCTCAAGGGAAAATGTTAATCCAAGCCATTACGATTGCTGACCAACGCTATGATCAATATCGTAAAAGTGTCGATTTTATTCAACGCTATATATTCCCAGGTGGATGTTTACCCTCGGTTAGTGTGATGGCAAATAAAGTCGCACAAAATACAGATATGGTGATTACTTCTTTACACGATATCGGTTTAGATTATGCCAAAACATTACGTCATTGGTATGAGCGTTTTGATGATGCGAATAGTGAATTAAAACAAATGGGTTATGGCGATGACTTTATTCGTTTATGGCAGTTCTATCTTTGTTACTGCGAAGGTGGATTTTTAGAGCGTAAAATCAGCACTGTGCATTTAGTGGCAGCTAAACCACAACATGGGGTGTGTTAGTTCATCATTACTTATATTTATGCCAATCTGGATAAGTCGCTTAGCAACAAACTTATTTAGGTTGGTATTGTAGGAGGCTCCAATGTTACGTTATTTTCCTCTCATTAATGCGGTTTGGTTTCAATTGATTTGGTTTGCAGTGATCCTTTATCAACAACAAGCTATTCCTTTCTTACTTGTTTCAATATTGCTCCATCTTTTGGTATCGCCTACACGAAAGTTAGACTTTTATTTTCTCATTTTTATTTCGATGTTAGGTATATTTGGTGATGTGTTATTGTCATTTACAGGTGTGTATCAATTTCCGGATAATGCATTAATTCCAGTTTGGCTAATTTTATTATGGTGTCATTTTGGTTTTGCTATTAATCACAGTTTAGGATGGCTATCACGTTTTCATCTCGGACTTATCGCTTTACTTGGTGCGATTGCGGGTCCATTAAACTATTTAGCAGGTCATCGATTAGGCGCTGTTGATTTCTCATATTCATATCAAATCACTTTATTTTCAATTGGAGTGATCTGGGCTGTGAATCTACCCGTATTTATTATTATACAAAGGCGTTTAAGATCAAGAATAAATAACGAGGGGAAGAATCATGAGACGTTTGATAAATATACTCACAATAGCAAGCCTATTAATACTAAATAGTGTTACCGCTGCACCATTACAAGGCTTACAAAGCAGTGGTAAATCAGAGCTGTCATGGTTTTTAATCTCAGTGTATGAAGCTCAGTTATTCACCTCTTCAGGTCAATTTGTGTATGGAAAATATCCACAAGCCATTGAAATTGAATACTATCGTAACATTACAAAAGAAAACCTAATTAAAGCGACTAAAGACCAATGGGAAGAGCAATCAATCAATCATCCTGATTTAGATTCTTGGTTGATTGAATTAGAACAGGTATTTCCCGATGTGAAACCTGAAGATAAATTGGTTTTTACCATTGATGATGTAGGTAATAATCAATTTTTCTTAAATGATAAGCCTATTGGAAAAATAGCAAATCGAGACTTCTCTCAACTTTTCCTTGATATTTGGGTATCAGAGAAGACCACTTATCCAGATTTACGCCTTGAATTGATAGGAGAGCAATAATGAAAAAGATAGTGCTATTTATTTTTAGTATTCTATTGGTAGGTTGTTCTTCTCAAGATATTAATGATTATGCAGACACAACCCCTGAATTCTCAATGAAATCCTTTTTTCAAGGTGATTTAAAAGCAGAAGGGATAGTAAAAGACTTCAGTGGCACGGTGATAAGAACGTTTACCGTTGATCTTCAAGCTCAATGGAACGGAGATACATTAACATTAGATGAGCAATTTCTATTTAATGATGGTGAAGAACAAGATCGAACATGGGTGATTCAAGATTTAGGTAATAATTCATATACAGGAATCGCCAGTGACATTCTTGATTCGGCTTATGGAAAAAGCGTAGGGAATGCTCTTAATTGGAAATACTCAATGATACTAAAGGTAGATGATTCACACTATGAAGTCGAGTTTGATGATTGGATTTATCAAGTCTCAGATAGCGTTGTTATCAATCAAACTGAAATTTATAAATGGGGTATACAAGTAGGTGAAGTTGTACTTGTTATCCGAAAATAAGTAAAAACCTTGAAATGAAATATGCCGCTAAACCAAAACCACTCACTTTTCCCCCTCTTCGAAGTGAGTGGTTTTCTATATTAATGAATTAGAAGACCCTAGATTAGGATAAAATGAGAGATAATTTAATTTTAATCATCATCATTACCATTTGTGGGGATGCGATTTGAATTGGAACTTCTATCTCTGTCACAGTATTGCAATTTAAGACTCGTATAATCGGGTTCTTGGAACTCACATAAGGATATTAATATGAGTGCAAACTACCTGGATAAAACTAGGTATCGTGAAGAGGTGGAATTAGAGTGGCTAGACGCAATTGAAGCGGGCCTATACTTCCATAGCTCAATAGAGGTTGAGAGTGGTTCTGACACTACCCTCAACAATTAATGTTTTCAATTCTCACTATTTTTAATAGTACTAGGTGATTTAATCACTTGATTTAGGCAAAAAGGAAATAGATTCTCCTTCTGCGGTTAAAATCGAAATCTGTTCCGGCTTGCCTTTTTCATCCAATCGTAATTCCCCAATTGAACTTTTATTAATTAGCTTATCGTTATTTGTGACCGATGGATCTCGTTTGGTGACTAATAAATTCTTACGCTTTGTAAACCAGTTTAACGGAGAGTGCGGGCTATAAAGCACTCTGTCCATAAAATCACAAAAACGAAGCAAGGCATTAGGAAACTCGTTTTTAAATCCACTACAAGTAATTTGGTAGATATCAGGGCTTGATTTACTGTGACGTAATTTAATGTCATAGGCGAAAGAGTAATGCACATCACCAGATAGAATCACAAAGTTCTGTGGTGTTTTAGGATGGGTTAAAATACTCAGTAAGGTATTAGCAGATCCCGGGTGAGCCATCCAATTTTCAGCATCAATCACTAAAGGCTGCCCCAACATAGTCATTGTTTTTTGCAGGGATTCTATAAATTTAACTCCAAAAATAGGTGCAGCAGAGACAATGATAATGGCTTCTTGTCCAATAAGCTCATGCTGAAAATCAAGCATCGCCTCCCAATCCATCAAACCTGACGGTTTATTAGTATTGGATTCAGAACGCCAACGACGAGTTCGAGTGTCTAACACTACGATTTTAGGCATTGTGTGGATAGAGTAATGCCATTGCTCGAATCGAGTTAAATCTCTAATAAGTTGCGTATGCTGCTCATGCTTATAATGGCGAAAGAGTTGACGGAAACTCTCTAAAAATTCGTCATCAAATTGTTCAGGGTTATTTCCCCAGCCTTGACACAGAAAGTAGCCCATTAAGCCATTGCCAATCACTTGAGTTGCTAGCGGATGCCCATTAACGGCATTCTCCCAGCCAATGGTTAAGTTCCAATCATCAGTGATGTCATGATCATCAAAGATCATGTAAGTTGGTATATGCGCAAACAGTTGTTGGACGTCATTTAGTCCTTGCACAAATTGATAAATAATCGTTTTTTCTTTTTTCCAGCAAGCGTGCCATTTCTTATCCAATTTACCTTCTGGATCAGGAAGAGAAGCGGGCAGATCTACACATTCCCACAATGTAGGCGACCAAACTAATAAATACATGACGAAGAACTCGGCACAGGTTATTAGATGATTCTCATGCTCACTGGAGCTAAAAATAGGACGAGACTTATATACATTCCAGCGAGAAAGAAAATTAGTATTATCAATGTAGTGCGGCAAAATTTTATCGCGATGATAAAGATTATGCTGATGAGTATAGAGTAAGGTGCTTGTTGGGATCTCGGTATCAGGAAGCGACTCTTCAAATAATCCTAATTGAGGAATGATTTGTTGGATTGCTATTAGCATTGGTCCTGCGACATCATCTGCATAGATCTGATCACCGCTCATCATCAATAAAGAGGCTCTGTCTTTAAGTGCTTGCGTTTTCAGTTGTTGATTAGCAATAACTAAGCTGTCTTTGCTTGGGTAATGAGGATTACGACATGAACCATGTAAGACATAGTAGGCAGTGTCTTTAATGCTAAATGAAAATAGAGATTCATTAGAATAAAGCGCATTAGGCAATAAAGTAGATAATGCACCATGTTGAGTGATGACATCGTATTCGAGAGCTTGATTTACCGGAAAACTTCCTTGGCATTGCAGTAGATAAACCCACGCATGGTGACCGATTTGAATGCATTGCTGATCGGTTATCATAAACTCAAGTGCATTATCTGCCGATTGAATTAGGGTATGACCTTCGAGGCGTTCTGAAGTCGTTAGCCATAAGTTGACTTCAGTCGCACTCGATTTTCTAATAATAGGCCCAGCAAGAATTAACGGTAGTGATTTAGACATCAATTAATACAACTCTTAATAACAGATGAGACCATCATAATACTTGGTATGGTTAACTTGCAACATCCTGAGCTTTGGCGCTTTTATAGATATCCAGTGTTTTTAACCGTTGTATTGCATGTTCAATAATAGGTTTTACATAATTATCCGGTTTTAATAGTGGCTTGTTATTAGGTTGGTGCAGTGGTTTTCCTGTTAGTGCTGTTAATTCTGGTAACCAGTGTTTAATAAAAATACCACTATTATCAAAGCGTTCACTTTGTGTTGTTGGGTTAAAAATACGAAAGTAAGGGGTACTGTCACAGCCTACTGATGCACACCATTGCCACCCACCATTATTCGACGCAAAATCACCATCGATAAGTTTTGACATAAAGTACTGCTCGCCCCAGCGCCAATCAATGTGTAAATCTTTGACTAAAAAACTGGCGGTGATCATGCGTAACCGATTATGCATCCAACCAGTATTGTTGAGTTGTTTCATTGCGGCATCAACAATAGGAAACCCTGTTTCGCCTTTGCACCATTGCTCAAATTTATCGGTATCGTTATTCCATTGAATGTACTTATCAAAACTTAGGAATGCTTGGTTTTTAGATAACAATGGATAAAAGTGAAGTAAATGAGTGTAAAACTCACGCCAAATTAATTCATCAAGCCAGATCTCTTGTCCCTGAGTTAATTGGTTATGCGCTTCTAAGTGCAAACGTAAAATACATTGCTTTGCTGAAATTGCACCAATAGCCAAATAAGGAGAAAGTTGACTTGTCCCTTCTATTGCCGGGTAATCTCGTTGGTCATTATATTGTTGTGATTTTTCACGACAAAATTGACGCATTGTATTAAGTATTGTTTTGTTTGAAATAGGCCACGCTTTACTTTCATTACTGATAGAGTTGGTGAATGCGTGGTCATTATAGTTTTGCAGTGAGTCCAGTTGTGATGCAGATAGTTCAACTGACGGTATCACTTTTTCAATGGCTGGAAAATGTTGATAAAAGTGCTCTCGCCATGCTTTTTTAAAGGGCGTAAAAACCTTGTAAGGTTGTTTAGTTTTATTCAGTATTTTTCCTACATCTACAGCACATTTTGCATTGTAAAAAGTGCAATTAATTTCGTTAAGGTGTGTTCTTACCTTGTGATCTCTAGCTAACTCATCCGCTTCATATTCTTTATTTACAAATAAATGGGAGAGACTAAGATCGTCACATAATGTTTTAAGTTGAGATGGCGTGTCTTTAAACCAAGGACAAGACAATATTAATAATGGGATGTGTAAAGTGTTGAGTTCTTTTTCGAGCTCAAGTAATCGCCTCTTGATTAAATCAATTTGAATTGGTGATTTATTATGTTTTTGCCACTGCGCTTCACTGACAATATAAAGCGCAATGGTCGGTGCTTGATTCGCAAGAGCTGCCGATAACGCAGGGTTATCAGCAATTCTTAGATCTGTTCTAAACCAAACACATTGCATGGTTGGTTTATAATCCATAGCGTAATCTCAGTTCTTGAGGGTATGGATTAAGGAAAGATTGTTTTGCTAAATATTCATTCGCATGAATACCTAAATGATGCTTAATTAAGGTAATAGGAGACAATAAAGGCAATAACCCTTGATTATAGTCTTGAATAATTAATGCGAGTTCTTGTTTCTGTGGTGATTCGAGTTCTTTCTTGAAATACCCTTGTAGGTGCATTAGTACGTTGGTGTTATTTTTTCGTGATGCTCGGATCGACATTGTTTGCATTAATTGCGTTCGATAAATAGCAAAGAAATCATTAATGTCATAATCAGTTACTTTTGCGACGAGTTTTCCTAGCTCTTTGTAACCGACAGTTGAATGCGACATTAAGGTGTATTTGTAACGAGAATGAAAGGCAACAATTTTACCCGCTGTAGGTTTTCCATCCATAGATTCATATAAATCATGTAAGCAGAACACACGGGTAATGAAGTTCTCTTTAAGTACAGGATCGTTTAATCGACCATCTTCTTCTACTGGTAGCCAAGGCATCTCTTTCATTAGGATTTGAGTATAAAGACCAACTCCATTCTTTGTGGCACTATTTTTACTGTATACCTTAACGCGTTCCATACCACAGCTTGGTGAATTTGCACATACAATGTAACCACACATCTCAGTTTCTTTTAATCGAGCAACCGTTTTTTGTGAGAATTCGACCATTGAATCAGTGTAGTCAAGCGAACTGTCTTTTGAATCAACCAGAGCAATGCGTTCTTCGTTAGTGATAAGACGTATAGAGGGTCTTGGGACAGACATACCGCTGCCAACTTCAGGACAAATAGGAACATAAGTGAAATAAGGAGCAAGCACTTTAGAGGCAAATTTATTACTTTTATGCCCGCCATCAAAACGAACATTTTCACCATTAACGCATGAACTAATACCAATTTTAATATCCATGATTTGACACTCCATTGCTTATTTTTATTATCAGTAGTTAATTAAACGAATTAACTCTCTATTTGGTTCACTTCAGCTTGACTCTTTTTTTGTACTCGCGCAAACTGACTGTAAACATATTGTGACACCTATCTTAGTTAAGGAAGCTTTTGTGCGTCTTGAAGTGCAATGTAAAGATCGATTAGGGCTAACCCGTGAATTGCTTGATATTTTGGCCTCTCAGAATATCGATTTACGAGATATTGAAATTGAAAAAACAGGGTTAATCTATCTTAATTTTCCAGAAGTAGAATTTGATGAGTTTAGTCAATTAATGGCAAAAATTCGTCGAATTGAGGGAGTTATGGATGTTCGTAAAATCCCATTCCTACCAAGTGAGCGTCGCAATACAGAGTTATTAGCGGTATTAAGTACGCTTCCTGATCCTGTTTTCTCTATTAGCTTAAAAGGCAAAATTGATAATGCGAATCAGGCCGTAGCCTCTTTATTTAATGTAGACAAAGAAACCCTTATTGGCCAACCTGCAAGCCTATTATTGCCTGACTTTAATATTACTTATTGGTTAGAGGAATCTCGCATTCGCCAGCGAGAATCAATGGAAATCGAAGGTGTAAATTATGTCATGGAAATCATGCCTGTTTATATTACTGATGATGATAACGCCTCTATTTTAGCCAGTTCGGTTGTTATTATTAAGCCTTCGATTGATTCTCAACAAGCACGTCCATTTTTACCTGAATCGTCTAATCTTGGCTTTGAGCATTTTGTTGGGTCATCCACTAAATATAAAAAACTGATCTCTCAAGCAAAGAAACTGTCAGATATTGATCAGTCTTTACTTATCCAAGGTGAAACCGGTACGGGTAAAGAGATGTTAGCTCGTGCGTGTCACAACGCCTCTATTCGTTCTGGTAAAGCATTTATGGTAGTCAATTGTGCTGCTATGCCAGATGATGTCGCAGAGACAGAATTGTTCGGTTATGCCCCAGGTGCATTCCCTAATATGCCAGAAGGTAAAAGAGGGATCATTGAGCAAGCAGACGGAGGAACGGTTTTCTTTGATGAAATCAGTGAAATGAGCCCGTTGCTACAAATTAAATTATTGCGCTTTATTCAAGATGGTAACTTCCGTCGTGTGGGTGAAGAGAAAGAGATCCATGTCGATGTAGGGATCATTGGCGCAAGTAAGAAAGAACTCCTAGACTTAGTCGAACAAGGTGTATTCCGAGAAGATCTTTATTATCGTTTGAATGTATTATTCTTAGAGATACCACCATTACGTGAACGTCCGTCAGACGTAGCGACGTTATTTGAGTTTTTTGTTGCTCAACTATGTAAAGAATTGAGTATCGTAAAACCGTCGATTTCTGAGGATGTGTATGATTATTTACGCAGTTATTCGTGGCCGGGCAATGTACGTCAGCTTAGAAGTGCGACGTTAAAAGCATTAACGCAAATGGACAGAAATCAGTTAAGTACTTCTCATTTTATGCTGCCAATCGCAGATAACAATACGAGTGTTATTAACATTAATGTTGATGGCACACTAGATGAAATCATGAAGTCGTATGAATCGAGTATATTGTCTGGCTTATACAGTGAATTTCCCTCAAGTCGTAAACTAGCGAAGCGTTTAGGGGTTTCACATACTGCAATTGCGAATAAACTGCGTGATTACGGTATTGGTAAGAAGTAGGGAGAAACAACATGGATGTACATTTTGATTTTGACCATTACCAAGTTCGTTTAATTAAAAGTACCGATACAGTGATGATAGCTAATTATTTTATGCGTAATCGTCATCATTTAGAACCATGGGAACCAAAGCGTGCTAATGCCTTTTTTACACCAGAAGGATGGAAGCAGCGTTTATTACAACTGGTTGAACTGCATAAGCATAACTTAGCTTTCTACTTTGTGATTTTTGATAAACAAGAGCACAAAATTATTGGCACGGTGAGCTACAGTAATATTACGCGTTTTCCTTTCCATGCCTCTCATATTGGTTATTCGTTGGATGAAAAGTATCAAGGAAATGGCATTATGCAGCGAGCAGTTAAAGAAACGATTAATTGGATGTTTTCTGTGCAGAACCTTCATAGAATTATGGCCGCTTATATTCCTCATAATGAAAAAAGTGGCAAGGTATTATCTGCCCTTGGTTTCGTTAAAGAAGGCGAAGCTAAAGATTATTTATATATCAATGGCGCGTGGGAAGACCATATTCTCACTTCAAAAATAAATGATGATTGGAAACCAGATTAGGGCTATTTCGTCATAAAAATAAGAAAAGTTAAGAAAATAGCAGAAGTTAATCATAGAGATGTACTAAGTTTAGTGTAATCTACATGGGTTGATTTGAATTATTATTAAAGAATAAAAAAAGGAATTTAAATGCTGAAGTTCATTAAGTTTTTGCAGTTGTTGATTTTAGGTATCGTTGGTGCGTTTGTTATTCAATCAACTGTGTTGCATGGTATTGGTATTTTCAGTGAGCGCTACGTCATCATGAGCTTGGTGCTGATGGCATTGTTAGAGCTGGCTATTTTTATTATTTATAAGTTAGTAGAAGATGATTTCACTAACGAACCGAAAGTAAAAAAGTAGCACGAATTTAGCAAATCGTTGAATGAAAAAACCGATAACTCTTTGGAGATATCGGTTTTTTTGTGCCTAGTATTACAATTACATTGAGTTAGAAGAGCTCATTTAACGCACTATCAATAGCATTAACCAATTTAGTAATGTGTTCAGGCTGTGAAATAAACGGAGGCATCATATAGATCAGTTTGCCAAATGGACGTATCCAAACTCCTTGCTCGACAAAGTGTGCTTGGATTTTTTCCATCTCAACAGGCGTGGTTAATTCCACAACGCCTATCGCTCCAAGCCATCGAACATCTGCAACCACATCGTGTTTTTTAAGTTGAGGCAGTAATTCTGAAAAGCAGGTTTCAATTTGTTTGGTTTGAGTTTGCCAATGATTTTGTTGGATCAGTTCTAAACTGGCATTAGCGACCGCACAAGCCAATGGATTTCCCATAAAGGTTGGGCCATGCATGAAGCATCCGGCGTCCCCACCACAGACGGTATCGGCAACAACTTTACTGGTTAATGTCGCAGATAACGTCATGTAACCGCCAGTAAGCGCTTTACCAATACACATAATATCAGGTTCAATATCGGCGTGCTCACAGGCAAACAGTTTTCCTGTTCGACCAAAACCTGTCGCAATCTCATCCAAAATTAACAGTAAGTCATATTGATCACATAGACGACGAACCTCTTTTAAATATTGAGGATGATATAGGCGCATTCCGCCAGCACCTTGAACAATAGGCTCAAGGATCATTGCGGCGATCTCTTCATGGCATTCAGCCAACATATTTTCTAACGGAAGAATATCGTCAGGATTCCACTCACCACCAAACTTACTGGTCGGTGATTCCACAAACAGGTGCTCTGGTAAAAAACCTTTATATAGACCGTGCATTGAATTATCAGGATCAGTTACCGACATCGCGGCAAAGGTATCACCATGGTAACCATGTCGAACCGTTACGAATTTTGAGCGAGGTTGACCTTTGGCGTGCCAATATTGCAGAGCCATTTTTAAACTAACTTCAACCGCTACTGAGCCAGAATCGGCTAAAAAGACTTGCTCTAATCGAGAAGGGCTTAGTTCAACTAACTTTTTACATAAATCGACCGCAGGTTGATGCGTAATACCACCAAACATCACATGCGCCATTTTATCGGTTTGATCTTTAATGGCTTGATTTAGGTGAGGATGACAGTAACCGTGAATGGTAGACCACCAAGAAGACATTCCATCAACCAGTGCTGTCCCATTTTCTAAATAGAGATTGACCCCATTAGCGTGGGTAACAGGGTAGCAAGAGAGCGGGTTAATTGTAGATGTGTAGGGATGCCAAATGTGTTGACGGTCAAAATCCAAATCGACGTTTTTGTTCATTTATTCACCAGTTGTAAACTTTGTTTATCCATTTAGGTTGACAGTGTATCGTTTAACCGTAGACTAGCCAAGTATAAATAGAGACCAAAAAGCACAATCAAAAGTGGTCGGATCTTAGCAATAGCAATGGTTATAGCATGTTAACGAAAGGAATTTACACGTGGAAGTGAGACATAACTGGACAGTAGCAGAAGTACAGGCGTTGATGGATAAGCCGTTTATGGATTTAATCTTTGATGCTCAATTAGTACATCGTAAGTATCAACAAACAAACCATGTACAAGTAAGTACACTGCTATCAATTAAAACGGGCGCTTGTCCTGAAGATTGTAAATATTGCCCTCAAAGTGCTCATTACCGCACTGACGTTGATCGTGAACGTTTGATGGAAGTAGAAAGCGTTTTGGATGCTGCGAAAAAAGCGAAGAACTCAGGTTCAACCCGTTTCTGTATGGGTGCTGCTTGGAAAAATCCAAAAGAACGTGATATGCCTTATCTGCTAGATATGATCAAAGGCGTCAAAGAGATGGGTCTTGAGACGTGCATGACGTTAGGGATGATCACCTCAGATCAAGCGGATGAATTATCAGGCGCAGGATTAGATTATTACAACCATAATTTAGATACCTCTCCAGAGTTTTACGGCAGCATTATTACCACGCGAACGTATCAAGATCGTTTAGATACGTTATCTCATGTTCGTGATGCCGGAATGAAGATCTGTTCTGGTGGCATTATCGGCATGGGCGAAAGTGACAGTGATCGTGCGGGTCTGTTTGTTGAATTAGCGAACCTTCCTCAGCATCCAGAGTCTGTTCCTGTCAATATGCTGGTAAAAGTAAAAGGCACGCCGTTAGAAGATGCGGAAGATGTCGACCCATTTGATTTTATCCGTTTAATTGCGGTTGCTCGTATCATGATGCCTGAATCTGCTGTGCGTTTGTCTGCAGGTCGTGAAAGCATGAATGAGCAGATGCAAGCCTTATGCTTTATGGCCGGTGCTAACTCGGTATTTTATGGGTGTAAACTGCTGACAACACCAAACCCTGATGAAGACAGTGATATGCAACTGTTTAAAAAATTAGGTGTAAACAGCCAGCAAATAGCACAGAAACCAGATGTGGTTCAAGAACATGAATTGTTAGACCGCGTTGCTGAACGTGTCGCTTCTCGTCCTGAAAAAAATGATTTATTTTATGAAGCAAGCGTTTAATCAACGTATTAGCTCTGCACTTACCCAGCGTAAGCAAGCGGGGTTAACTCGTTCTCGAAGAATAATAGATCAGGGTAATCAAGCAAGGTTAGTGGTGGATGGTCAATCCTACATTAACTTTTCAGGTAATGATTATCTTGGTCTTGCTGGCAGTAAAGAGTTAACTCAAGCGTGGCAGCAAGGGCTTTCTTTGTATGGCTGTGGCAGTGGTGCATCGCCATTGGTTACTGGCTATTCTAAACCTCATGCTGATCTAGAGTCTCAACTGGCAGAATGGCTGGGGTTTGATTGCGCATTACTGTTTAATTCAGGCTTTAGTGCCAATCAAGCGGTGCTTTTTTCATTATTAGAAAAAGGCGATACGTTGCTGCAAGATAAACTCAATCATGCCTCGTTAATGGAAGCGGGTATGTTCTCACCTGCGACCATGAAACGCTTCAAACACAATGATATTACCCACTTAACTAAATTATTAAACGCTTGTGATGATTCACCTTCTTTAGTGGTGACGGAAGGCGTATTTAGTATGGATGGCGATCTTTCCCCATTATCAGATATTGCCACTGTAGCCAAAGATAACAGCGCATGGCTAATGGTGGATGATGCCCACGGATGTGGAGTGTTAGGTAATAATGGCCGAGGTTGTTGTGATTTTTATCAAGTAACCCCGGACATTCTAGTCGTCACGTTTGGTAAAGGGTTTGGTTTATCGGGTGCGGTGGTGTTATGTAATGCAGAGTGTGGTGATTATTTGGCCCAATTTGCTCGTCATCATGTTTATTCAACAGCAATGCCACCAGCTCAAGCTCACGCCTTGTCTCATGCTTTATCTATGATCCAACAACAAGAGTGGCGACGTGAAAAATTAAGTGAACTGAGTCAGCAATTTGAATCAGAATTGGCCGGTATTTCAGGATCTGTGAAAACGATAACACCAATTAAACCTATTATTATCGGTGAAGCGGACGCTGCAATTAGCATGTCAGATAAACTAAAAGCACAAGGTTTATGGACAACCGCCATTCGCCCGCCAACGGTTCCTGTTGGTACGGCACGATTAAGGGTGACCTTAAGTGCTAACCATTCAACACAAGACGTTACCCAATTAACACAAGCAATAATAAAATTAGGATAATGAGTTATGGTTAATCAAGCAGTCGCCATAGAAACCTCACATTGGACTCCAAATAAAGAAAAAAAAGCCATTCAAGCTGCCTTTAGTAAAGCCGCAAATACCTATGATCACTCTGCTGAGTTTCAGCGTCAGGTGGCGGATACCTTATTATCTTACTTACCTCAAGACCTATCAGGGCAGCGCATCATAGATGTAGGTTGTGGAACCGGTTATTGCAGTGAGCAACTGTTGAAGCGCGGTGCAATAGTGGTTGCGTTTGATCTGTCTCAATCGATGTTAGATAAAGCCAAAGAGCGCTGCGGTGAGTTGAAGATATCTTATGTGCAAGGTGATGCAGAGCATTTACCCTTTATCAATAATGAATTTGATGTTGTCGTTTCTAGTTTAGCATTGCAATGGTGTCAGGATTTATCTGTACCTTTACGTGAAATGAATCGAATTACCCATAATAAAAGCAAGGTTATATTTTCAACTTTGTTAGATGGCTCACTATTTGAGTTGAAAAAAGCGTGGTCAAAGGTTGATTCATATCAACATGTTAACGATTTTATTACCTCATCTATGGTAAACCTTGCGTTAGCGCAATCTGAATGTAACAAGTTTACACTAGACTGCACGCCAGTCGAGATGACGTATTCTTCTGCTCTTGCTTTAATGAAAGATTTAAAAGGAATTGGAGCAACGCATTTATCTAATGGTCGCCACTCAGGTTTATTGAGTAAAGAAAAGCTATTAGCAGTAGAAGAAGCGTATCAAGTTTTTAAGAATGAATTTAATAAGTTACCTGCTACTTATCAGGTAGGCTTTGGAGTTATAAGTAATGATTGATGCATTTTTTGTTGCAGGTACAGATACCGATGTAGGTAAAACCGTCTCTTCTAAAGCGATTTTAGACGCTTTAAATATGAAGGGGCTAAATACATCCGCATATAAACCTGTTGCCGCAGGATCTGAAGACAAAGGTGAAGGCGTTCAAAACTCTGATGCAATCCATTTACGCTCTGTTGCCAATGTTGAATTAAGCTACGAAGAAGTAAACCCGTATGCATTATTATTGCCTTCATCACCTCATATTGCAGCGGAAGCGGAAGGCGTAGTCATTGATTACTCTGTACTGTCTCAAGGTTTGGCTGCATTAAAAGCTAAATCTGATGTGGTGCTAGTAGAAGGCGCAGGTGGTTGGCGTGTTCCTGTTTCTAAAGATGATTGCTTGTCTACTTGGGTTAAGCAAGAGAAATTGCCAGTCGTATTAGTGGTAGGCATTAAATTGGGCTGTTTAAGTCATGCAATGCTAACGGCTGAAGCGATTCAACATGATGGCTTAGAGATCATTGGTTGGGTAGCAAACCGAATCAACCCAGGTACTGAAAATTACGCTGAGATTATCGCTATGTTAGAAGATAAAATGCCAGCACCAAAATTAGGTGAAATCCCATACATGCCAAGTGTTAAGCGTAAAAATATGGGTAAATACATTAATTTAGATGTGTTAGAAAGTTAATTTCTATTGCTATAAACGCATTTAAGTACAAGATACAGAAGCCAATATCTTTCATGATGTTGGCTTTTTTTTGGACATTAATTTCATTGATATGAAAACGTTTCTCTAAATAGCGTCACCATCGCCCGTGTTTTCTCAGGTAAATAACTTGGGGTGGGGTAAACCAAAGTAATGGTTAAATCTGTAAAAGAAGTTCTGGGTAAGACCTCAATGAGTTGGCCATTTTCGATTTTATCTTCAATTAATATAGATGGTAGAAGAGCAATGCCTTGCTAGATCGTAACAATAACCGACACACTCTTACCATTTAAAAACTCGCTCGGACT
>NZ_CAMLHO010000025.1 GCF_946479765.1 uncultured Aliivibrio sp.
CGGCGCCAGAACCTAAATCTGGTGCGTCTACCAATTCCGCCACGTCCGCGTTCTACTGTTTGATTATTAATAACATTAAGTTATTTAATCTACAAAGAGTAGTTATTCTATATTTTAATCGGTGAATGGTAAACCAATTAAAAGTTGTATGGTGGCTACTACGGGATTTGAACCTGTGACCCCATCATTATGAGTGATGTGCTCTAACCAGCTGAGCTAAGTAGCCAAATTGTATCTTTCTTTCTAACTCGTCTCTCTTTCGCCTTAGCGGTGAGGACGGAGCGCATTATGCTTTTCTGAGCCCTATGCGTCAACACTTTTTTGAAAAAAATATAAATTCTTTGTTTGTTCGAACGGATTTTAATCAAAGCGTGCTTTTTATATGCAAATTAGGGTGAATTAGGGCAAATGAATAAGAATAAGAGTAGAAAATAAGAAGTAGTACTTAGGTGTAAATTGAATGGGAATGTATTTTAACTGTTTGAAATGTAGACAAGTAATAAAAAGGCCAGCAAATATGCTGGCCTTTTTTATTATACGTTGAAGCGGAAATGTACTACATCACCATCTTTAACGATGTAATCCTTTCCTTCAAGACGCCACTTACCGGCTTCTTTAGCACCGCTCTCACCGTTAAATTCAATAAAGTTGTCGTAGCCAACCACTTCCGCACGGATAAAGCCTTTTTCAAAATCAGTATGGATCTTACCAGCTGCTTGTGGTGCAGTTGCACCTACAGGGATAGTCCAAGCGCGAACTTCTTTAACGCCAGCAGTAAAATATGTCTGTAACGCAAGTAGATCATAACCAGAACGAATTACACGGTTAAGACCAGGTTCTTCAATGCCCATATCAGCAAAGAATTCTTCACGATCTTCATCGTCCAGTTCAGATAGCTCTGATTCAATCGCAGCACATACTGCGACAACTACGTTGTTTTCTGCTGCTGCATAATCACGAACAAGATCTAAGAATGGGTTATTTTCAAAACCATCTTCAGCAACGTTGGCAATATACATTGTTGGTTTTAACGTTAGGAAGTTAAGGTAAGAAACCGCTGCGATTTCTTCTTTTGAAAGTTCAACCGTACGAGCCATACCACCTTCAGTGAATACTGGAAGTAGTTTTTCAAGTACTGAAATTTCAAATTTAGCCGCTTGATCGCCGCCTTTTGCTTTTTTCGCTTGACGTAGAATTGCGCGTTCACATGAATCTAAATCGGCAAGAGCAAGTTCAAGGTTGATGATTTCAATGTCTTCAATTGGTGATATTTTACCAGCAACATGAATGATATTGTCATCTTCAAAACAGCGAACAACATGGCCAATAGCATCTGTTTCACGGATGTTAGCAAGGAATTTGTTACCTAGGCCTTCACCTTTAGATGCGCCAGCTACAAGACCTGCAATATCAACAAATTCCATTGTAGTTGGAAGAATACGCTCTGGATTTACGATTTTAGCTAATGCGTCTAAACGTAGATCGGGAACCGGAACCATACCTGTGTTTGGTTCGATAGTACAGAAAGGGAAGTTTGCCGCTTCGATTCCTGCTTTAGTTAGTGCGTTAAACAGTGTTGATTTACCAACGTTTGGAAGACCAACGATTCCGCATTTAAAACCCATGATGTAAACCTTATCTTTAGTTATACCAAGCTAAATAAAAATTTATTCAACAACTTATCCAGATTGGTATTATTCAGCTTTGAATGTATGTAAACGATTTTGTGCTTTACTCAATCCGTCTTTAAGCAAGATATCTAAGCAGCGAGTAGATTCATCTACAGCAGCATCGATTAATTCTTGCTCTTTGGTAGGCGCTTTTCCTAAAACAAAACCGGCAACTTTGTCTTTATGGCCAGGATGACCAATACCAATACGAAGTCGATAAAACTCTTTCGTGTTGGCTAATTTGCTAATAGTGTCACGTAAGCCATTATGACCGCCATGCCCACCACCTTTTTTGAATTTGGCAACACCAGGAGGAAGATCTAACTCATCATGAGCGACTAAGATCTCTTCTGGCTTTATTTGGTAAAACTTAGCGACAGCAGCAATAGCTTTACCTGATAAATTCATAAATGTTGTTGGGATCAATAAACGAAGATCTTGACCATTCGTTTGAATTCGACCAGTTAATCCTAAGAATTTAGTTTCTTCTCGCAAAGATATATTATGTACACGAGCGAGTTCTTCAACAACCCACGCGCCTGCATTATGGCGAGTTCTTTTATATTCAAGACCAGGGTTTGCTAGTCCAACAAGAAGTTTGATTTGATTGCTCAAAGACTTATATCTCTCTATTTGGATACTAATATCATTAATACACTTATCTAGTTCGTAATCGAACTAAAGACAATTAATGGTATTAGTATGTCCCATTAAAAAGGCGCGCCATACTAACACAAGAATTCCAAATACAAAAACGCCCCGCATATAGGCAGGGCGTTTGAATATTGTTTTGTTTGAAATTAGTTATCAAACATTGCAGAAATTGACTCTTCGTTGCTGATGCGACGGATCGCTTCAGCTAGCATGCGAGAAAGGCTAAGCTCAGTAACTTTACCTGTTGCAGCCATCTCTTTAGATAGAGGAATTGAATCAGTTACAATAACTTGGTCTATCACTGAGTTAGCGATGTTTTCTGCCGCAGAACCAGAGAATACAGCGTGTGTTGCGTAAGCAAATACACGTTTAGCACCACGTTCTTTTAGGGCTTCAGCCGCTTTACATAATGTACCGCCAGTATCAATCATGTCATCTACGATAACGCAATCGCGACCGTCAACATCACCGATAAGGTTCATTACTTCAGAAACGTTAGCACGTGGACGACGCTTATCAACGATAGCGATATCGACATCACCTAACGCTTTAGCTGTTGCGCGAGCACGAACAACACCACCTAAATCAGGAGAAACAACAACAGGGTTTTCTAGACCACGAGTACGCATATCATCAAGCAGTACAGGAGTACCGAAAATGTTATCTACTGGTACGTCGAAGAAACCTTGAATTTGTTCTGCATGTAGGTCGATAGTTAAAACGCGGTCAACACCAACGTTTGAAAGCATATCGGCAATAACTTTTGCAGTGATTGGAACACGAGCAGAACGTACACGACGGTCTTGACGAGCATAACCGAAGTAAGGGATTACCGCAGTAATACGGCCAGCAGAAGCACGGCGAAGTGCATCGATCATCACTACTAATTCCATGATATTGTCATTAGTAGGAGCACAAGTCGACTGGATGATAAAAACATCACTACCACGTACATTCTCGTTAATTTGAACAGCGACTTCGCCGTCAGAAAAACGATCTACAGTAGCGTCACCAAGTGAGATATATAGTCGATCAGCGATACGTTGCGCTAGTTCAGGAGTAGCATTACCAGCAAATAGCTTCATGTCAGGCACGGTGGAAACCTCAGGGTTGCGTCCAAATTGTGAGAATTTTATATGTTGCATAATGATTTATACTCTTCCAGTTGGTGGTTGAGTGGTGAAGTATTCATACCTCGGGTGATAAATCCTGTTGCATTATCAGAGATTAAAGAGTAGACGTGCCTTGCTTCTTTTTCATTGTTAAATTCAGCAAAAACACAAGCACCTGTTCCGGTTAACCTTGATGGCGCATATTCTAACAGCCATGAAAGTTGGTAATCAACCTCTGGATACACACTTCTGACAATTTTTTCGCAATCGTTTTCGTGCGGAGCGTCCAAAAGTGCATTAAGTGATTGTTTTGGTGTGTTTCTAGTCAAGTCTGGATGGGTAAATACATCAACAGTAGAAATGCTTACTTCTGGCTTTATCAGTAGGTACCATAACTCTTTAGGGCAGGCTGGTTGTAGTTTCTCGCCAATGCCTTCAGCAAAGGCTGCAAAACCATGAACAAAAATAGGGACGTCTGCCCCTAATTTAACGCCTAAATCGGCTAATATCTCATTGCTTAAGTTTAGATCCCAAAGAAAATTTAAGGCAACGAGGACGGTTGCTGCATTTGATGAGCCACCTCCAATACCACCGCCTATAGGTAATATCTTTTCTATTTCAATATGAGCGCCAAAAGAACATTGAGTGTGTTGTTGAAGTATCGTCGCTGCTTTCCAGATCAAATTATCTTCTGTTTTTACTCCAGGGATATCAGGGGATAACGTAATTTCATTCGATTGGCTTGCTGTGATAGTGAGATAATCGCACAGGTCGATGAACTGAAATAAAGTTTGCAGTTCATGGTAACCGTTGGCTTGTTGGCCATTAATATAGAGAAATAAGTTTAATTTGGCTGGTGAGGGCCAGCGTGTTGATGTTGTGATCATTGAGAAACAGTCCAATTTGAAGCAATGATTTTAATGGTGGTATTTTGCTGAGTGAGTTTCATTGAATTAGGCAAAAGCATGTGCTCTTTTTCAATGTAACTATTGTAGCGTAAGTGCCAATTAGTTTGGCCTATTTGCTTAGCTAAATGTTCTACAGTGTTTAGTTCATTGAGTTGGAAATTATCGGCTGCGGTAGGGAGTCCCTTAATCCAATCTCCTAGATAACCAATTGGGAGGTTTAATCCAGTCAGTCCATACATTAATCGCCCAGGATCTTGTCCTTCAAATGTTTGACCATCACCCGTTTCAATAATGGTATGTCCTTCGGTCATTGAGGCTTTAATTACCGTTTGACCTAAAAAGGTCGTAAGTAATAATTGGCTACTATCCGGTTTTTGTATCCATTGAAAATTTAAGCTGTGACGCTCTTCTGGCGATTGATAACCAATCTTACCTGTGACCTGATAATTTATAATGCTTTCTATTTGAGTTTGATGCTTGTCCCAACGAGTCGATTGTTGCGGTGTTAATGGGACACTAGAACAGGCATTAAGAAAAAGAGTTACTATGAAAATAGCAAATGGAGAGCGAGTGAAACGAGAGCACATCATTAGAAATCTCATGCATAATTCGAAGTGGATTTTCAGATTGTAGCAAATTGTTAGCGTGTTTGGAGTTAAATAGTGTTTATTCGCCACTAATTTTCGGACAGAGTGGCCTGATGTCTTTTAAAATTCGGCCGCATCAAGTAAAATTCGCCCTTGTTGTTTTTTTATTGGTCTGTTTGCCGAATGTCATTGCTTGTTATTGGAATCAATCATACGTCAGCCTCTGTTGATTTGCGGGAGAAAGTTGCTTTCTCACCAGACAAATTAACCAAGGCGTTAGATGAATTAAAAAATAGTGATGCGATCCAAAGCGGCGTGATTCTATCGACCTGTAATCGAACTGAAATTTATTGCGAAGTAAAAGTTGGTATTAGCAGTCGTTATGTTATCAACTGGATGGCAGAATTTCATGGTGTCTCTTTAGATATATTGATGCCAAGTATCTATGTTTATGAAGAGCAATCCGCAGTAAAACATTTAATGCGCGTATCGTGTGGATTAGATTCATTGGTATTGGGCGAACCGCAAATTTTAGGGCAAGTAAAAAAAGCCTTTGCAGATGCAAGAGATCATAATGCCGTTGAAGGAACCATAGAGAAATTATTTCAGAGTGATTTCTCTGTAGCAAAACGGGTGCGTACTGAAACCAATATTGGTGGCAATGCGGTCTCAGTTGCTTATGCTGCTTGTATTCTAGCTCGTCAAATTTTTGAATCTCTTGCTAACTCTACGGTTCTTTTAGTGGGCGCTGGAGAAACCATTGAATTGGTTGCGAAACATTTAGATGCTGCTGGCTGTAAAAAATTAATTGTTGCTAACCGTACTAGAGAGAGAGCAATGGGGCTTGCAGAGCAGTTTAATGCGGATGTTATTAGCCTTCCTGAAATTCCAGAATATCTACCAAAAGCCGATATCATCATTAGTTCTACGGCCAGTCCATTGCCAATTATTGGTAAAGGGATGGTTGAAAGTGCGTTAAAGCAGCGCAAACATCAACCTATGTTGTTTGTTGATATTGCCGTCCCTAGAGATATCGAAGCGGAAGTGGCAGAATTGAATGATGCGTATCTGTATTCGGTAGATGATCTTAAATCAATTATTGATCACAATATTGAGCAGCGAAAAATTGAAGCGATTCAAGCGGAAGCTATCGTTAGTGAAGAGAGTGCAAGCTTTATGACTTGGATTCGATCTCGCCAAGCAGTGAATAGTATTCGTCAATATCGAACGAATTCAGAAGCAATTAGAACAGAATTACTACAAAAAAGTATTCAAGCATTAGCTTCTGGCCAAAATGCCGAAAAAGTATTAGCAGAATTAAGTAATAAATTAACCAACAAACTCATTCATGCACCAACACTTGCGATGCAGCAGGCCGCCAAAAATGGTGAGCCAGACAAACTTGCTGTGATCCGTACTAGTATTGGTCTAGACAACTAAGCGTAGCGTCGCTACCAACATAAAGAATCAATATTATATGAAAGCATCAATTCGAGTAAAACTAGAGACGCTGGTTGAGCGTTATGAAGAAGTTCAACATTTATTAGGTGATCCTGGAATTATTGGTGATCAAAATAAATTCCGAGCTTTATCTCGTGAATACTCTCAATTGGAAGAAGTGACACAATGTTTCCAAGCGTACGAACAAGCTCGAGAAGACTTGGTTGCTGCTGAAGAAATGGCTCAAGAAGATGATGCTGAAATGCGTGAAATGGCGCAGGATGAAATTAAAGAAGCAAAAGGTGCCATTGAGCGCCTTACTGATGAATTACAAGTATTGCTTATTCCAAAAGATCCAAACGATGAGCGTAACTGTTTCTTAGAGATCCGCGCTGGTGCTGGTGGTGATGAAGCGGGTATTTTTGCGGGTAACCTTTTCCGTATGTATTCTCGCTTTGCTGAGAAAAAAGGATGGCGTGTTGAGGTCATTAGTTCTCATGTTTCTGAACAGGGTGGCTTTAAAGAAATGATCGCAAAAGTAAGCGGTGATGGTGTTTATGGCACGATGAAATTTGAATCAGGTGGTCACCGAGTTCAACGTGTACCAGAAACTGAATCGCAAGGGCGTGTACATACTTCAGCGTGTACTATTGCAGTAATGGCTGAGATCCCAGAAGCGGATTTGCCTGAGATTAAAGCATCTGATTTGAAAATCGATACCTTCCGTTCATCAGGCGCGGGTGGTCAGCACGTTAACACCACCGATTCTGCTATTCGTATTACTCACTTACCAACAGGTACGGTAGTTGAGTGTCAAGATGAGCGTTCACAGCATAAAAACAAAGCAAAAGCGATGTCGGTTCTTGCTGCTCGTATTATTCAAGCAGAACAAGCTCGTCGTGCTGCTGTTGTTTCTGATACGCGTCGTAATCTATTAGGTTCTGGTGACCGTTCTGACCGTATTCGTACTTATAACTACCCACAAGGTCGTGTATCTGACCACCGTATCAACCTTACTATTTACCGCTTAAATGAAGTGTTAGAAGGTGATTTGGCGGCATTGATTGAACCTGTTGTATTAGAATACCAAGCAGACCAATTAGCAGCATTAGCTGAAAATAACTAATGAGCCAATCTATTGATGCGCTATTAAAGCATTCAATTCAATTGTTGCAACTTGAGGGGAGTGATTCTCCTCAAGTTGATGCGTCTGTTCTGCTGTGTCATGTTTTAGATAAACCAAGAAGCTACCTACTGACTTGGCCTGAAAAAGAGTTGACTGACGCAGAGCTAACTGCATTTGAATCACTACTTTCTCGTCGTCTCTCTGGCGAACCTATTGCTTATATCGTAGGCTATCGAGAATTTTGGTCACTACCGCTAAAAGTGTCTCCAACCACGCTTATTCCTCGGCCTGATACCGAGCGTCTTGTTGAGATTGCTCTCGATCATCTTGATGTTTCATCAACAAAAGTGCTGGATTTAGGAACAGGAACTGGTGCGATAGCATTAGCTATTGCTTCTGAGATGCCAGCGCTTAGTGTCATTGGCGTTGATTATCAGCAAGATGCGGTTGAGTTAGCTCAAGACAATGCCAAAGATAACCATATTATGAATACTGAATTTCGTCAGGGAAGTTGGTTTGACCCAATTAAGCTCGGTGAACAGTTTTCTATTATTGTGAGCAATCCTCCTTATATTGACGGTAATGATCCCCATTTGTCTCAAGGTGATGTACGGTTCGAACCTCAGACTGCACTGGTTGCAGAGCAAGAAGGTTTTGCGGACTTAATTCATATTATGGAACACAGCCGTACTCATTTAGTTGAGAATGGTTGGTTGCTAATGGAGCATGGCTTTGAGCAAGGTAAACGACTGCGTACTTATTTTGAAGCGCATGGTTTTGTTAATGTCAAAACAGAACAAGATTATGCAGGTAATGACCGTGTTACGTTAGGTCAATGGTCAGTAAACACAGAGAATAAAGGATAATTCATGTATACCGCTGTTAAACATATTCACCTATTTATGATTGCTTGTAGCGTACTGCTATTTGTTGTTCGCTATGTATTAATGATGGTTGATTCAGATCTTCGTAATAAAGCATTCTTAAAACGAGTTCCTCATGTTGTTGATTCAGCGATGCTGTTAAGTGGTATTGCACTTATCTTTATTACTGGTTTTATTCCATTTACAGGTTCAGCTCCTTGGTTAACTGAGAAGTTGACGTGTGTAATGGTATATATCGCTTTGGCTTTTGTTACGTTGAACAATGGCAAAAATAAAGTATTTAAAACATTCGCCTTCTTTGGTGCATTAGGTTGGTTAATGGTTGCTGCTAAAATTGCGGTAACTAAAGTACCAACGTTTTTGGGGTAACTATGTTTCAGTTGCTTGATGAAAATTTAGAAGACCTTAACCTTGTTGCAGGGGCATTAGCGCTTAATTTAGCGATTAATCCTGAAATAGAAAGACTACGAGTTGACATCAAACTGCGAGAAATGTGTATTGAGGCAGAACAAGCGTTAGTTCATGAGATGAGTGATGAGCAGCGTTTGGAGCGGTTGATTCAGCTTTTTTATGTTGAATGGGGTTTTCAAGGCGATACTTATTCCTATTTCAACTCTGAAAATGGATTTATTGATCATGTGCTTGAGAGTAAGAAGGGTATTCCGGTTACGTTAGGTGCTATTTTCTTGCACTTGTGTGAATACGTAAATTTACCAGTAAGTGCAATTAATTTCCCTACTCAGTTAGTATTGAAAGTCGAATGGCCAAATCAAGCGCCTCTCTATTTGAATCCATTTGATGGGCAGTATGTTAGTACGCATTTGATGACCGCATGGCTTATTGGCTATGGTGGACCATTAGCACAAATATTACCGGTGCATTTGGAATCGATAGATAACCCAACATTAATTGGACGTTTATTAGCTGTGATTAAAACGGCGTGCATTAGAGAGCGTAAGTTTTCATTTGCATTAACGTGCAGTGATCTTGCATTGAGTATAGTGCCTGATGATCCCTTTGAGATCCGCGATAGAGGATTAATCTATCAGCAGCTACACTGTAATGATGTCGCTAAAAATGATTTAGTTTATTTTATTGAGCAATGCCCTAATGATCCGTCAGCGATGCTGATGAAGAAGCAAGTTCAATTATTATTAGAACAACACCCTACCGTTCTCCATTAAGAGTGAAGATAATGCAAAATCAAAAAACAGTAAAAATTGGCAATATCGATGTCGCAAATGATAAGCCGTTTACCTTATTTGCAGGTATGAATGTATTAGAGTCTCGTGATTTGGCGATGAGAATGTGTGAGACCTACGTAGAGATCACTGATCGTCTAGGTATTCCATACGTATTTAAAGCGTCTTTTGATAAAGCAAACCGTTCATCTGTTCATTCGTACCGCGGTCCAGGTATGGAAGAAGGTCTAAAGATCTTTCAAGAATTAAAAGACACCTTTGGTGTGAAGATCATTACTGATATCCACACAGAAGCACAAGCTCAACCTGTTGCCAATGTGGTGGACGTTATTCAACTGCCAGCTTTCCTTGCCCGTCAAACTGATTTAGTTGAGACAATGGCAAAAACAGGCGCTGTGATTAATGTGAAAAAACCACAATTCATGAGCCCTGACCAAGTTGGTAATATCGTTGATAAGTTTGCAGAGTGTGGTAACGAAAATATCATTCTTTGTGAGCGTGGCTCATGCATGGGTTATGACAACTTAGTGGTTGATATGCTTGGTTTTGGTGTAATGAAAAAAGCATCAAATGGTAGCCCAATCATCTTTGATGTGACGCATTCGCTACAGAATCGTGATCCAAGTGGTAAAGCTTCTGGTGGTCGTCGTTCACAAACGGTTGAGCTGGCTAAAGCAGGCTTAGCAACCGGTATTGCAGGTCTATTTATTGAGGCGCATCCAAACCCTGATAAAGCGTTATGTGATGGTCCTTCTGCATTGCCATTAGATCAATTAGAGCCTTTCTTAAAACAAATGAAAGCACTAGATGACCTAATTAAAGGTTTTGAGCACATCGATATTAAATAATCGAATGCAACAAAGATAAATAAGAAAAAGCCCAAGAGAGATAACTTTCTTGGGCTTTTTTGTGTTTGTTTTAAATACTTATTCAGTATCTGCTGAGCTTGGTGAGAACCAATCTAACTTCTTATGTAATGTCGTTACACTGCCCACAACAATAAGTGATGGACTGATTGCTTTTTCTGCCATTTGAGCTAATTCTGAAATATTACCAGTAAATACTTTTTGTTTTGCCGTTGTCCCACGTTCAATAATGGCACAAGGCGTATCCGCGGCTAAACCGTGTTCAATCAATTGAGTCGAGATATTTGAGGATTGTTTTAATCCCATATAAAACACTAAGGTATTGTTTGAACGAACCAAAGCATCCCATTCAATTTCAGCCCCATTTTTTTGTACATGCGCGGTAATAAACTGAACGCTTTGAGCATGATCTCGATGGGTAAGGGGAATACCTGCATAAGAGGTTGCGCCTGCGGCCGCTGTAATACCGGGAACCACTTCAAATTGAACGCCATTCTCAGCCAGAGTCTCTAATTCTTCTCCACCACGACCGAAAATAAATGGGTCACCACCTTTAAGGCGGACAACGTGCTTACCTTCTTGTGCTTTATCCACTAATAGTTGATTAATTTTGTCTTGCGGTACGAAGTGAAAATCGAGTTTTTTACCGACATAAATCATTTCAGCAGTGTCATTGGCCAGTGCAAGAATTTCTTTGGAAACAAGGCGGTCATAAACAACAACATCAGCTTGCTGTATAAGGCGGTAACCTTTTACGGTTAATAGGTCGGCATCACCAGGACCTGCACCAACAAGAGAAACAAATCCGTTTTCTTTTTTTTGCTCAGACTGAGCTTGAATACTTGGCATAATAGATTCCTGCACCATGATTTTATTTCACTCTAGTATGTAAGAGTCGATAAACAAAATCACCCTTAATACTTGATTAAGGGTGATTTAATTAGAATGAGTTATAACTAACTCTATTAATAAATATATTATTTAACGTTTAGTGAAGGCGCTGTTTTAGCATGCGTTAAGTAAAGAGGAATACAAGTAAACAGAAGACCACCAACAATGTTACCCAAGATAGTTGGGATAAGGTTGAAGTTTAACCAAGTTGCAATACCGAAGTCAGCACCTAGCATCATACCTAGTGGGAATAGGAACATGTTTACTACTGCGTGTTCGAATACTAAAGCGAAGAAAATAAAGATAGGTAACCACATTGCAGCGATCTTGCCAGCAACTGTGCGAGCACTCATGTTACCAATAACACCTAGACACACCATTAAGTTACACAGAATGCCGCGAACAAAACAGGTTATCCAACCGTCAGCACCTAGGTTTTCAAAACCAACAGTACGACTTGTTGCGATAGCCATGAATTTTTGGCCAACAGCATTAGGTTCAACACTGAAGTTCATTGTTAATGATAAGGCAATAAGACCAGCAACAATAAGAGAACCAATTAGGTTGCCTAAGCCAACCAGACCCCAGCAACGAAGTACAAGGCCCCAAGTTACTCCCGGGCGATTATCAAACTTTGCTAGTGGAGCAAGACCAAATACTCCAGTAACTAGGTCGTAACCCATAAGGCTAAGAATACAAAAACCGACAGGGAATACGAGAGCGCCAACAAGTCCAATACCTGTTTGTGTAATTGCTGTTATTGCTACAACAACGGCTAACGAAAGAATGATACCAGCCATAGTACCGCGTAATATCAGGTCACGAGTACTCGTTTTGATTTTCGCTTCACCAACATCGATCATGGTTTGAACAATTTCTACGGGTTTTAAAGCAGACATAAATGAGCCTTATACAAAAGTTAAAATTAAAAAATAAAATTGGATAGGAAAAGGCTCTAGTTGCCGTTGTATGAGCAACGATAGGAAACTAGAACCCTTGAACTATCAAATTTTAGAGCTACAAATCTTAAGCTGCGATTTCTACCGCGCCTTTGGTTACACGGGCGTTGTAGGCTTTTACGTTAAATTGCTCATTTTCCATACAAACGCCAGTGGTTAGATTGAAGCGCTGCTTTTTCAGTGGACTTGCAACCCAAAGCTCACCTTGGTGTTCAACAATCAAGCCTCGTGATAATACATTTGCTTGGAAGTAAGGATCAGTATTACTGATTGCGAGTACTTCTTCGCCTTTCGTTGGGCGAAAGACTGCAACTTGTTCACCATTAACTAGAGCACAAACACCAGTACCCGGAACAATATCTTCTAACTGACAGATTTTTACGAATTTAGAAGCCATAATTAATTCTCTCGCTCTTATTCAGTTGCTGCTACGTGTAGGATGTCACCCTTTGCTTTTGGGTGTTTTTCCGTAAAGGTTGCTGGACGGTGTTGTTCACGGCCATCAGTAACGAACATAACGTTGTCATCACGGTCATCAGCATTAATGAAGTGAGCAAAACGCTTTAGTTGAGCTTCATCATTGATTGTCTCTGTCCATTCACACGCAAAGTTATTCACTAAGCTAGCCACGTCGCTTTCAAGTTGGTCATTAATACCTAATTTGTTATTAACAATCACTTCACGTAGGTAATTAACACCACCGTCAAGATTTTCCATCCATACTGAAGTACGCTGTAATGGTGCTGCTGTACGAATATAGAACATCATGAAGCGGTCGATGTATTTGATTAGTGTTTCTTGATCTAGATCGCTAGCCAGTAAATCTGCGTGACGAGGTTTCATACCACCGTTACCACACACGTACATGTTCCAGCCAGCATCGGTTGCGATGATCCCTAGATCTTTACCTTGCGCCTCAGCACACTCACGGGTACAACCAGACACACCAAACTTCATTTTATGAGGAGTACGGATACCTTTGTAGCGGTTCTCAAGCATTACACCTAAGCCTACTGAATCTTGAACACCGTAACGACACCAAGTTGAACCCACACAAGTCTTAGCCATACGTAATGCTTTGCCGTAAGCCTGTCCTGTCTCGTAGCCTGCTTCAATCAGTTTTTTCCAGATAGTTGGAAGATCATCTTTTTGAGCACCGAATAGACCGATACGTTGAGCACCAGTAATTTTGGTATAAAGATTATATTCAGCAGCAACGTCAGCTAATACACTTAATGCTTGAGGAGTTACTTCACCACCCGCCATACGAGGGATAACAGAGTAAGTCCCATCTTTTTGCATATTACCTAAGAAGTTATCATTGGTATCATGCAACTTAACTAGCTCAGGTTTAAGGATATGTTCACCCCAACAAGACGCTAGAATAGAACCAGCAAGAGGCTTACAAACTTCACAGCCGTAACCTTTACCGTATTTCTCTAACAGCTCGTCAAAGGTTTTGATTTCTTCGATACGAATTAGGTGAAATAGCTCTTGGCGAGAGTAAGCAAAATGCTCACAAACATCGCTTTTCACTTCAATGCCTGATTTTGCTAATTCAGAATTAAGAACGGAAGTTACAAGAGGGATACAACCCCCACAGCCCGTACCCGCTCCAGTAACCGCCTTAATGTCAGCCATCGTGTGATGACCATCTGCAACCGCTTGAGCAATTTTGCCTTTAGTTACATCGAAACATGAACAAATAACGGCTGTTTCTGGTAAAGAATCAGCGCCTAATGATGGCTTTTCTGCACCAGCATGCGCAGGAAGGATCAGAAGATCTGGATGTTCAGGAAGATCAATGTCATTGAGTTTAAGTTGCAGTAAATCGCCATAATCAGACGTATCTCCAACCATTACTGCGCCAAGCAATTTCTTACCGTCTTCAGAAACGATAATGCGCTTATATACTTCTTGTTCTTCGTTTTGGTAAACGTAGCTTTTACAACCAGGAGTACGACCGTTTGCGTCGCCAATTGAACCTACTTTTACGCCAAGTAATTTCAATTTAGCACTCATGTCAGCGCCTTCAAATGCACTGTCATTGCCTAGTAAATGGTCAACGGCAACCGTTGCCATTTTATAACCAGGAGCAACTAGACCGTAGAAAGTACGGTTCCAAGACGCACATTCACCAATCGCATACACATTGCTATCTGTTGTTTGGCAATGATTGTTAATTTCAACGCCTCCACGAGGAGCAACGCCTAAGCCCATTTGGCGAGCGAGTTTATCTTGAGGGCGAATACCTGCTGAGAATACGATGAAATCAGTTTCAAGCTCGGTACCATCAGCAAAGCGCATGACATTACGTGCCTCTTTACCTTCTGGAACGATTTCTAATGTGTTTTTGCTGGTGTGAACTTGAACACCCATTCGCTCAATTTTATTACGTAGCTGTAAGCCACCTTGTTGATCTAATTGCTCAGCCATTAAGACTGGAGCAAATTCAACAACGTGTGTTGTAACGCCTAATGCTTTAAGTGCGCCAGCCGCTTCAAGTCCAAGTAGGCCACCACCAATTACCACTCCGCTTTTACTGTTTTTAGCGGTTGCTTCGATAGACTTAAGATCTTCAATAGTACGGTAGACGAAACAGTCTTTGCCTTCGTTACCTTTAATTGGTGGAACAAATGGGAAAGAGCCAGTAGCAAGAACCAGTTTGTCGTATTGGATTTCACGACCAGTGCTTGAATAAACCACTTGTTTTTCACGATTAATGTTAATGGCACGTTCGCCAATTAATACATTAAGGCCGTGCTTTTCATAGAATCCTTCTTTCACAAGAGAGAGGTCATCAGCAGTATGATGAGAAAAGTAAGAGGAAAGGTGAACACGATCATAAGCGATACGTGGTTCTTCACAGAACACCGTGATATCCATATTTTGAACATCTGTTTTCTCTACTAAATCTTCGATATAGCGATGACCAACCATGCCATTACCGATGATAACTAGTTTCATCTTGCTCATAAGAATTCCTATTATATTTGATATGCATATATGATGAATTATGAATGATTATGTAGATATGACGTGGATCAATTACGAAATAAAACTACCCTAAAGGGGTAGTTTGTAAGTGGTGCTGGTGTTTATTGCTGTTAAATCAATAAATTAACTGTAGCACGTAGCTCATACATGTAGTTTGTTTACAATATATGGAGGGATATTCGGAATTTTAGTGTGTTTATAGGTGTAATTCTGAAAAAAAAAGACAGGATATGAATGTCATATTCTGTCTTTTTACAAGAAACCGTATAAATACTAAGGATTATAACTTAAATCGTTCGATCTCTTGTTTTAGTTCATTTGATAGTTCAGAAAGTTCAGACGCTTGAATAACAGATTGTTTCGTTTCTTCTGTTAGTTCATTTGACACATCACGAACTGCTTCTGTATTGCGTGTAATTTCTTCTGTTACTGATGATTGCTCTTCTGCTGCTGCGGCAATTTGTGCTGCCATATCACTAATCTGTGTTACCGAGTTTGTGATTTGCAATAGACTCGCTGATGCTGATTGAGCATCTTCAACACTGGTATTTGCTAATGCTTGACTGTCTTGCATGATCCCAACTGCTTTTTGAGTCGTTCCTTGCAGTGTTTCAATCATTTGTTGAATTTCTTGAGTTGAGGCATGGGTACGTTGGCTTAAAATACGAACTTCATCTGCGACCACTGCAAAACCACGGCCTTGTTCACCAGCACGAGCGGCTTCGATTGCTGCGTTTAATGCTAATAAGTTAGTTTGTTCAGCGATGTTTTGAATCGTTGATAGGATTGTATTGATGTTTTGTGCGTTGTGGTGAAGCTCTTCAATCACGCCCGTTGCAGTTTCAACTTCTGTTGCTAAATTATCTATAGAGTGTTGGCTTTGACTTACTTGTTTAGCACCATGTCTTGATGCTGTAACCGTTTCTTCTGCTGTTTGAGCTGTATTATCAGCATTGCCTGCAATCTCTTGAGTTGCAGCTGCCATTTCATTGATTGCGGTCGCAACCATGTTAATCTCATCCATTTGGTGTTGGATGCGAACATTACGCTCTTCTGCACTTTCTGCAGTTGAATTTGCTTGATTAGCTAAGGTTGATGATATGTCTCGTAAACGACAGACCATTGAATGCATATTACCAACAAAGGTATTGAAGTTAATGGCTAGTTGACCGACTTCATCATTACTGTTTGGCACTAAACGTTGAGTTAAATCACCTTCACCTGATGAGATCTCTGCAAGCGCATCAGAGACACGAAGTAGATCTCTAAATAAAATGTTAACCAATGTGGTAACACCGATAGCAATAATAATGGTTAGTACAAGACTAAGTAGAATAATCTCTTGCAATAGTTCAGTGTGAGCGGCTTCTTCTGTTGCTTGAGTCATCTCAACCGCAAATATCCAATTTGTATTGGGTACTTTTGCAAAATAAACCAGTTTGGCATCACCATTTATTTCAGCAAACTCAATGGCTTTTGAATGAATAGATTCTTGAATACTTTGCGGGGTCATATCTGAAAAGTAACGATTTATTTCTTTTTTGATTAACGATTTATTTGGATGAGCTAAGAACGTTCCATCACTGTCAATCAGCATAGTAATCGTATCTTTACCCGCATCTAGACTAATGACATCTTCAATTAGTAGGTCGATAAGTACATCTGCACCAATGACACCTAAAAGCTTTCCGTTTTTATAGATTGGTTCAGCAATGGTTACTAGAAGAGATTGAGTGATCGCATCTTGATACGATGAGGTAATGACTTGTTTGTTTTCACGTTGAGCTTCTTGATACCAAGGGCGTTGACGAGGGTCGTAATCAGCACGGTTTCTTTCTGGATGAGAGCGGTACATATCACCTTGAGGAGTTCCGAAGAAAATATCATCAAATCCACCTGCTTTACGGCTAAGTTGTAAAAAAGAAACGATGTCGCCTTCTTGAGTGTAATCATTGGTTGCATGAGCGATTTCAGCTTTAATTGATATCCAATTTGAAATCCCTGTTGTAGCTGCTGAAGTGACACTTTCTGCACGAGAATAAACACCGTTATGGGTTTGTTCAAAAAGTAGGTTAGAAGCAAGCCAAGTTAAGGCTGAGGCAGTAATAACAACAGCGAGTACACTCGCACCTATTAGCTTATGTTTTAGTTTCATAGTGTTACCTAAATCCGTGGGTTTTTGTTGCCATTACATTCGTTTGTAATATGAGTTTCTTTATCAAGTACGGTTATAGTTATCGGAAATACCTTACAAAACTTAATTAAAATTTACCTAAAAGCTTAATTTTTCTTATTTTTGTATTCATAAATCTTATTTTATAGCGCAAGGATTGAGGGGTAAACGTTTGCTTTGTTTGTTAAATATTCAATTTCTGGTGATTTACTTTTATTTATTTATTTATTCGCAATTTTTAGTGATCTAATAGACATATTTATGAAATCAATGTGAGAGTCGACTGTAATTCTTTTAAACTTGGTTCGGTTATTTGACTGGATTAATCAATAATTGATTTGGTCTAGTTTATCCCCTTCTGAATTAATGGTGAAACATGATGGAACGTCTTTCTCTAAAAACAGCGATTGCTGCGGCATTGGTAACGACTCTTGCTGGTTGTGCTACAACGACCCAACATGCGTGGCAAGAAGATACAACATATAAACTGACTGTATTGCATACGAACGATAACCATGGTCGTTTTTGGCAAAATAAATACGGTGAGTATGGCATGGCGGCACGTAAAACGCTGATTGATGAATTACGAGCAGATGTTCAAGCGGAAGGCGGCAGTGTACTTCTTTTGTCTGGTGGCGATATTAATACAGGTGTTCCAGAATCAGATCTTCAAGATGCAGAGCCTGATTTTAAAGGCATGAATAAAATTGGTTATGATGCGATTGCGCTCGGTAACCATGAGTTTGATAATCCATTAGATGTACTTCAGAAACAAATTGATTGGGCTGAGTTCCCAATGCTGTCTGCTAATATTTACGATAAAAAAACAGGTGATCGTAAATATCAAGCTTACGAAATATTTGAAAAACAAGGTATTAAAATCGCAGTTATTGGTTTTACAACTGAAGATACCTCAAAGATTGGTAATCCTGAATACATTGGTGATTTAGAGTTCCGTGATCCAAAAGAAGAAGCTAAAAAAGTAATTGCAGAGCTTGAAGCAAATGAAAAGCCTGACTTGATTTTTGCTGTTACTCATATGGGTCACTATGAAGATGGTAACCGTGGTATCAATGCGCCTGGTGATGTTGCACTAGCGCGTTCACTTCAATTGGGTGAACTAGACATGATTGTGGGTGGTCACTCACAAGAGCCTGTTTGTATGGAAGGCCCTAATGTTGCTAAGAAAAGTTTCAAACCAGGTGATGAGTGTCAACCAGACCAACAAAATGGTACTTGGATTGTTCAGGCTCACGAATGGGGTAAATACGTAGGTAAAGCTGACTTTGAATTCCGTAATGGTGAATTAGAAATGGTTAGTTATAATCTAATTCCTGTGAACTTGAAGAAGAAAGTGAAGATCGACGGTAAAAAACAACGCGTCTTTATTCAAGAAGAAATTGCTCAAGATCCTGAGTTACTTGCATTCTTAACACCTTACCAAGAAAAAGGCCAAGGCCAATTGAATGTGAAAATTGCATCAACTAACGGTAAGTTAGAAGGTGATCGTAATGTGGTTCGTTTCCAACAAACAAACCTAGGTCGTCTAATTGCAACTTCTCACATGACTCGTGCAAAAGCTGATTTCGCAGTAATGAACTCTGGCGGTGTACGTGATTCAATTGAAGCCGGTGATGTAACGTATAAAGATGTATTAACGGTTCAACCATTTGGCAATATCGTGACTTACGCAGACATGACGGGTCAAGAAGTACTAGATTATCTAAATGTAGTTGCAACTAAACCAATCGACTCTGGTGCTTATGCTCAATTTGCGGGCATCAAGATGACGGTTGAAAATGGTAAAGTATCAAATGTATTTATTGGTGGTAAACAATTACGTCTAGATAATACATACCGCTTTACTATCCCAAGCTACAACGCTGCGGGTGGTGATGGTTATCCGAAAATCTCAGATCACCCTGGTTACGTAAACACAGGCTTTGTTGATGCTGAAGTTCTTAAAGAATTTTTAGAAACAAACAGCCCGATTGATATAAACAAGTTTGCTCCACGTGGTGAGATTACTTATAAGTAATCAATAAAAGAAGATAAGCCTCTAGTTCGTTATTGTTTTAGGGGCTTTTGTTTATGAATTCAACAGTTTGTCGATTTTATAAGCGAACGAAAAGAAAAAACAAAATAATGCTTGTCAAAAAACTCACAGACAGTATTATAGCCCTCGTTGACACAGACAAGGTCTTTGTTTTACAGCTCGGTGAATAGCGCAGCTTGGTAGCGCATCTGGTTTGGGACCAGAGGGTCGGGGGTTCGAATCCCTCTTCACCGACCACTTTTAAGAAGCCGCATCAGGAATGATGCGGCTTTTTTCGATCTATACTTTCTTTCCCTTAAGTCATTTCTTAGATATAAAATATTGGTATTAGCTTCAAAACTAATGAAGATAGCATATCCATTATAGTTAGATATGCTATCGCTCAATACGTTAATTGTTATTCATTATGCGTATTAAATAACGCTAATTTTCCATTCTCTTTAAATACAACCACTTGGTATGTATCTTTCTTATCGCCATATTCCATACCTGGAGATCCCATAGGCATGCCTGGAACGGCTAGGCCTTTAAAATCACGAGGGTTAGCTAAAAACTTCTTGATATCATCCGCAGGGATATGTCCTTCAAATACATAACCGTCAATAACAGCGGTATGGCAAGAAGCGAGACGAGGGTCTACTCCTAATTTTTCTTTTATTGCAGTCATATCTTCATGTTTTTCTGTTTTAACATCATAACCATTATTTTTCATATGATCTTCCCATTCAGTACAACAACCGCAGTAAGGCGATTTATAAGAAGTGACTTCAGTTGCTGCAAAGACTGATGAGTTCATTAACATAATGGAAGTTAAAGCAATTTTTTTAATGTTTTTCATTGTGATGGTTCCACGGGTTATTTTGAATTAGGTGATAGCCAAAACCAGTAGATGATGGCAATAATCAATGCAATACCAAATAGATTAATCATGCGATGCTCCTTGTGCTGATGGCTGAGTAGATTGTTGGGTATTTAATTGAGAGCTAGGCGTAAAAAGTCTTAATCGGTTGGCATTAGTTACAACGGTAATTGAAGACAGCGCCATTGCAGCTCCGGCAACGACTGGGCTTAATAACATCCCAGTTAACGGAAATAAAATACCGGCGGCAATAGGGATCCCTATCGTGTTATAAACAAAGGCACCAAATAGGTTTTGTTTCATATTTTTCATGGTGGCTCTAGAGAGTTCAATAGCACTTACCGCGGTTTGTAATGAGTGGTTCATCAGTGTGAGATGTGCACTTTCAATCGCAACATCACAGCCATTACCCATTGCAATTCCCACTTCTGCTTGTGCGAGGGCTGGAGCATCATTAATACCATCGCCAATCATCGCGACTTTGTGACCTTGTGATTGAAGATCTTTTATTGCTTGTGCTTTACCGTCAGGTAATACCCCTGAAATTACCTGATTGATACCTAACTGTTTAGCGACATGCTCAGCAGTTTCTTTGCGATCGCCTGTTAGCATAACGACATTAATGCCTAATTCAGAAAATTGCTTAACTGCGAGTGCTGAATCTGCACGAATGGCATCACTGACTTCAATGACTCCAATACACTGTTTATTTGTTGCAACAAACAGAGGCGTTGATGAAGGAGAAAGATCTACTTGAGGTGGGGTAATTTTATTTTGTGATAAGTAAGCCATGTTGCCGATAGAAACGGTATTAGTATCGACAGTTGCACAAGCGCCAAGCCCTAGCTGAGCGTTAAATTCGGTAGCAGTAACAAGAGCCCATGAGTGTTGGTTTAAATAAGCCATCACAGCTTGAGCCAATGGGTGCTCAGAATGACTTTCAACAGCAGCAGCCAAAGTGATCACCTGTTGTTCAGTGTAGTCATGAAAGATCGTGACCTTACTGACTGTCGGTTTACCTTCGGTTAGTGTTCCTGTTTTATCAAGTACAACCGTATCTATGGTGCTTGCGGTTTGAAGTACATCAGCATCTTTTATTAACGCTCCGAATTCTGCCGCTTTGCCAATTCCTACGGTAACGGACATTGGAGTAGCAAGACCGAGAGCGCAAGGGCACGCAATAATAAGCACAGTAGTGGCGACCACTAACATATAACTTGAGGTTGGCTCTGGACCGAAGTTGTACCAAATCAACGCGGATACAATGGCAATGATCATCACGCTAGGGACGAATACCGACGAAATTTGGTCAGCTAACTTCGCTAATTTTGGTTTGCTGCTTTGTGCATTACGAACCATTGAAATGATGCGTGCCAGCATGGTGTATTCACCAACGTTTGTTGCAATAAACGTAAAGCTGCCTTGTTGATTAATAGTCCCTGCATGAACAATGTCATCTTTGGATTTTAAACAAGGCAAAGGCTCACCAGTAAGCATTGCTTCATCTAGGTAACTCTCACCACTGATTAGGACGCCATCGACAGGAATTTTTTCTCCGGGTTTAATCTTGATAATCATATCTTGAAGTACTTGAGATACTGGCAACACAATCTCTTTCCCATCTTTAATTACGGTAGCGGTTTGTGGCTGAAGGTTTAATAGTTTTTCAATGGCACTAGAGGTTCGGTTACGTGCTTTGGTTTCAATCAGATTACCAAGTGTGATTAAACCTAAGATCATTGCTGTTGCTTCAAAGTAAACATGACGTGCTTGTTCGGGAAAAAATTCAGGTGAAATAACTAATGCCATGGAGTAAAGCCAAGCTGAACCCGTACCAAGAGCGACTAGCGTATCCATTGTCGCTCTATGATGGGTGAAAGATTTCCATGCATTAACAAAAAAATGTCTACCAGCAGTGAGTAACAAGCCCAAACAAATTAACCCAACGACACCCCACGCAAGTTGATCATTTATGGTGTTGATTTGCATGTTGCCACCAAATACTCCCCATAGCATTAATGGTGCCCCAATCGCTAATGAGATAATGGTATTTTTTTTATGTGCAGCGGTGGTTTTCAGGTATAGATCTTTTTGTCTTTCACGACGTTGTTCTTCATTTAGGCTAATTTCAGCGCCATAGCCGCCTTTTTCTATTGCTTGGATTACGTCAACTTCATTAATATCACCAATCACCAAGGCGGTACGTTCGGCTAGATTCACGCGAACAGATTGAACATTATGAATGTCTGAAATGATATTCTCAACAGAGGAAACGCAGCTGGCACAAGTCATTCCGGATAAAATTAGTTGAGTTGTTTTTTCTGTATTTGGTTCTCGTCTTTCCGGTTTGTTAGTGATGTGTTTATTATCTGATTCTTCTGATGATAATTTACCTTCAAGGATAAACGGAATGTCAGAGGCTTGAAAACCAATAGAGTTAATCAGCGATACCACACTTTCTGTTGAGTGTATGGTATTGAGACTAAGCTCTGTTGTTGAAATAGAAAGAATAGTGGAGTGAGATAAGGTTTCTAATGCCTCTGTGGTTTTTTTTACGCATTTACCGCAATTTAATCCTGACAGATAAAGTGTGATGACTTTTTCCTGACTCATAATAACCTCATTAACTATTCTTGATATTATTAAGTATAAACCTTACAGTAAATGGAAGGTCAAGCAGTTAAATGAGTAAATTAAAATGAATATCAGTGAAGTCGCTAATTTAACCGGATTAACAGCGAAGGCGATCCGCTTTTATGAGAGTAAAGGTGTGATCAGAGAAGCTAATCGAGGTGCTAATGGTTATCGTCAATATACCACCGCGCAAGTTGAAGAATTACAGCTGATCCGACGTTCAAGGTTAGTTGGATTTAGTCTAGAAGAGTGCCAAGAACTATTAAGTTTATCAAATAACCCAAATCGCCGTAGTGCGGATGTAAAAAAGAAAACGTTAGAGAAAGTTACTGAGATAGAAGCTAAGATCCAAGAATTAGAAGGAATGAAGCAAACATTACTAGAGCTAGCGAGTGCTTGCCCTGGGGATGAAAGTAATGACTGTCCTATTATTAAAGGGCTTACCTGTTGCCACGATAAAAAGTAGCAACAGGATTAATTCGTCAATCAGTAAAGTAGAGAATACAGTTGGCGACGGTATTTACCTGCAACTGGATTTCCTTGGCCAAGAGCTGAAAGAATATCCATCATTGTTTTCTTTACTTGCCCATCTTGAGCATTTAGATCTTTTAATAAAATGACTATCAAAATTTCTAACGCTTCTTCTTGGCGATTCACTTGGCTATATTGAATCGCAAGATCTAAAGCCAGTTCTGTGTTGCTTTGATCTGCATTATATTTATCTTCTAATGCTTGGATTTCTGGCGTATTTCCTGCTTGCTTATGCAGCTCTAATTTTGCAATTAACTCTTTGTATTTGCTGTCTTGATCTTGCATTAAAATCTCAGACAAAATGACGTCAGCCTGATCGTAGGCTTGAGTCTCAATATAACATTGAGCGATATGCAATTTAATTTGACCATTGCCACCAAAGTGATCAAGCAAAGCAAGAAGGGTAGGAAGTGCTGCTTGAAATTCCCCTTCTTCAACTAATTTAAAGGCTTGGCCTAATTGGAGCTCTTCTTGGCTCGGTAAATGCTTATTGAGCATTTCTTGAATCGCTTCGATAGTTTGAGGTCCGCCCATGCCATCAGCAGCTTGACCATTTTTAAATAAAGCAATCGTAGGTAAGGTTTGCACACCAAACTGTTGTGCTAGACCTTGTTGTTGTTCGCAGTTAAGCAATGCAAGAGTTACGGCATCACCATATTGTTGTGCCAACTGTTGTAGTGCAGGGATAACAGCAAGGCTTTCTTGACTGATTGGTGCCCAGAAGTGAATTAGTACTGGGGTTTGCATTGAGCTTTCGAGAATTTGTTGGAAGTTTTGTTCGTTTAGTTCAACGCTGTGTTCTGGCTGCATGGTCTTTTCCTAAAATCAGTATTGTTTCTAGATATATACAGTTATATGGGGTATTAGCTTGATTTTCAAGGCGCCAGATACGAAGAAAGCCACTATGCAGAACATAATGGCTTTTCTATCGCAAGCGAGTGTGATTGTTAGATCAGTATGAATACCGCAACCGCTACACTCACACAGATCCAGTTGATTTTACCTAGTGTCATATTCCCCCCGAAAAAACACCATCCACCGGATAGAAATGAATATACTTATTCTATATGACACTAATATTACATTATTGATCTTTTCTCATATTTATTAATTATTGCACAATGGCGACATCATAAAGTGAGGTTAATCACTCTTATTTAAGATCATATCAAGACACTTTGTTGGTAATAATCGTTTTAAGACAGCAAAAAGATGTGTGGGAAAAGTTACACGATATCGAGCTTTTGGTCTCGATGAATTAAGCGCATGCAATAGTGGTGGAATGATTGATTCAGAAGGTAAAACAAATGCACTGCCGGAGTGTTCTTTTTCAAGTCTTTGTTTCTGAATGAGGTATTTTTCTTTATGAGGGCTATTTTTAATATTTACCCATTTATTAAATGCTTTCAATGCATTAGATCTAAATTCAGTTTCTATTGGCCCAGGCTCGATTAAACTTATTTTGATATCAGTATCTGATAGCTCTAGACGTAAAGTATCAGTCCAACCTTCAATGGCAAACTTTGATGAATTATAAGCACCACGATATTTCATCGCGACAATACCTAAAACTGAGCTGTTTTGGATAATACGTCCATGGCCTTGTTTTCTCATTACAGGAAGGAGTTCTGTGACTAATTGGTGCCATCCAAAGAAATTTGACTCAAACTGCTCTTTTAATGCCTCCCTTGGTAGGTCTTCTAATGCACCAGCTTGACCATATGCTCCGTTATTGAACAATGCGTATAAATTCCCATCAGTTAGACGAATGACCTCCTTTACTGCATCGGTAATGCTTTGGGGATTACTATAATCTAAATACAAACAGGTTAAGCCTTCTTGTTGCAGACGTTCAATATCTTCTTTTTTCCGGCATGATGCGATAACTCGAAAGCCATGTTGCTGTAATTGGTGGGCAGCGGTATAACCGATGCCAGTAGAACAACCTGTAATAAATATTGAGCGCGTCATGAAACCATAATCCCTAATGAGTAATGTGATAAGCAGTATAATACCAGATTCAATTTATAGCTTATTACCTCTGTTGATCAAAAAAGGCCAGTAGCTGATGCTATTGGCCTTAGTAAAACCTATCAAATTATTATCTGAAACTAAGCCTGATAATAATTAAAGATAAATTACAGCGCTGCTTTTTTTGCTTCAGCAATCCAAGAATCAAATTGAGCTCGGTTTGCTTTTATCCAACCATTAACGTGTGATTCGATGTCAGCCGTGCTGTTCTTGCCTTTACTCATTATCATATTTTGAGCACTAACGTCATTAATATTCAGTTTGATGATTTCAAATAATTTAGCAGCGGCAGGGTTTTGTGCCGCAAACTCTTTATTAGCAATGATACGCATAGAGTTCATTTCAAAACCGTAGTTTTTACCATTAGACAAAGTAGTATCAACATCTTTACGATCCCCTGGTAGGGCAGAGAAAGGGACTTCTAGCCATACTACATCTCTATTAGGAACAAGAACGCCACTTACCCAATAAGGTGTCCAAGTATAATAGATAACAGGTTCACCATTTTTGTAGCGTGAAATGGTATCAGCAATGATCGCGGCGTAGTTACCTTGGTTGTGCGTGACGGTGTCTTCAAGTTGATAAGCACCAATTTGGTGTTCGATTACCATTTCGCAACCCCATCCAGGGTTACAGCCGGTAAGATCTGCTTTACCATCACCATTTGCATCAAATAATTTTGCAATTTTTGGATCTTTTAATTGACCAATATTAGTGATGCCGTATTTTTCAGCCGTTTTTTTATCAATCAAGTAACCTTGCGCTGCACCACTAACATATTGACCTTGGCGGTAAAATTTATCATCGCCACCAGACATTTTGTATTTGTCAGCATGAAGAGGGAACCAACCTACCGCAAGAAAAGTCGCATCGCCTTTTGCGATTGATGTATAAGCAACGTTGTAATCAACTTCTTTTGTTGGTTGAACATCGTAGCCTAGCTCTTCAAGTGCTCGGTTAACAATAGACGTTTGGAATGTCTCTTCAGCAACGGTTGATTGAAGGGCTTGAACTGTAACCCCTTCGCCAGGAAGTTTTTCAGCCCAAACGTTCGTTGATAAAGCCAAAGTGGAAACGATACTTACCGTTAGTGCTTTCTTCCATGAATTAATCATTATTATTTCTCCTTAAGTTTTAATTATGTTTTTAGTTCTTTTTTCTGAGCAAACATATTTAGTAGGATGGACACGGGTCCCATGTTGTACCAACGTAATTTAGTGTTACCTGCGTTTACACCTAATACTTGGGTGATTCGGTCGAGTAAAATAGCAAGAATAACAATGCCTAAACCACCGACAGCCGCAAGTCCCATGTCTAAACGACCTATTCCTCGTAATACCATTTGCCCTAGGCCGCCAACGGCAATCATTGACGCGATAACCACCATTGATAGCGATAGCATCAGGGTTTGGTTAACACCTGCCATAATGGTTGGCAGTGCAAGTGGAAGTTGAATTCGATACAGCATCTGTTTTTTATTAGCACCAAACGCGTGACCAGCTTCGATTAACTCTTCTGGTACTTGTTGAATACCAAGAATGGTTAAGCGGACAACAGGAGGCAGTGCAAAGATAATGGTTACAACAACGCCTGGAACATTACCAATACCAAATAACATAACGATTGGAACTAGGTAAACAAAGGCGGGTGTGGTTTGCATCGCATCGAGTATTGGGCGAATAAACTTCGCTGCCGTTTTACTTCTTGCTAGCCAAATTCCCATCGGCAGACCGATAAGCAAACAGAAAAAGACAGACGTCATCACTAGTGAAAGTGTTGTCATTGCCTCAGACCAAGCACCGATAAGACCGATGACAAGCAATGAAACTGCTGTTGAGATCCCCAGTTTAAGGTTCGAGAATTGCCACGCTAATAAAAATAGAATAATGAGCATAAACGGGGCAGGCGTTGAGACTAATGCAGTTTCAAAAGAGCTTAAGATAAAGTCAATTGGAACTCGAACCGCTTGAAATAAGGGGCGTCCATGCTCAACTAACCAGTTTAAGCCTGATTCGACCCAAACATCAACAGGAAGTACGGCTTCTTCAAATGGATTCAATGGGTCAAATGCTGTGACTTCAACGGCCTCACTGTTTAACCAATCTGCTGATGCTGATGTGTCGCTAGCTTGACCCCAAGGATCAGCACTTGGAGCTGTTGTAGTTTGTGACCATGGGTCATTGTTTGTTTGATTTGTTGACATCGCTCTACCCCTTATCTAACGTCTGAAGTAGTCGTGATTTCGTCACAACACCAAAGTAATTACCATTTTCATCAACAACAGGCACTGAGTAAGGAACGTTAGCGACTAAACCTAAAATATCGTTGATAGCTTGGTTTGGTTTCAGCGTTAGTCCATCAGGGAGTTGCGCGCTAATAAGTGAATTATTATCGTTGTGGGCTTCACGAAGAGAGTCAACAGAAACAATGCCAGAATAGAGGCTGCTTTTATCTACTACGATGCCATATTCTCTGTCGTTATCCATCAAGTATTGAAGGGCTGAAGCGGGGCCGTCGTGTTCTGATTTTTTAAACATTGCAGCAGGTTTTTTGCGAGCAATGTCTTTTGCCGTTAAAACATTAGCGACATTAACGCCACGGAAAAAGGCTTCTACATAATCATTGGCAGGGTTATTGAGGATATCGTCAGGTGTCCCAACTTGAACCACTTCACCATTTTGCATGATGGCAATTCGGTCACCAATACGCATTGCTTCATCTAAATCGTGAGAGATAAAGACAATAGTACGTTTATCATCATTCTGTAGACGAATGAGTTCATCTTGCATTTCTGTTCTGATCAGAGGATCAAGAGCGGAAAATGCTTCGTCCATTAAGAGAATGTCTGGGTCACAAGCCAATGCTCGTGCTAAACCCACACGCTGCTTCATACCACCAGATAATTCATCAGGATAAGATTCAGCATAAACATCAAGTCCAACTCTTTCTAATGCACTTAATGCACATTGTTTACGTTTTTCAACGTCAACGCCAGCTAGCTCTAAACCAAAGGCTGCGTTTTCAATGACGGTCATGTGTGGCATGAGTGCGAAGTTTTGGAAAACCATTGAAATGTTATTGCGACGAACTTGACGAAGTTCTTCTTCAGAGATATGTGCAATGTCTTTGCCTTTCAGAAAAACACTGCCTTCGGTTGGCTCGATAAGTCGATTTAGAAGGCGAACTAGAGTGGATTTCCCTGAACCAGATAAACCCATGATTACGAAAATTTCACCTTCTTGAATACTGAGTGATACGTTATTAACACCAATGGTTAACCCTGTTTTTTCAAATATGTCATCTTTATTTACGCCTTCATTAATCATTGAAAATGCGCGGTCAGTGTCCTCTCCAAACACTTTGTATAGTCCCTTAACTTCCAGTATGGGATTCATTTTTTAAGTCCTTTGATTGAAAAAATCATTAGTACTATAATTAAATTATAAATATCAATCAAGAGTCATCGCTTGGTAAATAAGCGATCACACGTATTACTTGACGATATTTGTTATAAATTCAATAAAAATAAACCCTGCTACCTACTTGTTATTTAGGGGTATTTTTTTATATTGTTGGTTTTGTGTTATCTTCAAAAGATAATAAAAGAAATAATATGAAGTTGTATGATTTAACTAAGCTTAGGCAATCCACCTAATTGATTTGAGCTCAAATCATTTAAGGTGGTGGGGGTATGTTTGAATTGTTGAGTATATAAAATGATAAGTAAACTCAAATTTTGATACGTTGAGCTTACTTATTTAAGGGTGTGTTGGCTCAATTAAGTAATTGTTTAAGTGCAGATTCAATACGTGAGTAACGGAACTTAAAATCTTCATGCACTAAGCGTTTTGGGCGGACTCTTTGGCTATCAGTAAGTAGCACTGAAGCTTCACCTAATATACCTTTGATGATGATTTGGGGAGTAAATAAAAAGTGAGGTCGTTTTAGTGTTTTTGCTAAGGTCTGGCTAAATGTTGTATTTGTTACTGGGTGAGGAGCGGTTAGATTATAAATACCACAACTTTTTTCTTGTTCTATTAAATGCAAGATGGCGAGAACCATGTCATCAATATGTATCCATGACATGTATTGCTTACCGTTACCTATAGGGCCTCCGAGACCGCATTGATAAGGCAATAGCATTTTTTTAAGAGCACCTCCCAAGGGGGATAGAACGACACCTGTACGCAAAATACAAACACGAGTGTGCTCGCATTGTGCTTGTAGGGCTTTATTCTCCCATTGTTGACAGACTTGGTGTGCAAAATCAGACGATAAAATTTGCGTTGTTTCATCTATATCTTGGTTTCCATTATCACCGTAATAGCCAATGGCGGATCCAGAAATAAAACAACGTGGTGGATTGGTTGATTTCAGGCAGAGTTGAGCTAGGGTATCGGTAAGAGCACATCGACTATCGGTAATGATTTTCTTTTGTTTTCTAGTCCATTTTTTTTCAGCAATAGGTTCTCCCGCGAGATTTATGACGACATCAATATCGTTAAAATCCTGAAAATAACCAAGATCGGAAATAAAATCAGCGTGAGGTAAAGCAAGATGACTTAGTGCCGATTCTGCTTTTTTTGTGTCACGGGTTAAAAGTACTAAATTGTGACCTTTTAGATGGTCTAATAACTGCTTTCCGATTAACCCAGTACTGCCTGTAATAAGTATTTTCATCTCGTCTCCTGCAAGATATTCCTAATATCTGATGACCTAAGTATAAATTGAGTTCACTGATTGGCAACTTTCATGCTGTTTTCCTTTATAATTCATGTTTGAAATACCTTTTTAAATTTAAGGACTCTTTGTGAAATTATTTTTTGCCTCAGATCTGCATGGTTCTTTTCCTGCAACTCAACGTGTTATTGATACGTTTTTAGCCTCTAAAGCGGATCACTTAATTCTGCTTGGTGACTTAATTAACTTTGGTCCGAGAAATCCAATACCTGAAGGGCATAATCCTCTTGCGGTTGCTGAGTTACTAAATCAGTACGCAGAGTCTATCATCGCAGTAAGAGGGAATTGTGACAGTGAAGTGGATCAAATGCTGCTGTCTTTTCCGATCATGTCAGATTACAACATCGTATTATTGCCAACGGGGGAAAAAATATTTTTAACTCATGGGCATATTTACAATGCAGATAAGCGTCCGCTACTGAAAAAAGGCGATATTATCGCACATGGGCACACTCATATTACGGTAGCGGAATGGCAAGGAGAGCAGATTATTTTTAACCCGGGTTCAACGACCTTCCCACGTAACGAAGGCGGAAAGCCAAGCTACGGCTTACTGGATGGGACTAACCTGTCAGTTCTTGATTTTGATGGAAATATTTTGAATTATATCGAGTTGTAATAATACTAAGCTAAATTTGCATTGGATTTTTCTTACTTAAATGTAGATCAGATATAAAAGATCCGAGAAGATAATCGTCTCGGATCTTTTATATTAAGCTCTGTGTAGTGAACTTAATGAGAAAATAAAATCCCTGAGCCATAGTTTAAACTGGTCAGTAATAATGTTTTATCATTAATCACATCAACACGTTTGCTTTGTTGATCATCCATTCTAAAGACGCGCATGATTAATTTTTTCTGCGCTCCAGTGAATTCTTTATTATCACTTGATGTAACATCTTTAAATTCGATTGGGTCAATAAGAAGATAATCACCACTATATTCCCAGTTACCGGTTTCCATTACATTAATTGTTAATGGATGTTGACCATTATCTAAAACACTATAAATGGTCAATGTTGACGACTTAGAGTACGTTTTATTAGGTAAGTAAACTACATTTGATTTTATGTCAGCTCGCTTTAACGGTCCCATATCGTCATAATCAACGTTGCTGTCGATACGAACGGTACTCATGCTTTGCCATTCTTTAGATGTGAGTAGTTGCTCAACTTTACTGTCACTTTTCCAATAAAACCAGCCACTGCCTATTATTGAAATGAGAAGAAGAGTAATTGGAAAAAAACGTTTCACTAGAGGTAATTGTTCGTCGTTTAGCCACATACTTTATCTACCTCTTTTTGATTTATTAGCAAACGAACGCTAATGCTTTGATCACTGTGTTCTTCATTATGAATATAATTCAATGTAATTTGATTCGGTTGCCCACTGGTAGCAATTACTTCCATTGGTTTTAGTGAGTCAGTATGATTTGAATTATATAAAATAGTGCATTGTTTAATCAATGGTTGCCATTTGTCTATATTTGGATGGTTCACCGGAACGAAAATCGGGGTGTTGTCATAGTTCGCCACTTCAATGAAAGCATCTGATTTTGGCGTATGGTTAACATAAGCAATAATGGGCAAAATAAAAGCAACAATCAAAATGATCGTTCCAAGCAAAGAAAGATGAGCTTGAGGGATCTTTTCTTTTGTTGCATTTGCCGTGGCTGTGTTTTTTACTGAGGTTCCATTTACAGACGTATTGGTTGATGTTTCCGGAGTAGACTCTTGATGCTCAAATAAATGGGTACTAGTATCAATTGAATCTTCAATATTAGTATCAACTTCAGGTGAGGTATTTTCATCTACTTGAGTGTCCGCAGTTGAAATAAACTGATAACCACGTTTAGGCACTGTTTTCACATAAACAGGTAATTTAGTTGGGTCTTGTAGCATTTTTCGTAACGTCGAAATAGCTTGTGTTAAACTAGAATCATCGACTTCAAATCCTTGTTCTCGCCATACATATTCATGTAATTCATGACGACTAACAACCTTTCCCGGCTCTTGAATAAGTAGGCTTAAAACACGGCTTTCATTGCCACCTAAACGAATAATTTCATCATCATTTAATGTATCGATGAGGCTATTGTCGTTTGGATCGAATAGAAACCGGTTGCCAATAATAATTTTGTTATTTTCTATATTCATTGGTTGTTAACTCAGTAATGGTGATTCTTATTTATGATATCCAAGTATCATTTTTAGAATGTCTATTTTATGTCAAAACTTATCATTACGCATTTTATAGTATAAAAAAAGCAAAAAAACAGTGTTTTTTACATTGCTTTACCTTGAATTGTTATTTTAAGACCTCATTTTAATTAATAAGTTAATTATATTACCTAATTCGGAGTTTATAGATGAACGAACAAACGATTAATAATAAAGAAACACGTGGCTTCCAATCAGAAGTGAAGCAACTACTTCATCTAATGATCCACTCTTTATACTCAAATAAAGAGATATTTTTACGTGAATTAATATCAAATGCTTCAGATGCATCAGATAAACTACGCTTCAAAGCACTATCAAATGGTGACTTGTATGAAGGTAATGCAGATCTTGGTGTAAAATTGTCTTTTAACGTAGCAGCAAATACATTAACCATTTCTGATAATGGTATTGGTATGAGCCGTGAAGATGTTATTGAACATCTAGGTACGATTGCAAAATCGGGTACGGCTGATTTCTTCTCAAAACTATCAGATGACCAAAGTAAAGACTCGCAACTTATTGGTCAATTTGGTGTTGGTTTTTATTCTGCATTCATCGTGGCTGATGCCGTAACGGTTCGTACTCGTGAAGCGGGTACAGCAAAAGACCAAGCGGTTCAATGGCACTCTGAAGGTGAGGGTGACTACACGATTGAAGACATTACTAAAGAAACTCGTGGTACAGATATCATTCTTCATATGCGTGAAGAAGGTAAAGAGTTCTTAAGTGAATGGCGTCTAAAAGAAGTTATTGGTAAATACTCTGATCATATCGGTATTCCTGTTTCTCTTTGGAGTGTAGAAAAAGACGAAGAAGGAAAAGATAAAGAAGGGAAGTGGGAGCAAATCAATAAAGCTCAAGCGCTTTGGACTCGTAGCAAATCAGAAATTGAAGATGCCGAGTACCAAGAGTTCTATAAGCACGTATCACATGACTTTGCTGACCCTCTAACCTGGAGCCACAATAAAGTAGAAGGTAAAAACGATTATACAAGTCTACTTTACATTCCAGCGAAAGCCCCATTTGATATGATGAATCGTGATCATAAAAGTGGCTTAAAACTGTATGTTCAACGTGTATTCATTATGGATGATGCTGAGCAGTTTATGCCAAGCTACCTACGTTTTGTTAAGGGTTTGATTGATTCTAATGATTTACCATTAAACGTATCTCGTGAAATTCTTCAAGATAATAAAGTCACTCAATCATTACGTGGCGCATGTACAAAACGTGTATTAAGTATGCTTGAGAAGACCGCTAAAAAAGACAATGATAAGTACTTATCTTTCTGGAAAGAGTTTGGTCAAGTTCTAAAAGAAGGCATGGCTGAAGATTTTGCAAATAAAGATAAAATTGCGAATTTATTACGCTTTGCTTCAACAGACAAAGACAGTTCAGAGCAAGCAATGGCTTTAGCTGGTTATGTTGAGCGCATGAAAGAAGATCAAGATAAGATTTTCTACTTAACATCAGACAGTTACGCTGCTGCAAAAAATAGCCCACACTTAGAGCAATTCAAGGCGAAAGGCATTGAAGTGGTACTGATGTATGATCGCATTGATGAGTGGATGATGAGCTACTTAATGGAATTTGATGGTAAGCAATTCCAATCAATCACAAAAGCGGGCTTAGATTTAAGTAAGTTTGAAGATGATGCAGAAAAAGAGAAACAAAAAGAAACAGCAGAAGAGTTTAAATCGGTTGTTGAACGCACGAAAGCCTACTTAGGTGATCGTGTTAAAGAGGTTCGTACTACCTTTAAATTAGCGACAACACCAGCGGTTGTAGTGACTGATGATTTTGAAATGGGTACGCAAATGGCGAAACTTTTAGAAGCTGCTGGTCAACCTGCTCCTGAAGTGAAGTACATTTTTGAAATTAACCCTGAGCATGCCTTAATTAAACAAATGGCAGATGAAGCGGATGAAGAAGCATTTGGTCGTTGGGTTGAAATGCTGCTTGGTCAAGCAATGTTAGCAGAACGTGGCTCTTTAGATGATCCATCACAATTCTTAAGTGCGATGAATCAATTATTATCAAAGTAATTGAGAAATAGAAGTAAGTTATAAAGTAAATGAGATCTTAGATGGCGAGAGCCCACTAAGGTCTCATTGTTTTTTTATGCTTAAAATACACACAATATAAGCGTGAGTTTTTGCTTTTTGAATCTCAAACTTGCTAGCTTTCACCGTTACGTGTATCTTTCACGACTTATTTTTAGAAATAAAACTTATACCTAAGTTTATAAGTAGCCATTAGATCTACTTGTAAGGTTTGGTATAAATTCCAAGATTATTTTTTAAGGGGAAAACAATGCGTATCATCCTTTTAGGTGCACCCGGTGCGGGTAAAGGTACTCAAGCTCAGTTCATCATGGATAAATATGGTATTCCACAAATATCTACAGGTGACATGCTACGTGCAGCTATTAAAGCAGGCACTGAAATGGGCAAACAAGCTAAATCTGTAATCGATGCAGGTCAACTTGTATCTGATGAGATCATTCTTGGTCTTGTTAAAGAGCGTATTGCTCAAGAAGATTGCGCTAAAGGTTTCCTACTAGATGGCTTCCCACGCACAATTCCTCAAGCTGATGGCCTAAAAGAGAACGGTGTATCAATCGATTACGTTCTTGAGTTTGATGTTGCTGATGAAGTAATCGTTGAGCGTATGTCTGGTCGTCGTGCACACCTTCCTTCAGGTCGTACATACCACGTTACATTCAACCCTTCTAAAGTTGAAGGCCAAGATGATGTAACTGGTGAGCCTCTTGTTATTCGTGAAGATGATAAGCCTGAGACAGTTCTTGCTCGTTTAGGTGTTTACCATGAGCAAACGGCACCACTTATCGCTTATTACACAAAAGAAGCGGAAGCTGGTAAAACAGAATACCTTAAATTTGATGGCACTAAATTAGTTGCTGAAGTTAGCGCAGAGATCGAAAAAGCACTTTCGTAATCTTACTTAACGAACAATTTATTGTTATATTGAAGGCGGCCTTATTGGTCGCCTTTTTTTATAGAAAATAATGGATGATAACTGTGAATAATAAGAAAACTGGAGTGCTATTAGTTAATCTTGGTACGCCGACAGCGCCAACTACATCAGCGGTTAAAGCTTTCTTGTCTGAGTTTTTGCATGATAAACGTGTAGTAGATATGAATCGTTTTCTTTGGTGTCCATTACTTCACGGTGTGATCCTTCCTATACGAGCGCCTAAAGTGGCTAAGTTATATCAAAGCGTCTGGATGGATGATGGTTCTCCTTTAATGGTCTATTCACAACGACAAGTGAAAGCCTTGCAAGAACGTCTTTCGATGCCGGTTGCATTGGGCATGACTTATGGTCAACCGACGATCAAATCAGGAATTGAACTACTAGAAGAGCAAGGATGCGAAGAGATCGTAATTTTACCCTTGTATCCCCAGTATTCTCGAACGACAACAGCTGCTGTTTTTGACCAAATTGCCAAGCAATATAAAACCACCCCCGTGTTACCAAATTTTTCATTGGTACATAATTATCATGATCATCCTCTTTATATCAAAGCACTTGCTGAGTCGATTCGTCTTTCATGGGATAAGAATGGGAAAGGGGACTATGTTTTATGTTCGTATCATGGGATCCCACAGCGTTTTGTTGATAAGGGGGATATCTACGCACAGCATTGTGAGCGAACAACAGAATTGCTCGCTCAAGAGTTGGAATTAATGCCTGAACAAATAGGTATGAGCTATCAGTCTCGCTTTGGACGAGAGGCGTGGCTACAGCCTTATACGTCTGAAACATTAAAAGAATTGACCCCAAAAGGGATCCAGTCGTTAGATATTATTAGTCCGGCATTTTCTTCAGATTGCTTAGAAACGTTAGAAGAGCTATCAGAAGAATGCAAAGAAATATTTATGGAAGCAGGTGGTCAAAAATACACCTTTATTCCATGCTTAAATGATGATGCATTACACATCGAAATGATGGCTAATATTGTGAGCCAAAGGATTTCACGTTAATTAAACGTATTTTTTAGAAAAAAAATATTTATTAGGGTTGAAAAGTCCTACTCATTGCCCAATTTCCTATTAAAGATTATCTACGTGCGTAGTGATCCTCGACATAGATAGGTCAGGTCGCTACAATATCGCGTCTTATTTTGCCACTTGGCTAAATGTCGTATTTTGTTCAATGAAATACGCGGTCTGCTTATGTTCTTTAAAATAAGTAGATAAAAGAAGATACCCAATTTGGTATCACGAATCATAGGGGTTACGGTTTCTATTCTATTAGGCCTGTAACACAAGGATGCGACACGTTTTTTTGTCGCAAACTCAGAGAACCTGAGTCGATTTTGAGGTTTATATAAACATGCAAGTTACTGTTGAAAATAAAGAAGGCCTAGAGCGCGTTCTAACTATTACTGTTCCAGCTGCAAACATTGAAGATGCTGTAAACGCAGAACTTCGTAACATCGCTAAAAATCGTCGCTTCGATGGCTTCCGTAAAGGTAAAGTGCCAATGAAGATGGTTGCTAAAATGTATGGCAGCGCAGTTCGTCACGACAAAATGGGTGAAGTTATGCACCGTCACTTCATTGAAGCGATCGTTAAAAACAAAATCAACCCAGCTGGCACACCAACATTTGCACCAGTAGAATTTGCTGAAGGCCAAGATTTAGTATTTACTGCAACATTTGAAATTTACCCAGAAGTAACACTTCAAGGTCTAGATAAAGTTGTTGTTGAAAAACCACAAGTTGAAGTTAAAGACGAAGACGTAGCAGAAATGCTAGAAACGTTACGTAAGCAACAGTCTACTTGGGCTGATGCTGACGTTGCTGCTGAAGATGGCACTCGCGCTACAATCAACTTTGTTGGTTCTATCGATGGTGAGCTATTTGAAGGCGGAAAAGCAGATAACTTCCCTCTAGAAATTGGCCAAGGTCGTATGATCCCTGGTTTTGAAGATGGAATTAAAGGTAAGAAAGCGGGTGATGAATTAACTATCGATGTTAACTTCCCAGAAGATTACCACGCTGAAAACCTAAAAGGTAAAGCGGCACAGTTCGCTATTACAGTAGTTAAAGTTGAAGCTCGTGAACTTCCAGAAATGAACGATGAGTTCGTAACTAAGTTCGGCGCTGAAGGCGGTGTTGAAGGTCTTAAAGCTGAAGTTCGTAAGAACATGGAGCGTGAATTAGCTCAAGCGGTTAAAAATAAGATCAAAGAACAAGCAATTAACGGTTTAGTTGAGCAAAACAACATTGATGTTCCTTCTGCTCTTATCGATCAAGAAGTTGAAGTTCTACGTCAACAAGCTGTTCAACGTTTTGGCGGCAACGCTGATACTGCTCCTGAGCTTCCACGTGAATTGTTCGAAGAACAAGCTAAACGTCGCGTAGTTGTTGGTCTTCTTCTTGGTGAAGTAATCAAGACTGAAGAACTAAAAGCTGACGATGAGAAAGTAAAAGCACTTATCAACGAAATGGCTTCTGCTTACGAAGATCCAACTGAAGTTGTTGCTTACTACGAAGGTAATGAGCAAATGATGAACAACATGCGTAATGTTGCTCTAGAAGAACAAGCAGTTGAAGCTATCCTTGCTAAAGCACAAGTTTCTGAAAAAGCAGTAGGCTTTAACGAACTAATGAATCAACAACCTGCTTAATTTCTAATTTAATTAAGTAGTTAGTTGACTTAGTTTCACAAGATCTGCTAATAATGGTCCGAATGAAGCGTCATTCGGACCATTTATTTTATAAGGGATACGGTTATGAGCTATCAAGAAAACAATGCAATGCCTTCTATTATGGATGCACTTGTTCCTATGGTTGTTGAACAAACTTCACGTGGTGAGCGTTCGTATGATATTTATTCCCGTCTGTTAAAAGAGCGCGTTATCTTTTTAACAGGTCAAGTTGAAGATCACATGGCCAACTTAGTTGTGGCACAGTTGCTTTTCCTTGAGTCTGAAAATCCAGATAAGGATATCTTCTTATACATTAACTCTCCAGGTGGTTCTGTTACTGCAGGTATGTCTATCTATGACACAATGCAGTTCATCAAACCAAATGTGAGCACAGTATGTATGGGCCAAGCATGCTCAATGGGTGCCTTCCTACTTGCTGGTGGCGCACCAGGTAAACGTTATGTATTACCTAACTCTCGTGTGATGATCCATCAACCACTTGGCGGTTTCCAAGGTCAAGCATCAGATATTCAAATTCATGCTCAAGAAATCTTAACGATTAAGAAGAAATTGAATACGCTACTTGCTGAACATACAGGTCAGCCTTTAGAAGTGATCGAAAAAGATACCGATCGTGATAATTTCATGGCAGCAGATGATGCAGTGAAATACGGTCTTGTAGATGCTGTATTAAATAAGCGTGACTAATTAATAAAAAAGCAGTAACGTTTACAGCAAAGAAGGTAAGTTAGTATAAACTTACACATAAAGGCAACGTTTAAGAGGTTAGCAAATGACAGACAAGCGTAAAGACGAAAATAGTGGAAAGTTACTATATTGCTCTTTTTGCGGAAAAAGCCAGCATGAAGTTCGTAAACTAATTGCAGGTCCTTCTGTTTATGTTTGTGATGAGTGCGTTGATTTATGTAACGACATTATTCGCGAAGAGCTAAAAGATAATACTCTGTCTCCAAAAGAGAGTAGTGAAGCATTACCAACACCGAAAAATATTCGTGGCCATTTAGATGACTACGTTATTGGTCAAGATCATGCGAAAAAAGTATTAGCGGTAGCGGTATACAACCACTACAAGCGTTTACGTAATGGCGATACTACAAAAGATGGCGTTGAATTAGGTAAAAGTAATATTTTACTTATCGGTCCAACAGGTAGTGGTAAAACATTACTTGCTGAAACGCTAGCTCGTTTCTTGGATGTTCCGTTTACTATGGCGGATGCAACCACACTAACAGAAGCAGGCTATGTAGGTGAAGATGTAGAAAACATCATTCAAAAGCTGCTACAGAAATGCGATTACGATCCAGCGAAAGCGGAACGTGGCATTGTATATATCGATGAAATTGACAAGATTTCTCGTAAGTCTGAAAACCCATCGATCACACGTGATGTGTCAGGTGAGGGTGTTCAGCAAGCACTATTGAAATTGATTGAAGGTACAATTGCATCAGTACCGCCTCAAGGTGGTCGTAAGCACCCGCAACAAGAGTTCTTACAAGTAGATACTTCTAAGATCTTATTTATCTGTGGTGGTGCGTTTGCAGGTTTAGATAAAGTAATCGAACAACGCGTTTCAACTGGAACTGGTATTGGCTTTGCTGCTGATGTTCGTTCTAAAGATGATAAAGCAACGGTCGGTGATTTATTGAAGCAAATTGAACCGGAAGATTTAGTTAAGTTTGGTTTAATCCCTGAGTTTATTGGTCGTTTACCAGTAACAACCACATTAACTGAATTAGACGAAGAAGCGTTGATTCAAATTCTAAGTAAACCTAAGAATGCATTAACTAAGCAATATGCTGCGTTATTTGATTTAGAAGGCGCTGAGTTAGAATTCCGTGAAGATGCGTTGAGAGCGATTGCGAAAAAAGCGATGAACCGTAAAACGGGTGCTCGTGGTCTTCGTTCAATTTTAGAAGCGATATTATTAGATACTATGTATGAACTACCATCGAAAGAAGGTGTTTCTAAAGTAGTTATCGACGAGTCTGTAATTAACGGTGAGTCAGAACCACTGTTAATGTTTGAAAATACAGAAACGAAAGCAATATCAGCAGAATAGTCGATATAAGCTAATACACAGTACAAAAAGGAGGCATTGGCCTCCTTTTTTATTTTTAATTGAAAATAATGTTGAATCTTAGCTACTTGCCCCCATATTATTTCTATAGATACTGACGGAAAGAGAGAAGAATATGAACCTGGAGCGTTCCGATCGCATTGAGATACCAGTTCTACCATTACGTGATGTAGTGGTGTATCCGCATATGGTAATTCCACTGTTTGTGGGCCGTGAAAAATCTATTCGTTGCTTAGAGGCTGCGATGGAGCAAAATAAACAAGTCCTACTTGTGGCACAAAAAGAAGCTGTAAAAGAAGAGCCAGAATTAGATGACTTACACAGCGTTGGTACAATCGCGACAATTTTACAATTATTAAAGTTGCCTGACGGTACAGTTAAAGTATTAGTTGAAGGTCAGCAGCGTGCAAAAATTCATCAGTTCTTAGAGGCTGATTTCTTCATCGCAGACGCTGAATTTTTATTGACACCGATTATTGATGATGCTGAACAAGAAGTGATTATGCGCTCTGCAATTAATCAATTCGAAGGCTTCATTAAACTAAATAAAAAAATCCCACCAGAAGTGCTAACGTCACTTAATGGAATTGAAGACGCTGCGCGTCTTGCGGACACCATTGCTGCTCATATGCCGCTTAAATTGGTTGATAAGCAAGAAGTGTTAGAGTTAACAGATGTGATTGCTCGTTTAGAATTTTTAATGGGTATGATGGAGTCGGAAATCGATTTATTGCAAATCGAAAAACGTATCCGTGGTCGCGTTAAAAAACAAATGGAAAAAAGTCAGCGTGAATACTATTTGAATGAGCAAATGAAAGCCATTCAAAAAGAGCTGGGTGATCTAGATGATGTTCCTGATGAATTTGAAGCACTGCAAAAGAAAATTTCAGATGCAAAAATGCCTCAAGAAGTGCAACAAAAAGCAGAACAAGAGCTTCAAAAATTAAAAATGATGTCTCCAATGTCTGCTGAAGCAACCGTGGTTCGTAGCTATATTGATTGCTTGGTTGGTGTTCCTTGGTTTAAACGCTCTAAAGTAAAAAAAGACTTAGCCAAAGCAGAAGAGATCTTAAATTCTGATCATTATGGTCTAGAGCGTGTTAAAGAACGCATTCTTGAGTATTTAGCGGTGCAAAGTCGAGTGACTAAACTTAAAGGTCCAATCCTTTGTTTAGTTGGTCCTCCTGGTGTTGGTAAAACATCATTAGGGCAATCTATTGCGAAAGCAACAGGTCGTAAATATACTCGTATGGCGTTAGGTGGTGTACGTGATGAAGCTGAAATTCGTGGTCATCGACGTACGTATATTGGTTCTCTTCCGGGTAAATTAATCCAAAAACTGTCAAAAGTTGAAGTGAAAAACCCACTTTTTCTACTGGATGAGATCGATAAAATGTCTTCTGATATGCGTGGCGATCCTGCTTCTGCACTTCTTGAGGTATTAGATCCAGAGCAAAACAATAAATTTAGTGACCATTACCTAGAGGTTGATTATGACCTTTCTGATGTAATGTTTGTAGCAACGTCTAACTCAATGAATATTCCTGGTCCACTGCTAGACCGTATGGAAGTTATTCGTCTATCTGGTTACACAGAAGATGAGAAGTTAAATATTGCTAAAAATCACTTATTGGACAAACAGATTAAGCGTAATGGTTTAAAAAACAGTGAGATTGAAATTGCTGATTCTGCCATTATTGGCATTATCCGTTATTACACACGTGAAGCCGGTGTTCGTAGTTTAGAGCGTGAAATCTCGAAACTTTGTCGCAAAGCGGTAAAACAGATCTTATTGGATAAAACCATTAAGAAAGTGACCATTAACCAAGAAAACTTAAAAGATTTCTTGGGGGTACAACGTTGTGATTATGGTAAAGCGGACGATGAAGATCGTGTTGGTCAAGTAGTTGGTTTAGCATGGACTGAAGTTGGCGGTGATTTGCTGACGATTGAAGCAGAATCAATGATTGGTAAAGGTAAATTGGCTTACACCGGCTCACTTGGTGATGTCATGAAAGAGTCGATTCAAGCTGCTATGACGGTGGTTCGTACTCGTGCTGAAAAATTAGGTATTAATCCTGATTTTTATGAGAAGCGTGATATTCATGTTCACGTTCCTGAAGGCGCAACACCAAAAGATGGCCCAAGTGCGGGTATCGGCATGTGTACTGCACTAGTGTCAAGCTTGACTGGTAACCCAGTGCGTTCTGATGTCGCCATGACGGGTGAAATAACACTACGTGGGGAAGTGCTTCCAATCGGTGGTTTAAAAGAGAAATTGCTTGCCGCTCACCGTGGTGGAATTAAAACGGTCATCATTCCTAAGGATAATGAACGTGATTTAGAAGAGATCCCAGCAAATGTGATTGCCGATCTTTCTGTTCATCCAGTTAAATGGATTGATGAAGTATTAACCTTAGCGCTTAAAAATGATCCTCAAGGCTTTAGCTTTGAAGCATCTAAATAGTGATGTGTAGCAAAAAACGTTGATATAACAGGGCTGGCAAGTCGAAATGACTTGTCAGTTTATATTGATATCGCTAAGTTAAGCCTTAATTGTGTGATGATAACTTCACTCATCAAATATTAAAATATGGACTCGTTCATTAATCATAGAATGAATAATTTAAAGGGGAATACCGTGAATAAATCTCAATTAGTTGACCAAATTTCTGAGAATGCAGATATCTCAAAAGCAGCAGCTGGCCGCGCTTTAGATGCATTAGTTGAAACAGTAACAGAGACGCTAAAAAGTGGCGATCAAGTAACACTTGTTGGTTTTGGTTCGTTTATCGTTCGCGAACGTGCTGCTCGTACTGGTCGTAATCCTAAAACTGGTGAGGCAATCGAGATTTCAGCGGCAAAAGTACCGGCGTTTAAAGCGGGTAAAGCATTAAAAGATGCGTGTAATTAATCGAAAAAAAGATAAAACTCTACACAAGCCAAGTTAAGGCTAGTAAACTAGAGTGATTGATCGTAGGCGCATCCGATGATGCGCTTTTTTATTGTTAAATTTTTCTTTGTTGAACTATTTTTAATTTTCACTATCAATAGAAATTAACGTTTTCTTAGGGATTTTATCCCAATTCAGTGATTAGGAGCTAAAACATATTATGATGGATCGAATTCGCGAAGGTTCAACAGGCCTCGTAGTTAAGATCATTCTCGGTCTAATTATTTTCTCATTTGTATTTGCAGGTGTAGGTAGTTATTTAGTCGGTGGAAGTCAACCTCTAGCAGCAAAAGTTGGTGAGCGAGAAATTACGCGAAATGACTTTGAACAGGTTTACCAGAATGAACGTAATCGTATGCAATCACAGTTGGGTGAATATTTCTCAACATTGCTTGGTGATCCTGCTTATGTTGAGCAATTCCGTAAATCAGTACTAGACCGTATGGTTAATGATGCATTACTGGATAATCAAGCTCAAGATTTAGGTTTACGTGTAAGTGACGAGCAAATTCGTCAAGCTATTATTTCGATGCCTCAATTTCAAAAAGATGGCAAATTTGATGAAGAGATCTTTAATATTTCTCTGCGTCGTGCAGGATTTAGTTCTGAGAGTTTTGCTGAGTATTTACGTCAAGATTTAGTTCGAAACCAACTTGTTCTAGCTCTTGAGTCGACAGAGTTTACGTTATCAAATGAAGTTGAAGCGCAAAATGCGTTAGAAACACAACAACGTGAAATCCGTACGATCACACTTAACACTGCTGATTTTGCTAATCAGGCAGAAATATCAGAAGGCGAAATTACAGAATATTACAATGCGAATAAACAGCAATTTATTCGTCCTGAGCAAGTTAAAGTTGCTTACATTGAATTGTCTGGAGATTCACTTAAATCACAAGCTCCAATTACAGAGCAAGAAGTGACAGAATATTACCAAGCAAATAAAGATAAGTATTCAACACAAGAGAAACGAGAAGTTAGTCATATCCTTATCAAAGGTGATGAAGCTGACGCGCAAGCTGTTTTGGCTCGTTTAGATGCAGGTGAAGATTTTTCTACTGTAGCAAAAGAAGATTCGCAAGATATTCCAACAGCAAAAGAAGGTGGTTCTTTGGGTTGGATTGAACGTGGTGTTATTGACCCAGAGTTTGAAGACGCTACTTTCCAATTGGTTAATGTAGGCGATCATTCAGGTTTAGTTAAATCTGCATTTGGTTACCATATTATTCAACTTGATGGTGTAGAAGCGCCAACAACAAAACCTCTTGCAGAAGTTAGTGTAGAAATAAAAGCGTTTCTTGTCGATGAGCATGCTGCGGATGCTTTTTACAGCTTACAAACAGAGTTAGCAGAGAAAGCATTTGAATCACCTGATTCATTAGATGATGCTGCAGAAACTGTTAATGAAAAAATAATCACTTCTGATTTCTTCTCTCAAGTTGATGCTCCAACAGCGCTTTCTAGTTCAGCTGTGTTACAAGCAATTTATAGCTCTGAAGTAAAAGAAGATGGTTTGAATTCAGATGTTATTGAAATTGCACCAGAGCATATTGTTGTGGTTCGTGTTGAAGATGTTCGTGAAGAAATGGTATTACCTCTAGAAGACGTTAAATCAGCAGTGATTGCTCGTTTATCTCAATCAAAAGGTGAGCAAAAATCACTTGAACTGGCTCAAGGCGTAATTGGTGCTCTTGATAAAGGGGATATGAACTATTTATCTGAGAATGCATTAAGCTTTACTGAAGCTAAAATGATTACTCGTGCAGATGAGTTAGCGAATGACATTTATCGCTTACAGAAACCAGAGCAAGGTCAATCAACATACGCTCAAGTAATAGACCGTCAAGGTAACCATGTGATTGTGGCTCTTGATGGTGTGTTGGAGCTAAATAATGATGCAATGATTGAGCAAGTAGCAACTCGTTTGCTAAGAACTCAAACTCAACAAGACTTAACTGCAACATTAGATACGCTAAAAGCGAACGCTGATATTAGTTATCCATTATTAGATCAGTAATCAATTTATTTGTAATTGATAAATAAGACAGACGGGCGCCTAATTGGCGCCCGTCGTGTTTTTAGAATAAGAAAAAAGGTATCAATAGGATTTCTTATTCAGTTTATTTATCCTTTTTTTGATGACAGATTAAAATTTTATTTTAGAAGTATCTGACATCATTATTTAACGGTATAAATAAACAAGGAATAGTAATGAAGCACATAACCAGTTTAATTAGCTCTGTCGTTTTAGCTATTATGTTATTTTCGAGCAATATGGCTCTTGCTAAAGAAGAAAGTGCAAATAAGCACGAAGGTATAGAGGTTGTCGTTAATATTAATGAGGCAGGAGCTGAGGAGCTTAAAACCTTACTTGTGGGTATTGGTGAGTCAAAAGCAAGAGCGATTGTTGAATACCGAAAAGTAAATGGGCGTTTTTCAGCAGTCGATGAGCTATCTAATGTAAAAGGAATTGGCGATAAGTTAGTGGAAAAGAATCGCAGTAGGATGACATTATAAACTCAGTACACAAGATATAAAAAGGCTGCCTATTATTAGGCAGCCTTTGAGGTTTTGATGTGTTTTATTCTTAAGTGTATTTAAAATAAGTTAATGGGCTTTTTCTGCACCATGCATCCAGCGGATCAGTATCCCTGATATCATGAGTAGAAGAACGCCAGAAATAGTTGCTGTAATAGCAATACCCGCAAAAATATCTAATGCCCCAAGGCTTTCAACATGTGAGCCAACTAAGCCTGCGATGTAATTAGAAATTGCATTGAATCCAAACCACGTCCCCATCATTAGTGAAGCTAAACGTAATGGCGCTAATTTAGTTACCAATGATAATCCAATAGGAGATAAGCATAATTCACCTAGAGTATGGAAGAAATAAGCACCGACTAACCAATACATTGATGTTTTAATCGTTAAGTCACCGCCTTGCTCCATTACCGCGCCAACCATACAAAGAAAACCAATAGCTAAGAAAAAGAGAGCTAAAGCAAATTTAATCGGGGAGCTTGGTTCCTTTGGACCTAATTTAACCCATAACATAGCGATTAGAGGGGCAAAAACGATAATAAAGAATGGGTTTAATGATTGGAACCATGCCGCAGGAACTTCAAATGAGCCGATCATTCGATCGGTATATTGTTGAGAATAGATATTCATTAAGCCACCAGCTTGTTCAAAGCCAGCCCAAAAGACAATAACAAATAAACCCATTACCATAATTACTTTTAAGCGGTCGACCTCAATTTTACTTAGTACATTGTGAGATGTTCCTTTAGCTGCTGCATTCTCTTTTGCAATATGAGCAGCAGGACGAACACCGATATCACCTAAGAATCGTTGAGCAAATAGAGTTTGAATGATTAAACTAATAATCATGCCAATACCAGCAGCGGCAAAACCTGCTTTCCAACCCCATATACCTGTAACCGTTCCAGAAACAACTCCCGCTAATAATGAACCTAAATTGATACCCATGTAGAAGATAGTAAATGCACCGTCACGACGGTTATCACCATCTTGGTATAAATCACCAACCATGGTTGATACATTGGGTTTAAATAGACCATTACCGGCAATTAGGAAGCCTAAGCCTACATAAAAAAGGGCCTCAACTGAGAACGGTAAGAAATCATGAGGAAGTGCTAGTATGAATTGTCCGACTACCATAAGAAAGCCACCAATAAGCAGTGATTTTCGTTGGCCTAAGTGGTTATCAGCTAACCATCCACCAATAAGTGGGGTGATATACATTAATGCAGTATAAGTACCGTACAAACTAAGGGCATCTTTAACAGTCCAACCTAAACCACCATTAATGGTTCTGTCTGTTAAATACAAGACCAGAATCGCCCTCATAGCATAGTAAGAGAAGCGTTCCCATAATTCAGTTCCAAAAAGTAAGAACAATCCTTGAGGATGGCCCATCAGTGTTTTGTTGTTTGGCATAATGCTCTCTTTTATCGTGGATATGTTATTCTTTTTATATAAGTAATTTATACCCCTCGAATGTATCCTCTGCAATGATGTACAAATTTATGTGATTTAGTTAACATATTAACTTATTGAAATGCATGGTTATTAGTTACATTTACTTACATTTGTACGCTCTGTTTTATGGTGTTTTTGTAGGTTTTTATTTTTATTTTTATTGTTTAGTTGGTTTTTTATTCTTGTTAAGTTGATTGTTTTGGTTAAAAGAACTTCTTTGTCGCTTTTTTTGTGATTTAACATTTCAAATCAAATTTGAGTATAGATGTGGTTTCAATATATTCTTTTGTCAGTAGTGACATGGTATGATCTCTAATAGGTTAGCTAGGTATTTAAATAATGAAAGAATGGTATTTACTCTACTGTAAACGTGGAGATCAACAGAGAGCAAAGTTACATTTAGAAAATCAGCAAGTAGAGTGTTATTACCCTGAAGTTGAAATAGACAAAATAGTGCGAGGAAAAAAAAAGTCAGTTAAAGAGCCTTTATTTCCTTGTTATATGTTTGTTCGATTTGATTTCAAGATAGGACCTTCTTTTACAACCGTTCGTTCAACACGTGGAGTCAGCGACTTTATTCGTTTTGGTGTTTATCCTAAAGTGATTGATGGGGACTTTATTTGCTTATTGAAAAAAATGGATAATAAAGATAAGACGAAAGTGATAGAAGAGTTACCTGGAGTAGGTCAATCGATAGGAATTAAATCTGGTCCTTTTACAGGTGTTGATGCTATTTATAAAGAATCTGATGGTGAGAAGCGTTCGATCTTACTTATCACATTAATTAATAAGCAAGTTGAAATTAAAATTGATAATTCAGATATGGAATATTAGAGTTAGAAGATAAAAAAGCGCCAAAAATGGCGCTTTTTTTATTATGAACAATTTAGTTAATCATACGCTTCATTATGAACGGCTTGAACTGCTCGACCTGATGGGTCCACACAGTTTTTGAACGATTCATCCCACTCAATTGCTTTTGCTGAAGAACAGGCAACAGAAGGTCCACCAGGAACACATTTAGCGGCATCTTCAAGAGGGAATAGGTCTTCAAAGATCTCACGATACACATAGCCTTCTTTGGTGACTGGTGTATTGTAAGGGAAACGGAATTTTGCAGATTCCATTTGCTGATCGGTCACTTTCGCTTCCGCTGTTTCTCGTAAGGTATCAATCCAACCATATCCAACCCCATCAGAGAACTGCTCTTTTTGTCTCCATGCAATCGCTGGTGGTAAATCATCTTCAAAACATTCTCGAAGAATGTGTTTTTCCATTTTACCATTGCCACACATTTTATCTTGTGGGTTTAATCGCATTGCAATATCGATAAATTCTTTATCTAGGAAAGGTACACGTCCCTCTACACCCCAAGCGGCTAATGATTTATTCGCTCGAGCACAATCAAACATGTTTAGAGCAAGTAGCTTACGAACCGTTTCTTCATGGAATTCTTTTTTGTTTGGTGCTTTATGGAAGTATAGATAACCGCCAAAAATTTCATCAGCGCCTTCACCAGAAAGTACCATTTTAATGCCCATCGCTTTAATTTTACGACCCAATAAATACATTGGTGTAGAAGCACGAATAGTGGTTACGTCATAAGTTTCGATGTGATAAATAACATCACGAATAGCATCAAGACCTTCTTGAATCGTATAAGTCATCTCGTGGTGTACAGTACCAATTTTATCAGCAACTTCACGAGCAGCTTTTAGGTCTGGTGCTCCTTCTAGTCCTACTGCAAATGAGTGCAGCTGTGGCCACCATGCTTGAGATTGTTCGTTATCTTCAATACGCATTGCAGCAAACTTTTTCGCAATTGCTGATGTTATTGATGAATCAAGACCACCAGAAAGAAGCACACCATAAGGAACATCTGTCATTAATTGACGTTTAACCGCGTCCTCTAATGCTTGTTTAAGCTCTTCTTTATTTGTTGGATTATCTTTGACGGCATCATATTCCATCCAGTCACGTACATAGTAACGTGTTGGTTCAGTATCTTTTGATGAGTAGAAGTGGCCAGGAGGAAATTCACTGATTGATTTACAAACAGGTACTAGAGCTTTCATTTCAGAAGCAACGTAATAGTTACCATGCTCGTCATAGCCGTGATACATAGGAATGATACCAATATGATCACGCCCGATTAAGTATTCATCTTTCTCTTCATCATAAAGAATAAAGGCAAAAATACCGTTTAAGTCTTCTAGTAGATCTGCGCCTTTTTCACGGTATAGCGCCAAAATAACTTCACAATCAGAGTCTGTTTGGAAGGCGTAATCGTCGGCGTATTTTTCACGTAATTCTTTGTGATTATAGATCTCACCATTAACGGCTAGGATGTGTTTTTTATCTTCACTATAAAGCGGTTGCGCGCCACTGTTAACACCAACAATAGCCAGGCGTTCATGCGCTAAAATTGCTTTATCTGATGAGTAAATACCAGACCAGTCAGGACCACGATGACGAAGTTTTTTTGACATTTCAAGTGCGCTTGTACGAAGCGGTGCTGGATCAGTCTTTATATCTAGTATTCCAAAAATTGAGCACATAAGTTCCCTCTAATCTCTTCTTAATTTTTATCATAAATTATTGTCTTAACTACAATTTGCCATGATCGATAAAAAAAGCAACCAAGAAATACAAATAAAATCACAAACAGGCAACCTAATTAGATAATATTTAATATTTTTGCTATTTTGGTGTTTAATCGTTAGTTGTGGGCGGTTTTTTAAACAAAAAGAATGGAAATGAGGGAATATAAATAAAAAATCAGATTAGAATTTAATTAAGCTCTAATCTGATTTTCGACGGTGAGTAAGTAATCAATAAAGGAATTAGTCTTTCATATATTCTTTTTGTTGATTAAATTGTGGGTTCAATTGTTCACTTACATGTCGAGCAAAACCAGTGCCAGCTTCATGATAGATATTAAATGCGGCATCTACACCTTGTTCAAGCAACCCTTCAATTTGATCATTATAAGCAGCAATTGCAGCGGTTTGACCTTTATAATTCCGTGATTGTAATTGCTCTAATGCAAATTGATTACCCTGATGGTTAGGCATTGCCAACAAAACCAGTTTTACGTGCGAGGTAGATAAAATTCGCTCCCAGAAGTCGGGGTCGGTAGCATCACCAGAAATAACATTACGTCCGAGATCTTGATGATGTTTTGCAGACTCTTCTCTCAGTTCGATGCCTAAAATGATATCGCCATGTTTTTCTCTTAATTCATCATACGCACCGCTACCAATACGGCCCATACCAAGAATTAATATTTGAGCTCGACCTGGATTGATTAATTTATCCATAGGATTTAGGCGTTCTGCGGTATGTTCTTTTAGCCAATGACGAGAGCGTTGATAAATGGTGTGGCCAAAATTATTGAGTGGTGCTGAGATAATGAAAGAAATAGAAACCGCAATGGCAATGGCAACTAGAGTATCACCTGGTAGCCAACCCATTTTAAATGCTAATCCCCCAACAATTAATCCGAACTCACTGTAGTTAAATAAGGTAAGAGAGGCGAGTAAGGAGGTTCGTACTCGGAACTTAAACTTGTTAATAATAATAAAGTATAAAAACCCTTTTACTGGCAATAGTAAAATTAAAAATAGGGCGAGGGTTAATCCTGCAAGTGTAGGCGCTGCCGATAATCCGATATTTAAGAAGAAGCAAATAAGCAAAATTTCTTTTAAATTGAATAAGGATTTTGATAATTCAGACGCTTTAGAGTGACCCGCTAATAGCATGCCTAAGATAAGTGCGCCAAGATCGGGTTTCATCCCGACTAACTCAAATGTGCCAGCACCTGCAACTAACGCCAAGAATATACCATAAAGAACCAGCATTTCACCGTGGCCAGCCCAATCTAATAATTTGAAAAATAAAGGTCTAAAGAGTGGAAGTGCAAATAAAGCCAGTGCGGTAATTTCAGGAATTTTACCTGTTGATACTGTTAAGAATACAACGGCAAAGATATCTTGCATAACAAGAATACCAATCGCCAAGGTGCCGTAAGTGGCATTCAATTCGCCTTTCTCTTGCAATGCTTTTACTGCAAACACGGTACTAGAAAAGGATAAAGCAAAACCAAAAAGAACCAATTGTGCAGTATTGATATCTGCAAGCATGGTGATCCCAAGAAGCTTGAGACCAAGAAGGGCGAAAGTGAAAAATAGGGTCGAGAATACGTTATGGAGTGTTGCGCCTAACCAAATTTCTTTAGCAAGCAAGGTTTTTACATCTAATTTCAAACCAATAGAAAAAAGGAGAAGGGTAACACCAAGATCAGCAAAGGTAGAAAGTGTATCGTTGGATTGAAAGCCAAAGGCATGTAGTCCAAATCCGGCTAATAAAAAACCAACCAAAGGAGGTAGATTAATTTTTAATGCAATAAATCCCATTACAAAGGCTGCAATGATAAAAAGTAATTCCATATACTATTGTTCCTGAAAGTGATCAAAAAAGGGCCGCAAAAGCAGCCCTAGAATAACATGTTAAAAATTACTTATGATTATTCATCTAATAATTTTTGTAACAATACGCCATTAAGCATAGCTCGCTTCACCATTGAAAAAGCACCAATAGTTGGTTGTTCATGAAGCTCTGAAGCCACAATAGGAAGGTCTTTATGGAAAGCGGTTAATGATTGATTTTTAATACAGTTACGGATAGCGGCAAAAAGAATTTTATCTGATTGAGTAATCGCACCTGAGATAACAATTTTCTGCGGATTAAACAGGTTAATTGTCATTGCAATGGCTTTACCAAGTTGATTACCTACACGTAGTAATGTTTGTGTTGCCAGTTCATCGCCGTGATTTGCAGCATGGCAAATATCAGCCATTGTGATGTTATCTAATAGCGAAAGGCTTGAAGGGTAACCTTGCGAAAGCAGTGATTTTATCCGCGCAATAATTGCAGGATTTGCAGCGACTGTTTCTAAACAACCAAAATTACCACATTGGCATTTATCACCAATTGGATCGATTTGGATGTGACCAATTTCACCTACATTTCGGTTATGGCCAAGAAATACTTTACCGTTGACAATGATGCCTGCACCAGTACCACGGTGGACGCTGACTAAAATGGAATCGCGACAATCTTGTGAGGCCCCAAAATAGTGCTCAGCGAGAGCAAGGCCTCGAATGTCATTACCAACAAAACATTGAATATTAAAGGTTTCCTTGATGAAATCAGCGAGTGCTAGTTTATCAATATCTGTATTTGGCATATATTCTACAACGCCTGTCTCTGGGTTAACCAGACCAGGAAGCGTAATGCCAATAGCAATTAATTGTTTGATTGTATCTTGATTTTGAGTAATAAAGTTTTGAAGGAGTTGATTTAACCCATCTAACAAATGCTCTTGATTACTATAATGAAACTCTTGATATTCACTTGCCAATTCTTTTGTTGAAAGATCAAAAAGACTCAGTTGAATATAATCTCGGCCTAAACGCACCGCGATAGAATGAAAAGGTTCAGTTTCGGTGGTCAAAGAGATAGCTCTTCGACCGCCTGTTGATGCTTGTTGCGCGACTTCTTTAATTAAGCCGCGCTCTAATAGTTGACGGGTAATCTTGGTAACACTTGCAGGAGCAAGCTGACTAACGTCTGCGATTTGAATTCGAGAAATAGGGCCTTTTTGGTCGATTAAACGATAAACAGCCGCACTGTTTAATTGTTTTACTAGATCTACATTACCAATTTGTCCGTCAGTCATATTAACTTTGCTCGTATTGTCCGTTAACAACAGTCGCTTTTACATTGAAGTCACGATCAAAAATAGCAAGGTTAGCTACCATACCTTTTTTGATGCGGCCAAGTTTGTTATCCAAGCCCATAGCTTGAGCAGGATATAACGTAGCCATACGTAAAGCTTCATCTAAAGCGATTCCAACGTGCTCAACTGTATTCTGAACTGCTTCAATCATAGTCAGAGCTGAGCCGCCTAATGTGCCATTCTCATCAACACATTTACCATCCTTGTAATATACTTTCTTACCAACAAAAATAAAGTATTCCATGTCAGCACCTGCAGGAGCTGTGGCATCGGTCACTAATACTAGCTTTTCTTTCTTTATTTTGTGCGCAATACGAATGTTTGCATAGTCAACATGGAAGCCATCAGCAATGATGCCAGCATAAACATCAGGTGAATCGTAGATTGCACCAACAACACCTGGCTCACGGCCAACCATCGGTGTCATTGCATTAAATAGATGAGTTGCGAATGTAATACCAGATTCAAAACCTTGACGAGCTTCTGCATAAGTTGCATTGGTATGGCCAATTGAAACGACAATACCTGCTTTACATAAACGCTCGATATGTTCTGGATCATTTTGCTCAGGAGCAAGCGTAACTTTTGCTATTAAATCAGCGTTATCACACATTAGCTGAATCATATCTGAATCTGAGTGACGGATATGGTCAACACTGTGAATACCTTTTTTCATTACATTTAGGTATGGACCTTCAAGGTGAAGACCTAAAGATTGGTTTTGGTACTTATTGTGGTATTCACGAGCCGCTTCGATTGAAGCGCGCATGTCTTCGTCAGAAGAGGTGATTAATGTTGGTAGAAAGCTAGTACAACCCGACTTTAGATTAGCTTCATGCATGATTTGCATCGTTTGTGCTGTGATTTCATCATTTAGCATTACACCCCCACAACCATTAAGTTGAAGGTCGATAAAGCCAGGGCTTAGTATTGCGCCCTCTAAATCTTTTAACTCGATATCTTTTGGTAATTCAGATGTTGGGCAAATGGCTTCGATTTCAGTACCATTAATGATGACAGAATGGTCAACAAGAACATCGTTACCTGTATAAACTTTACCGTTAGTTAGCGCATACATAGCTTGAATCCTTTGGTTATAATTTTATAGTACGAAAAAATGTAAACTTTTTTCGTTGAAATTTTTAAGCAAGTGAAAAATAGAACTGCTTACTGAGCGGTACACTCAAGTTATCTAAATGTTACGTTCAGTAATGACAAAGTTAGGTCTTTTATAAGACAAACTTTATTCCTAATGTTTTATTCTTTCGAATGATAAAATAAGTTTTATGATCTCGCTAGCAAAATACCTTAAATATTGCCTCTACAGGTGATAATGATCACAATTAGCTTGCTTTTAATTTGCGGGGCGAAATTAATCCCTTACACTGACCCCGTTAATAACGAGTAGCGAAATAAGTTTATAATGGACAAAATTCAGCTATTCAAAAAATCTAAAATCCTTATAGGGGGAATCTAAAGGTGAATATTTTAGGATATTTTCAAAAAGTAGGTAAAGCACTGATGGTACCAGTTGCTACACTACCTGCAGCAGCAATTTTAATGGGTATTGGTTACTGGATTGACCCAGTAGCTTGGGGCGGCAACAATGCACTAGCAGCGTTTTTAATTAAAGCTGGTGCGGCTATCATTGATAACATGTCAGTACTGTTCGCAGTCGGTGTTGCTTATGGTATGTCTAAAGATAAAGATGGTGCAGCTGCACTAGCTGGTTTCGTTGGTTTCCTTGTTGTTACTACCCTTCTTTCACCAGGAGCAGTAGCTCAAATTCAGGGTATTGATCCTTCTGCAGTTCCTGCTGCTTTTGGTAAAATCAATAACCAATTTGTTGGTATCCTAGTTGGTATCGTATCTGCTGAGATCTACAACCGTTTCTCTACTGTTGAACTGCATAAAGCACTTGCATTCTTCTCTGGTAAACGTCTTGTTCCAATCTTAACTTCGTTTGCAGGTATTTTGATTGCGTTCGTACTAATGTACGTATGGCCTTCAATCTACGGCGGCCTTGTACATTTTGGTGAATCAATCCAAGGTATGGGTTCTGTTGGTGCTGGTATCTATGCATTTTTCAACCGTCTACTTATCCCTGTAGGTCTTCACCATGCACTTAACTCAGTGTTCTGGTTTGACGTAGCTGGTATTAATGACATCCCTAACTTCCTAGGTGGCGCTAAGTCTATCGCTGAAGGTACTGCAACTGTAGGTGTTACAGGTATGTACCAAGCTGGTTTCTTCCCAATCATGATGTTTGGTCTACCAGGTGCAGCATTAGCTATCTACCACACAGCTAAAATTGAGAACAAAGAAAAAGTAGCAGGTATCATGATTGCTGCTGGTTTCGCATCGTTCTTTACTGGTGTTACTGAACCACTAGAATTCTCATTCATGTTCCTTGCTCCTGCGCTATACGTAGTTCACGCAGCATTAACAGGTATCTCAGTATTCATCGCAGCATCTATGCAGTGGATTGCAGGTTTTGGTTTCTCAGCTGGTCTAGTAGATATGGTTCTTTCTACTCGTAACCCACTAGCTGTTAACTGGTACATGCTAATTATCCAAGGTATCGTATTCTTTGCAATCTACTACTTCGTATTCCGCGCTGTCATCATTAAGTTTAATCTTAAGACTCCAGGCCGTGAAGACGACGATGAAGAAGAAAGTTCAGTTCGTGGTTCTAAAGAAACTAGTGAACTAGCTAAGCAATATCTTAAAGCTCTAGGTGGTCACGATAACCTAGAAAACATTGATGCTTGTATCACTCGTCTGCGTTTAACTCTTAAAGACACTAGCGTAATTAGCGAGAAGCAACTTAAAGCACTAGGTGCAATGGGTGTAGTGAAACTTGGTTCAAACAATGTTCAAGTTATTCTTGGTCCCCTTGCTGAAATCGTAGCTGGTGAAATGATAAAAATCCCAGCTTCTGAAGACCTAACAGCAGTTGCATTACCATAAT
>NZ_CAMLHO010000026.1 GCF_946479765.1 uncultured Aliivibrio sp.
ATGAGCAAGTGATGTTCTTAGATGACTACATCGGATTGATTAAAAACTTATTTGATAGTGCTTTCAAATAATAGATAGTAATTTTCAATAATCAAAAGCATTAAGCCAAATAGAGTAGATGGAAAGCCCATTTACGTTGTTTGGCTTTGTTGTTTTTAAGGCTTATAAAACGCGTCTAACTTGCCAGAATGCTTTTTTCCAATATGGGTTATCTAAACTTGAAATGATCACGCCTTTTGAGGTGGATGCATGCATAAATTCACGATTGCCAATATACACGCCCACATGTCTTACCTTTATACTGGTTTTAAAGAAAACAAGATCGCCTTTCTTAGCCTTTGCTAATGGGATTTTTACTCCAGTAACAACTTGATACTGCGTTGTTCTAGGAAGTGATAATTGATGAAGGTTATTTAATGCATCTTGAGTGAACGCTGAGCAATCGACTCCGCTTTTGTTGGAACCTCCGTATTTATAAGGAACCCCTTGCCATTCTTGAAAGTAGTCTTGGTAATCATCTGATTGTAATAATTGAGGGTGCTGAGTTGTAATTTCTTGTTTGGTTAATTGTGGAGATGATGGGGAAGAGGCACAACCAAATAAACCAAGTAAAGCAAGAGCGCAGATAGATTGGCGAATCATAATCAATCCTAGATGATAAAAAGGCAATGTAACTATTTTGACCGATTATAGGTAGAAAAAGCAATATTAATACGAATATCACCTAGATAAGAGTTTGATTATGTTTGGTTGCATAATAAAACAGAGAAAGGATAATAGCGAAATTCAAAATAGTAGTGTGTGGTAGTAATGCGTCTTGATAAATTTGTTTGCAAGAGTACAGAGTTAACCAAGGATCAAGCATTGGTGATGATTCATGAGGGAAGAGTGAAAGTAAATAGTGACACTGTCACGATTAGGTCCGCTCAAGTTCATGAGAATAATGAAGTTACTCTTAATGGTTCTCTTTTAACACCTAGACCGTTTCGTTATTTGATAATGAATAAACCCGCGAATACAATTTGCTCCAATATTGATGAAGTCTACCCCTCGCTATTTAATTATATAACAGAAGGTAATAATGCAGAGTTACACATTGCAGGACGATTAGATTCCGATACCACAGGGTTAGTGTTAATTACGGATGATGGCCGTTGGTCTTATAATATCATCACACCAAGTAAGGAATGTGAAAAAGTATATCGAGTCGGTCTACGTAAACCGATAACAGAAGATGCGGCAGAAAAATTTGCAATAGGTCTTCAGTTACAAGGTGAATCACAACTCACACGACCTGCAAAGTTAGAAGTGATTACATCTCAAGAAGTGCTTTTGACTATTACAGAAGGTAAATTTCACCAAGTAAAACGTATGTTTTCTACGATTGGTAATAAGGTGACTTCTCTGCATCGTGAAAAGATTGGTGATATTAGCTTGGATGTGGAAGAAGGTGAGTGGCGCTATTTAACGGTGGGGGAAGTTCGATCTTTTGAAGAATAAGAAACAAGTAAGGCCATAGTGATAGTAGCCTTACTTGTGATTTAAACGCTATTTTTTTCTGAAAGGTTGAGTGAGCATCTTATCTAATCGTTGCTCTTTTTCGTTTCTAAATAAAGCAATCCCAATTTTCATATCTTCTTGGCCATCTCTCGGTCTGACTAAATACGTTTTTCCAATACGATCCCAAATAGATAAGAAGAAGCCGTAGTTATTATGCATTTCAGTCGCATGAATTGAATGATGAACTCGATGAAAATCAGGTGTAACCACTAATACTCGTACATAACGATCTAACCACTTTGGAATAAAGATATTACTGTGATTAAACATCGCGCTTACGTTCAAAATAATTTCAAATAAAATGACCACTTCAACAGGAATACCTAACAATCCAATTGCCGTAATTTTAACCAACATAGAGAAGGTTATTTCAATAGGATGAAAGCGTGAGCCTGTAGTTACATCGATATCCTGATCGGAATGGTGCATACGATGTAAGCGCCATAACAAAGGAACACGGTGGAAAGCTCGATGTTGCCAGTAGATCAACCAATCTAATAACAGGATGGATAGAAGTCCCGTTAGAAACGATGGCGTGTTTAGATAATTAAATAATCCCCACTGCTCTTGGTGTGTAATTAAAGCCGCATCAACCGCTAATAAAGGCAGAACTAGGCGAAGAATCAAACTATTAAATAAGACTAAGCCAATGTTACTAAGCCAACGCGTCGATTTTTTTTGAGTTAATACTTTTCGAGGCCATTGGTATTCAGCCAAAGAAAAAATGATAAATGCAACGATAAAACAGCCCAAACGAAGGGGGTCACTGTATTCAATCCAGTTAATTTCCATTAGGAATTCTCTTATAGAACTTGTTATTACCGACACTGTAAGTAAAATGCGTTTTTTTTTCCATATAAATAGCTTGGTTATTGCAAATGCGTATTCACAAAGTTCACCAATTACACATAGAAAGACTAGCTCGCTCTACAAAGCCCTTCAATGCACGAGGTGCTAATGTGGACCGTTGTAAGTTTTGTCAGGTACGTAAAGATTATTGTATTTGTGAGTATCAGCCTGAAAGTACGTCAAAAGCGGCTTTTTTATTGATTATGTTTGATACTGAAGTTTTAAAGCCAAGTAATACCGGTAAATTAATTGCTGATGTCATTCCTGAAACACATGCCTATCTATGGTCTCGTACTGAACCAAATTCAGAGATGTTAGCGTTACTGCAAGATGAATCATATCAACCATTTGTTATTTTCCCTGAAGAGCAGATTGAAAATAAAACGCTAGTTACGAATGATATTAATCTTGAAGAAGGTAAAACACCGTTGTTTATTCTTCTTGATGGGAGTTGGCGCGAAGCGGGGCGCATGTATCGTAAGAGTACTTACCTACATCAATTACCAGTGCTTTCATTTAACCGTGAACATCTTTCTAGTTATATCATGCGTAAAGCGTCGAAAGATCATCAACTGGCGACCGCTGAAGTGGCGAGTTTGGTCTTGGATTTATTTGGAGAGAAAGACAATGCAAGGCATTTAGAATGCTGGTTTGAACTATTTCGTGAGCATTATCTTTACAGTAAACGCCCAGTGAAAAGTACTGAACGAGGAATGGGCTTGGAACGATTGATTGAATTTCGTACAGAACTAAAAGGAAGCAACCAAATCTAATGGGATTTTGAGGTTCATTTCACACAAAATAAAGGGTAATTCCGCCTAGGTCACAGTCTGTATTTATAAAAATTAGATAAAATGACACCATAAAAATTTTAATAGATTAGGACAAGGATACCTTATGTACTACGGTTTTGATGTAGGTGGCACAAAGATTGAATTTGGCGCGTTTAACGAAAAACTTGAGCGTGTTGCTATAGAGCGAATTCCAACGCAAACTGAAGATTACGCACTATTGGTTGATGATATTGCAGGCTTAATTGCAAAGTACGATGCTGAGTTTGGCGTAGAGGGCAATGTTGGTTTAGGAATCCCAGGAATGGAAGATGCTGAAACGGGCGCTTTACTTACCAGTAATGTACCAGCAGCAAAAGGTCAGTTTTTGCGTAAAGATTTAGAAGCGAAAATTGGTCGCTCAGTAAAAATTGATAACGATGCTAACTGTTTCGCTCTATCAGAAGCGTGGGATGAAGAGCTTAAAGATTCTCCATCAGTAATGGGATTAATCTTAGGGACCGGCTTTGGTGGTGGTTTAATTTTTGATGGTAAAGCATTCTCTGGCTACAGTCACGTTGCTGGTGAGTTAGGTCATTCACGTTTACCAATCGATGCATGGTTTCACTTAGGCGAGAAAGCACCACTATTAGGCTGTGGTTGTGGTAATAAAGGCTGTTTGGATAGCTATCTTTCTGGTCGTGGTTTTGAATTGCTTTACGCTCACTATTACGGTGAAGAGAAAAAAGCGATTGATATAATTAAAGCGAATGAAGCAGGTGAGGCGAATGCTGTTGAGCATGTAGATCGCTTTATTGAACTGCTAGCGATTTGTTTTGCTAACTTATTTACCTGTTTTGACCCACATGTGGTTGCGTTAGGTGGTGGATTATCAAACTTTGATCTGATTTATGAAGAGTTGCCAAAACGACTTCCAAAACATTTATTGTCGGTTGCGCGTGTCCCTCGTATTATTAAAGCGAAGCATGGTGATTCAGGTGGTGTGCGTGGCGCAGCTTTCTTGAATATTAAATAAAATCATCGTTAGATTATACGGTAGATAGTTACATGTAGTAAGAAAATGCAGATAAAAAAAGAGCCTCGTGTTGTTTGTTATTAATAACAGATAAACAGAGGCTCTTTTTTTTGCAATGCGATTAGTTAAAAGTTAATTAACAATTAAGCACAACATTTTTTGTATTTTTTACCACTACCACAAGGACATGCTTCATTGCGGTTAGGTGTTTTTTCAAAGCGAGTTGTTTTAGGCTTGTTTAATACGCCTTCAAGCTCAAGAATATTTTCTTCTTTCTCAGCATTCACTTCGATGTTTGCGAATAAGTTATGCTCAGTAATCTGCGCTTCAATTTCAACTTTACGTTCTTCTGTTTGAACAACTAAAGTTAGTGGAGCTTCTTCAGTACCTAACTTAACGTCACGCTTAGTGTTAAAACCAGAGTTAACGTGGTTTTGACGAGTTTCGATACGACCTTTGAAGAACATTTTAGACATCTTGGAGCCTTATATTTTTTGGACACAGTATTTTAAGCACTTTATACCATCAAAGTGCCTAGCAATACACTAGAATACTCATTTATTTAAACTCTCGAACCTAACGGAATAATCGTTACTTTCTCACCAATATCTACCGATTCAACCTCAGGTTGTACTTCAATTAAGCAGTTTGCTTCGCTCATTGAACGTAAAATACCAGAGCCTTGTTTACCTGTGGTAACTACTTCCATTTGGCCATTTTGGTTAATAGAGTAAATACCACGGCTATATTCTGTTCGGCCCGTGCGAGAGCGAATGAATTCTTTTGCTATCGCCGTAAAGGTTTCAGGTTGCCAGTCGTCTTCACCTTGAAGTTTACGTAATGCAGGCTCAACAAATTGTAAGAACGCCACTATTACCGCGACAGGGTTACCCGGTAAACCAAAGAAAGGCGTGTCACCAATATGACCAAAAGCAAGAGGGCGACCCGGACGCATATTAATACGCCAGAAGTTAATATTGCCTAATTTATCTAAAATCGTTTTGATGTAATCGGCATCACCAACCGATACACCACCAGAAGATAAAATCATATCCGCTTGTTGTGATGCTTGAGAAAGCGTTGATTCTAAAGCTGTTTCACTATCTTCAATGATGCCAAAATCAATCACTTCACAGCCTAGTTTCTGCAATAATGCCGTTAATGTGAAGCGGTTGGAGTCATAAATAGAATTGGCTTTTTGTATTTCTCCCGGAGCCTGAACTTCATCACCAGTAGAGAAAATAGCCACTTTAGTTTTATTGAATACAGGTATAGAGGCAATACCAAGAGAAGCAAGCATACCGACTTCAGGCGCTGTAATGCGTGAACCTTTAGCAATACAGATTTGATCGATAGCGAGATCTTCACCCGCAAGACGAACGTTTTGGCCTTTACGAATGCCAGATTTTCCTGCATCAAAGCGGACTTGATCGCCTTCTTGAATCGCTTGTTCTCGCATGATCACAGTATTGCCATTTTCAGGCACTGGTGCCCCCGTCATGATCTTGGCGGCTTGGCCGTGTTGAAGAGGGAGATCATAACTGTGACCAGCCATAATTCCGGCAACCACAGTGTAACTTTCACGCTCTATATCATCCCCACAAATCACATAGCCATCCATTGCTGAATTATTATGTTGAGGAACATTGATTGGCGATAAAATATCTTGGGCCGCTAATGCATTAATAGAGTCGATTAAAGAGACATTACTTTGTGAATTTAGCGGTTTTATTGCTTCTAAAATCTTAGCTCTGCCTTGGCTAACAGATAAAAACGCAGGTGATAATTCATCGCAGTTAGCGGATAAGTCACTCTGTTGTTTGTGTTGCTGCTGTTTCACGTATTCAACAATGAATGCAGTAATCGCATCGGTGTCATTGATGTCCATTTGAGGCAGTTCTGATTCTGCTTTTGAGTCTGACGCAATCGCAATAATGTTGTTATCTTCAGGGAAGATCCACGGTTTACCTACTTCATCGCGGTGCAATTCAATCTTTGTGTATGGCAGTTGTTTAAATCCTTCAATAAGGATCAAATCCAGTTCAGTTTGATCTAACTTATTGATTAACTGTTGGCAGGTGGTTTCTTCATCTGGTGTTTCAGTAATTAATGCATTACGAAAACGCGAGCTAATTAGCATTTGGCTAGCGCCGGCTTTACGTAAACGGTAGCTGTCTTTGCCTTCTTGGTCGATATCAAAATTATGATGAGCGTGTTTGATGACTGCGACTTTTAGTCCCATTTCATTCAGTTTTGGCAATAGCTTTTCTAGTAATGTCGTTTTACCTGTGCCGCTATAAGCAGCAAAACCCAATAGTGGGATAGACGCAGTCGTTAAGCTCATAATAAAGATCCAAATTGTTCGAGTTCTTGAGGGCTATTCAAATTGATAAAAGCATTTGGGTAAGCAGAGAAATCAGCAAAAACAGTATTACACTCTTTGTATAATAGGATGATTTTTCTATCTCCGCGTGCTAAGAAGGCATCAATTTTAGGAATAATACGTTTATGCATTAAAGTGACGACCGGTTGCATGTATTCGCCATCATGAGCGACCACAATATCAGTGTCTTCTTTTACTGCATCACACAATAAAGAGACAAGGTTGTCAGGCAGGTTAGGGGAATCGCAAGGAATAAAACCAACCCAATCAGAATTCATATTGATTAAGCCTGAATGCATTCCTGCCAGTGGACCGGGGTAATCACTAAATTGGTCTTTAAATGTGACGCCGTAACGAGAGTACTCTTCAATACTTCGATTCGCATTAATGGCAATCTGATCCGTTTGCGGCGTTAAAATTTCAATGGCATGTTCAATTAGAGGTTTGTCTTGAAAAGTCACAAAGCCTTTGTCTTGACCACCCATACGGCGGGCTTGTCCACCCGCTAAAATTACCCAACTAGTTTGCTTTGGCTGGAGCATACTTATCCTTGCTAACAATCACTTTTAATGGGGTTGATTCTATCAGCTTTGCATCCGAAATAGTCCATTGGCGATGACAAATTTCAGTTAGGGCGTTAGTTTGATGACTAGTAACGACAATACTTGAACTGCGATCGAGCAGATCTTTTGCCATAATAACTAATAGATCAATCGATTCTTGGTCAACACTGGCGCTTGGTTCATCCATTAATAAGATAGAAGGCTTTAATACCCAAGCACGAGCCATAGCGACACGTTGCTTTTCACCACCAGATAATACAGAAATGTGTTCATCAGCTAAGGTTTCAAGACCTACCATGCGTAGCGCATTAATCACCATGTTACGTTTTTCAAGTTTATTCATGGTGGTGTATTTCATACCATAAATAACATTATCGAAAACCGTACCATCAAACAAAAATGGGTTCTGATGTAAATATACGATTTGATTGTTTCCAGATCGTCCGAATAAACGAGCAGTCCAGTGAGGTTGATTCAGGTTTAATTTACCCGTTGTTGCGGTCTGTAAACCAGATAAAATTTTAAGTAAGGTTGTTTTACCTACACCATTAGCACCACGTAAATAGACCGATTCTTTTGGGCCTAGCGACAAATGTGGGATGTGGAAAAGCACACGATCATTAAATCGCATTGATAGATTATCGGCAGTAATTCTTATTGTCATTTTTTATGCCTACTAAGTACGTAAATACCCTTTACCACGAGTGATAGAGAGTAAGAAGTTTAACACTAGCGCTAAGATTAATAGCACCATACCAAGAGCAATCCCTTGAGCAAATGCACCTTTTTGGCTTTCCATCGCGATTGCGGTTGGAATATTCCGAGTGGCATTGAAGATGTTACCGCCGACCATCATAGAGCAGCCGACCTCGGTTATGATCCGAGAAAAACCAGCAATAACTGCGGCTAGAATAGGGAATCGAGTTTCCCAAATTAAACTACCAAAAGCACGAGGTAGTGACGCTCCTAAAGTAAATGCGGTTTCCCATACTCGACGGTCACTGTGTTGAAATGCGCCATGCATCATGGCAACCATAATAGGGAAACAGATAAACATCTGACCAATGATCATCGCTTCTTGCGTAAAGAGTAGCTGCCAGTCTCCCAAAGGTCCCGAGCGAGAAAGCATCATATACAACAATAAACCGATAACCACGGTAGGTACTGATTGTAATGTATTAATAATAGAGAGCAGTAGCCACCGTCCCGGAAACGAGCCATAAGCAAGTGCAAATGCCAGTAATAAAGCAGGGAGCAATACAACCGCCATTGCAAATAATGAAACAGAAAATGAAACACCAACGATGCTCCATAATGCAGTATCACCACTAAACAGTAATTGAATTGCTTCGTGAGAGGTGGCTAATATGCTCATGGATTATTTAGCGTCCGCAGTAAATAGTTGTTTGCCACTTAGTTTAAAGCTATTAATCATTGTTTGGCCTTTATCACTGATTAACCAATCACTGAATATTTGCGCGCCTTTAGTGTTTAAGTTGTTGTAACGCTCAGGGTTGATTAGGATTACCTGGTATGGATTAAATAGACGCTTATCGCCTTCAACCATGATTTCTAAGTCTAATTTGTTTTGGTAAGCTAACCATGTACCACGGTCTGTTAATGTGTAAGCTTGCAGTTCAGAAGTCATGTTTAATGTTGGTCCCATGCCTTGACCTACGGCTTTATAACCACCGAAGTTAGGTTCAATTTTAGCTTGTCCCCAAAGGATTAATTCTTTTTTGTTTGTGCCTGAGTCATCACCACGAGAAACGAAAGTTACGTCAGTTTCTGCCATTTTCTTAAAGGCAGCAGTAACCTCTTTCATGCCGTGAATGTGTGCAGGATCAGTTTTAGGGCCTACAAGCACAAAATCATTATACATTAGTGCTTTTGGGTCAACACCATAGCCTTTTTCAACAAATTCTGCTTCTGCTTTAGGGGCGTGAGTCATTACTAAATCAACGTCACCGTTTTCACCCATTTTAAGGGCTTTGCCTGTACCTGCGGCAAGAACTTGAACTTCATAACCGGAATCTTTTTTAAACTCAGGTAATAAATAATCTAATAAACCTGAATGGTAAGTACTGGTTGTTGTTGCCAAACGAACGGTGCTTGTGTCATCTGCATAAACGTTCGCAGCAGAAAAAGAACCAAGAGCCAGTGTAGCCATAACTGAAAATGTACTGATTTTATTGTTCATGTTATATCCATGTAATGAAAGGTAATATCGTTAGTAAATGTCTCAAAATAATAGACTCATTACCATTAAAGCAATCATTATGCCAAAATTTATACTGATGATTTTGTATATAACATAATGATATATAAGCAATTGAATGCTATTTTTATATAAAAACCTTACAAAAAATGTGACTAGGACAAAATGTCTCATTAGAAAGGATACATTTTGCAGAATACAGGTTAGAATAATTAGGACATTTTGACCCACAAATCCCTGTCAGTACTATTAATTAGGAAATATTATGGTAGCAAAATCAGATTGGCACGCATTCTCAGTTCTTGTGGTTGATGATGAAATAGGTATGCAAACCATACTAAAAAAAGCATTAAGTAAACAATTCGGTCAAGTTCATACCGCAGGAACGATTGAAGATGCAGAAGTAATTCGCCAATCTCACCATCTTGATCTAATTATCTTAGACATTAATTTGCCGGGGCAAACGGGATTAGAATGGCAAGAAAGTATTGCTTGCGATTTTCGTAATTATGATGTGATATTCATGACAGGGTATGCAGAGTTAGATACCGCAATTCAAGCACTTCGTTTAGGGGCTGCTGATTTTATATTAAAGCCATTTAATTTAGAAAACATGCTACAAGCGGTGAGACGGTGTATGGATCGACGTCTTGTTGAACGTACTAATTTTGCGCTGCAAAGAGAAGTTGAAAAGAATAACCCAATAGAGATCATTGGTAATGCAGAAAAAACCTTACAATTAAAACAAATGGTGGCTCAACTTGCGCCCTCAAACGCTGCGGTTTTAATTGAAGGTGAATCCGGTACTGGTAAAGAGCTAGTTGCTCGTGGTTTGCATCAATTAAGTCATCGAAATGGTCCATTTGTGCCTTTAAACTGTGGCGCGATTGCCCCTGATCTTTTAGAGAGTGAATTGTTTGGTCATACATCAGGTGCTTTTACTGGCGCGAAAAAAGCTCGAGAAGGTCTATTTAGAGTTGCAAATAATGGCACCTTGTTTTTAGATGAAATTGGTGAGATGCCAATTGGGATGCAATCATCATTACTACGAGCGTTAGAGCAAAAAGCGATTCGTCCTGTAGGTTCTGAAAAAGAGATCCCAGTTGATGTTCGTATTGTAGCGGCAACCAATCGAAACTTGCTTGAAGAAGTAGAAAAAGGCAATTTTAGAAAAGATCTTTTTTATCGATTGAATGTCCTTACAGTGTCATTGCCAGCCTTGCGTGAACGTAAAGCGGATTTGGCTTGTTTGACTGAGCATTTTTCACACATGATCGCTAAAGAAATGGGATTAAAACCAATTCACTGGGCACACGAAGATATAGCTGCCATGACTCAATATGATTGGCCGGGGAATATTCGTGAGCTTAAAAATATGATTGAGCGTTGTATTTTACTCGGTAAACCGCCAGTAGATCACTGGTCTAGCTTACAAGGTGATACGCCACTGCATCAATCATCGAATCAAGAGCAGATGCTAAATCAAGAACCAACTGAATGTACTTGTATGCCGGAGATGGATGAATACCCTGACCAGTGGACATTAAAAGAAGTTGAAAAGAAGCACATAATTACGGTTGTAGATTTGCATGACGGGAACAAGTCAGCGGCCGCAAGGCAACTAGGTGTTGCTCGTAAAACATTAGAGAGAAAATTTAAAGAGTGGAGTGAAGAGATCGCATGATGTTATCTCCTCTTTTATGGAAACGTAGAATCAAAACCATGGTGAGATATCGCTTATTGTGGTTAAACTCTGTTCCTTTATTTCTCACATTGCTTGCTTTAGTGATTATTACTGCGTTTTGGTCGGTGCATTATACGTGGCAAAACGCACTCAATGATGTTGGAAGTAAATTATCAATAGCGAAGAATAGCGTTGATTTTCTGCAACAAGAGCAGGGGGCTGAACTTCGTGCTTTTGTTGAGTCATATCAATTTCAAACAAGATTAAAAAATAATGATCCAGATCTTCAGTATTGGGCTGAACACCAAGCTGATAACTATAATTCTGATTTTATTGTTGTTCATCCTATTGATTATATTGAACACCTCCCTGCATCATCGGTTAACGCATTGTCATTAGGGATCTCTCGTACCTTTTTTCAAGTGATGACGAATGAAGATTTAAAGAATATTAGTTCGGAATTAAGCACTCAAGTCCAAGTTATCAATAAAGAAAACGGCAGTATTGAAAAGCGGGGACTGGTGATTAGAACCCTAATCCCTATTTTTAATAAGGAAGGTAACTTAGCTTGGATAGTTGATAGTGGCATTATTCTTAATAACAGTACTTTTTTGGTTGATAGGATCCGAGACCTTATTTATCCAGAAGGCGACTTAGCGTCAGATAATTATGGCACAGTCACTCTGTTTTTAGATGATTTACGTATTAGCACTAACGTACCATTACATAATGATTTTGCGAATAAATCTCTAAATCAAGGTCGAGCAATAGGAACAAGCGTCTCTCCTGAAGTAAAAGAAAGTGTAATTCAAAATAGAGAACGTTGGGTTAACCGAGCTTATGTGTATAACAATTGGTATATATCAGCTTATCAACCAATAAAAGGTATGGATGATAATGTCATCGGCATGTTATATACCGGATATTTAGAGTGGCCTTTACTTAAGCAATATCTACAAAATCTAGTAGAGGCAGGAGTAACGATTTTAATTACGTTGTTGTTATCAACTATTTTTGTACACAGAGGGGCAAGAGATCTCTTTCTGCCAATTGAAAAAATTCATTATGTTGTTAAATCAGTTCAAATGGGCAAAAATGTCCGAATTGGAAATTTAGGATTAGATAATAACCATGAGCTTACGAGTTTGGCTCAACAATTTGATAATATGTTGGATCAATTGCAGCAGCGAAATATTGAGATCCAAAGAGCGTCTAAAGAATTAGAATCAAAAGTTGAGTCTCGAACAGCAAGTCTGCATGAAAAGACGATTGAGCTTGAGCAATACATCAAATTATTAAAACAAGCACAAGATAAGCTTATTATGAGTGAAAAGTTAGCGTCTCTTGGAGAGTTAACTGCGGGTATTGCTCATGAAATTAATAACCCAACGGCTGTGATTTTAGGTAATGCAGAGCTAATTAAGTATGAACTAGGTGATGGTGCTCATGTCATTTCAGAAGAGCTAGACGCGATAATGGAACAGATTGACCGTATTCGGAATATTACTCGTAGTTTACTGCAATATAGTAGACAAGGAGGTATTCAAGATGAGGTCACGTGGCAATATATCAATCCAATTATTGAAGAGAGTGTCATCTTAGTTCGAACTGGTGCGAATAAGCGGGATATTGAGGTGGAATTCGATTTTCAACAACCGCCACGAGTAGAAGTTAATAGACATCATTTATTACAGGTGCTCGTTAATCTACAAATGAACGGTATTCATGCAATGAACAGTAAAGGAAAGTTAATTATTCGTAGTAGAACGTGGTATGAAGGCGAAATTGAACTTGGTGCGATCATTGAAATTGAAGACTTTGGTTTAGGAATGAGCTCAGATCAGCTAAATAGAATATTTGACCCTTTTTATACGACTAAGCGTGATGGAACAGGGCTTGGACTTTCGGTTTCTCAAAGTTTATTAAGCCAAACGAATGGAGAAATAAAAGTTCGTTCTAGGTTGGGAGAGGGCTCGGTATTTACCGTATTCTTACCTATAAAATACGAGTGTTCTCAATATGATAACTTGGTTGGATGATTTTATACCCTAAGATAATTAGTTCATGCTAATTATGAAGATGGGTATGATAAATCCAAAAAGGAAAAAAGAATGACTAATAAAATGTTATCCTCTTCACAAAATATGGCACAACTTCAAAGTTTGTACTTTTTATAACCATAATGTTTACGAAATTCGTTGATATTATGATTATGATATAGGATAGTTAGCTCGTCCGGTTATGACCCCGAACAGTACTAAATTAAGCCACATTCTGAGACGTGTGGCTTTCCTTTTTCTTCCCCTTTACTTATTGTTTTACCTATTCTTTTCTAGATGTATCCATTCTATTTTGTATTAAAAAATCTAATCAATAATGACGATATTATCAGTCTGATCTGTATGTAATTGAGTTTTATTTTGTTCGGTAAGTTGTTCTTTCATACTTATATGAACCCAAAATGAATAATGTGCTCACTAATCATTAAGATACGACCCTGTAATCTTACTCCTAAGTTAACGAATGAATCTACTTGGAGAAAAATTATGAGCCCATTAAGCATTGTAATCATCACATTAAATGAAGAAAAACGAATCGGTCGTTTATTGGAAGATTTAACAAAACAAACAAATCAAAACTTTGAAGTGGTCATTGTTGATTCAAACAGCGAAGATGCCACATGTGAAGTTGCTCAGGCCTTTGCAGCGAGTATTTCTGATTTAATGATCCACAAAATGGATAAACGTGGTGTTAGCCTAGGTCGTAATACTGGCGCATCACTCGCTAAGCATGAACGCTTACTATTTTTAGATGCAGACGTAAGCCTAAAAACAGATTTTCTTGAGAGAGCAGCAACACAATTAGCTGAGAAAAAATTAGAAGTCGCTGGTGTGTATATGGGCTCTAAAGGGCTTCCTATTGCTCATCGAGTAGGCTACGGTTTATTTAACTTAGGTTTATTTGCTACTCAATTCACTTTTCCAACTGCCGTTGGTGCGTGTATTTTCTCAACAAAGCGTGCGCACAATGAATTGCAAGGTTTTGATGAAAACATCACTTTATGTGAAGACTGCGATTATGTGAAACGAGCAAGTCAAACCTGGCGTTTTCGATTTTTACCAATGACGTTTGAGTTTGATCCACGTCGATTAGACCAAGATGGTTTATTTACGATGGGGGCTACGTATTTAAAAGCCAATATTCGCCGCTTTTTCTTTGGTGAGATGCGCAATAACGAGATGGAATATAAATTCGGTCATTATTCTGAGCAAAAGTAACCAGCATAGGTAAGCGTGCTTATGTATGATTCTATGGCATTATTTACGGGCGCATTATTGGATGCGCTCATAGGGCCAAATTTATTTGTGCCGGGTGAGCCGTTCTTAATTGCAGCCGGTTTTCAGCTTCATCAAGGCGTTTGGGCTGGCGTTATTGCAGTATTGTTCGGTGGTCTTATTGGTGATCAACTCAGTTATTGGATTGGACGTCGCTTTGGCCGAAAGGCTCAGACACGATTAATGAACTGGCAACCAAAAACTCGCCGACCCATTGCTCGCTGTCGCTTGTTACTTCAGAGAAAAGGTAATTCGGTCTTATTGTTTGCTCGCTTATTAGGACCAGTGGCTTGGATCGTTCCCTTTATCGCTGGTGTAAATAATATCGAGTGGCGACGATTTTCATTGTTTGCATCTATTGGATTACTACTTGGTGTGGGTCAATTTGTCTTATGGGGGTATTTACTCTCTTATGGGATTGATGCCTTTCCATTGATGAGTGATATGACACTATTTGTCACCGAGCATAAACAATCAATAGTGACCTTGTTACTGATAGTTATTTTTTTCGTGATGGCAAAGAAGTTTCAATGGAAAAATATTGGCAAGAAATCAGTAGCAGTAGTTGTGAGTGCTATTATTTATTTGAATTATAGTCATTTTTTTTGGGTCGCTGATGATGTAATAGAAAAGTCAATTCCTGCACCATTGCATTTTGATGAAACAAAAACATCTTTCAAAGCTTTCCCTGGAGTATCTTCTTTTTTTGATGCGCAAGCGGTTAATATCGCACTTATTGGCCATCACCCTCAATCTATAATGGTGCAATTAGGTTGGATTGAGAATAAAACGTTTTCTCGTGATGATATTGAATTTGTTGATTATCTCTCACTGATTAAGAATAAAACGCCACCGGTTTCTGATCTATTTTGGAACGGGCGGATACAAGATATGGCATTTCAATTACCGGGCGATTTATTAAAGAGAAGTCATATTCGGTGGTGGAGTGCAGGTAAGAACGAAAATAATGAACAAGTATGGTTAGGAGTACTAAGTTACGATGATGGGTTAACGATTACCGCTTATCGAGGTATTGTGACTATGTTACATAGCATTGATCCTAATGTAGATGAGGAAAGAGAACGATTAAAAACGAGTATTGATACTTTTTTTCTCGATTTAACGACCTTAAATATAGCTTATGCAGAACCGATCACTGAAGATGAACAACATGATTACTATTCTGATGGAAAGATACTAGTTATTGGTTTATCACAGAGTTTACTCATCGCAAATAATTAGGGTCGTTATTGACCCTAATTTAGATTGTCAGAATACGATGTTTAATAAAGCAGAAAAACGATCACTCTTTTACTCGTGGGAAGGTTAGGGTGGCTTTTAGTCCTCCCATTGCACTCTTTGATAATTCAAGCGAGCCGCGATAACTGTGCGCCATTTCACTCACAATATTTAGCCCAAGACCTGTTCCTGGAGTCGTTTCATCCAAACGGATACCACGTTTAATGACTTGTTCAAACTCTGATTCAGGAATACCTTCACCATCATCCTCAATCATTATACGAATTTGATTTGCTTCAACTTCCTTAGAATGAACACGGATCATTGAATGTGCCCATTTATATCCATTTTCAAGTAAGTTTCCTAGCATCTCATCGAGATCAGTTTTATCGACGGCGATATGATCTTCACTGTCTAGCTCATTTATTAATATCACGTCACGTTCAGCATAGACTTTATCAAATGCCATTGAGATCGCATCTACTCGTTCAGAGGGTGAGGTGGCCACTGAGAGGATATTCATTGAACCTGCCATGCGAGCACGACTAAGGTGATAATCAATATGTGCTTGCAGTTGAGCAATAGGAGCAGATAACCGATTTTTATCTTCAACGCTCAAATATTCTAATTCATTTTTTAGTACCGATAGAGGTGTCTTTAATGAATGAGATAAATTACCGGCATGATGACGAGCACGTTCAAGTAACTCTTGGTAATGAAATAATAGTGCGTTGAGATCAGAAACCAATGGCGCGATCTCTTGAGGATAATGCTGACTTAATGCCTGTTGTTCACCTTTACGCAGCATAACTAACTCAGATTGCATTTTAGCTAAAGGGCGAAGTGACCAGCTGACTTGAATACCGATAAGAAACAATATGCCACTAAACAATAAGCCCAGAATAACCCAAAGCTGTCCTGTGAGTTGCTGCAATGTTTTTTCTAGAGGATCTTCATCAAGACCAATAGTAATCGTCACAGGGGTTTTTATTTCAGGAAGATAAATTTTCTTTTGAATATAAATAAGTTTTTCATTATTAGCCCCTTTAACATTAGGGCTAATATCTAACGTATCTTCTTCGAATGTGAGCTTTTTATCCCATAAAGAACGAGAACGTAACTCTGTACCTTTTGTATTAGCTGTCCAGTATAACCCGCTATAAGGTTGATTAAAGCGAGGGTCAGATAACCGAGAAGGCATGATGAGATTACCTTCACTGTTTACTTCGATATTGGCGGTGATTTCATCCATAGAAAGAGAGAGCTGATCTTTCTCATCCTGGACTAAATAGTCACTGACTAGTTTTGGAATACCAATACCCGCCGCTAAGATCATTGCAGATAGCCAAAAAGCCGCAGCAAGAAGCAAGCGGCTTTTTAAACTCAATTTATTGAACGTACCTTTAAGGTGCTTAGGTGCTCTTTTCACTATAGGCCTTTATTTTTAAGGGTTTAATTGATAACCAAGACCACGAACTGTTTTTATTATATTAGGGGCGATCTTTTTACGAATACGACCAATAAAGACTTCAACGGTGTTTGAATCACGATCAAAATCTTGTTTATAAATATGTTCAACTAAGGTTGTTCTTGAAATTACTTTTTCTGGATTATGCATAAAATAGGCAATAACTTTGTACTCAAGCGCAGTTAAGCTTACCGCTTGTTCTTGCCATAAAACTTTGGAACTTCTTGTATCTAAACTTAAATCGCCAATTTTTAGAATAGGGGAGGCGTTTCCTGATGCTCTACGTAATTGAGCACGAATACGAGCAATTAATTCCACCATTTCGAAGGGTTTAGTTAGATAATCATCAGCGCCTGCATTTAACCCTTCAACGCGTTGAGATAACGTATCACGGGCACTTAAAATAATGACTGGCGTATTAATGTTTTCATCACGGAGGCTTTTTAAAACGGTTAAGCCATTTAATTTAGGTAGACCGAGATCAAGAACAATTGCATCCCATTCTTCAGTTGTTGCTCTATATAAAGCATCAATCCCATCTTGAGATAACTCTGGGACCCAATCTGCGCTTTCTAATGTGTCTATAATTTGTTCGCCTAGACGAGGGTCATCTTCTACCACTAAAATTTTCATTGTAATTTTTGTCTCTAGTAATTATGTAGGGATTATTATTTCAAGGCAGATCGTATGTCACGACCCTTGATTTCTATAATGGCTAAGGTTGTTGCGTTATACTCAACTTTGATAACATTATTATCATGAACAAGCTTTAATTCATAAGTCCATTCATCGTCATCTTCCTCTAGTTCAACCTTAATGATGCGACCATGAAAATCTTTATCGACCATGGCGTATAGTTCGGAAAATGGTTTTACTAGCCCTGCTTGAACTGCATCATAGACTTCATCTTGATCTTCCTCTATCTCGATTCGAGCTTCACTTTGAGGAACATCAATGACCAATTTATGTCCATTTTGATGTTCATTCGCTAATGCGCTTTGAGATAGGGAGAGAAGGGTAAAGAGGGCAGCTAGGTATAACGCTGATTTCTTTCGCATGGGATTTCCTAGTTGAGTGAACACAGAAGAAGTATAAAACAACGAAGATGAATAGAACATGAATTTTAGTTCAAAAAAAGCCTACTCATAATGAGTTATTCTGATAAATGTGTAAATTATTGTGAGTGATTGTGTTTTTTCATGGTGCAAATAATAAGGTGTTGATTCTAATCGATAAATGTTACTTATTGTGATTGAAATCATAATTATTTGACTGTTTTTTTGCCTTTTTTAAAAATATTTGACTGGTTTTACGTTTTTTAAGCTGCTAGAGTCCCATCCCTCACGCATCAAGTGGGATACCCATGTTTAAAAATAGCAATGAAAATAGCGATAAACTAGTTCCAACACTTACTATAGGATTTATCCTTTTATTTCTTCTCTTTGCTCTTGTTGATCTCTCAACATTTACAGCAACGATTCAAACCATGTTCATGTCAGCATCGACAATGTTTGGCTTGTGGTGGCAGTGGTTAATGATCATCACGTTTGTTCTCGCCCTTATCATAGCGATGAGTAGCTATGGTAAAATCAAAATGGGTGGTGAAGAAAAACCAACGTTCGGTACATTTAAATGGGTCGCAATGATCATGTGTACTTTACTTGCTGGCGGTGGCGTTTTTTGGTCAGCCGCTGAACCTATCTTTCACTTCATCACGCCTTCTCCAACTTTCTCCGATATTAAAGGTGGTACTCTTGCTGCGGTAACGCCAGCATTAAGTCAAAGCTTTTTGCATTGGGGCTTTCTAGCATGGGCTGTATTGGGTACATTAAGTACGATTGTACTAATGTATGCACATTATAACTGTGGTGTTAAATTGCGTCCTCGTGCGCTGCTATATCCAATTTTAGGTACGAAACTTGAAAATCATTGGTTAGGCTCATTAATCGATGCTTGTTCTATTATTGCTGTTGCAGCAGGTACTATTGGCCCAATTGGCTTCTTAGCAACACAGCTTAGCTATAGTCTGACCGTACTCACAGGGCTTGAAAGCACGCTGATGAGCCAAATGGGTCTTTTATCTATGATTGTTGCCATTTATTCAGTTTCAGCCTTCACAGGGATGGACAAAGGCTTACAGTGGTTAAGCCGAATGAATGTTATTGGCGCTGTGACGTTACTAGTCGCTATTTTAGTACTAGGTCCAACAAGCTTTATCTTTACTGAGTTTGGTCTGGCATTTGGTAACTATATTCAACACCTTCCGGAAATGAGCTTAAGCACTGCAGATCCTGCATGGAACTCATGGTGGACGTGGTTCTTCTGGGGTTGGTTCATTGGTTTTGCACCGATGATGGCTATTTTTATTGCTCGTATTTCTAAAGGACGCAGTATTCGTGAGCTTGTAATTACTGTAGCAATTATTGCTCCTATCGCGACAAACTTTTGGTTCTCTGCATTGGGTGGTACGGGTATTTTCCTTGAGCTACAAACGCCAGGTAGTATTTCTGGCCCGTTACAAGAAGCCGGATTACCTGCGGTATTACTCGCGTCATTAGAGCAGTTACCGTTAAGTTGGTTGTTAATCCCTGCATTCTTAGTGCTGACGACAACGTTTGTTGCTACAACGGGTGATTCAATGGCCTATTCAATTGCAATGGCAGTTGAGGGTACTGATACTCCATCACGTTACCAACGTCTGTTTTGGGCAATAATGATGGGTGTGGTTGCTGGTGTATTATTGATTGCCGGAGACGGTGGACTAAATGCTCTACAATCTTTCATTGTGATCACAGCGGTTCCAGTATCAATCTTACTTGGCTTTACGTTTATTTCGGCACCGATTGCCGTATTACGAATGAAAAAAGTAGAGCAAGAAAGCTACCAGTCTGAAGCGGTTAGCCAGAAAACAGCGACTGCATAACAGATAAAGAACAATACTGAATGAAAGGCTTATCGCAGGATCTGTGGTAAGCCTTTTTTAATATCTGCTATTTGAGTGAGAAACGAATAGTAGATCGATAAATGAACTATGATTTTAGTGTTGATACAACAAGACATTCGTCCAGAGCACACCGTGCAAAATTTTGCTAATGATATGATGGGGTAAGAATGAAAAATAAAGCCGTTACTTTACAACAATTATTTCTTAGAGAGACTCTGGGAAGGCCAATCGCAGAGCGAGGAAGTCAATCACTAACGGAAATTCAACTAGAGCAATATGATCAGTGGTTGTCTGAGAAACGTGATTTTTCAGTTGAAGAGGTATGTGCATCCCATTGGATTAAGTCATGTACAGCGGGTTACATTACCGAGGTTATTTTCAAGGCGAGTGGCAGCTTAACTGAATTTACGTTGTTTGATAGATTAAAAACGGTCGGGCAGTGGGAGTTAGATGATGGTTTATTGTATGTATCAATATTTAAAGGTGAAAACCAATACGATTTTGTAATTGTGGCAAACTCTAGCGTTAACATTCACTCTGCGATTGAATACAAAAATGATGAACTTCATTCCTATCTTAAATTAGCTCAGACGAGAGTGTAAATAGAAGATGGGTCGCTTATGACGACCCACCGTGACATTTTCTATTAATCATTAATATCGAAATATTACACTCTTTTCCAAACTCCCCATTCACCAGAAGCTTCAGGGTTATTACCTTGAGTCCACCACTGAGCTTGATAAGTTATGCCGTTAACGGTCACTTGGTCACCGCTATTATAACTTGCAGTTGCATCCCATGTTGAATCAGGATCTACGGGTACTGTTGGAGGTGTTGGTTCTATTGGAGCTGGCGGAGTTGGTTCAATAGGAGCCGGAGGAGTCGGTTCTACTGGATTTGTTGTTGGAGTTCCGCTGATCACTTCCCAAACACCAGTTGTACTTGTTGCTGGGTTATCACCTTGGTTCCACCATTTAGCTTGGTAAGTTACTCCACTTACAACAACTTGATCGCCAGTGTTATAAACCTTATTTGCATCCCAAGTATTTGTTGGATCTACCGGGTCGGTGGGATCAGTCGGCTCTGTTGGTAAAGAATCAACCACACGAGTCACAGGCCAGTTAGCGTGAGATTCATAGAAGTTAGTGACACATTTTTCATAATCACCAGGGACAAGCGCAGAATATGCAGTTTGGAAGCCCACTAATTCACACTCAAAAGAAGCCCCCTCAGGACGATCAGAATAGTATTTCCAATTACCATCCCAGTTAGTATAAAGCACATCGGTTGCACCATTTAAATTCAAACTGCCATAAGGGGTTTGTTGCCAACAGGTATTTGCTTCATCCGCTTCTACTGGAATTTGGTAATGTTTTGCCAAACCCTCCCAATAGCGAATACGGTTAACGGGCTGGCCTTTATCTTTGTTTTGTTCTCCACACTCAATACCGCCATTAATCACGTTAATCGTTGTACCAAATCCGTAGCCGATACCCGCATTAGTTTCTCGTTGAGAAGGGGTCCAAGTACGGTCGATAACATGCAGCATGGCAGGTTTTGGTGCTTGGGGTGTTAAAAAGAACCAAATTGCTGAGGCAAGGTTTAGCCAAGAATCAGCGACTAACCCTGGATTATTTAGTAATACTGTCGCATCACCACCGTACATCACTTCAGAGAAAGCACCGTAGTTAAAGTGGTAAGATAATTGTTTAGCACCACGACCAAAGTAACCTTCACCAGCGGCACAGGGCCAGCGTTTGTTTTGCCAATCATTTTGGCCACAGCCGGTAGTGTATCCTTCTTGACCTTCAGACCACCCCATTTCACGAACGTGCACTAAGGCTTGTTGCCACTCTTCAAGGGCAAGAGGGTTGTCAGAAATGTTATCGATAGCAATGTGACCGCCAGTTTCTTGAGAGAAATGAGCAAATGCCGTTACGATGGATTTTTTACAAATGGCATCAGAGTCGCGTCCATCCGTATAGTCACCACAAAAAGCAGGGAACTTACCAATAGCACGCAAAAAACGAGTATAAGTGTATTCAGGCGCTGCCATTTGGGTTAAGAAAAACCATTCAGATTGAGGAAAAACACGCTCAACACGTTTCACGTTCGCAGGATTTGTTGCAACTCCTGCATCAATCGCTTCTACTGCGGTATTAGGTAATGTTTCTAATGCTTTAGCCCAGACGTCATACATAGGGTCTAATGTTTTCGCATCTTCGGCAGCCTTAATTTCTGCTTTAGAAACAATATAACCTGTTGGGTTTTCGGGATCAGGCTGAGGGTTCATAGTAAAACTATTGGCTGCAAAACTACAAGCGAGTAGTGTTGGTAATAAAGCAAGTTTAAACATTATTAACGCTCCTTGTGATAATTTAAAGATTAAATTAAGTTGGAATAACTATAGGAGTTTTTATAAAGTTTAGTTATCTAGATAGATAAATCAGTTTTAACTATGCGAGTTGTTTCAAAGAGTATAAATTATAAGCAAAAGCATATTCACAATGTGATTAGCACTACAGTCAAGGAAATGTATTAATGATAAGCATTAGAGCAGCAGAGAAAATCGATTTAAAAAAGATCTATGAAATAGAAACCGAAGCGTTTGGTAATCATGGATATCCCTCTTTTTTCATTAGACAGGCGTTTGATTGCTGGGCTAATGGACTGCTAGTTGCCAAAAAAGAGAAAGAAATTGTAGGCTATCTTTTACAAGTGCCATCAAGCGCAATAAAAGGAGATGCATGGGTATTATCATTGGCTGTGGCAAAGAAAGCGCAAGGCATTGGGCTTGGTAAACAATTACTAGAAACAGCGATTGAGAATGCCAATGGATACAAACGATTACTCTTAACGGTATGCCCAAAAAACACAGGTGCATATGCTTTGTATCAATTGTATGGTTTTTATTTATTAGAAGAAGAGCAAGACTATTTTGATATTGGTGAAGACCGTCTTGTTTTAGCTCTGGATATTGCAAAGTAACTTGTTATTGTATCTTTTAAGAATAAAAAATAGTTAACATTAAAGGTGGAGAGAGCATGGAAATCGATTATAAAGTCAATGAACCTATTACTGCAGAGCAGTTTATTATTCTGTTAAAGAAAACCTCTTTAGGTGTTCGTCGTCCAATTGATGATGTTGAAAAAATACAAGCCATGCTTGATAACTCAAACCTAATTGTGACCGCATGGGGCGATGGGGAATTGATTGGTATTGCTCGCTCAGTTACTGATTTTAACTTTTGTTGTTATTTATCGGACTTAGCAGTAGACGAAAGTATTCAATCTGTCGGGATTGGAAAATATCTTATCTTGGTGACCAAAGAAGAGCTAACGCCTGATTGTAAATTAATCTTACTCGCGGCACCAAAGGCAGAAGGGTATTACCCAAAAATTGGCTTTGAAGCTCACAATAGTGCATGGGTTTTATCGGATGCAAGTCAATTGGCTCTTTTCTAGCAAGGTAATAAAATGATATCAATTAGTGTATTAGGTTGCGGTTGGTTAGGTTTACCTCTAGCTAAAGGTTTAGTGAATGATCTCTTTCAAGTTAAAGGCTCTGTGAGAAGTGAGGAAAAAACAGAAGCATTAAAGCAAATTTCTGTTATTCCCTATGTCTTAGACCTTGATAAGCAAGAACAAGATTGGGCGCCGTTTTTACATTCAGATATTCTTGTTATCGCGATACCATCGAAGAATATTGAGGGTTTTTCCTCGCTTATTGCTTTAATAGAACAGTCTTCAATTAAGCACCTTGTATTTGTGAGTTCAACGTCGGTTTATGCTGATAAAAATGGGGTAGTCACTGAAGATCAATCGGCATTAAACGCTTCAGTCTTATATCAAATAGAGTCTTTATTTACCCAATCAACGGCTTTTAGTACCACTATTATTCGTTTTAGTGGTTTGGTAGGTTACTCACGAAATCCTGGGCGATTCTTTGCTAAAAGTGGGCGCTCAGTGAGTAACCCAGACGCACCAGTTAATATGATCCACCAAGATGACTGCGTTGAGTTAATTAAGCAGATCATAAAACAAGAGAAATGGAACAATCTCTTTAATGCCTGTGCCGATACGCATCCAACAAAGCGAGAGTTTTATACACAAGCCACGCAACGTATAGGCATTGCTCCGCCTTGTTTTATCGAATCAGATGAACAAACCTTTAAAATCATCAGTAATCAAAAGATTAAAGACACATTAGGGTATGAGTTTATTTATCCCGATGTGATGAAAATTACTTACGACGAATGTTAATTCACTAAAGCGCGATTCTAACTAAGGACAGAATAATGAAGAACTCATCAGCAACAAACCCACTAATAACAAGCACATGGTTAGCTGAACACCTTAATGATGAAAAACTGGTCATCGTCGATGCTTATATGGCGAATGTCGTTGGTAAAGAGCCTTTAGTTTATGAGGAATTTTCTTGTTTGCCTAATGCTCGCAAGCTTGATGTAGAAGTTGAATTTTGTGATCACGCCTCTGCTCAGACTCATGCATTACCGACTGAAACGCAGTTTACTCAAGCAATACAGAAACTAGGCATTAATTCAGATTCAATCGTTGTTTTATACGATAACCAAGGTATTTACTCTGCTCCTAGAGCGTGGTGGACGTTTAAGGTGATGGGATTTGAACATGTTTACGTTCTGGATGGCGGATTACCTCAATGGCTAAAAGAGGGAAGAGAAACCGCATCAGAATACACAACAACATCGATATTAGGTAATGCGACTGCGAAAGCGGTGAAAGGCTTAGCATGTGACTCGGACGAAGTACTTAGCGTAATAAATACCGATGTTGCAATTTTAGATGCACGTGGAGAAATGCGCTTCTTAGGTAAAGCGCCAGAACCACGAGAAGGAGTTCGTAGTGGTCACATTCCAAGTTCGAAAAACATCCCGTTTTCCATATTGTTAGATAATTATACCTATCAAGATGAAGAGACATTACGAGCTATTTTTACAGAAAGAGTGCCATCAGTAGATACAAAAACCTATTTCAGTTGTGGCTCAGGTATTACCGCGTGCATCTTAATGTTAGCCGCCGTATCTATTGGTTATAAAGAGGTCGTTTTATACGATGGCTCATGGGCTGATTGGGGAACTAATCACTCGTTGCCGATAGAGTAATTAAAGTAAGGGTGATCTATGAGAGACATTTTAAGAGCAAAAATCATCACGGTGTGTGATAAGAAAATAGAGCAAAAAGGAGATAATGTAGGCTTGCCTTTTTATGCTTTCTTTGCTAATAAAAACGATGATCCAGAGTTATTAATGGAAGCGGCAACGTGGTGGATTGCTACCCATAAATTAGATCACTTTGAAAAAGCAATTAAGATAAAAACAATGATTCAAGATGGGCAATAAATGAAAATAGAAATTCGCCAAGGCACAATAGAAGATGTACTCGAGGTAGATGCGCGCATCTCAGAGGTAGTACTAGAGTAAAAAATCACTCTTTATGGTCTACAATCAAAGAATAGGTAAACCAAATAATACTTTGAAATACTAAGCTCAGAATAAAGGATGATTCAATGGAAAGAATTACGTTTAAAAAAGTCACAACGTGTGAATATCCCTCATTGTTTGGGATATATAAAACGTATTTTCACTCTATAATTGAAGGCTCACTTGGCTGGGATGAAATGTTTCAACAACAACGCTTTATCGATTCATATCCTCAAGAGTGGTTTGATTGGGTTATGTTTAGCGGAGAGCGTTTAGGGTTAATCTGTACTCATTTGGATCTTAACAAAGCACATGTTCATCTGTTTATCATTTTTAAAAAATACCAAAACAAAGGAGTAGGTGCTTCTGTAATGAGATGCTATCAGCATCATTTCAGTGACAGGGTCACCAAGATAAGCCTTTCTTCATTTAAAAATAACCCCAAAGCTATCCAGTTTTATCACGGATTAGGGTATAAAATTGTCGGAGAAGATGAACACTTTGTCGATATGGAACATTCACTGCTTTATTCTGGACAACTTGGGGGTTAACAAAGACGGTTATTCCCCAAAAATAATCTTCTCAGATCCTTTCTGCCATTTTGGGTGTGTAAACATCGCTTTTGAAAACGTAGGATCATTATAATGATTCACCAACCACGCTCTTAAATAAGGGAGCGGAGCTTGAGCGTACCACTTCTTATCGACTCGTGAAAACTGACGAATAAAGGGCAAGATAGCGTAATCCACCAAACTCGGTGTTTCTCCCATAATATAAGCATGCTGAGATAACGCCTTTTCGATCGTCATTAACCATTCACAACATCGTTCTCTGCATTCAACTTCATTCGTATCATGGTAGCGAGAGGCTGCGCGATATTTTTGCAATGCATCCACAAACTTATTGTCACTTTGATTAATGACATCAAGCATCTGAGTTAATTTTGTCTCATCGTGTGAGTAGAGCAAATTATTAGGATCTGATTGGGTGAGCGCCCATACCATCACATCAAGACTTTCATCGATTACAGATCCATCACCCAGTAGCAATACAGGAACTGTACCTTTTGGTGAAATTGACAACATTTCTTCAGGCTTATTGTTCATATCAATATCGCGCAGCACCACAGTCTGCTGTGCATGCAAAATAGCAAGACGAGAACGCATCGCATATGGACACTGTCGAAGAGAGTAAAGAATAGGCGTTGTCATGATGAAATACTCAAAAGTTAAAGCAATTAAAACGATATTAACGGAATAAATGGCTAGATCCAGCCTTATTTCTTTATGATCTAGATCAATAAAAGCCGAATGAGTGGTAATGAAAGCGTGGGGCGAGTAGAATGCCCCCTCAAAAAAATTATTACATAAAAACCGAAGCGAGCAATTTCATAATGAGTAGAAAACTTGAATTATTGGCACCTGGTGGTGATGTTGAAGCGATTAAAGCGGCCATCGTTGCAGGAGCAAATGCTGTTTACTGTGGTCTAGATATGTTCAACGCCCGTAACCGAGCATCCAATCTTTCATTTGATGAACTAAATGGCGTGTTACGACTTGCTCATGAATACGGTTGTGAAGTATTCCTGACATTAAACGTTGTTATTCTTGAACATGAAATTAAATCATTAGCGAAGCTGCTTAATCAATTAGTGAACACAACTATTGATGGCATCATCGTTCAAGATTTGGGTGTGTTTAACTTAGTTAAAAAATACTTCCCAACATTAGATGTTCACGCTTCTACTCAGTTAACGACGCACAATGAAGGTCAAATTCACTTCCTTTCAAAAGTCGGTGCATCACGTGTTAATTTATCCCGTGAACTGAATATCGACGAAATCAAAGAAATGACAGCCGTTGCTCATGAACACGATATCCTAACGGAAGTGTTTGTGCATGGTTCGTTGTGTATTGCTTTCTCTGGCCAATGTTATTCAAGCTCAGTGAGTGTGGGTAACTCAGGTAACCGTGGTCGTTGTAGTCAAGCGTGTCGTGATGAATATGAAATTACCGCAGCGGGTAACAAATTCCCATTAAACCTAAAAGATAACTCAGCGTACTTCGATTTACCGGAACTTGTAGACGCGAAAGTGGATTCACTGAAAATTGAAGGTCGTATTAAAGGCGCTCACTACGTCTATACTGTGGTGGAAAACTGGCGTAAAAATATTAATACGTTTATTGAAACGGGTGAGCTATATGAAGATGACTCGAATCTACATAAAGTCTTCAACCGTGGTTTAACCAACAAATTCTTAAAAGGGAATTTGACCAAAGACATGTTTATCGATAATCCTCGTGATAACAGCGTAAATTACGCGGTTGATCAGAGTAACGCGATTGATGTTGTTCAAATCCAAGAAGTGAAACAAGAGCTTTACACTGATAAAAATGCAATCGGTGCCACTCTTGAAGAAAAAGTGAAGTCTCTAAGTATCGACAAAATTGCGATTACGATTGCGTTTAAAGCGGTATTAGGTGAGCCACTAACGGTGATCATTACACCAAGTAAAGACGATCAAGAAACGTTTGAAGTGAAATCTACATCACTACTGAGCGAAGCCGGTCAAAAATCGATCACTTCAAAAGAGCTAGAGAAGCGCTTTAAAGGTGTGATTACGCCAGATTACCTTCTTGAAGGTTACGATTTCTCAGAGCTTGGAGACAACCTAGCCGTTCCATTCAGAGAGCTTTCTGAGCTTAAAGAGAAAGTCGCTTTCTTATTGAATGGTTCTAAAGAAGTGATTAAACACACAGATGTTGCGGCATTAGTACAGCAGCCAAAAGTCGAAGAGAAACCGACATTGTCGATGCTGATTTCTGATGTTGCCGATTTGAACATATGTGATGTGACTGACGCAGACATTTACTTCAAATTACCAGAAAGCTTTAAAAAGCGTGATAAAACATACATTAATATCTTCTTAGAAAACCCTCGTTTAATCCCATGGTTCCCTGCGGTTCTGATTGGTAAAGATTACGACGAAGCCGTGAAAGTACTTGAAGAAGTAAAACCAGCTCGTATCGTAACCAATAACACAGGTATTGCGTATAAAGCCTTTGAAATGGGAATTGAATGGGTTGCCGGTCCATTCTTAAATACAACGAATTCACACGCTTTAGTGACAATGAAAGAAACACTAAATTGTGCGGGTGCGTTTATTTCAAATGAAATCAATAAAGGTCAGATGAAACACATTCGTCGTCCTGAAAACTTCAAGTTAGCCTACAGCATTTATCATCCAATCCTGATGATGACAAGCCGTCAGTGCTTCTTCCAACAAACGGTAGGTTGTAACAAACCAGCGATTGAAGCGGGTTGTATGTTGAAGTGTGAGAAAGCGACTACGATTACTAACGTGAAAGGCATTTCATTCGCGGTTGATAAGCAAAAAGGTGGTTACCCAAGCATCTATAATCACGAACAATTCTTAAACATGGATATCGTGACCGATTTCTCTGACTTGTTTGATGAGTTCTTTATTGATCTAACTAACATTGGTGGCGGTTCTAAAGAACAAGCTGATAAAGTTGAGTTAGTTAAGCACTTCGAGAAACTCGTAAATGGTGACATGAGTGTTCAAGATGAATTGTTCACTATGGTTCCAATCAATACTAATGATCAATATCAACAAGGTTTGTAAGATTGACTCTTAGTTAATATTGAAGAAAAATATAAAGCCGTGATTACGTATCACGGTTTTTTTTGTCTATAATTCAGTAATACGTATGAGAGGAACTGGCTATGGTGACACTACAACTACTCAAAACAGAAGATGCCGCGGCATTACTGGAGTTTGAATTGGTAAATCAAGAATGGTTTGAATCATTTATTGAAGCGCGTGATGAAGACTTTTTCAGTGACGAAGGGATTAAAGATCATATCGATTTTTATCTTTCTGAATATGAAAAAGACAGAATTTATCCAATGCTCCTGAAGAATGCTCAAGGAACCATTTGTGGCCGAGCTAATCTCTATAATATTAATAAAGAAAAAGAGTCTGGTTTTATTGGTTATCGAATTGGTGAAGCATTCATTTCTCAAGGATTGGCGACTTATGCGACTAAATTTTTGATTGATGTAGCAAGAGATACGTTAGCGTTGAGCCAGTTAATTGCTACAGCATCGACAGATAATTTAGCGTCACAAAGAGTGTTAAGTAAAAATGGCTTTAAACAAGTTGGATTTAAGCCTGAATTTACCATTGTGGACGGTGAAATAATTGATTGTTATGAATATCGCTGTGTAATTAAGCAGTTGTCTGTAGCGATATAAAGTGAATATAGAAGTAGGCTGAGGCTTACTATATAATTCCTTTTTTTTTGAAAGGAGTTCCTATAATGGAAATGATCATAGTCTCTTCTGAAAAACAGAAACGTTTAATCATGATCTTTGCTCGTATGAAGGCAAAGATGTCAGATAAAGCGTTACTGAAAAATTTAGATGCATACCAAATTAACTCAACGGCTTACCCTGCATTTAAAAAAGCATCAGATCTTCATATTGAGCGTATTCATTTACCGTTTGGTGATGACAGAACTGGCTCACTAGATGGTGGCGATTTCCTATTTCGCTATCTTTCTAAAGGCTATATTTGCCTTGGTGATTTTGAAGGTCAACCAAAACCAGATTTAGGTCCATGGGGTGTTCGATCTGTTCGTCGTCAACCTAAAATTGGTTTCGGACTGTAATCGATTAAAACTATCAATTACAGGATAGTTATAGCTGCATCGTAATCCTAGAGAGCTAAATCAGAACTAAATTGCAATGGGAGTATTCTATAAAATTCATACTTATGAGTTTTGTAGAGGGCTTCCATGAATTAAGCTCACTGTAAATATCATCACTTCTTTTGCTATTCTCGCAGCCCTCGTTATATTCAAATGTGTAATTATCCAAATTACTATAAAAGGAAGTTAAAGTGAAAAACAGATCGTTTTCGTCAATATTTACTCTCAGTGTGTTATCTCTTTCAATGTTGAGTGCCAACAGTTCGGCCAATGTCAGTGCTATTCCTGTGATTGGTGGCGTAGTTAACTCAACAGAAATACTAAAAAATCAGATAAACAATTCTGTCGTTTATACAACGAAAACGGTTCGTGATGCCGCTATTTTTACCATTGCTGGTATCACATTAGACGCTTACATTTTATCGCTACCATTGGAGGGGGATGTTAAGAAAAGCATCATTGCAAAGCTTTCAAATCCCTCATACGCGATCCCTTTAGGGCATTTTATTTATACCTTTGTTGATAAATACGGAGATATGGATAATGAAGATGCTTTTAAAACCTACTTAAAAACGCAATATGATGAAGAAACACTTAATGGGTTTAGCCATTCTCTATTTACTCTGGATGACGTTAAAAAAGAAGATAAGCCAGAGTTAGCAGATAGCCATCACCAAGGGCTAAATATTGATCGTAAATTCATTGCGAATATGGTGATTGTTTATGATGAATTGGTACAGACTGGTGAGTGGAAGGATCTTGAGGTACTGCCTGAGCGTTATACCTATCTGTCTGATAGCCCTAAAGATAAAAAGATCATAGATAAAATTCAACCCATCATTATCGCGGGTATGACAAAAGCCGTCATGAGTATGGACGAAGGGGACATGCGTGCGGCGTTAGAGCACATCATTGCAGATGGTCAGCCTGAACATAAAGGCTCTGTAAATAATAAAGCAGAAGCATTAACTATTACTCTTATTGATTTTGTTCGTCTTAATGTATTGAAATCGTACCGTCAGTTTATTTATCAAGAACAACGACAAGAAGTATTGAATGAGTGGTTACAAGAAAACTTTAAAGATAACCCAGAGACGGTTATTGCTTATTTAGACTCTCGTCAGCAGCGTCGACTAGCGGTTCAAGTTACGGTTGATGGGCTGCAACAAGGGCTACTTGAAGGTATTGTTTCTCCGCTGAAAAAGCCATTCATCAAACAGATCTATCAAGATCACCTTAACCATGAAAGCTACAAACCTCAGAATGAAATCACCACGCAGCCAGAACATGAACAACAACTGTCATTTTTAAAAAGACTGACCGAGAAAGAGTATAAAGACCCATCGTACTTGCCATTTTTTACTGAGCTGCATGAAAATTACGATAACAGCATTGTCGATGTGGGCATTTCATCAACACCGACTATCAGTGTTCGCAATTTACCGATAATAAAAACTGGCGCAAAAGTGTCAGGTAAAGGCGGGACTGGGATACCAAATTTTCACTTTGTCGATAGAAAAGAAGATCGTGCCTATTACTTCTTTGGCAACGATGCGTTGCAACTTGACCGCTTGATGGAAGCGAACAAGGTTCAAACCATGTTTGATCGCTTGGATTATTTGGTGACTTTAAACTGTAATGCGCAATATGATTGGAATGCACATACCACCTATGATGGCTTGGTGAATTTAGGGGCAGGTGAGAGCTTACGAGATTTTGGTGAAAAGCGTTGTCTGCGAGAGTTGACGCAACGTGCAGAAATAGAGAAAACAGTGTCGATCATGAGAGCCGATCTTATTGAAGACATTCGTATTTATAACGGTATCTTTGCCTTGGATATTTACAGTAAGTTAACTCAAAAATGGAAGATCCAACAAAACCTAGAATCCCTCTCGAAACTTGAACAAAAAGGGATGCCAGATTACACCTTAATCTATAACCCATGGCCGGATCATTTTGCCCATTTCACTGGTCCATTTAGTGATGAAATCCTCATGCCTACCGGGGAATTGAATCGACTAGATTATTGGTTAACGCAATTTACCAACACATATAAAGACGCTGGCGTATATGATAGAACCCTATGGGGAATGGCAGGAGATCACGGTTTAGCGCCTGTTTACTATTCATTGAATCCGGAAAAACAGGTATTTGAATCTCTTGAAAAAGAACTTGGCTATCCATTAGTGATAAAGAAAATCTCATCCGACGAAGGTGAAGGGCCTAAAATTACCAATGCGCTTAATTATGAAAGCAATAAAGAAGTCGATGTGGTGGTCGCTTCTACTGCGGGTGGTAATTTCATGATGGATTTCTTTAATTCTGCCCAAGGTTGGAAAGTGCAACCAACGTACGCTGAGCTAACAACGTGGACGCCTGTTAATGCGCTAAAAGGTAAGTATATCAACGTGATTAATGAGGTTGCTTCAGGTTTAGAAGAATCGTTAGATTATCTCGTTGTTAGAGAAACAAACTGTACGTTAGATGAATGTACAGTTCGAATTATCGGTTTTAAAGACGATGTTAGAGTTGATGAATTAATCACTAAAAAAGGGGACAGATTACTGTATCAGCCTGTTATTGGATCATCCCAGTTACTTGAACTCGATGTTCTGAATCCTTATAAATCGCAGCCAAATAAAGCTGAATTAGCATCATACCAAGAGTTATATCAACGATGTATGGTATCTGCCGTTAATGACAATGTGAATTCATGGTGTACAGAGCAAGAGTGGAGAAACTTGACTGCTTACACGGCGCGACCAGATTCCGTGAATCAATTGGCTAAATTGTATGAAGAAGACAGAGCAGGGACGATAAACTTGTTTCCTAAATTTGGTGTTGGTTTTAATACCAAAGTGCCGGGTAGACATGCTGGCGAACATTATTTAGAAAAAGATGCTTTTTTAGGATTCTGGGGAACCCCTGTAGGCCCTAATGTTACGCCATTAACGAGTGAGGCGAATGGGTCATTAGCGCCAACATTGTATGAATATCTTACTCAAGAAACCGTGATTGAGAATCACAACGGCTGGGGCTATCCTTCTTTACTCGATGATCTAGATATACAACCGAGAAAATAAAGAGAAGGTCGATTCATTATTGGTAAGCCAGTCATGTTATTGATTGTAGTAGGTGCATTGAATGGTTTTATTTTACCTGTAACCTTAACTGCCATGCTCATTATTGCAACAAAATCGTCGATTGTTGGTGACTATAAATGTCCTGTTGGATGTCAGTCTTCGGTTGGTTAGTCACTGGTATAATGGCGTATATGAGTATATACACCTTGTAAGTGGTGTTATTTTGTTCAAATGGACTGATAATTCTAAGGATATCACTATATTTTAGAATTATTATGCAGATAAATACTTTTCATCTGTTTAATTTTCAATATACTCAATAGCAGGCCCTAATATGTTTACCGACGTGTTAGGGTCTACTTAGTTTTAACATACTGTAAATTTTACAAGTATCCGTCCTTCATGATGTTGGGCTGAGATAAAGCAAATAAGGATATAAGATGATTGATTTTTGGCCTTTAATCGGAGTAGTAATTATTACTCTTGGGCTGGCTTTACGTTTAAACACGTTATTGGTTATTTTAACCGCAGGAATAGTGACTGGTTTGGTTGCTGATATTGACTTTATAGAGATTTTATCCATTTTAGGTGCTTCATTTACTCAAAATCGCTATATGTCTTTATTCATACTTGTACTCCCTATGATTGGTGTACTAGAGCGCTTCGGTTTAAGAGAGCGAGCAGAAACGCTGATTGGCTCAATCAAGCAAGCATCTGCTGGTCGAGTTATGTTTACGTATCTATTACTGCGTAAAGTAACGAATGCGTTAGGTTTAAATTTGGGTGGGCACCCATCAATGATCCGTCCTTTAGTGGCACCAATGGCAGAAGCCGCTGCTGAGAAGAACAGAAAACCGTTAACGAATAAAGAAAGACAGCATATTCGTGCGCTTGCGGCAATGAGTGAAAACTTTGCTAACTTTTTCAGCCAATTAATCTTTATTGGCGCGGGTGGTTTACTACTTATTAAAGGCGTACTTGAAGAGCACGGTTACAGTGTTGCGTTAAATGACATGTTTATGTGGGCGATTCCTACGGCATTAGCCTCGTGCGTTGTGTTCTATGTTCGAGCATGGATAGAAGATTCACGTTTAGCGAAAGCTGGCAAAGAAGAGTAGGAATTAATCATGTTAGAGTATATTTATCAAGCGACAGGCTTACTTCTGATTGCGTTTTCATTTCAAAGTTTTACTGATAAAAAGAACCCAAAAGCCATTGGCACAGGACTTTTTTGGTTAGCTTATGGTCTTTCTTTTTGTTTAGGTGCAGTATTACCTGATTGGGTTGTCGGAGCATTAGTCTTAGTGATGACCTTGATCGCTTCGGCGGGATTGATGGGCATTGGCTCTTACAACTCAAGTGATAATGAGTTCAGAGAAACCAGCGCGAAGTCATTACAAAACATGTTGTTTCTTCCTGCGTTAATTGTACCCGTGGGTACGATTTTATGGAGTCAGGTAACGGGAACAAGTGCACTGATTGGTTTGGGGTTAAGTTCATTTTTATCACTTATTGTCGCTAACGGGCTAACAAAATGCAAACCCGTACAAAGTATTCATGAAGGCCGTCGCCTGATTGATACGATTGGTTGGGCGGCTATTTTATCTCAATTTCTAGCTGCATTAGGTTATCTATTTGGTCAGGCAGGGGTCGGTGATACCGTTTCTCAAATAGTAAAAGAAATTGTCCCTCACGGCAGCGTATTAGCTTATGTCATTGCGTATACGTTTGGTATGGCTCTTTTCACTATTGTTATGGGTAATGCGTTTGCGGCTTTTGCTGTAATTACCGCAGGTATTGGTATTCCATTGCTGATTGTTGAAATGGGCGGTGATCCAATTGTGATTGGTGTATTAGGTATGATCTCAGGCTATTGTGGTACCTTAATGACACCAATGGCGGCTAACTTTAACGTTGTACCTGCGGCATTATTGGAATTAGATAATAAAAACCAAGTGATCATTACCCAGCTCATTCCCGGTTTTATAATGCTACTTATTAACACCACCTTTATGTACTTTTTTGCCTTTTAGGGGTTAACGATGAAAAAGATTCTAATTACAGGTTTCGAACCTTTTGGTAATGACAAAATTAACCCAGCGCTAGAAGCTGTAAGATTAATTGCAGGTCGTAAATTGAACGGTGGCGAGATTAGCATTTGCCAAGTGCCCGTTGTGCGTTATAAATCGATCGACGTGGTGAAACAAGCCATTGAAGATCAACAACCATATGCCGTGATCACAGTAGGTCAGGCTTCGGGTCGAACGGCTATAACGCCAGAGCGAATTGCAATTAATGTGGATGATTTTCGCATTCCAGATAATGATGGCATTCAAGTGATTGATGAACCTGTAGTAGAAGGAGGCCCTGATGCTTACTTTACTACTCTGCCAGTAAAAGCGATGGTAAGTGCGATGCAAAGTGAGGGGATCCCTGCCATGGTATCGAATACAGCTGGGACATTTGTATGTAATCATTTGTTCTATGGAATACAACATTACCTAAAAGACAGCAATATTCGTCATGGTTTTGTACATATTCCACTATTGCCAGAGCAATCTGTTGATGGTTCTCAACCAACAATGAAGTTAGAGCAAATAGCAGAAGGCTTAGCTATTGCTGCTCAAGCGATTATTGATAATGATGAAGACATCCAGCAAGGTGCAGGAACGATTTGTTAATGTAATAATCGTCGAATGATATTCGTATATATAAGCCTAACAATAGTCATTATTGCTAGGCTTTTTTATTTGCTTGGGCGGGAGAACTATAGGTTAATTTTAGCTGTAAAATGTGTTATTTGTCTGTGTGTGGTGTGGTTTTGATAATAAATTCATTACTACTTAGGTAGTGGTTTGTGAAAAGGGACACATTTTTAAATAGTAAGACTGTTAATATGAATAAGAATGTAACCATTTGCTTCATTTATGAGTCTTGTAATTATGGTAGCAGTGTCGGCTACATTGTTTACTATTAATTGCCTCCATCTTATTTAAAATCACAACCATTAGAAGTAGAAAGATTATGCATCTAACCTTAAAAATTAAACTTGTTTTAACAAGTGTGGCACTTATCGTATTAACGATTATATCTCTAGGTACTTTTTCATACCAAACAATGAAAACACAAGCATGGGATGCAATTCACAGTGAGAGTGGGAATACTGCGAAAGCGTACAGTTTAGGCATTGGAGATTGGTTCAAAGGGCGTCAAGATGCAATAACTGCAATGAAAGAAGCAATTGAACGCGATCCTAATCTCGATATGGTCGCTCATTTAAAGCAAACTTTTACTTCAGGTGACTTTGGTTTGAGTTACTACGGTGATGCAGAAGGCGTAATGCAACGTCAAGATCCATCATTGAATAAAGCGGGCTACGATCCTCGTACACGTGGGTGGTATAAAGAAACTATTGCCGCCAATAAAGGCATAACAACAGAGCCTTATGTAAGTCACACCATGCAAGCGTTAGTGGTTACGCTAACAGAGCCGGTTCGTGAAAATGGTCGAATCGTGGGTGTTACGGCATCAAACTTAGCATTGAGTGCATTAATTGATGATGTGCTTGATATTTCGGTTCCGGGCGATGGTTACGCAATGCTTCTTGATGTGAGCAATCGAATTGTGGTTGCGCACCCAAATGAAAAAATGGCGTTAAAGCCAATTTCAGAACTGGGGCAAGGGTTTGATGCCAATAATCTGAATAGCGAAATTTCATCGGATGGTTTCTTCTTTACTGAACAACAAGGCAAAGAGAAAGCGGTGATGGTGACAGCAGTTCCTAATACTCATTGGGCGATTGCTCTTGTTATGGATAAAGAGACGCTTGAAGCGCCATTAAATGCGATGTTAGTAAAATTATGCCTTATTGGTGGTTTAATCTTACTGTTTGTTTCGTTATTTACTGGCTGGTTGGTTACGCGTCAGTTGAGAGAGCTAGGTACTGTATCAGAAGCATTAGCAGGCATCGCCAATGGTGAAGGGGATTTAACGGTTCGTATCAATGTGAAATCGGATGATGAAGTTGGCAAACTGGCTGAGAATTTTAATCAATTTGTGTCTCGCTTACATACAATGGCATCGAATCTACAAGAGATCACGTTAGAGCTAAATCGCTCGGCAGCAGATTCTGCCAGTTCTGCGATTAAAAGAAGTGAAAATATTCGCCAACAGCAAGATGAAATTACAATGGTAGCCACTGCGGTGACAGAAATGGCGAGTGCAACACAAGAAATCGCAGGCAATGCAGAAAACACGGCAAAATCAGCCTCGCAAGCGGTAGAGCTGACGCAAGAAGGCCATCAACAAGTGAACCAAAGCCAATCTTCAATTGGTAACTTAGCGAGTGAAGTTAATAGTGCGGTAGGTATTATTGAAGCTCTCAACGGTCACGCTCACAAAATTAGTTCAATTTTAGCGACAATCCGCTCTATTGCAGAGCAAACTAACTTACTGGCGTTGAATGCTGCCATTGAAGCAGCGCGAGCAGGAGATCAAGGTCGTGGCTTTGCTGTGGTTGCTGATGAAGTTCGTGTATTATCGCAACGAACACATACATCAACCGAAGAAATTCAATCAATGATTGAAACATTACAAACAACAACGCAAGAAGCCGTTTCAGTGATGTCAGACAGTCATAATCTTGCAGAAACCAGTGTAAAAGACGTTGATGAAGCGGGAGTAAGTATTGATAATATCGCCTCTCAAATTAATGTTATTAGTGACATGGCAACACAAATAGCATCGGCAGCCGAAGAGCAATCAAGCGTAACCGCTGAGATCAGTCGTAATACTGAAGGTGTGCAAGAAGTCGCCAACCAAATGGCAAGGGAAGCAGAAATAGCAGCGCAGCAAGCGGAAGCATTAAAATCATTAGCAGATTCGTTAGAAGAAGAAATTAAGCGTTATAAATTATAAAATCATAAGAAACCCTATATAAACCGTCATTTTTTGGCGGTTTTTTTATGAGATTAGTTCAGAATAAAAATTAGAGTCGTACCTTGTAAAATAATTCATAAACATTTTCCATTAACTATTCCCAAAAGTAAAACAAGGTGTAGAATACGCTTCCTTGTCGGCTAACACACTATGTGTGATGTATTCCAGTGTATTGAAAATAAAGACGAATACACTTTTAGGATAGAAATGAAAAACGCATTATTTGCTCTTGTTATTGCTCTAATTACGGTTTCTTGTACCCCAATTTTCGATGGTGATTACAATCAATCAAATTCAAATTCAACATCATGTGATTGTAGTGGAAACTCTTCGTCTGGTTCAGGATCGTGGAAACCAAATACCTCAGAACAAAATCAATCAATTGAAGAACAGTTAGCGAATTTATCTGACCATGTGCATAAAACATGGGGTGATAAAGAGTTTCTGGAAGCAGGTAAACATCGTTACGTAAAGTACCTTGATGGCTACCGTACACGCGCACATATTGATTTTGATAAAGGTAAAGTTTACATTTCAACGGTTTCTCAATATCAACCTAAAGAGACGCTTAAAAAAGCAATTATTGGCACCCTTTTAATGCCATCAGATCCCTCACATGTTGATTTATTCAGTGATAAATCAATTCCTTTGCGTGGTCGTCCGTTTTTACTTGGTCAAATTAAAGATCAAGAAAATAAAGATATCGAATGGCCGTGGAGAGCAGGAAAATACGCAGACTATTTAATTGAACATAAGCTGCAATCAAAAACGATTAAAAATGGCAAAGCGTATTACGTTGAGATCTCAATGGTGGATGACCACTTAGAGCAGCGTGAATTTCAATACGCAGATTTAATCAAAAAAGCATCGAATGAATACGATATATCAATTGATTTAATCTATGCAATTATTCAAACAGAAAGCAGCTTTAACCCTTATGCCGTTAGTCATGCAGGGGCGTATGGATTAATGCAGGTGATCCCAAAAACAGCAGGAGCAGACGTTTTTAAGTTAGTAAAAAATAAATCAGGAATACCGACTAAAGAATACTTATTTAATCCTGCAAACAACATTGATACAGGAACTGCATATTTCTATATTTTAAAAAATCGTTATTTACGAGATATTACTCATGCAACTAATAAACATTACAGCATGGTCTCAGCCTATAACGGTGGTTCTGGTGGGGTATTTAGCACTTTTGATCCTAGTAAAACCAAAGCGATTAACGAAATAAATAGCTTGCAGCCAAGTCAATTATATTGGGCGTTAACCAATAAACACCCTAAGGCTGAAGCTCGACGATATTTAGAAAAAGTATTGAAGTTTCAGAAAGAATTCAATGAAAAAGCGTAATGCGAAGCCTTCGTTACTATCAATAATTAATGGTGTATAGTAAGTGAGATTATTTTGGTTTTTACTAGTGTGTTTGTATTCTTCTTTTTCATGTGCAATTCTGTTAACAGAAGCAGAGCAAGATTGGATAACAAATAATCGTGATTTTACATTTTATAATGATAATTATAATTCAAGGCTTTTCTTTATAGAAAATGGAGTTCAAAAAGGGCTTTATAGTGATTTAATTAAAGATATCAATAAAAAATTAAACACTAATTTCCATATAAAAGTAGAAGACCTAGAAGATCTTATTACTAAGTTTGATAATGTTGAGACTGGCGCTTACTTTGATTTTGCCAAAACTGAAGAGAGAGATCTGAATTATAATTTTATACCTACATTATATCGTATAAGTATTAAGGTTTTTTATAAAGACGACGATCTTATTCATGATCTAGTGAGTTTAAATAACAAAAGAGTAGACTTGGTTGAAGAATGGTATTCTTCAAATGAGTTCATTCTAAAATATGAGGATGATATTAATTATATCCCAGTTAGATTTACTGGTTTAAATGAGATGATGGCAGCATTAAACAATGGTGAGATTGACGCTTTCATAGCAGATACACAAGCAATTAGTGAGAAATCATATTTCACGCATGAGCTACCAAGACTCGATAGTTTGTATACTTCTTTTGCAGTAACAAAAGATCAGCCTGAATTACACGCTATATTAATAAAATATTTCAATGAATTAAGTGCAGTTGAGATAAAAGAATTAGTCAAAAATTCTCGCGAAGAAAACTTCATTTACTTCTTTAAAAATAATCAGGAAATTAAAGGGTTAAATGTAACCGTTGGTTATGGATTTGAGGAGTTTCCTGCCAGTTATCTTGTTAACGGAGAATACGAAGGAATAGCACCGGCACTTTTTGACAGTATAGAAACGATTTTTAAAGACACTGTGACATTTACTCAACCGAAATTGGGGGAGTGCCTAGAATATGATCTATTACTTTCTACTTTTTCTAATGAATGTATTACTGAACATTACTATCTCACCAAGCCATATTATAGTTTTGAATTATCTGTATTTAATAAGTTAGAAGGCAGTTTTATCTCTAGAATATCTGATGTGAACTATTCAACATTAGGAATACTTAAAAATGCTCACTATTATGATTATGTTAAAAATAATACCTCTAATGTAACCATGGTCTTCTTTGATACGTTTGAGGAGATTATAGATGCTTTGAATGATGGTAAGATCGATTATGCCTTTGGTGATCAACGCTTATTATTTAACCATACGATTAATGATGATATGTATGGTTTAAAAACAGCGGGTACATTAAAAGAACGAATTTCGGTTTATATGGCAGTAAAGAAAGATAAAAAAGCCTTATATGACCTTATTAATTTGATATCAATCAGCTCTGATAGTGAACATTTGATCAAAAATGTCTATATCAATGAAAATAAAAAATACAAACACAATGACACTTGGGTGCTTGCTGTAGGTTTATTGGTCATTGTACTCTTAGCTGCTCGTGTACTTATTGCCAAACGGTCAGAACGAAAGCTATTAACGATGAATGAATCTTTGATTGGATCGTTAGAAATGGCTTCGCTATACAGTGATGAAGAAACGAGTGAGCACAACAAACGTATTAATGTATATTCTGGGCATTTATCGAATTTATTAGGAATGCCAAAGCCGTTTATTAAAGAGATTCAAATGATTGCGTCCTTGCATGATATTGGAAAAATCGGTATTCCTCATTACATCTTGAAAAAGCCTGGAAAATTAGATTCAGATGAGTTTGATGTGATGAAACAACACGTCAATATTGGTTATGAAATAATTAAAAACACAGAGCTTAGTTTAATAACTAAAAATATAGTGCTTTATCACCATGAAAAGTGGAATGGGAAAGGGTACTTAAACTTAGTGGGTGAAGCGATCCCAATTGAAGCAAGAATTGTAAGTATTGTCGATGTGTATGATGCCTTAAGACAAAAGCGTGTTTACAAAGAGGGATTTACTCATGAAGTGTCGATTAAGATTATTGAAGAAGAACGTGGTGTATCTTTTGACCCCGTGATGGTTGACTTATTCTTAAAACATCATGAAGAATTCAGAACTATTTTTGAAAACAATCAAACACATGCACCAAGAATACCTCTTAAATAGAGAGTGAGTAGTTAGATGTTATAGACGAGTAAGAGGTTTTTTGTACTTACTCGTCCCTGTTTTTTCTAGAATCTAGCTCTTAGTACTAATCCCTAAGCGCCGCTTCACCTTTCACATCAAAATTGATTTTCTCATGGCCAGCAAACACTTGGAAACGCTTACCTTTAGCACGAGCAATAATCGTAATGCCAAATTTCTGCGCTAAATCTAAGCCCATTTGTGTTACGCCTGAACGAGAAAGTAGTACTGGGATCCCCATCTGAGCAACTTTGATGACCATCTCAGAGGTTAACCGACCTGTCGTATAAAACAGCTTATTGTCACCCGTACCACGGTTTAACCATAACTCACCAGCAAGTGTATCTACCGCATTGTGGCGACCTACATCTTCCACAAAAGACGAGACTTGGTTGTTTTCACAAATCGCACAGCCATGTACAGCGCCAGCGGCTTTATACGTATCATTGTGATAAGTCAGCGCTTCTAAAGACGCATAGATATCAGATTGGTTGATATTAACTTGAGGTACTTGGTAATTTTCAAGTTGCTTCATTACATTGCCATACATGGTGCCTTGACCGCAGCCAGAAGTAACCGTTTTTTTCTTCAAGTTTTCTTTTACGTGCTCTGTGGTTTCTTTGGTATTTACCGCGGCTGTTTTGGTTTCCCAATCGATCAATACCGACTCTAAAAGCGACACATCAGAGATGAAATGTTGGTTTTTCAAATAGCCCAATACCAATTCAGCAGGGCGAGCGCCTAACGTCATTAATGTCACGACTTCTTGCCAGTTCAACATTAGGGTTAATGGCTGCTCGCATGCCACTTCTTTGCTTAGCTTCTCACCGTATTCATCATAAACATCCACAGTAAGAGTTTGTTTAGGTACAGCGCCAGTAGTTATTATTTTTGGTGATTGGCTCAAAGTAAGCTCCAAATTAATGAGATTTAAGGTAATTAGTTTTTTATACGCAAAATTTATACCACAGGATGAGTTGTGGTTAAATTAGAAATACAGTGCTGTTGGTACAAGGATTGCTTTATCTTACGAATAGAGACAAAAACCTCATAGAAAGAAGGGTAACTTGTGGAACTAAAGACAGAAAGCGTTTGGCCACTGCAATTTGAAGTGATTGAAGAAATGAAGCAAGTAGGCCGTTGGAGTGCCCCTTCTTGGCATATTGGTGATGTACAGCTGTATGAAAAAGTGGCTGCAACAACACAAAGTAACGGGATGTTATTTAAGCGTGAGCTAGAGATTTTTTTAGATGAAAGAACCGACTACCGATTCAATCTAAGCTCGCAAAGTCCTAAGTTATTCTTTGCGTTTGAAAATGATAACGATGTGCTTACACCAGTGATGATCACCGCGTCCCAAAGCATGATAGGGCAATACATGGATGGCGATTATGTTGTGCTATCTATCGACATGCCACTACCAATGCAAGCGTGGTTAGAAGCGTTCATTGGAAAGCATGGCGAACTTATCGAAATTCGTAGAAAAAAACGTAAAGGTGCGGGGCGCGCAAGTGAGCAACTTTCTAAGTAGATGGTCATTAAGAAAAAGAAAAGTTCAACAAGGTGAAGAAGTTAGTGATGAGAAAGTAATAGATCTTACTGAGAGTGTTGATCACTCTGAAGATATTGCTCTCATTAATACTCATACTGAATTGTCTTCTGATACGTCGTCAACTGAGACAGTCGAAGCTTTGGAAGAGGGTATCGAACTTCCAACCGAAGAAGACCTTGTTAGCATTAATGGTACAAGTAATGTTAGCCAATTTATGGCGACAGGCGTAGATAAGAATCTGAAAAAAGCCGCATTGAGAAAGATGTTTTTAAATCCAGAATTTGCGATGGAAGATGAGCCTAACTACTCAACTCCACCAAAGTTAGATCCTGAAATCGCAGCTAAATTAAGAGATTGGATGGTTGAGCCAATAGAAGAGGAAGAAGACGCGGAAGCATCAGAATTATTAGTAGAACAAGCCGTAGAAAACGTAGAAGAAATAATCCCAATTAATGGGAATGATAATGAATATCAATGCGTTAACAAAGATGAAGCACAAGAAAGTGAGACAAAAAAGACCATCTAAGCAATAGGGACATTTTGAACCAGTTTGAGACAAAATGTCCCGTCATTAAATAAAAGATAAAAAATAGTGTAAAAATACAGCGTTCTTCCTATTAATATAAATATTTATTACCCATTAAGTTGGTACGGTTATTGCGATACAACATCTAGGAACCAGTCATCGAACTGAATCGGCCCGAATGGGGTCAAGAATAGGTGAAGCAATGTTATCTCAATTTTTAGCACAATCTGAAACAACAAATGCCAAAGCTCGTCTGTTTGCTATTACGCAAACCGTAGAGCTGAACAACTTGATCCCGCCAACAGTAAGCTACGAAAGCCGTGGCAACCTCGTTATTATCGGACCTACTCGAATCATTGTTGATGTTGCCGAGCAATTCACCGATTTAAACAGCATCACGCTTGTCTCTACTGAATCAGAAAATCAAGCACATGAATCCGAACGTACCGTTTACTTTGCCAAAGAGTTATCAGTAAAAGGCTTTTTAGGCGCATTTGATATCGAATGTGTTGTGAATGGCGAAAAAGTAAATCTAGCGAAAGTCACCATTGGTGCGACAGCATTCGATTTAGTTCTGGATATGAAGCTAGACAGCGTTATGTCTGAACAAGTGCCTGTTCCTGGTTATTACCCAGTAGGGCGCGGCTATCCAACATTGGCACAAGTATTAGACGAATTGCCAGGTTTGGTGGGTACGTTTGATAAACCAAAATATTTCCGTTTAAACCCAGATTTATGTGCGCACAGTTCACGTGGCGTAAAAGGGTGTGAGCGTTGTGTAGATGCTTGTCCTGCTGGTGCGTTAACCAGTGAAGGTTCAGATCAAACAGGCCACCACATTCAAATTAATCCATACCTTTGTCAAGGTGTTGGTACGTGTTCAACGGCTTGTCCAACAGAAGCCATCAGCTATGCATTACCCGAAGCTGAAAAAACACAAAACTTTGCTGCTCGTTTATTAGCAAATTATAAAAAAGAAGGTGGTGAGACTCCAATCATCGCTTTCTGTAGTGATCGCCATGAAAACTTCAATGTCATGGCATTAAAAACCATGCCTGATCATGTAATTCCTGTCGTACTTGATGAGATTTTATCTGTCGGTATTGATACGTGGTTCTCCGCGTTAGTGAATGGTGCAGCTCAAGTTCTATTTATCGCAAGCCGCAGAATGCCAGAAACAATTCAACGAGTATTAACGCAAGAAGTTGAAATCGCACAAGCGTTCTTAATGCAACTTGGTCTTGAACCAGAACGTGTACAAGTTGTGTACATGGAAGCATTAAATGACATGATGTTAATTGATACACCATTATCAATCATTGACGGTCAATTAACGGGTAATAAACGTGAACGTTTAATGGGCGCATTGGATCATCTAGCAGTAAGCAGTATTGAAATTACTGAAATCCAAGTGATGCCATCTCATGCTCCTTACGGAACGGTTAATTGCGAAACTAAAGATTGTACGTTGTGCATGAGTTGCGTTGCGGTATGTCCAACGCGTGCATTACACAGTGATCCTGATTCGCCAACATTGAAATTCATCGAGCAAGACTGTGTTCAATGTGGTTTGTGTGTCAATGCGTGTCCAGAAAAAGCATTAAGCATGAAAGTGCAAATGAACTGGAATAAAGAACAACGTCAAGAAACACAGATCATGCATAAAGAAGACGCAGCATGCTGTTTAACGTGTGGCAAACCATTTGCTCCTGCATCAATGATTGAAATGCTAAGAGTTAAGTTACAAGGTAACCCTCACTTTAGCGATGAAGCTTCCATCAACCGTCTATACATGTGTGAAGACTGTCGAGTAAAAGACATCTTTATCGACTTATCAGCAAATCCAGAAAAACAATTAAAGGTCTAATACCATGAATGAACAACACCAGATCCGACAAGAAATTTATGGCTTATTAGCGCATTTATTCCGTTCAGCACCAGAGCAAGCATTGATTGATTGGTTAGTTACCATCGAAACGGAACAGAGCGAAACCCACGGTATGAGCCAAGCGTGGAGCCAATTGGTTAAGGCGGCAGAGCAAGCAAGCCTTAACGACACGCTAGAAAAACTAGAAGACGAATACCAAAATCTATTTATTGGTGTTGGCCGCGGTGAAGTGATGCAGTTTGGATCATGGCACATTGCGGGTGCATTAATGGAAAAACCATTAGTCGCACTTCGCCAAGATCTAATGCAATTAGGTTTTGAGCGAGCAGAAGACGTAAAAGAACCAGAAGACCATATTTCAGCATTATGTGAAGTAATGGCCATGCTTATTGAAGCGGGTGAGGCAGAAGTGCTGCAACAACGTTTCTTTAATCGTCATATTCAACCTTGGTATGTATCACTGTGCGAGCAAATCAATAACGCAGAAAATGCGGATTTCTACCAATCAGTGGCGTGCCTAACCGAAGCGTTCTTTAGTGTAGAACAAGTACGCTTTGCAAAAAATCCAAACGCAATTGAAGTCACAGAAGTATAAACGTAGTAGTGACAACCCGAATTAAAACCATAAAAACAAACGCCCATTCCAAGTGAATTGGAAGCAAAGGAGCATTGAATGAGCAATAACAAAACGGACCTAAACCGCCGAAATGTACTAAAGGGCCTTGCAACTGCTGCAGCCGTAGGAACAGTAGCCGCTGCGGTTTCAGGTACAGCAAACGCAACACCATCAGTAACTGCTGAAAAAAGCGTTGAGAAAAAAGGCGATGGATATCGTGAAACTCAACACATTCGTGATTATTACGACAGCCTATAACGGAGCATAATAATGAAACTGACTAAACGTTCCGATTCGGTACAAAAACAAGAGAACCAACTGGGCATTACTCGTCGTATGTTCATGCGTACCTCAACTATTGCCGCTGGTGCAGTAGCAAGCGTAAGCATGTTTGTTCCAAGCATGATGAGAAAAGCACAAGCACAGGAAGTGCCAGTTGATGCACCAACAGAAGTGAAACGTACTATTTGTTCACACTGTTCTGTTGGCTGTGGTATTTACGCTGAAGTTCAAAATGGCGTGTGGACAGGTCAAGAACCTGCATTCGATCATCCATTTAACGCAGGCGGTCACTGTGCAAAAGGCGCAGCACTGCGTGAGCACGGTCATGGCGAACGTCGTCTAAAATACCCAATGAAGCTTGAAAACGGCAAGTGGAAAAAACTGTCTTGGGATCAAGCGATCGAAGAGATCGGTAACAAAGCGTTAGAGATCCGTAAAGAATCAGGTCCTGACTCAGTTTACTGGTTAGGTTCTGCGAAGCACAACAATGAACAAGCGTATTTGTATCGTAAAATGGCATCATTATGGGGCACAAATAACGTCGATCACCAAGCGCGTATTTGTCACTCAACCACAGTAGCCGGTGTTGCAAACACTTGGGGTTACGGTGCTATGACCAACTCATTCAATGACATGCATAACTGTAAATCTATGCTATTTATTGGTTCAAACCCTGCGGAAGCTCATCCAGTAGCAATGCAACATATTCTGATCGCTAAAGAGAAGAATGGTTGTAAAATCGTTGTTGCCGACCCACGTCGCACACGTACCGCAGCAAAAGCGGATCATTATGTTTCATTGCGTCCGGGCTCTGATGTTGCCTTTATTTGGGGCGTATTGTTCCATGTATTCGCAAACAAATGGGAAGATCAAGAATTCATTAACCAACGTGTGTTTGGTATGGATGAGATCCGCACTGAAGTTGCAAAATGGAATCCTGTGGAAGTTGAACGTGTTACTGGCGTGACAGAAGCGGAAGTTTTTGAGACTGCAAAACTGCTTTCAGAAAACCGTCCAGGTTGTGTTGTTTGGTGTATGGGTGGTACTCAACATACGACTGGTAACAACAACACACGTGCTTACTGTATTCTAGAACTTGCTCTTGGCAACATGGGTAAATCAGGCGGTGGTGCAAACATCTTCCGTGGCCACGATAACGTACAAGGCGCAACGGATTTAGGTGTTCTTTCAGATACGCTTCCTGGCTACTACGGTGTTGGTGAAGGCGCATGGAAACACTGGTCAAAAGTATGGGATCTCGATTACGCATGGGTTCAAAATCGATTCGACCAAGGTAAATACAACGGCAAAACGCCAATGAACAACTTTGGTATCCCTGTATCTCGTTGGGTTGATGGTGTTTTAGAAGACAAAGCAAACATCGAACAAAACGACAATATCCGTGCAATGTTCTACTGGGGTCACGCAGTAAACTCACAAACACGTGGTACTGAGATCAGAAAAGCAATGAGCAAGTTGGATATGATGGTTATCGTCGATCCATACCCAACCGTTGCAGCAGTAATGAATGATCGTACTGATGGCGTATACCTTCTTCCTGCAACAACGCAGTTTGAAACGCACGGTTCAGTAACCGCATCAAACCGTTCATTCCAATGGCGTGAGCAAGTAATTCAGCCATTGTTTGAATCAAAACCTGACCACGAGATCATGTACCTACTGACTAAAAAATTAGGTTACTCAGATCAACTGTTCAAACACATCAAAATTGATGAGAACAACCAACCTGTCATTGAAGACATTACTCGTGAATTCAACAAAGGCATGTGGACAATCGGTTATACAGGTCAAAGCCCTGAGCGTATTAAAGCGCACACAATGAACTGGCACACCTTCCATAAAACAACGCTAGAAGCAGAAGGCGGTCCAGTTAATGGCGAAACCTACGGTCTTCCTTGGCCTTGTTGGGGTACGCCAGAAATGAAGCACCCAGGTACGCACATTCTTTATGATACGTCAAAACCTGTAGCGCAAGGCGGCGGTAACTTCCGTACCCGTTTTGGTGTGGAATTTGAAGGTCAAAGTCTATTAGCTGAAGACAGCTACCCAGTAGGCTGTGAAATTGAAGATGGTCACCCAGAATTCACTGACAAACTGCTTAAGCAACTTGGCTGGTGGGACGATTTAACAGCGACTGAAAAAGTAGCTGCTGAAGGTAAAAACTGGAAAACCGATCTATCAGGCGGTATTCAACGTGTTGCAATTAAACACGGTTGTATGCCTTTTGGTAATGCAAAAGCACGTGCGATTGTATGGACGTTCCCTGACCGTGTTCCACAACACCGTGAGCCGTTATACACACCACGTCGTGATTTAGTTGCTGATTACCCAACATGGGATGACCGCGCGGCTAACTTCCGTATACCAACGTTGTACAAAACAATTCAAGACCAAGATAAGTCAAAAGAATACCCAATTATTCTGACTTCTGGTCGTCTGGTTGAGTACGAAGGTGGCGGTGAAGAAACGCGTTCTAATCCATGGCTTGCAGAGCTTCAACAAGAAATGTTTGTAGAAGTTAACCCGAAAGACGCAAACGACATCGGCTTTAAAGATGGTGATATGGTTTGGGTTGAAGGCGCAGAGAAAGGTCGAATTCACGTTAAAGCAATGGTGACACGTCGTGTTAAACCGGGCTTAGCGTTCGTACCATTCCACTTTGGCGGTAAATTCCAAGGTGAAGACTTAACGACTAAGTACCCAGAAGGTACGGTTCCATACGTTATTGGCGAAGCAGCAAACACAGCAACCACTTATGGTTATGATCCTGTAACACAAATGCAGGAAACCAAAGTGACACTATGCAAAATCACGAAAGCGTAAGGGGTGATATAAAATGGCTAGAATGAAATTCTTATGTGACACCAAGCGTTGTATTGAATGTAACGGCTGTGTCACAGCATGTAAAAATGAAAATGATGATGCGCTAGAGTGGGGCATCCAACGTCGTCGCGTAGTAACACTAAACGACGGTGAGCCGGGTGAAACGTCAATCTCAGTTGCATGTATGCACTGTACCGATGCGCCTTGTATGGCCGTTTGTCCTGCGGATTGTTTTGAACAGACAGCAGATGGCATCGTACGTCACAACAAAGATCTTTGTATCGGTTGTGGTTACTGCCTATTTGCTTGCCCATTTGGTGCGCCGCAATTCCCTAAACAGGGTGCCTTTGCTGAGCGTGGAAAAATGGACAAGTGTACATTCTGTGCTGGTGGTCCGGGTGTAGAACCAGGTTCACAAGAAGAACGTGAAAAGTATGGTTCAAACCGTATTGCAGAAGGTAAGTTGCCAATGTGTGCTTCATTATGTGCAACAAAAGCACTGCTTGCTGGTGATGCTGAGAAAGTTTCTGACATCTTCCGTCAACGTGTTGTAGAGCGTGGTGCAAAAGACGCGGGTTGGACAAACGGTGAAGACTTATCGTTTGATGCGACTAAGAGCTAATCCAGTGGAGAGAGCGATGTTGAAACAACTAAAACGTCTTTCTCTTTCGTTATTGCTGCCAGTATTGGCAGCATTAACACTGACATTTGCTATGCCTAGCATGGCAAATGACAGTGTAGCCGCGAAAAGTGCAGAGAAAGAAATGACCCAACTTGGTGGTGCTGATTTTTGGCGTCAAGTAAGAGCGGGCGAAGAAGGCTATACGACTTCACAGTCACCAGAGCATGGTGTATTGATCAGTACTGCTGGTGAAACATGGTATGTATTGAAAGAGAAGTGGATGTCGCCATTAGGTGCATTAGCTATCTTTGGTAGTTTAGTTATGGTGGCACTGGCGTATTTTACGATTGGTCCCCTAAAGTTAAGTAAACCAAAAACAGGACGTCGAATTCAACGTTGGAGCAAAATGGACCGTGCATTGCACTGGAGCATGGCGTTTACGTTTTTAACACTGGCGTTCAGTGGGTTATGTTTGGTTTACGGTAAGCACTTTTTAAAACCAATCTTACCGACAGACATTTGGGGTATGATCATTTATGCCGCGAAGCAATACCATAACTACATGGGTCCAATTTTTGCCATTCTACTGATCACGGTATTAGTGAAATGGTGGAGAAAATCCATGGTCAATAAAACCGATATTGTGTGGTTTATGAAAATGGGCGGCATGGTAGGTAAACACAAAGGAACGCACCCATCAGCAGGTTTCTCTAATGGTGGTGAAAAAGCGATTTTTTGGTTACTTATCGTTTTTGGTATTATTGCGGCAATCAGTGGCTTTGTTCTCGATTTCCCAATCTTCGGCCAATTACGCCGTGATATGGAATTATCGAACTTGATCCACATGTTCTCTGCACTGATCTTGATTTGTGGCTTTATTTTCCACATATACATTGGTCTGTTCGGTATGGAAGCCGCACTGGATGGCATGATCACCGGTGATGTTGACGAAACATGGGCTAAAGAACACCACGATTTATGGTATGACGAAGTAAAAGACTTACCTGAGAATCAGCCAAAAGACAAAAACAGCTAATAGCGAGTTAATATTCGTATAGCGATAATTGGTAAAATCAAAAGCAGAGCAGGGTAACTTGCTCGGCTTTTTTGTACCTAAAGATTGGCAAAAGAGAAATATCATCATTTATAATTAATACTATCAATAGGTTGAGTTTTAACAAAAACCAGAGCTTAAAGGCAAAACAAAAAGAAACCACATGAAATCTACCTAAGAATGAGTATGATATACGCAAGATAAATAACCATTTCAAAGGATGACTTATGTTTACAGTAGAAGTTGATAGTGAATTAAAACTGGCACTTATTGAACCTTCTTTTGCGAAAAAGTACTTTGAGATCGTATCGAAGGAAGACGCTTATTTATCTCAATGGCTAGCTTGGCCGTCACACGCAAAGTCTGAGGATTTCTTTCTACGCTTTGTGCGTAAATCGTTACTTGATTATGCCGAAGGTAAAGGAATGGTTTGCGCCATGATTTACCAAGGTGAGTTAGTCGGTAATGTCAGCTTTAACACGATTAATCATAATTTAAAAATGGCTGAGATTGGCTATTGGCTCAGTGAGTCTTATCAGGGTAACGGTATTATTACTCGTGCGGTATCTAAGTTAATCGAGATTGCTTTCACAGATTTACAGCTTGAGAAAATTCAAATAGCAGCAGGCGAGCACAACTTACCAAGCCGTAAGGTTTGTGAGCGTTTAGGAATGACATTAGAAGGCATTATTTCTAATCGAGAAAACCTGAATGGCCGTATTATCAACCATGCTATTTATGGTTTATCGAAGCAGCCTGTGAGCTAAGCGCATAAAGCGACACGTTGTCGTATAGCATGAATGAAACGATGAATGTCGAATTGTTATGATGTTGATTTATTTCAGTTTAAGAAAAAGGCTAGTAAGCCTTAATAGAATAAGTAGCGACAAATCTGGTAGGGAACTATAAGACATTTTGTCGTAGAAAGAGCGTTAGTTTTATAATGTATAAAGGAGTATATGTTGAGCGTTAATAAATTGGATAAAATGACGATTTTCAGGGCAAAGAAAGCGGTAAAAGCTTTTTCTGAAATTTTTGACGTAACGACTAAAACTCTTGATAGCTTTAAATTCAAAAGCGAAGAAAACCTTGTTGAAGGTATTGTCAAATATAGTGAAGTTGGCGGGGTAAAAAAAACACAAGATGATTATCCATGGATGGCAATGGTCAATGAGTTATCAGAGGATATAAATCTTAAGTTTTCATCTACTAATAAAACTCCTTCTGCTGTTGTGGGGATAAAAATCACAAAACAGCCTAGTAATGATGTTTTGTTTTTTCTTTTAACCTTTGGAATGCACACGTCTAGATTCATAAACAACGATAAGCTTGTTAACGACTTTGGTATTAAAGTCGCTATGAATATTTGTGACCCTGAAAATTTACGGAAAGTAAATACGATGACTCATTCATCAGTATCTACCTTAACTGATAGGCAAGCAAGCAAAGGAGCCAGTTTAGATATCTTTGATATTAACGATGAAAAGGAGTTTTTTAGATCTATTGCAGGAACGACTCATACAAACTATGACTTTATTAAATCATTTTCAGGCCGTAACTCAATTCAAGTAAATTTCAATAAAAAAGCTTTCGTAGACAATGATGATTTAATAAATATCTTACTGAAATTAGATACTGCTTACGAATTGCGTTCTTATAAAAAAAGTTTCCCTACATACGGACGGTTAGATTTTGTTAGTGATAATGACCAAATAAAAGTTCTTGATAATATATTATTTGACAAGCTTAAATTGAATAAGCTCGATTCTATTCATTTATCTTCAAGTGTCATTGAAAGTGATGACCATGCTTTTTATAGTTATGAGGATATTCAGGACTCATCTGTAAAACATGATGATTTGAACATATATGAATTATTAAAAGCTCATCCTAAGTTCAATGTAAAATCATCTATTACGACTATAAAAAACTGGAAAATTTATAGTGCTAGTGATGCTGGTGAATACTCAAGTATGAGAGCTTATGATTGTATTAATTTTGAAACTGTGATCAAAGGAGAAACCTTTATACTCACTGGCGGGGTATGGCGAAGTGTTAGTACTGATTTTAAAACACAAATCGATGACTACATTAAAAATAAGGTAAATGACAACCAAGAAACATATTTACCTAATGATGTTTCAATACATTGCATAGTGAAAGGTGAAGATAGATATAAAGAGGAGGTATATAATTCTCATGTAGCTAAAAACTATAATGATATTTTCCTTTTTGATAAATCAAAAATTAAAATTGCAGATCAAAAGTTATATGAAATATGTGATTTATTTCATTCAGATAAAAGCTTTATCCATGTGAAGGTTTTTAAATCAGGCACAAGCTCTTTAAGTCACCTTTTTCTACAATCTCGATTCTATATAGATGCATTTATTAAAGAAGAAGCAACTCGAAATTCTATGAGGGATTTTGTAAACAACAACACAAATGATGAAAATAAAAATAAAAACAAAAAAACGTTTTTAACCTTAATTCCGAAAGATAGAAAGGATGTCCATGCTTCAAGTTATTCTATTATTTTGTGTATATTAACATTCGACAAAAAAAAGAATATTGATAGTTTACCCTTCATGGTTAGGTATGAACTAGCAAAAACTCATAAGTACCTATTAGAAGAGAGGGGGATAGAGTTATCATGCGCTATCAGGTTGGTGAAAAAATAAAACTAACAAGCCAATCAAGCGGGACTAAAAACAGTTTGCTCGGTTTCGCTTCGCTACACATTTTAGCAAACAATTTTTAGCCCCTTATTGGGGCGTTAGTTTACAAGAGTAGAACAGGGATTTTATTCCAAGAGCTTGTCCGGTTATTGTGCTTTGCACCTGTTCGTTTACTAATATCACGAACTTTCCGGTGGCACTATATGGGAAGTGTTCGTGGTTGCGTAGTCACTTACTGGCTCTAACTTTTTCGTGATAGTTCTTTGGTGTGGCTTCTTTTTCTTGGTGGCTAATCCGTGAATATTGGTTTTAGTCGTACTTGGTTGTCAGGTTCATCGAACGAATCCTTTGTCAGTTTGAGAGCTTCAATTTTGGTTGTTTAGCGCATGTCGCTTCTTAGCCAAGTTTGTTTTGTTAGTTGGGTTTGAGTTTCGTAGTTTTCAGTTTTACATCTGCGTCGAAAGCCAGTAGTTTTGTAACCAATTCAGCACCTTGGTGCTAAACTTTGGCTTCATCATGTAGGTAAAATAACAAGGCATTTAAGACAGATTCGCAACACTCGGCGTTTTCAATTCAAGTTGAGTTTTGTGTTTACGGTGTAATGGTTTAGTAAGGTGGTAGTGTTGCTCACTACTTAATGCGGCGTTAAGTTTCTAAGGAGAACAAG
>NZ_CAMLHO010000027.1 GCF_946479765.1 uncultured Aliivibrio sp.
TGGCTATTACCTCAGCCTTCCAAGCTGATGATGCGGGTTCGATTCCCGCAGTACGCTCCAATCTCTTTTTATCTTCCTCAAGAGATTGTTCCTGTTTATATTCATAAATACTTATTAAAAACAAACTACTTAGTTGTATTTTTCCACATTTGGAAAATGATCTTTAATTAATAGCTTATTTGCCTAACTTACATTTAGTTATTTTACTAAAAATTTGCTTTTCACTCCAGATAACGACGATTTATCCAGAACGTTATTTGATTATCAGTACATAAAAAATAGGTGCTAAATAGGTAGGTGAGCAATGTCTATTGGGATGCATTAAAGGTAATTTTAGCATTACATCCGCGTTCGGCATTATTTTCAAGGGTAAAGTCCCAGTCATAGCGATGACACAAATCGCTTACGATCAGTAAGCCAAGTCCATGTCCATCCATATTGGGCTCAGAAGATAACCCTGGACCTTCATCTTTAATTTGCACATCATTCTTAGTCATCTCAATATCAATGTTGCCTTGTTCGGTAACGGCAATGGCATTACGCAGCAAATTACCAATGATCATATTCATTACTGCTTCAGAGGCTTTAACTTTGGGTTCAGAATGAGTGTGTAGATTAATCGTAACCTCTTTTTCATGCGCTTGAGTTGAATTCTGCTTAATAATAGAGGAAAGCTCTTGTTGAGAAAAATCCCTCACAGGAGAGTAATCTTGATTTTTCTCATATTTTACTAAGCTAAGCAGTGCGTCAATGATGGTCGACATTTGATAGGTTGCATGGTTAATTCGATTTAACTGTCGAGTATCAAAGGCATTTTTATCTGTTTTTTGCAGTAACGTGTTAGATCCTTTAATCACGGTTAATGGTGTTCGTAGTTCATGACTTGTATAACGAGCAAAAGCTTGTTCTCTTTTTATTAGATCATTAATTTCATGTCGATAGTGGTTGAGTTGTTGTGATAGTTGGTGAAATTCAGTTGCAGAATGATCTGAAATAATAAAATCTTGATGAGTATTACGTGTGTTTTGATTTAACTGTATTGATAATTGGTTGATGGGTTCAATTAAGCGTTGAGAAAGCCTTGATAAAACCGAACCAAAACTGAAGAGTAAGATAGCCAATAAACTAAATACAAGAGCACTAACAATAACAACCTCTTCTGAGGTTAACTCGAGTTCATCGACTTTTGTTTCGACAACGATAGGGTATTTTTTACCATTTAAAAGGTATTCACTTTTCATCACTAATCGACTATTCGGGTATTCCCCTATCTCATTTAAGAAGGTGTCTTTTTCTGAGATTTCATTGTTAATAAAGTCGGGAAGTAAAGAAAGATCATTGTATGCGTTACTTAATGTATCCAACGTAATTTTACCATTTTCTCCTGCCATAAAACGATGGCTCGCCGCATTAAGGTCAATTCTAATGCGTTGAGCGCTTAATCTATCCTCAGAAACATGCAATGCGGCGAAAAAAATAAGATAAGAATATACTGCCACCACGGTGGATAGTGATATAAAAAATAGGGCCAATCGGCCGGTTAAACTTTTTGTGTTATTTAAAAATGGAGTCATCATATCTTTTGCTCCAACCGAAAGCCGATTTTTGGAACGGTAACCAATAATGGCGAAGCGAAAGGTTTATCAAGTTGAGCTCTTAGTTGATAAATATGACTGCGAAGTACGTCATTATCCGGCTCATTCTCTTGCCATAATTTATAAGAAATCTCTTCTCTTGTGACGACATCAGGCGCCTTTATACAAAGCAGTTCTAATATGGAGTATGTTTTAGGGTTAAGTAATAGGGTTTTACCTTGGCGAGTGGCTGTGCGTTTTTTTTGATCTATTTCTATATCAGCATAAGTGATGGTTGTTGACGTCACGGTTCCACGATAGCGTCGAGTCAGCGCATTCATTCGAGCTTCAAGGATATCTAAATCAAATGGTTTAGTTAGATAATCATCAGCACCATGACTGAATCCATTAAGCATGTCTTCTCGGCTGTCGAGTGCGGTGAGCATTAAAATAGGGGTATTGTTACCTTGTTCTCGCAACTTATTACAGACGGTTAATCCATCCATTCTAGGAAGCATTAAATCGAGTAAAATCACATCAAATGTATGTTCTAAAGCTAACTTTAAACCAAGCTCTCCATTATCTGCGTAATCTAGATCAACGCCTAAACACTCAAAATAATCAAACAGCATGTTTGCGATGTCACGGTTGTCCTCTACAAGTAATACACGTTTCATTGTCAGCCTCTAGTATATGAAGATGTTGATTATCAATAAGTCATGTCGAAAAAATGTAAATTTAATAAAGCAGGGTAAATTCTAACATTGACAAATTTTTCACATGATAAGAAATACCATACTCAGTATTGAAATACTAATAAAGAGTAACGTGTATGACAACTTCTTCGCCTGTTTCAGTGATATCTAACCGGTTACATTGTATTGATGATGCAGTGCCATTGACCCTTTCTGTCATTATCCCTTTTTATAACGAAGCCTCTGTCATTACTGAGTGTCATGAACGATTGATTGCGGTACTTAATACCATTAAAGGACATTGTGAGATTATCTATGTTGATGATGGGAGCATTGATGGAAGCCGTCAATTGGTTGAGCAATTTTCAGAGGATAACGTTAGCTTAAGATACATTGGACTTAGTCGTAATTTTGGTAAGGAAGCAGCGATGAGTGCAGGATTAGAGTATGCACAAGGAAGCGCGGTTATTTTACTTGATGCGGATTTGCAAGACCCACCAGAGTTAATTCCTAGCATGTTAGATAAATGGCAGGAAGGCTACGATGTGGTCAATATGCAAAGAATAAAGCGACAAGGAGAAACGTGGGTTAAACGTTTTTCTGCGAAGTGTTTTTATAAAGTATTAAATGCCCTTAGTGATATAGACGTGCCTAGTAATGTGGGTGATTTCCGATTATTAAGTCGTGAAGTCGTTTTACATATTAATCAAATGCCAGAAAGAAATAGATACATGAAAGGTATTTTTTCATGGCCAGGATTTAATCAAACCACATTACCGTTTGTTCGCGATGCGAGATTCAGCGGTGAAACGAAATGGAATTACGTTAAATTATTTGGGTTAGCGGTGGATGGAATAACCTCTTTTTCAATAAAACCATTACGCATAGCGACCATTCTAGGATGTGCAATTGCGTTGTGGGCGTTTATTTATGGAATGGTCATTATTATAAAAACCATGATCTTTAGTGAGGTGGTCAGTGGTTACCCGTCAATGATGGTGGTGCAGTTAGCGTTGGGGGGGATTCAGCTCCTTTGTATGGGCGTCATGGGGGAATACATAGGACGGATCTTCATAGAAGCAAAGCATAGACCATTATATCTAATTCAAACCGTTATTGACCAACCTGCAGTTCAGGCTGCTCAAATTTATGAGAAATCAGCATGATCATGAAACGACATCATTTATGGCTATTACTTGGCTTTGCTTTGGTTATCAGACTGGTCTCATTGGCTGCATATCCTTTAATGGACACAACAGAAGCACGGTATGGGGAGATGGCGCGCCTCATGGTTGAAACGGGTAATTGGTTAACTCCGCAATTTGACTATGGTATTCCATTTTGGGGGAAGCCTCCGATGTTTACTTGGATGAGTGCTTATGGACTAATCTTATTCGGGTTTAATGAGTTTGCAGTAAGAGCCCCGCATTGGCTTGCGGGTGTATTAACTTTAGTGCTAATCGGATTTATGGCAAAGCGTGCTGGATTCAACCCATTAATTGCTTCTATTGTACTAGCAACGTGTGGGATTTTTTCTATTTCAGCAGGGGCCGTAATGACGGATATGGCTCTGACGTTAACGTTCACCGTGGCAATGATGGGGTTTTATTACGCTTGGTTACATCATGAAAACAAGCATAAAGGCCGCTTATGGGGTTACCTTGGTTTTGTGGGATTAGGACTTGCGTTATTAGCTAAAGGTCCTGTCGCGATTGTTCTGATGGGTATTGCTGTGTTCCCTTGGTTGGTTTTACAGCATGGATTGATTGGCGCTTTTCGTGTTTTATGGCAGAGATTCCCTTTAATTACAGGCTCAATGTTAATGCTATTGATTGCGCTTCCTTGGTACATCATGGCAGAAATAGCAACGCCTAATTTTTTAAATTATTTCATTATTGGCGAGCATTTTAATCGATTTTTTGTCAGTGGATGGGAAGGGGATTTGTATGGTTCGGCGCATGATCAGCCTAAAGGAATGATCTGGGTTTTTTGGTTACAAGCTGCCGCACCTTGGTCTATAGTATTGCCTCTTTTAGCGTGGTTTAGAAGAGACCGAATTAAAGAAGTGAATCAAGATAATGTAGGGCTAATTTCCTTCTTTGTTTGTTGGTTACTTTCGCCTTTATTCTTATTTACAGTGGCAGGTAATATCCTCCCTGCTTATGTTTTACCTGGCATACCAGCATTGGGCATGTTAGTGGCTATTTGTACGACAGAAAAAGACTATAAATGGTTTGCGGGTGTATCTATGATTTTACCCGTGGTGCTATTAATTGTTTTATTGGTTCTAAATTTAGGGAAAGCAGATGAAAAAAGTGATCGTATTATTTTTGAAGCAATAACCCAAGATTTACCAATGTATTACGTAGGTAAACGTCCATTTTCAGGGCAATTTTATAGTCAAGGTAAAGCAAAAAAAATAGAAGATAGAAGCAATATAACGGCGACATCTGATTTTTATTTGATAGGAAAAAAACAAGACATTGAAGCGTTTGTCGATAAAGAAAATGATCTGTGTGCCTTAATATTATCGGCGCCCTCAAAAAGAGAACTTTATCATTGTTCCATTAAATCGTAATGATTAAGTTAATCAAGTTCGCTTGTGTGGGTGGGGTGGGTTTTGTCGTGGATAGTACGGTATTTATGCTGTGCTTTCATCTCTTTGATGCTCCTATTGCGGAGTCTAGAGTGATCGCCTTTTTCTTTGCCGCTACGACAACGTGGTTAGGAAATCATTGGTTTACGTTTGGCTCTACACATAATACGGCCTTTACTTTACTTAAAGAGTGGAAAAAATCGATGTTATCAGCATGCATTTCAGCGATACCTAACTTTATTATTTTTATGTCAGTGGTATCCGTATTAGGGAAAGAAACTGTATTTCTATATAGCGGATTATTATTAGGTGTTATCGGTGGAATGCTTAGTAACTATTGGTTTAATTTAAAATGGGTATTCAATAAATAAAACTATATTTCAAATTAAAAATTAACATTCATATATTAACCATATTTTTATGGTTACAAAATAAAAAATACAGGCTGAATAAATGAAAAAAATACTGTTTTTATCGTTATTTATGATGACATCTTATTCTTTTGCAGACAATTATATTGTAGGTAAACTTGCACCAGAAAAAATGGTGACCATACGCAGTGAAGTGAATGGGGTTGTTGATTCTTTCAATGTTGATAATGGGGACAATGTGTCACTAAGATCACCCTTGCTTTCTATTTCAGAAAAGGATTATTTATTAAATATTAATTTGGCTAAGTATGACTTAGATGCCAAAAAAGCAGAGTTAGAGATGCAAGAAAAGCAGCTGCAACGTTACCAATCTTTATTTAAAAAGAAAGGTATTTCTGAAGGCGATTTTGAAAATCAATTTCGCCTTACTCAGATTGGCCGAGCGCAATACAACATGAGCAAAACACAATATGAGATTGCCAAGCGTGTTTTAAATAAATCGACACCTGATGCTCCATTTGATGGGGTTGTCACGCTTCGTTCTGTTGAGGTTGGTCAATTTATTTCTGTTGGTGATCCACTATACGCTATCGCAGACCTATCTAAACTCAAAGTGCGTTTTCATCTTCTTGAAAGTGATTTTGAACAGTTTCAAAAAGGGGATAGTGTAAAAATAACGATACCGTCATTAGAAAAAAGCCTTACAGGTATCGTGACATTATTCTCACCATTAATGCAGGAAAATGATCCCGGCTTTTTAGTGGAAGTCACATTAGATAATACCAGTAATCTTCATCCTGGAATGGAAGCATATGTGTACTTCAATCAGAGTGAGGACGGTTTATGAACCTGATGCTTTCTTTTCTTTTTACTCGTAAATTTGCCGCTAAGCTACTGACACTGATGATTATTTGTATCGGTGCATGGACGGCATACAATTTACCACTAGCAGAAAAGCCACGTTTTGATATGAGGCAAGGCGACATTGTGACTCATTATCCTGGAGCAACGGCATTAGATGTAGAAAGTAATGTCACCAGTAAATTAGAAAAAGAACTCCTATCTATCTCTGGCATAAAACAATTTACATCAACATCAGAAAATGGTGTGTCAAACATTAGCTTTGAATTAAATAGTGATGTTTCTGTACCGAGTGTCACGTACCAAGATATTCGAGATGCGATTACTCGCGTTTCAGATTTACCCGCTGGGGTAACGGAAGCCCCAACCTTGTCGATTAAAAAATCGTACAGTCTTGATTTTATGGTCGTTGGTATTTCAGGTGATGTGCCTTATGCCACGCTTAGGGATAAAGCTAAAAATTTAGAATTAGCGTTGAGACGATTGGATGGGATAGGGGAAGTTCACCCTATTGATTTACGTAATCCTGAATTTATCATTCAGCTTGAGCCGATATCACTAAAACGATATGGCTTAACGATTGATGAGGTAGCCTCGATTATCGCGGAACGAAATGCGCTGATCAGCGGGGGGCGTTTAGAAGAGCTAAAAGATAACCCAGAATTAATTACCACTGCAGAGCTAAATAATATTAAAGATTTACAGGAAATGTTTATCTCTTTTAACCCTAGCTTACAGTTAAAGAATGTAGCGGGTGATATCGTTAACGGATTTGAAAAAGGGTCCTCTTATGGCTCAATTAATGGCAAACAAAGCATCCTTTTTGATTTACGTACTAGTGAAAGTGCGGATGTTATCAAAACCTCTCAAGTAGTTAAAGCCTTACTTGAACAAGAAGAAAAGCGAGTTGGAGATCAGTATACGCTAGCCATTGGTTCGGATCTGTCTGCGGATATAAAAGAAAAAGCGAATATAGTTCAAAATAATGGCTTAATTGGGTTGGCGTTAGTATTAGCGACATTAGCCTTATTCTTAAACAAACGCATTGCCTTTTGGGTTGCTGTTTCTATTCCTGTTTGTATTTTTGGAACGTTGGCAGCGTTGCCACTATTTGGTCAAATTTTAGATGTGTTCACATTGTCGGCATTGATTTTGATTATCGGTATTATTGTCGATGATGCGGTGGTTGTGAGTGACAAGATAGTCTCGTTAGTCGAAGAAGGATATGACGTTGATAGTGCAGTAATTGAAGGCGTTAAGCGTGTTTTTCCTGCGGTATTGGCAAGTATCGTATCGACCATGGTCGCTTTTATTCCATTGTTATTTTTTCCAGGAAATACAGGAAAAATGATGTTTGTGATCCCACTTACGGTGATCATCGCATTGTGCTTCTCTTTTATTGATGCGCTGTTTTTTATTCCAGCTCACTTAAAAGGAGTATTAAAAAAAGGGCACTCTTTAACGAAAAAGAAGAGTAGCCAATTTGTTGCGGTTAATAAATTAATCGGAGGAATGATTTCGCGTTATAAGATGGTCTTACCTTGTTCGATAATCATTGCGGTTGCTATCAGTGTGTTGTCATTTAAAAACATCAGTTATTTATTTTTCCCAACGGATGGTGCTTATTTAATTGAAGTTAGCGCAGAAGCCAATTCAGAATTATCGCTAGATGAAGTGTGGGAACAAACCCAACAAGTGGAAGCCATGTTTGAAGCCTCACCAGAGGTGGCGTATTGGTTTGGTGAAGTCGGCTCTCCAAGCAGTATATGGGCAATATCATTGACTCCACCGAATGACAGAACACGATCTGCAGAAGATATTGTAGAAGAATGGGAAGGTAACCTCTCTAATATCAAAGGATTAAATCAGGTTGAGTTTGATATTGATGGTGGTGGACCTCCTGTTGGGCGTCCAGTTGACTTACGAATTGTAGGCGGAACAGACGAAGGGCGTGAGCGATTAGCGGATGAATTAGTGATCTATCTGGCCTCTTTAGAGGGGACGAATCGAGTGAAGCGAGACGTGAATGATTTAGCGCCTCAGATTAATGTCGCGCTTCAACATCGTTGGTTACAGTATTATGGGATTAGTGCAACTCAAGTGGGTGAAACCCTAAAATATGCGATTGAAGGTCAGCGTGTTACCCGTATTTTTAACGGAAGAGAAGAAGTGTATTTTCGAGTGACCCTGGAAGATAATGATAAATTATTAAAAGATCTTGAAAATATAACACTACGTGCAAAAAATGGCCGTTTGGTGCCATTGAAAGAATTAGTACGTTGGGAGCACAGCGAAATGGCGGCTAAGTTAACGCACTTCAACGGCGAGCGAGTCATTCGAGTCTCTGCTGGGATTGATTCTGTGATTACCGATCCTATTGCGGTATTTGATCAAGTACAAAGTGAGTTTACCGGTAAGGATTATCAGGGCGCAAAAATTGTACCTATGGGACAAATATTAGAGACACAACAAGCGCAGACGAGTTTTGCAATCGCAATCGCTATTGCCTTGATTGGTATTGCCGTTATTTTATTGTTGTTGTTTGATAATATTGTGGAATCGTTGATTGTACTGTCTGTTATTCCTTTTGGTATTGGTGGTGCATTATTTATTTTGTTTATTCATAATCAAGTGCTTAGTTTCTTTTCTATTATCGGAATGATCGCCTTAATTGGTATCATGGTAAACAATAGCGTAGTTTTAATTTGGCATTTTAAAGAAACGAAGCAAGAGATTGAAACATTAGGATTAGTTGATTTTGTTATTAAAGGCACATTAAGTCGCGTTAGGGCAATTAGCTTAACAACGATTACAACTGTTGCAGGTCTTATTCCACTGGCTTATGGGTTGGGGGGGTATGATAATTACATGTCACCAATGGCGCTTGTGGTTGGTTGGGGTTGTGTTATCTCCCTTATTGTGACTTTAACCATTGTGCCGTCAATTTACCTTCTGACAATGAAAATAATGCATCGTCGATATTAATAAATGTGGTTTGATATTCTTTATTTCATAGTAAATTAATCCCATAAAAAAAGCCCCCAGCGTCGAAAACTGGGGGCTTTTTATTTTAGTTAATGTAACTTAACTGATTTTTCTCTAGAGCCATTTGCCACGTATTATTGTGGGTTAAGACCTAGTTGTTCTAATACAAGTTTAAAGTTAGTGCGACGTTCTTTAACGTTATGAACTTCACCAGTAGAACAAACTAAATCTGGGCAACCACGGTTAACAATACCAGATACGTCATCAATAAAGTCAGTACCTTTCATGCCACCATCAACATACTTTTTAAGTTCTTCATGGTAGTTCCAGCCGCCGTATTGGCCAGTTTCATCAGGGTATGCTTGTACTGAAGTAACCCAGTAGAACAGACCTGCAATCCACTTAATTTCTTTATTCTCTTCAGAGCTACAAATTAGGCCTGGGTTCGAACAGAAATCTAAGTCAGCGTATAGTGGATTTTCTGGTGGAGCTTGAACAACGATACCATCAATTGTTTTACCAATTGTCTCAGGGTCAACGTGTGAACGACCTAAGTAATGGTTAAGCGTACCGAAGTTTTGACGGCCAGTCGTTTGAATTACACCACGACCCCACCAGCCACAACCTTCAACGTCTGCTTGGCTACTGCCATCCCAGATGAACTTACCTGCTTTTTGGTCAACGTAAGTTTTACACTCGTCACGTTCCCATACTTGCTTAGAGCCATCTACAGATGTAGGTACATCATTACAGTGACCGCTGTTTGTCCAACGACCAACGCTACCGTTAACAAGTAAACCACGTTCTTCTAGTACTGCATTTGGTGCTGCGAATACAGGAGCAGGAGCGCCATACCATTTAGCATGAGTTAGTGCACTTACTTCCATTTTGTTATCACGAGGACAAGAGTAAGCGTGATCTAAACCAGACTCAGGGTTAACACCGTAATCTGCATATTTTTGACCAAGTTGACCACAGCTTGCAGACATTGGGTAATCTGTCGCTGCGCCGTATTTAATCTCAGCCCAGTTGTTCTCATCACATGCATTGTAGCGAATCGTTTCTTGCATACTTTGTGCTAAGAACGCAGCAATCGCAACTTTTGCATATTTGATGTTTGTTGCATCATCAAGGTTTTCGTCTAGTAGCCAGAACTTGTTACCAGCCACACCAACATTATGCATTGCATTCAGACCAGTCATGAAGTCACTCCACTTATAAACAGTAGACGGAACCCATTGTGATTGAGGTGTTTCGTACAAAAATGCAGTGTTGTTCATTGTATCTTCAGCATTCATTAATTCGTTGTTTAACGCATCAATGATAGTTAACTTGCCATTTTCTGTTGATTCACCAACATAGTACAGTGGCATTTTAGCGTCTTGGTAATGCTCAATTTCACTTGATAATGCAGCCGTATTTTTGTCAAACAGAATAGCAAATATATTGCTGAATGCCGCTTTACGAATTTGCGGTTTGTTTGCTTTATCACCCATAAAGTAAGCAGAAGCTTGCTCTGTTGGGATGTTGCTCAGCATTGCAGGTGTTTTAACAAAATCAGTTACTTGCTTAACGTACTCTAGCGCGTTGTGCCATTGCTCACTAGATAACGCTTCTGTTGAGTTTGATTTAGTGAAAGCAACGAAATCAGCTTTAGTTGCTACTTCTGCTTTGTAAAGCTCTAATTTATCAAGTAAATCAGCTGTGTAGCTAGATGCTTCATCCCAAACAGATTGTCTGCCAGAGTGAGTATCAAAAGCAAAATCACCAATGCTTAGAGACCAACCGTAGTTTGCTTCTGGTGCTAGCGTAGAAATGATTAGGTGATGAGCTTGAGCCCAACCTTTCAAGTCATTGCTAAGTGCGTTGATATCATCAATGTCAATCTTGTTGCCAGTGATATCCATTGCTTGAATTAGTGCTTCTTTAACCGCAATGCTGCTTGAAGATAATGCTTTATCTTGTGTCGCTGCATCAAGAACATCACTGTTGATGATGATTGATGCAGAACCTGCTTGTGCAGCTGCTTCAATGATTGATACAAACGTGCTTGTTAGCTTATCTAAATTAGCTAAATCAGCGCTGTTGCTCGCATTAATTGTCAACATTTTTGGTGCTGCTGACGATGGGCTTGCAACAACTAGTGTGTTTGGCCAGCCAGCAACTTCTAGACGAACTGGGTCCATCGGGTTTGGTAGAGAAAGAAGTGGCGCAGTGCCTGGTTCTGTACCATCACAATTTAGGTGAAGAGCCCATGAGCTATCACTGCCTGGAAGCGTTTGAGTCCAGTAAATTGCAGAGTAAGCGATGTTGTTATGAACCATAATGTCGCCGCCAGTAGCGTGATCGCCATTTGTCCAGTCAGGGTAAACATTAAAGTCTTTACATAAATCGCCAGGTGGCGTTACAGGTGGTTCAATTGGCGGGTCAATTGTTTCTTCTTCAACTGTGATTTTCACACTTGTTGTAGATGAAAGGTCTTGAGCATCAGTAGCAATAGCGTTAAAAGTAACGTTACCTGCTTGAGTTGATTGCCACTCACATGTAAATGCTTCTGTGTTAGTTGCATCAAACGAACAGATTTGCTCGTTGTTTGCTTTAACCACTAGTGTTGTTAAATCGTTATCAGCATCTGTCGCATTCACAGAAATAGAAACAGTTTCAGCTACTTTAATTGTTGAACCATTTGTTGGCGTCACAAAAGTTACCACTGGTGCTACAAAGTCTTCGTTAACATCAGCTTCTACAGTAACAGATACTGATTTCTGTTCGATTTTTTGGTTATTTTTATCGAAAACGAATACGTTAACTGTTGCGCGACCTTCTTCACTTGGTGTCCAAGTGTGAGAGTACTGTGTATTATTTTGGTTAACTGCTTTTTCAGCAAGTTTGATGTTGTTAACCCAAAATTCAACTTTAGATGCTAAGTTACCATCAACGTGAGCATTGATTGCGATCGCTTCGTTAGCTTTTAGCAATTGACCAGCTGTTGGGGCAAGAATTGATAATTCAGTTACTTCTGGTTCAGGCTCAGGTTCAGGGTTAACTGGTTCGTCAGAACATTCAGTTAGAGTCCAGAACCAAGAACTAGCACTTGGCGTTTCCCATACACCCGGATTATTTTGCGCAATAAAACACTGGTTGTCATAAGAAACAACGTCGCCATTAGTAACCTGAGTTTTACCTGGAATAAAAGGAATAACGTCGCCCAAATCAGGATCTGGAGTTGGCTCAGGATCTGGAGTTGGTTCTGGATCTGGGGTTGGCTCAGGATCTGGAGTTGGTTCTGGATCTGGAGTCGGCTCGCCTGAGCATACCGATGAATCCCAAAACCATGAGCTTGCATTTGGAGATTCCCATATGCCAGGGTTGTTTTTGGCAATAAAGCATTCGCCATTATAAGAAACCATATCACCATTTTGAACTTTTGTTTCACCTGGAACAAAAGATACAACATTAGAGGCTGGACTTGCGTCAGCGGCATATAAATACCCACTGAACATAACACTAGTAATAGCTGCTGTTATTTTATTTATTTTTATCACTGCTTATTTCTTCTTTATTATTTATCTTTTTAGATAAATTTATTAGTCATTAAAGGCGTGAGGCAAACATTAACAAATGTTAAGTTCGGTCACAAAAAACTTACATATTAATGTGAGTTAATATCTAAATTTGAATATGTGCGCATTTTAGCGAGAAGATCGGTTATGTGAATTTTATTTTATCAATTATGTGATATTGGTTCTATTTATTGTCTGGTCACCCGTCATGTTCTATGTTAGAAGCTCGTATTTTGAGCATATTCAACCAGATTTATTGTTAATTTTAAACAAATCAATAGTCAAATTAATCTTAAGTCAATGGATGCTATGTAGCAAATGTGAGATCGGTCTGTAATCTTACATTTTAAAAATAAACGACAAGCACTAAGTTGATAGTGTTTTTTTATCGCTGAATGCGGAGATAGGTTATTATCTTGGGTTTTATGTGGTGTTAGTGTTAAATTTTAGATCTTTATGACTAACTCAAAAGTAGTAGAAAGCAAGCTGTTTTCTTTTTATTGTCTGGAGCCTTATTCAATAGGTAATTAATGTGCCACAAGTTAATGTTTTCGTAAGCTTATAAACAGAACTATAACTAACTGAATAACTACTATGAGTCTCAACAAAACGACATTCATCAGAGAGGCCATATCATGTGCAAGCAAATTAATTACAGTAAATATCAAAAGCGCGTTATTAAATTTTTAAATGATCTGCTTGGTACAGATACGCCTTTTTCTTATGAAAGAGCTAAAAATAATCATTTGAAAGTGTTAATTGAAGGCATACCAAAACCAATGTTTACAGGCTCAACACCATCGGATTGCAAATCCATCAACAATTTTATGGCAGAAGTAAAACGGCACATTATCTTAACGTATTAGATAAGATGAAGGCGGACGTTCGTTTATATAAAACAATGGGCTTAGAAGATGAAGGTTAATGGCGACAAAAAAGCTATGATGAGTTAGGTGAGTTAAAAAAAGATTTTGTTCGTCAATCACTTAATGGATTACATAAATCGTTAAAAGATAAATTAGTGCCTGATCTTTTTGATAAAATCAAAGTGCATTCTGATGGGATTAAATCTGGCTCAACGTATCATATTCAAGCTGATGCGGTGTTTATTTGTGACAATCTGAGGTTATAAAGTGGATTTAACGGGATATAGGGGTTTCATCCATTAACTTATGAGTATTGAGTTATATGTAATGATTTACAAAAACCTTCTTTTTCAAATAGTTAAACGTAGATCACTTAATTTTGTGTTTTTTCAATCTATACTGATGAAAATCATAAAAAACAAGAGGTCGCCTTATGTTTACTTTACCTCTCACGCATAAGCAAGTATATCGCTCAGCAACACTCGATGAAAACACATGTAAATCAACCAAATACATAACCCCTATTGATGAAATTGTCGGACAAGATAGAGCGCAACAATCCGTTGAGTTTGCCATGTCTATTCCTGATCGTGGTTATAATATTTATGCCGTAGGTCAAAATGGTCTTGGCAAACGAACGATGATTTTACGTTATTTAAAGCGTCATAATCCCGTAGGTAATGGATTATGTGATTGGTGCTATGTCACTAATTTTGATGATACACGAACGCCTAAAGTGTTGAAGCTACCTGTAGGTACAGGTGCGAGTTTTAAGAAAGAGATTGAAAAGATAACCTTAAAATTAGCAAAAGCGATCCCACTGGCGTTTGATAATGAGCTTTACTACACCAGAACAGGCACACTAAAAAATCAGTTAGCGGATAAGCAAGAGTCTTTACTTGGTACACTCACCAAAGAAGCAAAAACCAAAGGGGTTAGTCTGGCGGTTACGACTCAAGGTGATTATCAATTTATTGCAATGAATGGTGAAGAGTTACATAGCGAAGAAACGTTTGATGCGTTAGAACGACAAGAACAGCGTCAATTTGAGTCAATTATTGATGAGTTAGAAATTAAATTACGCAGTTTGGTTCGTCAATTGACTGAATGGGAAGATAAATATTCCGATAAGATTGAAAAGTTAAATGAAGACGTTATTTCTCAAGTATTAACTGTTAATTTTGAAGTAATTAAAACTAAATATAGTGATTCAAAAATCATTACTCAACATCTTAAAGATATGGAAAAAGACATCGTAGAAAACTTTGATGTTTTCCTTCAAGAAGGTAATGAAGATGCTGAACTCGCGTATGCTTCTTTAGAGAAAAGGTTACCTCGTAGATATCAAATTAATCTACTTGTTAGTCAAAAAGAGGAACAGTTTCCGTTAATTGTGGAAGAAAGTCCGAGTTATCACAATTTATTCGGGTACATAGAAAATGCGACATTTAAAGGAACCGTCTTTACCGATTATTCATTAATTCGTGCTGGTAGCCTCCATAAGGCGAATGGCGGAGTATTACTTATGGATGCGGTTAAAGTACTTGAAAGACCGTATGTTTGGGATGGATTAAAGAGAGCGCTACGATCTCAAAACCTAAACCTAAGTTCTCTAGAAAGGGAAGTGACGCTATCAGGTACCGTGTCTTTAGAGCCTGAGCCGATCCCGTTAAATGTAAAAATAATCTTATTTGGTGATTACCAAACTTATCAGTTACTCCAACATTATGACTCAGAATTTAGTGAACTTTTTAAAGTCACTGCTGATTTTGAAGATGATATGCCAAGAACTGACGCCTCCGAATTTCATTATGCTCAGTTTATTTCCAGTATTGTGCATGATGGTAAAATGCTGCAATGTGATAAAAAAGCGATAGAGCGAATTATAGAATACAGCTCTCGTCAGACTGGAGACCAAAATCGATTGTCTTTACATTCTGAAGATATTTCCAATTTATTAAAAGAAACCAATTATATTGCCAGAGCGGCCAAGTCAAATATGATCCGCTTAAAGCATGTTGAACAAGCCTTAATAAATAAAGAGCATCGAGTTAACCGAGTTCAAGATGGGGTGATGCAAAGTTTTGTGAATGGAACAACCTTAATGGAGACTGATGGGCTAGTGGTGGGGCAAGTGAATGCTTTGTCGGTCTTATCGACGTCTAACCATCAGTTTGGGATGCCTAATCGCATTACGGCAACGACGTCTTTTGGTAAAGGTGAAGTTTTTGATATTGAAAGAAAAGTTGAGCTTGGCGGCAGTATACATTCTAAAGGTGTTCTTATTCTTAGTGCGTATTTAGCATCGCTATTTGGTAATGAGAAGGCAATTCCATTAAAAACGCATTTGGCGTTTGAGCAATCATACGGCGGTGTGGATGGGGATAGCGCATCAATGGCTGAGTTCAGTTCCATTATCTCTGCATTTTCTGGAGTGCCAATTCGCCAAAATATCGCGATTACAGGCTCAATGAATCAATTTGGTGAGGCTCAACCCATTGGTGGAGTGAACGAGAAAATCGAAGGGTTTTACCAAGTGTGTAAAATTAAAGGAGTAAACTCGACACAAGGTGTCATCATTCCGCAGTCAAATATTCAAAATTTAATGTTGAATAATGAAGTAACTAAAGCTATTGAAAAGGGAACGTTCTCTATTTGGCCTGTTAAGCACGTAAGCCAGGCGGTTGCGATTTTAATGGATTGTGAGACGGAATTAGATAATGGTGAAGGGGTCTATAATAAGATCCGTACTAAATTAAGTGTCTAATATGGTTTAATAAGAAAAGGCATGGGATCAATTTCATGCCTTTTTTTATATTGTTATAAGAAAATTGAATTAATAATTAAAACGGTGATATAATCACTGCTAGATAACAATAAAATAAAAGGCTCTTTCTCCAAGAGCTTACTTTCTTCCTAGTTTATTTCATTTCATGTGTTCAGAGGTTTCTATATGTACCATCCCTTATCACCCCGACTCGATTTCAATACATTTTTAATCGTACGTGGAAAGAAAACGTATATTGAAGAAAATTTATTGTTACGAGTGAAGTTGGTTGATATTGCTGGTACTGAATATTGGATCCCAATCGGAATAAATTGGAATGATGGGCAATCAACAAAACGACGAAGAATGGAATTTGCTCAAGTACGTTTTGCTCGTAAGGGGCAGCGCTATTACAGTAAGGCCTATTATGCTGATTTTGATAATGAAGATAATGATATAGACGCTCGCTCAGAAGCGATTATTGAAGCCGCGTGGTCAATTGCGGAATTAGTCGAGCAAGATGAATATGAAACCGCAGATGCAGCAAGAAAAACAAAGACGTTTACAGCAAAGTCCGCATATCAAGGCTTACATCCTAATATTCAATTAAAGTTGTCTATGATAAAGGGGACTCCTTACGTTAATAGTCATTTTGAACGACATGAAAGTAAGTCTTGTTATCGCTCTCATAATTTCTCTCGCAGTATTTATTCGGTAAATTTTGATGATCTGGGTGAATATCTAGCTGAGCTTAATGCTATCGGTGAGGTTTTAGATACGTATTTAAAAACCCAAGATGCTGATATTTCCGCTTTTAAACCGGCAAAAGGGTTAACCACGACACCGCTTTCTAAGTTTGAAATGCGTGAAATTTGTGATGATATGGTTCAAAGAGCAATGGATGGATGCCGATCTGAGTGTGGAAAAAAATGGTTTGAATTTAAACGAAAACCAAAACAGATCCTCATGATTGAAGCGGAAGATAAATCGAGTTTTAATGTAAGAAAAGAGACCGTTAAGACTGGAACAACGATTAACATCAATAATTTTACTGCGTGTACACACCCTGGTCATGTATTAAGAAAAGTTGCTTTAATGAAAGCAAATTATAATTGGGCAAATTTCAAAAACGAACGTAAGGCAGAATCGGCAAAAGGTAAATATTTCATAACAGCCCATCCTTCTTCTAACGTTGTTGGTGTCGTCGTTAAAGTGACAGAGAGTGAAACTATTTTTAAAGGGATTGTAGGGCAAACCCCGCGAAGTAGTTATAAATTTAAAACGTTTTCAACGAATAATATGAGTGATAAACAGGCTTTTATTGCTGCGAAGCAAGCTTTCCTTGAGGCAATGGAAGAAAAAGAATGGTCTGAGTATATGTTGAATAAAGAATTTGCGGTATACCAATCTAAATAATTATCTGCTTTACTCCTTTTGATTATCTATCCTCAAAAGGAGTAAGATTATTTAATTAGCGATATTTGTTACGATCTAGCGTTTAATTCACTTTCTGTAAAAATACTGAGGTCTAATTTAATTGGGGTTCCAAGCCATACTGCTGACTGAGTATGGTCAAGGTATTCATCGTCTGTTAATGGGTGAACGAGTACAGAAAGTTGCGCTCTATGTGCTTCAATCCACATAATAACCTCATCATAATCGCTATGTTTAAAAGACACCTGGCGACTCCATACGGGATGTGGTCCCACTGGTTTCTTATTTATTCTTCCCAGTTCATAGCCAAATTTGTCATTTAACTGTTCTGTTAAACTAATGGCGAAATCAACACTGCTTTCATCGAAGTAAACGTGAATATGATAACCCTGATTTTCTAATTGAGGCATAGTACTCTCTAAGATTTATATTGGATTTGTAGTTAAGCGGTATAAAAAAGGCCAAACCGAAGTTTAGCCTTATTATAGTTCATTTTAAATGAGAATGATTATTCCCAATCTAGAATAACTTTACCTGACATACCTGAACGCATCATATCGAAGCCCGCTTGGAAGTCGTCGATTTTGTAATGGTGGGTAATGATTGGTGTTAGATCTAGACCCGATTGGATCAGTGATGCCATCTTGTACCAAGTTTCAAACATTTCACGACCGTAGATACCTTTAATGACCAAGCCTTTGAAGATCACTTGAGTCCAGTCTACTGTCATGTCAGATGGTGGAATACCTAATAGAGATATTTTACCGCCATGGTTCATGTTAGTTAGCATGCTGTTGAATGCAGATGGAACCCCTGACATTTCAAGACCTACGTCAAAACCTTCAGTCATGCCAAGATCTGACATTACATCTTCAAGCTTTTCGTTCATCACATTTACTGCACGTGTTACCCCCATCTTTTTAGCAAGATCTAGACGGTATTCGTTAACATCAGTAATTACAACGTGACGAGCGCCAACGTGTTTTGCAACGGCTGCTGCCATGATGCCAATTGGACCTGCACCAGTGATAAGAACATCTTCACCTACTAAGTCAAATGATAGGGCAGTGTGAACCGCGTTACCAAATGGGTCAAAGATTGATGCTAGATCATCAGAAATACCTGCTGGGATCTTAAAGGCATTAAATGCAGGAATAACTAAGAACTCAGAGAATGCACCAGTACGGTTTACACCAACACCTGTTGTATTACGACAAAGGTGAGTACGGCCGCCACGACAGTTACGACAGTGACCACAAGTAATGTGACCTTCGCCAGAAACACGGTCACCAATTTCAAAGCCACGAACTTCTTGGCCAATGCCAACCACTTCACCTACGTATTCGTGACCAACAACCATTGGTACAGGAATGGTTTTCTGTGACCATTCGTCCCAGTTGTAGATATGAACATCAGTACCACAAATTGCCGTTTTCTTGATACGGATAAGAAGATCGTTATGACCCATTTCAGGTTTTTCAACCTCGGTCATCCAAATGCCTTCTTCAGGTTTTAGTTTTGAAAGTGCTTTAATTTTCATTATTTGATGATCTCCATGTCTTTACCTACAGCGATAAAGGCATCAATTGCGCGATCTAGTTGCTCACGAGAATGAGCAGCAGACATTTGTGTACGAATACGAGCTTGACCTTTAGGCACAACAGGGAAAGAGAAAGCAACAACATAGATGCCTTTTTCTAACGCACGTTCTGCGAATTCAGCGGCGAGCTTTGCATCGCCTAACATAATTGGGATGATAGCGTGGTCAGCGCCACCCATAGTGAAACCAGCGGCTTCCATGCGAGTACGGAAATGTGCTGAGTTTTCCCATAAGTTTGTGCGTAAATTACCTGACTCAGCCAGTAAATCAATAACACGAATAGAGGCTGAAACGATTGCTGGAGCGACTGAATTCGAGAATAAGTACGGGCGAGAGCGTTGACGTAACCAATCGATGACTTCTTTTTTACCAGAAGTGTAACCGCCTGATGCGCCACCCATTGCTTTACCTAGCGTACCTGTAATGATATCAATACGGTCAATAACGTCATGATGTTCATGAGTACCTGCACCGTTCTCGCCCATGAAGCCAACAGCGTGAGAGTCATCAACCATAACAAGCGCTTCGTACTTATCAGCTAAATCACAGATAGCAGGAAGATTAGCAACTACGCCGTCCATTGAGAACACACCATCTGTAACGATAAGTGTATGACGAGCGCCAGCTTCTTTTGCTGCAATTAGTTGTTCTTCTAACTCAGCCATGTTGTTGTTTGCGTAGCGGAAACGCATTGCTTTACAAAGACGAACACCGTCAATGATTGATGCATGGTTTAGAGCGTCAGAGATAATGGCATCTTCTGCACCTAAAATTGTTTCGAATAAACCTGCGTTTGCATCAAAGCATGAGGTGTAAAGGATGGTGTCTTCTTTACCTAAGAAAGTAGATAGTTTTTCTTCTAGTACTTTATGTGAGTCTTGAGTACCACAGATAAAACGTACAGAAGCCATACCAAAGCCGTGCTCATCCATACCATTTTTCGCAGCTTCAATAAGAGCTGGGTGGTTAGCTAAACCTAAGTAGTTGTTTGCACAGAAATTTAGAACTTCTTGGCCTGTAGAGATAGAAACGGATGCTTTTTGAGCTGAAGTAATAATACGCTCAGATTTATATAAACCTTCGCTCTTTACTTCTTCAATTTGATTTTGGATCTGAGTGTAGAATGCAGAAGACATTATGTTCCCTTTTTTAGTTATGATTGTTGCACATAAAAGTGTAATCAAAATCCGATAAATAGATTCTAATTCAAATCAATTACGACTATTATCCCTAAAACTGGAAAAGCATTAGTGAATCATGGTCACAAATAAACTTATTACTTTATTACCCGATCTTGCTACGTATATTGTAGTTGTAAATGAAGGCAGCTTTACGGCAGCGGCTAAAAAACTTGGGGTAACGCCATCTGCGTTGAGTAAACTCATTACTCGATTAGAAAGTGCGCTATCTGTAAAGTTATTTGAGCGAACAACACGCAGTCTATTGATCACTGAATCGGGTAAAAAAATATATCAGCAATCGGTCATTATGGTCGAGGCAGCACAACAAGCGATTGATATTTCTAGCTCAGAGCACATTGTTCCGTCTGGAAGTTTAACGGTTGCGGCACCAAAAGCATTTTTAACGATTGTACTTCAACCGCTCATTACTCCATTTCTGATCAAATATCCTAAAATCCAATTAAAGCTAAGAGCATCGGATGGTGATATCGATATGATCGCTCAAGGGATTGATGTGGTTTTTCGTTTAACAGATAAACCAACGGAAGGGTTGATCATGAAAGAGATAGGAAAGGTCAACCTCAGCTTATGTGCCAGTCCTTCTTATATAGAAGAGAGAGGATTACCAATTAACCCACACGATCTTATTCACCATGACTGTCTTTATTTAGGTGAAACGACAACAGATCATATTTGGGAATTTGTAAAAGCGGAAGAAAGCCATGTTATTGCGGTAACGGGTCGTTACGCTGTTAACCATTCGCAAATGAGATTAAATGGCGTTAAGGATGGTTTTGGTATTGGGATCTTTCCTGATTTTGTTATTAAAGAGGCATTAGATAATAACGAGGTGGTTCCTGTTCTTTCTGATTGGCAGATAAAAGGGAATTATCACGGTGTTATCGCGATGCAGTATGCTCAAAATAAATACATGCCTTCAAGGATGAAAGTATTTACTGAGTTTGTAAGACAGAATTTAATGAAAGAGCAGAGCTAACGATGAATAAATTAGAATTACGATTATTGAGAGGTTTACCTGGTAGTGGAAAATCAACATTGGCAAAAACATTGGATTTGGTACATATAGAGGCGGATCAGTTTTTTGTGAATGATGATAATGAGTATAGCTTTGAAGGATCATTATTAAGCTCGGCTCATCAATGGTGCCAATCTCAATGTGAATTTAATCTTTATCATGGTAGAAGTGTGGTGGTGGCGAATACGTTTGTTAAGCAGTGGGAAATGGATGCTTATCGGAAAATTGCCCGACAATACGGAGCAGTGCTGAATATTGAAGTGTGCAAGGGCCAATTTAAAAGCACGCACGATGTGCCTTATGATGTAATTAAAAGAATGAAAAAAGAGTGGGAAGTTTAATTAATTGCATTGGTCTAATTGTTCTTTTTTGAGTGAATGACGAATGTGATAAAAAAAAGACTTGCAACTCATCGCCAAATCTCTATAATTCGGCTCCGTTGTTAGAGCAAACTTTACTTGGTAAGGAATGTGAATTCAGCAGAAGTGAAACATTGACGCGAACCGAGTCTTCAAAAGTTGCTTGCAGCTTACTTTTAGTAATTTAAATGACACTTCAAGCAAAATAAAGTAAAAACTTTGTTTTGAGCTTTTTGATGATTACACCCAGCAGCTTTGCAGAGGTTGAAAATTAAAAAGATATGAAGGTGTTTACACCTTCATAGTGTCCCGTTCGTCTAGAGGCCTAGGACACCGCCCTTTCACGGCGGTAACAGGGGTTCGACTCCCCTACGGGATACCATTTTTAAGCGTTCTTTCTGAGAGCTTTTAAAAATGGTTGAAAGCAAAACAACAAATTGAATTACAGTATTTAAAGGCTTGTATCGAAAGGTACAAGCCTTTTTGCTTTTCAAATTCCCTCAATTTGTTAGAATATCGCGCATATTTAAAGGAGAGTAATAGAATGTCAATGTATGTAGTGGGCCATAAAATCCCAGATTCAGATTCAATTTGTGGTGCAATCGCACTTGCTTACTTAAAAAATCAAATCGGTGAAGCTGCTATTCCTGCTCGCTTAGGTGAACTTTCTCCTGAAACCGCATTTATTCTTGATAAATTTGGTTTAGAATCTCCAGAGTTTAAAACGAGCTACGCTGGTGAAGAAGTGTACATCGTTGACCATTCAGAGCTGACTCAAGCGCCTGATGATATTGCAGAAGCAACGATCGTTGGTATTGTTGACCACCATAAATTGGGTGATTTAACAACGTCTACACCATTAGAATGTTGGATCCGTCCTGTTGGTTGTAGTAACACAATCATTAAGATGATGTTCGATTTCTACAATGTTGAAATTCCAAAAAATATTGCTGGCATTATGTTATGTGCAATTTTAAGTGATACAGTAATTTTTAAATCACCAACATGCACAACTGCTGATATTAAATGTGTTGAAGCACTTGCTGAAATCGCAGGTATTGAAGACTTTAAAGAATTAGGCATGGATATGTTTAAAGTGAAATCAGCAGTAGAAGGTACGCCAGTGCGTGATCTTGTTATGCGTGATTTTAAAGACTTCAATATGAACGGTGAACTTGTTGGTATTGGCCAACTTGAAGTAATCGATCTTTCTGTATTTGATGACATCAAAGAAGAGCTAGAAGCAGATATCGCAGCAATGAAAGTGGAAGGTAATCGTCATACTATGATCTTACTTTTGACGGATATCATGAAAGAAGGCTCTGAGCTATTAGTGGTTAGTGATAATGCAGAACTAACAGAAAAAGCTTACGGTAAAGCGACAGAGAATGGCCGAGTTTGGCTTGATGGCGTACTTAGCCGTAAGAAGCAAGTGGTTCCTCAGCTACAAGAAATATTCGCGTAATTACAAAATAACGCTGATACAGTAAAAGTAAGCCCAGACTTAATTGTGTGGGCTTTTTTTTATTTATATTATTTTATTATGTAGTAAATATTATGTTCTCTTTTTCCCCCACAAGCCAAGTACCCTCTTTTTTTATTACTCCGCAATCTGAACAGATCACTGTATTTTCATTATCTGAAATGAGCAATTCATCAGAAAGACACTTGGGACACTCAGTCAGTTCATGCATGTCGTATTCCTTAAGTAGCAGTAATAAATGGTATTGGTATTTTTTTTATTATTTATTCACAGTAAGTGAAAAGCCCAATTATTAAGATATAGGCAATTATATCATATTGGAGCTATCATACTGTTTGTTAGTAAGAGGAATTTTGTGAACTGACAGCAAAAAATCACTGCCAGCTATAGTAAGAGCATAATAAGAGAGGCTAAATTAGTTTTTGTGTGGAAACTTCAAACGTAATGTTCGTTTTTTCCAGCTTCTTACGACGGAATAGCGCCAAAGCCCTCGGATACCAAAATAACCAATAAGTGATGAAGCAATGGCACAAATTGCGCATCCAAGAAGGAAAGGAGGCCCAATAGTCGACATTTGTGATCCAATAAATTCCCATGAAAGCTCAAAGTGAAAATGTTGAGCAGGGGTTGAGAGCACCCAAGCACCAATCTTATAGGCACCATAAAATAACACCGGCATGGTGACAGGATTACTAACCCAAACTAATGCAATCGATAGTGGTAGATTAACACCACAAAGAATAGCAAGGCCTGCCGCCATAATCATTTGACTAGGAAGAGGAACAAAAGCCATAAACAGCCCGACAGCAAAAGCACCCGCAGCAGAGCGACGGTTCAAACACCATAAATTTGGGTTGTACAATACGTTGCCAAATACTTTTAATGCTTTTTGGCGTTTAATGGTTTCGTGGTTCGGTAAAAAACGTTTAATGAATTTTCTTGGCATGAGTTAATGCTTCTGTTTAATGACATGCGTATAAAGATCGCTGTCGTAATTCTTATTCTTCTGTCGTCAGCCTACTGGCCAACAAACCTGCCGTCGTTTGTATTTTCATTGTGTATTTTTAGCTATATAATCGCACTAAAATTGCCCCAAGCTAAATTAATACAAGGCATCCTGCTGGGGTTAATCATCACATCCTTACACATAACTTACTATGAAAGTGCCAATAAGCGGCTTTATAGTCAAGGTCATGATATTACCATCAAAGGCGAAATTCAAAGTCTAATTGCATTTAACGAAAGAACATCATCAATTTTAGTTCAAGTTCTTGAGATTAATACTCAATCAATGAATTTTTTTCATCGACCCTTATTACGATTGTCGATCCGTGATTATAAAAAAGGGCTTGATAATGATCCTGAAGAGATATTGTTCAAACAAGGCCAACAATGGCAATTTGATGTGACATTACGCCCTCCCATAGGGCGACATAACGAAATCGGTTACAAACTTGAGGATTACGCCTTAGCAAAAGGTATTCATTCTTACGGTAAGGTTACGAATGCAACCTTGATTGACAGTTCAGCCTCATATAGAAGTCAATGGTTTACTCAGGTTTATGATAATACGGTAGGCAAGGAATATCAGTCTTTGCTTCTTGCTTTAACCTTTGGTTATAAAGGTGATATCGATAGCAATGAATGGCGAATATTACGGAACTCCGGTTTAGCTCATTTAATGGCAATTTCTGGTTTACATATTGGCTTTGTTTTTGCGATTGGTTGGTGGTTAGGGAAAATAGGTCGAATTATGCACGCTAGCATGAATAATCGATGGTTTCCTGCGATTAGTGGTTTTGTCTGTGCGGTATTTTATGCATGGCTTGCTGATTTTTCATTACCGACGGTCAGAGCGCTGATTGCGTGTTTTATAGTGTCTATTTTATTGATCAATAGATTTTACTGGCCAAAGCACGTATTGTTTTTGTGGTGTTTATTTATTTGTTTGCTTATTAACCCATTCTCGTCTCTTTCAATGAGTTTTTGGCTTTCATTTAGTGCTGTCTGTGTCGTTTTCTTATCACTACATTGTTATCAAATTTTAATGAAACATAAACGATATTCATTAGTGGGAAAGTGGAGTCAAGTTGTTTTTATTCAATTTGGGCTATTTATTCTGCTAGCGCCTGTGCAAGCTTATTTCTTCTCTGGCGTGAGTTACCTGTCCCCATTGATTAATCTCGCTTCAGTCCCTTGGGTTAGTGTGTTTACGGTTCCGTTAAGTTTGTTTGCAGTGGTCACTGAATTGGTTAATCGTGATATTTCAGCATGGTTTTGGTCTTTGGCGAATGTATCGCTCTACCCTGTATGGTGGTTGGCTGAAAAAGCGGAGCAATCATGGTTAATATTACCGATGTACATCAACGTTGTTCTTATTTCGATTATCTTATTCTTTGTTCTTAAGCTTACCTTGCCATTCGAGTTCTTTTTTCAGCCTATTATTTTTTTACTTGTAGGATCATTGCTTGTTAAACCAGAACAAGAATGGCAGGTTGATTTTTTAGATGTCGGTCATGGTCTGTCGGTACTATTATCGAATCAAGAACACACCGTTGTTTATGATACAGGCATGAAGTGGAGTAATGGCAGTATTGCAGAAAGTGTCATAGAGCCTATTCTATATTCGCGTGGTGTTAAGTCGATTAATGGCTTAATTATTAGTCATTCAGACAATGATCATGCCGGTGGAAAAATGCATTTAATTAATACATTTAAGCCAGAGTGGATAAGAACAAGTGAGTTTGGATTAAATAATAAAGCCTGTATTAAAGGTCAACAATGGAAAGAGGGAGGCATGGAGTTTACAGCGATTTGGCCTCCTAAAATGGTTGCGAGAGCTTATAACCCTCATTCATGTGTAATTAAAGTTAAGATTGAGCAATGGACATTTTTATTAACGGGTGATATTGATGCAATTTCTGAAATGTTAATATTAAATCAAAATCAATTTGATGATGTCGATGTGTTTTTAGTACCGCATCACGGCTCAAATACCTCTTCGACGGATCGATGGGCCGAAAAGATGAAGGGCAAAATAGCTGTTGTTTCTACTGGTCGATTTACGCCATGGAATTTACCGAGTCAAAAAATCAAACAAAGATACCTCGAAAAAGAGATTGAGTGGTTAGATACTGCACAATTAGGACAGGTAAGAATAACTAGTGAAGGGGATGATTTGAAGATTAAAGGTTATTCATTGCTCAATCACAGTGTCTGGTACAGAAAGCTATTTGGCGATAATCTAAATTCAGAGTAGAATAAAGGTAATTGTATATGAAGAATAAGTACTTATGACTATTGAAAAAGACGAATCTACATGGGCAACATTTAAGCGTTTATGGCCACTAATCTCTCTGTATAAGACAGGGCTTTGGGTTGCTGTTGTTGCACTGGTGATTAATGCATTAAGCGATACATATATGCTTTCGTTATTAAAGCCATTATTAGATGAAGGTTTTGGTAACGCGGATTCAGATTTCTTGAAGAAAATGCCATTTATCATTTTAGCAATGATGTTTATTCGTGGCTTAAGTGGTTTTATTTCTGGTTATTGTATGAGTTGGGTTGCGAGTAATGTCGTGATGCGAATTCGTCGTCAAATATTCAATCATTTTATGCACATGCCTGTGAGTTATTTCGATCAAGAATCTACAGGTCGCTTACTGTCTCGTATTACGTATGACTCAGAGCAAGTTGCTTCAGCAACCAGTAAAGCCTTAGTGAATATTGTTCGTGAATCAGCAAGTATTATTGGTTTGCTTGGTTTGATGTTTTGGAATAGTTGGCAGCTTTCTTTAGTGCTTGTTGTGGTTGCCCCTGTTGTTGCTTTCGCGATTAGTTTTGTCTCTAAACGTTTTAGAAAGATCAGTAAAAACATGCAAACGGCGATGGGCTCATTAACAGCAACCTCTGAACAAATGTTGAAAGGCCATAAAGTTGTTCTTAGCTATGGGGGTCAAAAGGTTGAGTCTGAACGTTTTGATAACATCAGTAATCACATGCGCCAACAAGGCATGAAAATGGTGGTAGCTCAAGGTTTAGCTAACCCAATTATTCAAATGATTGCTTCTTTTGCTTTGGTTACGGTTTTATATTTAGCAAGTGTAGATTCTATTAAAGAGACATTGACTCCGGGTACATTTACGGTTGTTTTCTCTGCTATGTTTGGTTTATTGCGTCCGCTTAAAGGACTGACCAGCGTAACGTCTGATTTCCAACGAGGTATGGCGGCATGTCAAACGTTATTTGAATTAATTGATATGGATAAAGAAAAAGACGACGGTGTTATTACTAAAGATAAAGTGGAAGGCGATATTAAAGTTGAAAATGTCACCTTTACTTACCCAACATCAGAAGGACCAGCATTACGTAACGTGAGCTTTGATATTCCTACTGGTAAGACGGTTGCATTAGTCGGTCGCTCTGGTTCTGGTAAAAGTACCATTGCCAATCTATTTACCCGTTTTTACGATGTTGACTCTGGATCTATCTCGTTAGATGGCAATGTAATTGAAGATTATAGACTTCCTAATCTTCGTAAACACTTTGCGTTAGTGTCGCAAAATGTGCACTTATTTAATGATACGGTAGCAAATAATATAGCTTATGCATCAGAGGGTAAGTTTACTCGCGAAGAAATTGAGAAAGCGGCAGAATTGGCTTATGCGTCAGACTTCATCAATAAGATGGAGCAGGGTTTTGATACCATGATTGGTGAAAATGGTGCGAATTTATCCGGTGGTCAGCGTCAGCGTATCGCAATTGCTCGTGCTCTATTGCAAAATGCATCAGTCTTAATTCTTGATGAAGCAACTTCTGCATTAGATACCGAATCAGAAAAAGCGATTCAGTCGGCTCTAGATGAGCTGCAAAAAGATAAAACCGTATTAGTTATTGCACACCGTTTATCAACCATTGAAAGTGCGGATCAGATCCTAGTGATAGATGAAGGTGAAGTGGTTGAGCGTGGAACTCATGCTGAACTAATTGCACATGATGGTGCTTATGCCCAGTTACATCGCATTCAGTTTGGTGATTAATGGTTGAGAAGATTTGGTTTGATAACCATTTTTTAGGTAAATTGTTGTGGCCGATATTGTGGCCACTCAGTTGCGTATTTAAACGGTTAGCCGCAAAGCGTAAAGCAGATTATCAGTCAGGTAAGAAAGAGAGCTACCGATCTTCTGTTCCTGTTGTCGTTGTGGGTAATATCACTGCGGGTGGTAACGGTAAAACCCCTGTTGTTGTATGGCTCGTTGAGCAACTTCAATTAAAAGGTTACAGAGTTGGGGTCGCTTCTCGTGGCTATGGTGGTAAAGCACCGTATTATCCATTTTTGCTTACCGAGACGACCACGCCTGATATTTCCGGCGATGAACCAGTATTGATAAAACAACGCACCAAAGCGGATGTTGCTGTTGCCCCTGTTCGCAGTGAAGCGGTTAAAATGCTTGAGCAGCAAGGTGTAGATATCGTCATCACTGATGATGGTTTACAGCATTACGCTCTACAACGTGATATTGAATTTATTATTATTGACGGCAAACGTCGTTTTGGTAATGGACAATACATCCCATTAGGGCCATTAAGAGAGGGAACTGATCGTTTATCAACGGTAGATTTCTTAATTTGTAATGGAGAGCAACCAAAAGAGAACGAAATTTCAATGAAGCTTGAGCCGAGTGAGGCGATTAACCTAGTGACAGGTGAAAAGCGCGTAATTTCTTCATTATCCAACTTGGTTGCGTTTGCTGGTATTGGTCATCCACCACGTTTTTTTGATACGTTAATCTCGTTAAAGGCAGATGTGGTTCATACCCAAGGCTTTGGTGATCATAAAGCGTTTGAACCAACAGAAATTGAAAATTTAATGCAGTATGGCGAGCAATTAATAATGACGGAGAAAGATGCGGTTAAGTGTCAGTCTTTTGCTCAATCGTCATGGTGGTATTTACCAGTTGATGCCAAATTCCCAGAAGAAAAAGCACAACAAATATTAGATAAAATTATAGAGGTAAAAGAACAATATGGATTATCGTCTTCTTGAAATCGTTGCTTGTCCTGTATGTAATGGAAAACTTAACTACGATAAAGATAAGCAAGAATTGATCTGTAAAATCGATCGTCTTGCATACCCAATCACAGAAGGTATTCCAGTAATGCTTGAGCCTGAAGCTCGTCGTATGACAATGGAAGAGGTAGAGCTATGTCGTTCACAGTCATAATTCCTGCTCGTTACCAGTCAACACGCTTACCAGGTAAGCCATTGGCTGATATTTGTGGTAAACCGATGATCCAATGGGTTTATGAGCAAGCATCAAAAGCGGGGGCTGATCGCGTTATTATTGCAACCGATGATCCTCGTATCGAAGCGGTAGTTAAAAGCTTTGGTGGTGACGTATGTATGACATCACCCGATCACGAGTCAGGCACAGAGCGCCTAGCTGAAGTGATTGAAAAATGTGGCATTACCGCTGATGAAATCGTAGTGAATGTACAAGGGGATGAACCACTTATTCCACCAAGTATTATTCAACAAGTCGCTCAGGATTTATCTGATTCGATTGCGCCTATGGCAACCTTAGCAGTACAGATTGATGAAGAAGACGATGTATTTAATCCAAATGCAGTTAAAGTAGTGACTGATGCAGAAGGTTATGCGTTGTACTTTAGCAGAGCGGCGATCCCATGGGATCGTGATGCGTTTGCAAAAGGCGAGAGCCTAACTGCAAATCCATTGCTTCGTCATATTGGTATCTATGCGTATCGTGCTGGCTTTATTAATACTTATATTAATTGGCAACCAAGCGTACTTGAAAAAATCGAGTGTCTTGAGCAATTGCGTGTGCTTTGGTACGGTGAAAAAATTCATGTAGCTGTAGCAAAAGAAGCACCAGCCGCTGGTGTAGATACACCTGAAGATTTAGAAAAAGTACGAGCTTTATTGGCTTGATTTACGTCTTAGTCAGACAGCTAAACGAAAAAGGCCCGAAAACTAAGTAAATTAGTTCCGGGCCTTTTTAATGTCTAACTGATTATATTAATATTACAAATTGTCTTTTTTAGGTAAAGGCAGTGAGTTTTTTATCTCATCTACTTTATCTAATACATCATTTATTTCAACCTGTGGTGTTTCTTGTGCTTGCTGTTCATTGGCGACGAGCATGTCTTTCAATTGCATAAACCAACGACCCATCTGTTCGTACCAAAAACGCTCAGATTGCTCTAAATATTTGGCTTTTGGTGCGTATTTTTCCCATGGCTGTTTAATCTCAGAATGGGCTAAGTAATTTGTTGGAGCAGGAGTAGGGTTCATACCTAACTTGTTAAATTCAGCCATTGCGCGTGGCATATGGCTTGCCGAAGTAACAAGAACTAAGGTTTTATTTCCCACTGAATTTAGTGTTTGAATTGCTTCTTCTTGCGTATCTCTTGCTCTTTCTAATAAAAGAATGTCTGATTTATTAACCCCAAGAGAAAGCGCAACACGAGCCATCATTCGAGCGTGGCTAACCGTTGTTCCGCCCTTATAGCCAGACAAAATTAACTTTGCGCCAGGGTACATTCGATAAATACGGATCCCTTCAGCTAAACGCATAACAGCGGCGCGTGATAATTCAGAGATCGGTGAGATATCGTCGTCAACAACATGACCATTACCAAGAACTAGAACATACTCTACAGGGGCTTCAGGGCTTATATACGAAGGATATATTCGCTCTGTAGATTTCAGTAATGGTGTTGTGACGGGTTGAAAAGACAATAAGAAAATCCCAATAAGAGACAGTGTCAGTAAAAAAGAGGCAAACCCTTTCCTTTTTGAAAACCATAAAATGAATAGGCCGATGAAGCCAATCAGGAGTAATCCTGGCAAGGGCATCAGCATTGATGATACAAACTTCTTTAACTCAAACATATTTTTTGACTATTACCGCTGATATAGAATGAAAAATCACCACTTGAGAGCAAAAAACAGCGTCATGCTGTTACTTCCTTGAGCTCTTATGCGACAATGCTTGTTTCCAATAGATAATATCATAACTTAACCACTGTGAATAAAGACCGTAATTTCGACGACATCACCTACACATTTACAAAGAGCCTGTATGGCGTAGATAAAAGTGATATTCGTCAAATTATAGTATGGCAAGATATGAAGCTATCATGGTGTATAGTAAGCAAATTCTGCGCCAGTTACCATATTAGATATGGGATATAGATGCGGTCAGAGTCTCAATGTTCACTTATTTACTCCGCTGTACAACAAATTGAACAGCACGGGGCGGTTAAGGTTGATATTCTATTGAAAAGTGTGATTTGTGGCAATATTTCTCATGTTTTTGATAGCATGCCACGTTGGAAACAGTTTAAGTTACCACCATAAAACAGGGTACTATAGACGAGTAGTTATGCCGTCAAGAACCTTATCTGTCTCTTGGTCGTTATATTTATATATGGACGAGGAGAAAATAATAATGATGTACACAAAGGATACACAATGAGTGAGTTTTCTAATGCTGTTACAGACCAAACGGTTGATGAACTGGTTGGCTGGGTAAAACAGCACGATTTCTCATTGAACTTGCCGACCGAGCGTCTGGCATTTTTGTTGGCCATTGCTGTTCTCAGTAATGAAAGATTTGATGATGAGCTGGGTGAAGGTGAACTTCACGATGCGTTTGGCATCATCAGTGGTTTATTTGGTCAATCCAATGACACCATTGCTTTTCGTGCGAACAATGCAATCAATGAATTAGTAAAACAACGTTTAATTAGCCGCTTTAGTGGTGAAAGTACCGATGGAATGAACATCTATCGTCTAACACCATTAGCGATTGGTATTACCGATTATTACGTGCGCCACCGTCAATTCTCTAAATTGAAGCTTTCTATTCAGTTGACGATGGTTGCAGAAGAGATCCAGAAAGCATCGCAAGCGGCTGAAAAAGGTGGTGATGCGAAGCACTGGCGTAAAAACGTATTCGGTGTTTTGAAATACTCTGTTGGAGAGATTTTTGATCGTATCGATCTAAACCAACGCGTAATGGATGAACAACAACAATCAGTTAAAGAAGAAATTGCTGTGCTGCTAAACCAAAACTGGCGTGAAGCGATCTCGAGCTGTGAAAAGCTACTTGATGAAACCTCGGGTAACTTGCGCGAATTACAAGATTCATTGCAAGCAGCAGGTGATCAACTTCAAACGGAATTACTGAATATTCAAGAAATTGTTTATGGTAATGACGAGTTAGAGTTTATTGACGCCATGCTGTATTCATTGCAAATGAAGCTTGACCGTATTGTGAGTTGGGGACAACAAGCGATTGATTTATGGATTGGCTACGACAGACACGTACATAAATTTATTCGTACCGCAATTGATATGGATAAAAACCGTGCCTTTAGTCAGCGTCTGCGTGATTCTGTAAAAGGGTATTTTGATGCGCCATGGTTATTAACGTACGCAGATACAGAGCGTCTACGTGATATGCGTGATGAAACGCTCATGCTGCGTGATGATGAAGTAACCGGTATCGTCCCTGAAGAAATGGAATTTGAAGAGCTGACCATTATTGCCGATCTCTTAGCTGAACAGATCAGTGAAATGCTACAACATCATAAAGACACTGGTGAGGCGATTGAGTTGGGTACTGTACTTAAAAAGTATCTAGCGATTCATCCTCATTCTCAGCACTTTGATCTGGCCCGCTTAGTGGTAGATCAAGCCGTGCGTCTCGGTTATTCAGAAGCCGATTTCCAAGCCGTTCAACCTGATTGGCAGTCTATTAACGAATTCGGTGCGAAGGTACAAGCAAATGTCATTGACAAATATTGAAGAATTTATGCCTGAGAAGTTAGCAAAAGCAATTGCTAATCCATTATTCCCAGCATTAGACAGTTTATTGCGTTCTGGCCGCCATATTGCCAGTGAAGATTTAGATAACCACGGTTTATTGTGTGAGTTTGAACATGAGCTTGGTATGTTTTATCAGCGTTATCATGCTGAATTAGTAAAAGCACCAGAAGGTTTCTTTTACTTACGTCCGCGCTCTACCTCTTTCATTGCACGCAGCGTATTGGCTGAGATAGACATGCTAGTTGGTAAAGTCTTGTGTTTCTTATACCTAAGCCCAGAGCGTTTGGCTCACGAAGGTATCTTTACGAACCAAGAGCTGTTTGATGAGCTATTAGTGTTAGCTGATGAACAAAAGCTAATGAAGTTAGTGACTAACCGTGCATCAGGTTCTGACTTAGATAAAGAAAAGCTGTTTGATAAAGTTCGTACTTCACTGCGTCGTTTAAAGCGTCTAGGTATGATCATTCAAGTAGGTGAGCAGGGTAAATTCCGCATCAGTGAAGCGGTATTCCGTTTTGGTGCAGATGTTCGCTCTAATGATGATATGAAAGAAGCACAACTGCGCTTGATCCGTGATGGTGAAGCGGTTGTCGTTCACAATGAAGAATCGAGCCAATCTAGCTTCGATCTTGATGAAAATGAAAAATTAAGTGATGTATCTGCAGAAGAGCAGCATGAATTAGAATTGGAAGGTGATGCATGAGCATGATTGAACGTGGTAAATATCAATCACTCACCATGGTTAACTGGAACGGCTTTTTTGCTCGTACCTTTGATATTGATAATCTAGTAACAACACTTTCTGGTGGTAACGGTGCCGGTAAATCGACCACAATGGCCGCGTTTATCACCACGCTAATTCCGGATCAATCGCTACTGCATTTCCGTAACACAACCGAAGCGGGTAGCTCACAAGCATCACGTGATAAAGGGTTACACGGTAAATTAAAGCCGGGTGCCTGTTATGCTGCACTAGACGTAGTAAACTCGCGTAATCAACGTGTTCTTTTTGCGGTTAAATTACAGCAAGTTGCTGGTCGTGATAAGAAGGGAGACATCAAACCGCTTATTATTATCGGTTTGTCAAGTCACGTGAAAGCAACCGATTTAATGATTGAATCGGTGTTTGAAAACCAAGCGCGTGTTCGTCAAATTAATGAAGTAAAAGACATTGTGGCTGAATACGAAGGTGTTCAGTTCAAAGCGTTTAACTCAGTCACTGATTACCACGCGCAAATGTTTGATTACGGTGTTCTGCCTAAGAAACTTCGTAATACCAGTGATCGTTCTAAATTCTATCGTCTACTTGAAGCATCTTTATACGGCGGTATCTCTAGTGCAATCACGCGTTCTTTACGTGATTACTTATTACCACAAAATGGTGGTGTTAAGAAAGCCTTCCAAGATATGGAGGCGGCATTGCGTGAAAACCGCATGACATTAGAAGCGATCAAAACAACACAGTCTGATCGTGATTTATTTAAGCGCTTAATTACTGAATCAACCAACTATGTTGCTTCAGATTATATGCGTCATGCGAATGATCGTCGTAAAAAACTGGAACAAACATTAACGCACCGTGTTGAGTTAATGAATGCACAAAACAGCTTGGTTGGTTTATCTTCTGTATTGAACAACATGCAGAGCGAACTAGAACTGCTTACGGATTCAGAATCAGGTCTTGAACAAGATTATCAAGCAGCCTCAGATCATCTTCAATTAGTGCAAACAGCCGTTCGTCAACAAGAGAAGATTGAACGCTACTCTGAAGATCTAGAAGAGCTAACAGAGCGTCTAGAAGAGCAAGTTATGGTGGTAGAAGAAGCCGCTGAACAACTTGCGATGTCAGAAGAGCAAGCACAATTAACTGAAGAAGAAGTTGATAGCCTTAAAACACAACTTGCTGACTACCAACAAGCGTTGGATATGCAGCAAACCCGTGCGCTTCAATATCAACAAGCCGTTAAAGCACTTGAAAAAGCACAGCAGCTAACAGCGAATGATGAACTAACGCAACACAATGCAGTCGATCTTCAATCTGAGTTAAAAGCAAAAGAAGAGCGTCAAACAATCGCACTTCTTGCTATTAAACATAAGCTGGACCTTTCTTCTGCTGCCGTTCAACAATTTGAACGTGGCTTAGCATTAGTTACCTCAATTGCCGGTCATGTTGAGCGAAGCGAAGCGTCAGATAAAGCAAAAGCCTTAATTGAGAAAGCTCGCCAGTTCAGCAATATTGCAGAGCGTGCAGAACAGCTTAAAGCGCAATACAAAGATTTAGAACGTGCCGTGCGTTTACAACGTCAAGCTCAAGAATTGGCGGCTGAATATGCAAAACGTTTTAATATCACTGTTGATTCTGAAATCGTACTTGAAGAAGAACAAGCTCGTTATGAAGAGATGCTTGAAACCGTTCAAGAACAGCAAGAAAATATCATTGATAAACGCTCAGAGCTAAAGCGTCAAGAACAGCAACTTCGTTCTGAAACTCAGCGTTTAGAATCAATCGCACCGAAATGGATTGCAGGTAATGATGCGCTACATAAACTGAATGATCAGTGTGGTGTTGAGTTAGAAGATAGCCACATGGTTATCAGTAAAATGCAAGAAACGCTAGAAAACGAACGCGTACTTTCAACCAATAAAGATCGCCTTGCTGCTCGTAAACAAGAGTTAGATGGTGAGATTGAACGTTTAGCGGCTCCTGGTGGTAGTGGTGATGCTCGCCTTAAAGGTCTTGCGGATACATTAGGTGGCGTACTGCTTTCTGAAATTTACGATGATATTACGTTAAGTGATGCACCGTATTTTAGTTCGCTTTACGGCCCTGCTCGTCATGCTATCGTTGTGTCTGATTTATCTGGTATCAAAGAAAAACTGGTGGATCTTGATGATTGCCCAGATGATCTTTACATCATTGAAGGCGATATTGACGCGTTTGATGACAGCGTATTTGATGCCGATGAAATGGAGAATGCGGTTTGTGTTCACCTAAATGATCGCCAAATGCGTTACTCTCGTTTCCCTGAGCTGCCATTGTTTGGTCGCGCTGCTCGTGAGCAACGTTTAGACACATTACGTGAAGAACGTGAAATTGCGGTTGAAGAGCACGCGAAAGCGGCATTTGATTCACAAAAACTTCAACGTTTATACCAAAGCTTCAATGGTTTCGTGTCAACACACCTAGTAGTCGCGTTTGATGCCGATCCAGAAGTTGAATTGAAAAAAGCACGTGAGCAATTATCGCAAACGAGCCGTCAATTAAATGAATTGGTAGCGACTGAGCAACAACACAAATCTCAACTGTTAGCATCAAAAGAGGCACTGTCTCAATTAGCTAAAATTGCACCTCATATCAATGTGCTTGAAGATGAAACCATCACTGAGCGTTTTGAAGAGATCAGTGTTCAAGTTGAACAAGTATCAGAAGCAGAAAGTTTCCTACGTCAAAATGGTAAAGTGATTGTTGAGTTAGAAAGCTTGCAACGTGCATTAGAAGTGGATCCTGAACAGTTTGATGCATTAAAAGCTGAACATGAGCAAATTGATGCGCAGTTACAAAGCATTAAAGCACAATTGTTTGCTATTTCTGATTTAGTCGAGCGTCGCCATCACTTCGGCTATGAAGATGCGGTTACATTGCTTAATAAGAGCAGTGAACTAAACGAACAACTTAAAGCGAAATTAGTACAAGCAGAACAAGCGCGTACTAAAGCGAAAGAGCAACAAAAGCTATCCCAAGCTCAAGCAAACCAATATAACCAAGTAATGGCATCGCTTAAGAGTTCGCATCAAGCTAAGCAAGAGACCGTTCAGGAATTTAAACGTGAGCTGCAAGAGTTTGGTGTTCACGCTGACCAAAGTGCGTTAGAGCGTGCTGAAGTTCGTAAAGGTGAATTGAACGAACGCCTACACAGTTCTCGTGGTCGTAAGAGTGAGCTTGAAAAAAGCATCACATCAAATGAACTTGAGATTAAAGGCTTAGTTAAGCAATCACGTAAAGTTGAAAAACTGTACAAAGAGTTACGCACTTTTGTGGTTAACGCAAAAGCAGGTTGGTGTTCAGTTCTACGTTTAGCTCGTGAAAATGATGTTGAGCGTCGTCTACACAAACGTGAATTGGCGTATTTAAGTGCTGAAGAGCTGCGCTCAATGTCGGATAAATCATTAGGTGCGCTTCGTTTAGCAGTTGCAGATAATGAAGACCTACGTGACTCGCTGCGTGCTTCTGAAGATACAAGTAAGCCAGAGCGTAAGGTTCTATTCTACATTGCGGTTTATCAGCATCTTCGTGAGCGTATTCGTCAGGATATTATTCGTACTGATGATCCAGTTGAAGCCATTGAAGAGATGGAAACGGAGCTTGGTCGTTTAACTGAAGAGTTAACTTCTCGTGAGAATCGCCTTGCATTAAGTTCTGAAAGTGTTGCCAGCATTATACGTAAAACGATTCAGCGTGAGCAAAACCGTATTCGTATGCTAAACCAAGGTTTATCTCAAATTGGTTTTGGTCAAGTAACGGGTGTTCGTTTAAACGTTGGTATCCGTGAAACGCATGCGACGTTATTAGCCGGTCTGTCTGAGCATCAAGCACAGCATCAAGACTTGTTTGGTAATCCTAGCTTTACGTTCTCAGAATCAATTGCGAAACTGTTCCAACGTATTAATCCACATATCGATGTAGGTCAACGTTCTCCGCAAACATTGGGTGAAGAGTTACTGGATTACCGTAACTACTTAGAACTGAACATTGAAGTAAACCGTGGTGCTGATGGGTGGTTACAAGCAGAGTCGGGTGCATTATCAACAGGTGAGGCGATTGGTACGGGTCAAGCGATCCTACTGATGGTTATCCAAAGTTGGGAAGATGAGTCTCGTCGTCTTCGTAGCAAAGACATCATGCCTTGTCGCCTATTGTTCTTGGATGAAGCGGCACGTCTGGATGGTAAATCTATCGCGACATTATTTGAATTGTGTGACCGTTTGGATATGCAATTATTAATCGCGGCGCCAGAGAACATCAGTCCAGAGAAGGGTACGACGTATAAACTGGTTCGTAAGATCTTCAAAGATCGTGAGCACGTTCATGTGGTGGGCCTAAAAGGTTTTGGACAAGATACAGCAGCAAGCCGAACTCAACAAACGCTAGAAGAAGCAGAGATTGCTGAATAACAGTAAGTTAAGTTTGTAAATTAAATGGCAGTCAGAAATGGCTGCCATTTTTTATGATTATTATGTGAATTGAACAAATGAGGCATAAGAAGTAATGGATAAGCATTTAGATAAAACGGACGGCAAGTTTGAAAACCCGTTAGTTTGGCCGTTATTTGAGGTATTACAAGAAGCAGATCAAGAATGGAAAGTTCATACACTCTCTTCTCATTTGATCGAAAAAGGCTTACTAACACAACTTGATGAAAGCCCAGATAAAGATCTGTTTAAGCGTAATTTTTTGATCATGAATGCACTTTATCAACTGCAAACTGAGTTGTATCCAGAACAATGGTTGCAAGTGGAAGCCATGAGCATACAGCTGTTCTCGGTGGTAGAAACAGTAGGTACAACCCCCGTTATTGATACCACACATCCACTTCGAGAATATTATTTAGAGTGGACAAATTACCAAGTAGAAGAAGATGAAGTTAAGCGTTTACTGAACGAATTTTGGAGTAACTACCGTCGTTATTTAGGGGGTTCAAGCGCTATTTCCACAATAGATCGCATTCAGGCGTTAAAATTGTTTGGTTTGTCAGAAAGCGCCACGGCAAAAGACATTCGAAAGCAATGGCGAAAATTGGCAATGAAACATCACCCAGACAGAGCGACAGGTAATGCCGATAAGTTTAGAGTGATGTGTGAGGCTTGGAATGTACTGCGGTAATGACTTATTGAGTACTGCTTACTGTGTCGTCAAATAATAGACGGGCTCGTAAGCCTGGGTAGTTGTCACTTAAGCTGATCTTTCCATTGTGTATTTTCATTACTGTTTTCACCAGAGCAAGGCCTAAACCAAAGCCATGCTCTGTCCGGCTAGGATCTAAACGGACCAATTGATCTAATGCTCGCTCTCTATCTTCTGGTTTTATTCCAATACCATTGTCGGCGACCACAACACCAAAGCAATCGACAATCACTTCAATCACGCCACCATGATGGGTATATTTGATCGCATTATCGATGATATTAAATACGGCACGAAAGAGCAGGCTTGGATTAGCGTAGAGTCGGCAGGGCATCTCGATCGTTAAATACAACATTTGTTGTTTATCTAATGCGGTAGGCTCAGCAAATTCAATGGCATCTTGGACTATTTTGCTGAGCTCACACTGCTGTTTATTAATGGGAGTTCCGCCATTTTCTAGGTGATATAACTCCATCATTCCATTAAAGGTATCAAGCAGAAGAGAAAAATCAGATTGAATGTTTTCTAATTTTTCCTGATGATAATCGGTTACGGTATTATCATATAAAAGGTCTTCAATACGTAACTTAATGCGTCCCATGGGTGTTCTTAAATCGTGAGCGATATCTACGGTTAATGATTTAAGCTTTGATTCACTCTGCTCCATCTGCTCTAGCATATTGTTTAAATGCAAAGCCAGTAAATCAAATTCATTCATATCAGGGCCAACTTTTAAGCGAACATTACGCTCACCTAACATCACACGATGCATGGTTTGATTGACAAGATTTAAACGTTTAAGAATATAAATAGCAATTAGAATCGCGATTAAACATAAGGCGATAAACGGGAAGAAGGTTCCCCAAATAACAGAGCTATCCAATTGTTTTTTGAAATTTAAATATCGATTTTGATCAATGCCAACCGTTAGCAGTGAGCCATCTGGAAGTTCAATTTTTGTTGCTCGCATATTCGGAAAATCATTATTGGCTTGATACTGTTTAATCTGAGCAATAACAGGGTAAGAGGTTGACGATGTATTTGTTGGCATTGGGAAGGCGTGGTGGACAATTTGATAAATATAGCGGTTATTATCTTTACTATTATCAATGCTCTGTTGAACCCCTTCAATACCTTCGCTATTTGCTATGGATTGAAGCTGTGAGGTTTCCCCCTGTAGCCAATCATCAAGGTTTTGGTTATATAGCTGCAGTGAAGTGGAATACAGTTGATAAAGAAGAAGAGCCATCATCAAGAATAAGCCAACCGCAAACCAGATTAATAGCTTTAAGATGGATGAACGATATAGCTCATCACGCTTGTCTAATAACATAACCCGCTCCACGTACCGTTTCGATCAAATTTACCGCGCCACCGTGTTCTAGTTTTTTACGCAATTTAGCGATGTGAACATCGATGACGTTGGTTTTTGGATCAAAATGATAATCCCATGCGGCTTCAAATAAGCGCATACGAGAGACAACTTCATCAACATGCTCGACAAGAAAGCGCAATAAAATGAATTCTTTATTTTGTAGTGCGATAGGCGCGTTATTTATGGTGACTTTTTGAGAGCGAAGATTAATGGTTAGATTATTGATCTGTATTTCGTTCAACGTATTCTCTATTGGACGATTACGGCGCAAAATAATATTAATGCGTGCTAGCAATTCTGCTAAAGCAAAGGGTTTCGTTAAATAATCATCACTGCCCGCGGTTAAGCCTTCAACACGCTGATCTACGCTATCTAGAGCGCTAAGAATAAGAACGGGTGTATTATTATCAGTCGCTCTAATCGCAGACAAAATCTTTAAACCATCAAGGTTAGGAAGCATGCGATCTAATACAATTAACTGATATTCACAGCTAATTGCCATCATTAATCCTTCTTTACCATCGCCAGAGCTATCGACAATGAAGCCTTCTTGCTCTAACGCTTTTGCAATAAAATCACGAGTGGTTTGATCGTCTTCTATAACCAATATTTTCATAAGTATTCTCTATGTTTAGTTCAGATATTGTAGCAAGAAAAAGAGAGGGATTAGAGCGTTAGTATTGAAAATACCAAAAATAGGAATACATCATAAAGAGCCTTATCAAGGGGGAAGAGTTAAGGCTCTTGAGTTGTACTCACATTACATGACATCAATATCACTAATTATCAAATTAATAGTATTGATATCACATCTGGTATGAATATTTATGTGTTAGACCTTTAAAATCACTTTCATTTCAGCAGCAACTTTATCAACTTTGCCTAAGCCAATGATAACTTGTAAGCCACCTTTACCCATTGGAACAACACCTGCTGCACCAATTGATTTCAGTTTATCTTTATCAGCAAGACCAGAGTCTTTTACTGTTAAACGTAAGCGAGTAATACAGTTATCTACTTCTAGAATATTGTCTGCACCACCAATTGCTTTAATGTACGCATTCGTTACATCAGTAATGTTCTCTTCTACAGAGTCATCTTTATTCATGTCTTCGCCACGACCTGGAGTTAGGAAGTTAAACTTCTTAATCGCAAATCTAAAGATTGTGTAGTAAAGAACAAAGAATAGAAGGCCTTGTGGGATCAACATGTACCATTTAACCGCTAATGGGTTTTGGCTTGAAAGTACAAAATCGACTAAACCTGCAGAGAAACCAAAACCAGCCATCCATTCCATGCTTGCCGCGATGAATAGAGATAGACCCGTTAAGATAGCATGAATCAGGTATAACCACGGCGCAAGGAACATGAAACTGAATTCTAGCGGTTCGGTAATGCCGGTAAAGAATGACGCCATTGCAGCAGCAAGCATGATAGAGAATACAGCAGCCTTGTTACGTTTTTCTGCACAGTGGTACATAGCAAGTGCTGCACCTGGAAGACCAAACATCATGATAGGGAAGAAGCCAGCTTGGTACATACCTGTTTGACCAGGAATACCAGTACCATTAGCGATAGATTGCGCACCACCAAGGAAGTTCGGAATGTCATTAATACCAACAACATCGAACCAGAACACAGGATAAAGCGCATGGTGCATGCCAACACTCAGCATTAAACGGTTAAAGAAACCGAACAGACCAGCACCTACAGCACCCATCGATTGAAGTTGAGTACCAAAAGAGATTAGTGCATCAAAAATAGCAGGCCAAATATAAAGAAGTACGAATGATAAAGCCATACCCGCAATTGATGTTAAGATAGGAACAAGACGTTTACCACTAAAGAAAGCTAATGCTTTTGGTAGTTCAACTGTAGAGTATTTATTGTAAATTTCAGCAGAAATTACACCAACAATAATACCGATAAATTGGTTATTAATTTTAGCGAATGCCGCAGGTACTTGATCCAAAGGAATGTTTTCAAGCTGAGCCACTACCGCAGGAGAAAGAAGGGTGGTAACCACCGTGAAAGAGATGAAACCTGCCAGTGCCGCTGAACCATTTTTGTCTTTACTTAAACCAAACGCCACACCAATGGCAAATAGCATCGGCATTACATCAATGATGGCTCCGCCTGATTTAATTAAAAATGCAGCAAATACACTGTTTGCACCCCAACCTGTTGGATCCATCCAGTAACCAACACCCATTAATATTGCGGCAGCAGGAAGCGTAGCGACGGGAACCATCAACGCTTTACCTACTTTTTGCATATAACCTAATACATTCATATTGTATTCCTTAAAGTAAATTTCATATTTTTTAATTTAAGCTAAGGATACAGAGGGGAAGATTAAGGAAAGGTGGTGTCAACATTAACTATTGTTAATGTTGACAGTAAGATCTGCAATGTGTGAGTTAGATCTTGTTTATTTGAACTGCAAATTAACCTGGGTGACCATCAACACGTTTTTTACATAGCATTGGCGCAAAATGCCAAACAAACAGACCAAATGCAAATACCCATAGTATTGCGGCAATGTTGATCATATTCATCATATATTCAGGGGAAATGATGACACCAACAGAACGAATAATGGCAGCAAGGATAATGGCAGCGAAAGCAGGCCACATAACAGGTCCTTTATAGATCTCACGGCCTGTATGGCCCATCGTTACACGAGCGATCATCGCTAGAATGACACCACCTAGCGCACCAATAGCAAATAAGTGAATAGCGGTATGAGAGATAAAACCGTTACTCGCCAATCCACGAATTAATAGACTTAATGGGATACATAAATAACCAGCATGAAGTGACCATACTAATGGCTCACTTAATGTTTTATGACCTTTCCAACGAGCCATGCGAACTAATTGTGCAGTGCCTGCAATTACCATTAAATACGGGCTAATTTCAGCAGAGGTAAGAGGGAAAAAGCTAAGAACAAATAGCATTGCCAGAGGAATGTTGCATAAGGCTTCTAACCACATGACGGGTTGTGCTTTTTCAAACTGAAAGCGACGCGCAGTAAAGAAAGGGATAACACGTGCCCCCATTACCGAAATCAGTAAGGTAAACCACCACAACATAGATTCCCAAACGGCCGCAGAAGTAAAAGGCGGCATTCCTTTGATCGTGGCATAGCTTGCGAAGTTCGCTGCAATTGCGACTAAAAAGAGAGGAATGAAGAAGAAGTTACGGACACCTTTGGTTTTGATAACTCGAAATCCAACTTCATAAGCAATAGCAAGTATGAATAAGGCTTCAATACTTGAAATTAACCATAATGGAGCTGCTGTCCAAAATAAAAATCGAGGCAATAACCATAACAACACAATAAAACCGAGTCGTTTGTCGGAGGTTCCTTTAACGTTGGTCCAGTTCTGCACTGCACTTAAAACAAAGCCTGCGACAATCGCCATTGCAAACCCAAATAGCATTTCATGAACATGCCACCATAATGCAGGAACCGTTAACTGACTAGGTTGCCCAGTTTGAAATGCCCACACCCAGATGGCAACAGCAATGATTGCGTAAATGCTACCTAATAGGAAAAAGGGACGGAAACCTAAACGTAAAATAGGTGGGATTTTTTCTTCTACCGCTTTATCAGTAATATTCATTATTAATGATTCTCAAAATTGTGGATACCGCAGAAGTATAGCGTAAAGAATAGTTAATAACATGCATTTTTTATACATGTTATGTTTTTTTGATTTTAAACAATAAGAACGATAATTAAAGCGTGTGATAAAATTGTTAATAAAATAGAACGATTACTCGACAATTTATAGAGTTAATATAAGATGATGGCATAAAAATTATAACAGGAAGAGAGCATGAGTCAGGACATCTATTTTGGCACAGTGAAAAAATTCAGCTTTAAACGCAGCGCCTTAAATATTGTGACACGCTTGCACCACACATTAATTCCTAATCACGCTAAGAAAATGGGACGAAAACTACTATTAACCCCAGTAAGAACTAAACCCAAAAATACAGAACCTACAGGGCTAATAAAGAGTAAATTGAATTCATCAGAAGGTGAGCTTAGTCTTTATCAACTTGGTTCTGGGCCAGTATGGGTACTTGCTCATGGTTGGTCGGGTAATTCAAGCCAATTCTTTCCATTAATGGAACACATCGCTTCTAAAGGTTTTACTGCGGTGGCTTTTGACCATTCAGCGCATGGTCAAAGTGAAGGTAAGCATGCGCATTTACCAGCCTTTATTGAAGGACTAAATGCAGTGTTAGATGCTCAAGAAAATGTGGTTGGTGTGGTCGCTCATAGTATGGGGACAGCAGCCGTTTTAGAGTGCCATCATATTAAGTTAGATGATACTCCGCTGTTACTTATTGCTCCTGTATTGAATTACACTGAAAATTTATTTGGTAGTATTGAACGCTCAGGTTATTCGATTAAATTGTTTAAAGCGATAGTCGGTGATATTGAACACCAATATCAACGTACGATTGACAGTTTTAATCCATACCAACGATTACAACTGCGAAAAAACAAAACTATCATTGTGCATGATAAAGAAGACCGTTTTACTAGTTTTGATCTCTCTAAATCAGCGTCTGAGCATATTGAAAATGTGACGTTGTACCCAACGACAGGTTTGGGTCATGGCCGAGTAATGGCAAGTGATGAAGCGAAGAAAGCATTTGATGAGTTAAATCATATTTGATTGGTATTACATTAGCGATACACGAAAAATATCGTGCATCGCTGTATTTTTATCTAAATAACCATTTCTTAAGACTTGTCTTATCTACAGCAAGAACAAACGAAGTAGATAATATAACAGTCCCGAACACAACGGTAAAATCTCTTACCGCCAATGTAACGCCCATCATTTTTGTTAGGTTCCATAGCACCGCAACGAACAATAAATGACAAATATAAATGCTAAGTACATGTCTACTTAATTTAAACGTCAGCGGGTGGTTCCCTATATTAGGTCTAGATAACAACAATAAAAATAGACCGATACCTATCAATGGTGTGCCTGTTAAGAAATCATGTTGATTAAAAGGAATATGATAAGTGGTTAGCCAATACGCTTCACTAAAATGAATAACGATACCTACTAGCAAGAGTAGTAAGGATTTTGTTGAAGATAACGTCACCTTGCGTTTTCTCAGTTCAAAGCCAATCACTACCATCAATGTACTAAAGAAGGGGCCATTACGAGTAAAGAAGGGCGTCCATACTTCAGTTAATGTTTGATAACTGCCGCCCATAACGCCATAAGCATAAAAGATAACCGCAACAGGAATAAGTAAAGACGATTTATTGAAATGAATCAATAATGCGATAATCGCAACCGCGATAACCAGTGCAGGGATAAACCACAAATGCACCATACCACCTTCCATTAAGGCATTGAGAGGGTTTTGAGTTAACCAATTCCAATAGCCTGTACGCTCAGCCAAATACCCATCGGTTGCTACCCGTTGCCAATTAAATGGCATTGCTAAACATAATAGGCTCCAAACTAGCCAGATCTTAATTAATGGTGATGAGTATTGCTTAAGTGTATTGAACGGTGATGTTGATAACTTAGGTTGGATCAAGTAACCAGACAGAATAAAAAAGAAGGGAACAGCAAAACGGGTCAGTTGATTAAAAGCATAACCAAAAACGGGAACATCATCGACTAATAAATACGTCATGAAGATTTGAGAATGCAAAGCAATAATCGCAAACAGAGCGAACAGTCGCCCTAGCTCTAAACTCGCGATTTTATGAGGTTTTTTCATTAAAAGAACATCCTTGAATTTTTCGCTAATCTAGCAAAAGTTCTCTTGTAAAAATATGCGTTACGTTAATTCATTGACGTTTCGTAAGCGGTTGATTTCAAATTTGAGACGTTTTTCACATAAAAGAATTGACCTTACCCTAAGTGGAAGGCTTATTATCCTCATATTCTGTGTATTTGGACTTTTTATCGTGTTTACTTCTTTTTCTAAATGGTTAGTAACAAGTATTACGCTGGTGGCATTAGTGCTATCAAGTGCTGCTTACAGCTATCCAATGAAAATGGAAGGAATGGTGATGAATATGCCAATGGAAGCTGCACAAAATACAGAGAGTATGACGGATTGCATGTCAGATTGTCACTCTTCTGAAAGTAATGACACCAGTTATATGCAGTGTGATATGTCATTAATGTTGATGGATAACAGTCATCATTGTTCTGATAAAGGTGATAGCTGTTGTAAAACCATTTGTGTCGTGTCTGTTTATGCTTTACCTATCGGGTTTACTGCTCATACTAATGCTACTGCATCCGTGATTGTATATGCTCAATATAATGAGCAAACACGTTCATTTACCTCTTCTTCGCTTTACCGCCCTCCAATAGCGTAATTCCAATTAAATCAATTCTCTAAATAAGATATTTAACGCTTATTTATCGGTTTAATCATGGCAGTGATCCGTCTTTATGATCACGTCATTATTGGAATGATTCCATGAAAAATACATTACGTACACGCTCTAAAAAGGTGTGGTTAGCTTCAATGATCTCGCTAGTACTTTCAGGTCAAGCCTTGGCAGAAAGTCAATTGACGCAGCTTATCGAACAAGCGTTGTCTTCAGATGCAAGTCGAGAGCAAATATACGCGCAATCACAAGCACTACGCTCCACTGGTATTGCAAGTTCAACGCTTGCTGATCCTACTCTTAAAGTCGGATTTGGTGGGCTACCAGTAGACAGTTTTAAGTTTGATGAAGATCCAATGACCAATATTTCTGTCGGATTAATGCAGAAGTTTGGGCGAGGATCAAGTTTAGATTTACAACAAAAGCAAACTGGGCAGCAAGCGGATGTATTGGCGATGCAAATTCAAGTTCGTGAACTCGATGTAGCAAATACAATCACTCAACTGTGGATAGAGCTAGGCTTCTTACAAAAAGCAGAGGCGATTTTGCATGAAAACCGTCAGCTATTGTCTGAAATGGAAAGATACATTAATACCAATTACGCCATTGGTAAAAGCGAAAGTCAGGATCTTCTTCAAGCACAGATTCAGCTAACTCGACTCGATGAGAAGTTGCAAACAAATCGTCAATTACAAGGACGAATTTATGCGCAGCTTAGCGAATGGTTACCTAACTTAGCGGATCAAAAATCAAAAGAAATAACACCATTAGGGTGGTCTACCTTAGAGCGACTATTAGCGAGTAAATCACCTCAAGAAACTGAATTCTATGACTTATTAAATTCAAACCCAAGTGTAAAAATGAGTGAACTCACGATCACGGCAATAAAAACAAAAGTAGATATTGCCAATGAATCTTACTCTCCTCAATTTGGTGTCGAGGTCATGTACGGTTATCGTCAAGCGAATGGAATGGGAGGGCAACCCGCCTCTGATTTAGTCAGCGCTTATTTAACGATGGACATCCCTCTATTTACCGATAAACGTCAAGATCAAAATTATGCGGCTGCACAATATCAAGTGGGTTCTGCGAAATCACAACGTGATGTTCTATTACGACAATTGAACGCCAAAGTGAATTCACTGTTAGTGGATAAAGTGAATTTTGAACAACGTCTTTCTCGTTACAACAATACGTTATTGCCTCAAGCAAAAGAAAGAACCAAAGCGGTAGAACGAGGTTATGAAAATAATACGGCACAATTTAATGATGTGATTTCCGCAGCCAATGATGAGCTGAGTATTGAGTTAGAGAAACAGCGTTTATTTAGTGATTTAAGTAAAACATACAGTAACTTAGCTTTTTATTTAAATGGCTTTGATTATGCCGTATCTGCACCACAAATAACCCCGTCTGAGCATTAAGGAAGAGAATATGAAACCAGTTAAAATAGCATTACTTTCAGTTGTTATTGGCGGTGTTGTTGGTGCAGCGAGCATGAATTTATACTCGGGACACACAATGAGCGCAATGGCGATGACGGCTCAAGAAAATAGCGCATCATCAAGCAGTGAGCCTTTGTATTGGGTTGCCCCTATGGATGCCAATTATCGCAGAGATCAGCCGGGTAAATCACCAATGGGGATGGATTTAGTGCCTGTTTATGCCGACGATGCACAAGGTGAGAAGTCACCAGCGGGTACCGTAACAATAGATCCAAGCGTGGTGAACAATTTAGGCGTAAAAAGTGCTTTTGTTGAGAAAACGATCCTGTCTCCAAATATAGATACTGTGGGTTATATCGCGTTTGATGAAAGTAAGTTGTGGCAAGTAAACGTACGTGTAGCAGGCTGGGTTGAAAAGCTAAATATCAATGCCATAGGTGAAAAGGTAAATAAGGGCGATGTGTTATTTACTCTTTACTCTCCTGAATTGGTGAAAGCACAAGAAGAGCTACTAAACGCGTATCGAACAGGTCGAAAAGGACTGGTCAAAGGCGCAAGAGAACGCTTGCAGTCATTGGGTGTGGATAAAGCTCAAGTTAATTCTATTGTTAGAAGTGGTAAAGCAAATAAAAACATAGAGATAAAAGCGATTTCAAGCGGTGTCATTGCGAGTTTAAATATTCGAGAAGGTGGCTATTTATCACCCTCTCAAATCGTTATTAGTGCAGGACCTTTAGAAAATGTATGGGTAGATGCTGAAGTTTTTGAACGTCAGGCTCACTGGTTATCTTCTGGTAATAAAGCGGTGATGACGTTAGATGCGGTCCCCGGGAAACGATGGGAAGGTGAAGTGGATTACGTTTATCCGATTTTGGATCCAAAAACACGAACCATGCGCATGCGTTTAAAATTTGATAACCAAGACGGTGCATTGAAACCAAATATGTTCGCTAACATCACCATTCACCCTAAAACAAAAGAAGAAGTATTAACAATACCTCGTCAAGCGGTCATCCGTTCAAATGGCATGGCCCGAGTGGTATTGGATGAAGGTAATGGGAAATATCGCTCAGCTCGAGTTATCGCCGGTCGCGAAGCAGGCAATAAAGTAGAAATAGTTAAGGGATTGAAAGAAAACGATAAAGTAGTCACGTCAGCTCAATTCTTATTGGACTCTGAATCAAGCAAGACGGCAGAATTAAGCCGAATTAATGGTCCTGAAAACAGTGTGTGGATTTCTGGCAATATTACTATGCTAATGGCTGATTTTGGCATGGTTACCTTTGATCATAAAGCCGTCTCACAATGGGATTGGAAAGCGGGTGAAATGAATTTTTCGGTTGATAAAAAGATTGATTTGGCTTCTTTTCGTGAAGGTGAAGCGGTTCAGTTTTTAGTTCAAAAAGTAAATGATGAATATCAATTGATTGAGATTGAAAAAGAAGGGGCGTTATTATGATCCCCGCCATTATTCGTTGGTCGATTAAAAATCGATTTTTAGTTCTGGTTGCGACTTTTGCTTTAGTTGTTGCAGGAATTTACAGTGTAAAGAATACACCAGTCGATGCTTTGCCTGATCTTTCAGATGTTCAAGTGATCATTAAAACCAGCTACCCAGGACAAGCGCCTCAAGTGGTGGAAGATCAGGTGACTTATCCATTAACTACCGCCATGCTTGCGGTTCCGGGAGCGGAAACGGTTCGTGGTTTTTCATTCTTTGGTGATTCCTATGTTTATATCATTTTTAATGATGATACCGACATGTACTGGGCGCGTTCGAGGGTGTTAGAGTATTTAAGCCAAGTTGCACCTAGATTACCCGCAGAGGCAAAACCCACATTAGGGCCCGATGCGACAGGGGTTGGCTGGGTATACAGTTATGTATTACAAGACAAAACCGGTAAGCACGATTTAGCGGAATTACGTAGCTTGCAAGATTGGTTCTTAAAATATGAACTACAAACGGTTGATGGTGTATCAGAAGTTGCGACTGTTGGCGGAATGGTGAAGCAATATCAAGTGGAAATTGATCCTGATAAATTGCGAGCTTATAACCTAACGCTACAACAAATTAATAAAGCCATTAAAGAGGGGAATCAAGAGGCGGGCGCTTCGGTTATCGAAGTCGCGGAAGCTGAACACATGGTTCGTACTTCGGGTTATTTAAGCAGTATTGAAGAAATAAAATCATTGCCGCTGAAAGTAACCGATAAGGGAACGCCTTTATTACTTGGTGATATCGCTGATATTAATCTTGGACCACAAATGCGCCGTGGTATCTCTGAATTTAATGGAGAAGGCGAAGCTGTTGGTGGTGTAATTGTCATGCGCTTTGGTGAAAACGCCAGTAACGTCATTTCAAATGTAAAAGAGAAATTGGCTCAATTGCAAAAAGGCTTACCGGAAGGGGTAGAAATTAAAGCGACTTATGATCGCTCTAAACTTATTGACCATGCAGTAACAAATTTATGGGAGAAATTGGCTGAAGAGTTTATCGTTGTTGCCATTGTTTGTGCTTTATTCTTATTTCACATTCGTTCTTCGTTGGTTATCGCATTAAGTCTGCCTGTTGGGATCCTTTGTGCGTTCATTGTTATGCATTGGCAGGGTATTAATGCCAACATCATGTCATTAGGCGGTATCGCAATTGCCATTGGTGCAATGGTTGATGGTGCTATCGTAATGATAGAAAACGTTCATAAGCACATAGAAAAAACACCATTAACGGATGAAAATCGTTGGCAGGTAATAGGGAAAGCGGCAGAAGAAGTTGGACCTCCGCTCTTTTTCTCATTGCTTATCATTACCTTAAGCTTTGTTCCTGTATTTGCATTAGAAGGCCAAGAAGGGAAGATGTTCTCTCCATTAGCCTTCACAAAAACCTTTGCAATGGCGGCTTCTGCTGGTCTAGCAATTACCTTAGTACCTGTATTAATGGGCTATTTTGTTCGAGGTAAAATATTGCCTGAGAACAAAAATCCAATAAACAAAACGCTAGTGGCACTTTACCGACCATTACTGAATTTGAGTTTACGCTTTCCAAAAAAGATACTTTTGGTTGCCGTTATCTTAATGGGATCGTCATATTATCCAATCTCTAAAATGGGCAGTGAGTTCATCCCACCATTGGATGAGGGCGATTTAATGTACATGCCAACAACCTATCCAGGCATCTCTATTGGTAAAGCGCGTGAACTATTACAGCAAACCAATAAATTAATTAAAACCGTTCCAGAAGTCGATACCGTGTGGGGAAAAGTGGGTCGAGCAGAAACCGCGACCGATCCGGCACCATTAACCATGATAGAGACGGTTATTCAGTTCAAGCCTAAAGATGAATGGCGTGACGGTGTAACTACTGAGTCAATTAAAAAAGAGCTAGACCAATTGATTCAATTCCCTGGAATAACGAATGCGTGGGTGATGCCAATCAAAACGCGTATCGATATGCTAGCAACAGGAATTAAAACCCCAATAGGGATAAAGATAGCGGGGCCAGATCTTAACGTAATAGAAAAGATCGGGGCAGAGTTAGAACCTATTTTAAATAACGTTAAAGGAACCACCTCGGTTTATGCAGAGAGAGTCGCTGGTGGGCGTTATATAAATATCGATATAAAACGTCGTCAAGCCGCTCGATATGGCTTGAATATTAAAGACATTCAGCAAGTGATATCAACCGCAGTTGGTGGAATGAATGTAGGAGAAACCATTGAAGGGTTGGAGCGTTATCCAATTAATGTTCGTTATCCACAATCGTATCGTGATTCTGTTGTTAAGTTGCAGAACTTGCCATTGATAACGGCGAACGGTGCTCGAATTGCCTTAGCTGATGTCGCGGATATTCGTTATGAAGATGGTCCTCCGATGATAAAAACAGAAAACGCACGACCTAATGGTTGGGTGTTTGTCGATATTGACGGTCGAGATCTAGGTTCTTATGTGCATGAGGCTCAACAAGCAGTGCATGATCAATTGGATTTACCCGCGGGCTATTCCCTTGGTTGGTCTGGCCAATACGAATACATGGAACGAGCAAAAGAGAAATTAACGACGGTTATTCCTGTAACCATCGCGATTATTATGCTGCTTTTGTATTTAAGTTTTAAACGAGTTGGTGAAGTGTTAATTATCATGGGGACATTGCCGTTAGCTATGGTTGGCGGTCTGTGGCTAATGCACATCTTAAACTTTAATTTCTCAATTGCCGTTGGTGTAGGGTTTATTGCTTTATCTGGTGTTGCGGTTGAGATTGGAGTGATCATGCTGGTGTATTTGAACCAAGCATGGGATGAAAAACAAGCCACGGCAAAAGAAAACCACAATTCGGTAACGCAGCAAGATTTAACGTTAGCCATTGGTGAGGGCGCTGGGTTACGTGTTCGTCCTGTTATGATGACGGTACTGACAGTGATCATCGGTTTAATTCCAATTATGTATGGTTCCGGTACGGGATCAGAAGTAATGCAGCGTATTGCTGCCCCAATGATAGGCGGGATGGCGTCGGCATTATTATTGACCTTAGTCGTTATCCCTGCGGTATTCAAATTATGGAAACAGTGTTTGTGTAAAGATTTTTCAGAATGAAATTTACATATAAATATGTTAAATAAATAAGAATATTAGTGACTTATGCCGATAATGGAATAAGTCACGTAATAAATAATTAAACAAAAAAAAAGGAAATGAAAATGAAAAAGACAGTATTAGCAA
>NZ_CAMLHO010000028.1 GCF_946479765.1 uncultured Aliivibrio sp.
ATAATAGGACGATATACTTATTAATAGAACAATCAATTGCAGATGACATTAGGGTGTACCCTAATGTCATTAGGTGAATTTCAACCCCACAACTCCTTTGTCATTACCTTTTTGTCATGTAGTATTAGATCATTACTTTAATGACACCTAGGCTCAATTCATGTACATATTTGGCTATCTAAGAGCATCAACCAAAGAACAAGACGCAAAAAGAGCACAAGACAGCTTAAAGTCTTTTGCTGAAGATAAAGGTGCTCGTATTGCTGGTTGGTATATTGAAAACGTTTCTGGCGCATCACTACAAAGACCTGAATTAATGCGATTACTTAAAGATGCAGAAAAAGGCGACGCTATCCTTATTGAGCAAGTTGATCGCCTTTCTCGTCTTAATGATGAAGATTGGGAAACACTCAAAGCATTAATCAATAAAAAACAATTAAAAGTGATCAGTTTGGATTTACCAACCAGTCATACAATATTGATGAAACATCATAATGATGATTTTACATCAGCCATGTTCAGAGCCATCAATAATATGATGTTAGACATGCTGGCGGCCATAGCACGAAAAGATTACCAGGATAGACGAAGACGTCAGGTTCAAGGTATTGAAAGAGCCAAGATTGAAGGTTTTTACAGAGGCCGAAGACCTGATCTAGATATGCATGAAAAAATAATCCAACTTCGTGTACATAATCAGCTAAGTGTCAATGCAACAGCGAAGTTGGTGGGTGTTACCGCAAGAACCGTGATACGAATAGTTAAGATATACAATGAAGACCAAGTTTAGATATTCAAACTCATATCATTCTTTGGATTTTACGCTCTTTTCCCAATCAGCATCAAACACATTTTCAGTCCCTTGAGACACTAAAACCATTAAGCAAAGGCATAGCCTTTTCTATATGACCGCAAAAATCCTGCGTGTTTCAGATCCATCAACACAAAATTAATCGTATCACGCCCTACCCCTTTAAATCTCTCACCAATACCTCGTTGGCTTGGTTTTACTTCTTTTGCCAGTACCGCTTGCTTAATTTCAAAATAGACTTGCTCATTACATTTTAAATGATCATCACTGAATGCTTCCTCTTCATGACAATCAACTGGCTCAGAAACGCAGTCATTAAAATATTCGTCATTCACTGCGCGTGACTGTGTAACCACTGCGCACGACTGCGTTTCAATTTCTAACTGCGTTTGAATAACGTCAGGCTGAATAAGCTCTAGCGCAGACGATTTCTCATGACTGCGCACAACTGCGTTCGAGTGCGCGTGACTGCGTTTCAGTGCGTTAGAAACCAACACTAACAACCAGCTCATTAATTCAAGTGCCGCAGAGGTAATATAACTAATCAATAAACCAAATTTATCAAAGACAGTCGATTCACTAGGTAGGGTAGATTGACGTTGATAAAGATCATCGATACGAACTAAAAGAGGTTCAACTTTTTCTAGCGTTCTTTCAGATTTAGTAATGAGGTTTGCGTTTTGTTGTTTGGCTGCAAGAAGACGTAACTCGTCTACTTGGGTTGTATATTCTTTAATTTGCTGAGAAGCCGCTTGATAAGCAGTACTGTTTTTTTGACTGGCAACAACGCCTTGCTCTAAAGCGGCCACGGATGCTGAGAACGAAACGACACTTAACGTCACGCTCAATGCCAAAGCAAAAAAAGCAGAAGCGTACTGTTTTTGTGAAAACAAAAACAAAATAAACAACGGAGTGGCACATTTAGCCAAATCTAGCACTATGCCTAACGCTGTCATTAGTATAGGCTCACCCATAACTAACCCTATGCCATACATGAATTGAGCCGTTAAAATTGCAGATAGAGAAGCCGTTGCGATAGATAGCACTATGCAAATAGGCTTTAAAATAGTAGAGTTCATTTGTGATTATCTCATGGTAAGAAATTAGTTAGTCGCACTAAACCCCAAGTGCCCGCAAAGTACCTTGGGGTTTTTTAATTACAGCTATTGTATATACGCCTATGAATATACAAAAACGCACATACTAAAATGTATTGCTACAATTTATTTTTTTACTGCATTATTAATAATGCATGTTGAAATAGAAGTTTTACTTTGTTTAGCTTGAACAAGTAATGATGCATACTCTGAAATAGAAAGACGTACAGAAATAGCTCCATTTTTAGGTAAATTAAGATCTCCACCCACAGAAATAAATTTATTCAATTCATATATATCCATATCATCAATTTTAGATTTCGCGTGCTTCCATTCCAGCTTACCTATAGATATACATTTTTGTATATACGAATCGGTATTTACAGACAGCCCCTCGTCGTTAATAGATCTTTCTCTTGCTGTGTTCTTTATTAATGCCATTAAACTAGCACCTCCAATAACAATGCAGATATATCATTAATCTCTCTTGACTTTGGTTCGTCTGAAAATGCTTTACGTGAATTAATACACTTACGAGCAACTTTTATTCCGTAACTATTTAAAGTATCGATATAGTGCGAATAATTACTATTCGCTACACACCCATTTAAAACAAAGACACACTTATGAGATATGTTAATTTTTGATAATCGCTCAGCGATTCTTTGTGCCTCTTTAAGATCATCATTAGATGGTCTTACTGGAATTAAAACTAGAGCATCTTCATCTTTAGCTGCATCTAATAAATCAATATTTGTTTGTGTATGGGCACCTTGAGTGTCATATATAAAAAAGTCAGCATCCTTCTCATCAACTACATTCTTTTTATTTTCGGCCATCCAATTAGCATAATGCTGTTGAGGATCAGTATCATCACCTGCTACTTTTCTTAAATTATTGTTAGAAAGGACTGTGTGAATTAATTTTGCTAACGTAGACTTTCCAACGCCACCTTTTGTTGAATAAAGAATAATATATTTCATGCTGTACCAACCGTATATACAAATAAGTAATACAAAATAGTATATACCTAAATGAATAGCAGAGAAAGAAATACTTTAACGTAAATACACTTACGTATATACACAAGTGTATTTCAATCAATTTAGAGGAAAGAGTCATTTATTTGGGGACGTGGACTGTTGCAGAATAAAAGTCTGATAAGGCTTTTATTTTTCAGGGGTAGGGATTTTATGCAGTAATACAGTTGCACATCGATTATCAATTGATGTCGATAAATGCTCCGCAATAAACATCCCTCCATGATCATTAATAATATCCACCAATCGGCTAGGCTCATCCATAATGATAGAAATAGGCAGCGGCCTAGATAAGATATTTTCATCACTAAAACAGGTATCAATTAACTCACTGTCGGTATAAATAATACCAGGCTCTCGTTCAATCTCTGGATTGTCGAGCGTCGATTCAAAGCCATGCTGTTCATAAAGATAAGTCAGTAGAATAAATAAATGGTCTGCATCCGTAAATTTCTCGCCATATTGACAGTTCACTTTGTGTAGCTCCCCTAATTTTTTCTCGATGTTTTTACCTTGCCGCGCCTGAGTAATTAACACCTTAATGTCTTTCTTTATGATGGAGTTACCTTGTAACGCCATTTGTTTCTTTAGAAACTTAATCAGTAGCTCGCTGCGTTTCTTCATCGGTACAAAGCGCGATGACATTTCCATGTAGCTGTACAGATGAAGCAGAGCAAGAGTGGTCAAATTGGTAAAGGCTTGGTGATATTTAAGTTTGCTCATGGTGCTCACTAAAAAAAGAGTAGGCTATTGTAGATAAGGTAATCCTAATGCCAATCGCCATAAAACATCCATTTTATCAGGAAAGGGAAGCGGTTGACCATTTTGATGTATTTTTACGGTATACGTCCCAAATCCATTATCATACAACCCTTTCTTTTCTGTTACAGGGAGTGCTTTAGGGAGGGGCGTCGTCATTTTTTCTATCACCTCACTCATATTCACTCTCGCATACGTTACCGATTCATGCAGCGACCATCCTTTTTTCATTCGAGCAATCAAAAGCGACAAAGGGACGTTGTATTCCAAACTGATTTTTTTCAGGCCGCGAACGCCTTTATAGACATAGTCGTCCCATCCTTTATTTTTCTCATAATAGACAGGCGTATTGGAATTCATATTGTTAAATTCACGACGACAACGCTCACACATAAAGCCATTCCTCAGCATCATTAAACATTTCTTCAATCAGTTTGTTGGCCGCTTCTTTGTCATTTTTAGGGGCATAGATTTCTAAGTGATTGTTTGTGCCTTTACGCAACCGAATACGTGCATCAGGGTAACGTTGCCATACTCGACGCTCCATTTCTTGTTGAATAAGTGCGGTTCCATTTTTTGGTAATAAAGCGGAATTTAAAATCATTTCAATACGCATAATAACCTCACAATTAACTGTATATATAACCAGTACATTTTTATACAGTATGTAGGAAAAGTAAATCATTATTTACTCTCTTTTTACACGTTAAAATTTGCATAAATAACAATAGGTTAATACGCTTATCGTTGTTTTCTGCTCCATTGTGATCTAACTTTGAAAAGATAATTTAATGTGCTGTATTTCATTTAAAAATGTGTTTTAACTCGTTAAAACCTTTTTTAAATACAAAGCGATGCACAAAAAGATGCCTACAAGGGTCATGACTCGATGATGCGATAGGTTAGTAGGCCAGAGTCACCCACTACCACAGAATTGCTTGTAAGCGCATAGGGTAAGAAATAACACCTAATTAAAAGTAACCTCAGTCCCTTTCCTGCAAGAATGCTCTTTAGTGTGTTGGTTTGTCAGAGTGCGCTTTAGTTTCCTGTCGGATGACAAAAGAAATGTTCAGCGCAGCCAGTAGGGTGATGAACTATTCATGTGTGATGGAATTGAACTGGCTGGGGGCCTGTTAATTTTCTTCTGAAATCTTTTTTTGTGTCTGGAGAGTAAATTGAAAATTAATGGGAGGTACTTAATGCTCTGCTCTTAGTTTCTCTTAAATATTTATTTAATTATTTATATAAATACAAAGTACTAATACGTAGTACTCATAAGCGCAGCTATGTATTCATTGCCATTATTGGACTTTTTTTTAAGGATAATTTATTGCACTACCTTTATTGTGGATAACAAAATTAATCCACAGCCACACGAAAATAAGGCAAAAACCACAAAAATTATTATCGGAAATTAGTTAAACAGGTCAGAATAGGAGGTAAAAGTTAGGATCTATGAATTTTAGGCGTGACAATGCCTCCGCTTTCGCGGATACAATTATCAATATTAGTGAGGATTAAGTTGAGGTAGGTATGCTTCAAATACAATCGTCGTACTTCGTGCAACATCATTTAACTTATTCGCATTAAATACTTCTTGTACGGAAGCTGCAATCGTTCTAAATGATACCCAAGAAAAACGTAAGCCTTTTTTCTCTTGCCGCTTACGTGACGCGATAATAAGCTCACAAATATTACTATAGCGAACCACTTTCAAATCACTAAAGAAACGCTCAGAGAACTGTTTATAAGCTGGAGCACTGCGAATAGTGCCTTCTTTCATATCAACACAAACATTTACGCGCTCACTGTGCAAATAACCAGCGCGTTTTAAGTAACGGACCGCTTTAGCAAACGATTTGGGTGAAATAAAACGTCCAAAGCGTAACGCATAATCTTCTTGTAAGTGATCATAACTGATCGTTTTCAATCCAGCTTCTGTCGGTAAACCAATGCGGCCACCTATAAGATCGGTATTAACGATAATACATGCAAGTACGTTCGCAACAAGTCGTCGGCATTGAATATTATTGATACCATCACCTCCCCACGCATTTAATGCAGGGAAACGGTTTGGGTTAGCTATAAATTCTTCACACGATTTTAAAATACGAGCGTATTCAGGCGGCAAGGTTTCCCATTTGCCACTGCGCAGCAAACGACGAGAGCGAAAATCGAACTTAAACGGTGTCTTAGGCTTCTTTTTGTTTTCATCAGCAACAACAGAGCGATGAAGTTCAATCAGCTCATGCTTACGATTTTTACGTTTAGCACGATACTCTGCATCATATTGTTTTTTGATTTGAAGTTTAGAAGCGTCAACAACAGAGCAATGTGAATCAATTACTTGATATTCTGCATCATATTCAGCTTTAATTTGAAGATCAGAAATGCTCATGAGACACATCCTCATCATAACGTCTGATAGCATAAGCTAAGGCATTACGGTGATAGGAATTGCGTCTTTGTGTTATGGGTTGCCAAAGGCAACATTGAAATAGGTTCATCTTTAGATTCTCAACTGTTTTAAGGGATGCTTGGGTGCGAAACCAAACATTGCTAGTTAATCTATAGGAAAAGATCTCAAAGATCAACTGATTGTTATTTCAACAAAATTTAGATACAAAAAAAGCTGACCCAGTTGAGGAAATCAGCTTCTTTTGCGAATGCTATACGGTTAGATTCGCGGTCTAACACATTCTAAATTTGAAAAATACACTACATAGAAAGCTATGTAGTAACGTGCTATGTAATGCACTTTTCGCTTCAAATTCTTACTACATATAATAGAGCTTAGTTAAAAGAAAGACAACGATACTTTGCTTTACTTTTGAAAAAAGTATCAATTGGCTAACGACGAAAACCAAAACACTTCACCAATAACATGAACCCGAGATTCTTTTTGCTTATATTCTTCATCTTTAAAGTCTGGATTATAACTACGTAGAATAATCTTGTCAGGTAACTGATGTAATATTTTAACTCTCAATAATTCATCTTGTAGAACAAGATACATTCTCCCATCTCTGATAGTAGTACTCATTGCATTAACTGCAATAATCGAACCATCATAAAGAACAGGAATCATTGAGTCACCTTTTACGCTAACACAAAATATATGATCTTTATTACATTGATATTTCAAAAACCTTGTTGGTATTGGGATTAATTCATTCTCTGAATCTATATTAATAAAACCATCTCCAGCTGATGCTTTTATTTTTTTATATAAAGGAGCCCAAAATACTGCATCATCTATATCTTCTTGTGTAGCAAAGAACTCACCAGTCAACAACCACTCGACATCAACATCAAAAATACTTGCCAATGTTGACAATTTATCAGGCGCAACAGCGTTCCTGCCTGTTTCCCAACGAGAAACAGCAGCCTTTGTTGCTCCAACCTTTTGAGCTAACTTCTCTTGAGTTAAGCCACTCAATTTTCTTTTTGTCTTAATTCTTAAGCCTATATTTTTCATTCTTTTATTTTATAACCTTTCGAATTTTATTCTTGGAAAAAAGATATATAAAGTGATAAACAGATAGACAGTAGAGCAAATAACCTCAACTACACGTAACTTTTCTTTACTTTTTATTATAGTTTAATTATCATCCTTACCAATGATCATCCATACAGTCCTTTTTACAGGCTGAAAAACCTCAAGGTTATTGAATGAGCAAAAAGAAAGACACCGTGGGCATCCATTTTCAAATGGACAAAATCACGAGTGACACACTAGAAAAAGAAGCAGAAAAAAATGGGCGCACTAAACGACAAGAAGCCGCTATTCGACTTCGTGATCACGTTGCCCGTTACAGCTCCACTTACGTTAAAAAATAATTTTTTACCGTAATAAATCCTTTTAAAGGATGCTCTTTAACAATTAGTGCCAAGGCTGATCATCTACCAGACTATTCGCGTGTGAACGTCAAGACTCTATTTTTGGTGATCGTAGACAAATGCCCGTAATAATTTGTCAGTGTCCAAAAGGACATATCACCCCCTAATTTTGGCAGGGTAATCAATAAATCCGATTGATTGTAATGTGAGTGGATTTTATTTTTTCACAAAGGAAGTGATGTGAGAGCATTTAAAAAAAACAGAGTGGATAAAGCTATTCAGTTAGCTGAGCATCCCACTTATCGCGCACTGCATTGGTATCGTGATACCAAGGGCAATGTAGTTAAGCGATTTACACCAGTAAAACCTTACCAAACCGTAACTAAAAAGGGCATGTTATGAACATGACACAAACAGAAATACGCGAAGCGGTTTCCGTTATTACACTCATGCGTGAAGGTCATAAACCGCGCACTGAGCGAATTGATAGACACGCAAAGCAACGCATTGATGACAAATGGTATCAATGGCAATTACGACAAATACATGAGGACGGATTGATGTTATCACCTCCGCCTTGTTTGGGGTTTACTCAACGATGCACATAGCATCCAAGCTCACTCAGCGATAAATACTTGGTTTTAGTGTGTGACAAACACTAAAGAAAACCCGTCTGTTAATGGTCAAACCATTCGTGAAGCCAACACGTAACAATACACACTCTTTTAATCTATTAGGGGGTATCAGTCTTGTAAGCACGTACAAACAGCAACATCCCTCAACGTGCAGTCTATTGGCAGTAGGCTAAAAAATAGCAAGCGTCCCGAACAACTATATACAGTACCCACGTATTTATCGCTGAGTGAGTTTCAAACTTATTTACCCCATGAACTATTCCATTTAAGGGTGACCAATGGCAAAAATAAAACAACACCTGAAGAGTGAAAAAATGACGACTTTTTTTAATATTGATGATGAAGTACTCATTATTGATGGTGAGTACAACGGCCATTTTAAAGTCGTCTCTTCTCGCAATATCATTCAATCCCCTGACAAAGATGGTACGTGTATTTTCGTAACCATCATTGAACCACTCGATATTGACGCTTTTGGAACCTTCTTGTTTGAAACCACTGGCATTGAAGCCTATGGCGACCAAGAGCCTATACACATATCCATTGAACCACACCAATTGCAACGCGCAGAGTCCTTACTATAAGGACTCTTTTTTTTACTTATAAAACAGGACTTCATCATGAAACGATGGTTATTTGCCTTGAGCATGTCACTGGCTTTAAATGCCAATGCCGACTCTATGGCCGTCAACATAGACGCATTACAAGTGCCCGTTCGCACTATTTTCCCAACTCACATCACTCACGTTGAGCAAGCCGTAACGTGGCTGATTGAACCGATGGGGTATCGCATCCTCACCGATTACCCTGCACCTGAAAGTGCAAAACTGCTTTTAAACAGACCCATTCCACCGTCTGCAAAATTGCACCGAACTATGGCGTTAGTCGATGCCATCCAGTTACTTATCGGGGAAGAGAACACCATCATCCTTGATAACGAACATCAACTTATTACGTTTTCACGAGGTAACTAATGCGTAAACCACATCTACTAGCGACCTCATTGTTGGTGATTTTATCAGGTTGTGCGTCTGAGCCTGAATACCAAGGCGAGGGCGAATACTTTGAACTCACTAACCGCCATGTGATTGAACGTGATTTATCCGTATTTCGCTCAACCACAGTGATTGATACCAATAAAGCCGTCGTTCAGGCTCCTATCGTTCCTGTTGCAGAATATTACGAAGCGGTAGTCAATAAGGATGAACCTTATAACTCCGCCATCAAGCGATGGCTTAAAGCCGAAGGCTACAGCAACATTGCATGGTCATTGACCGATACCAATCGAGCGTTGCTCTCTTCCTCCTCTGTTGTAGCGTTACCGTTCTCTGGCAGCTTAAAGCAAGCCCTTGTTGAACTCTCAGAGCATCTTCATATGCCGCTTAATCTCATCTTAGATGATAAAGCGCGTGTGGCTGGTATCTATGATTTTAATGACGATGTTCGGCTGACTCACGTACAAGGTGATTCGCTCCGTTTAGTGACCAAACGTCTTATCGAAAACTACGGCTTACGTTGGAACGACACCGAAGACAGTGCGCGTAGCTGGCTTGTCGAAACCAATTACGCGTTCAGTGCCGATTACTTCATCATCACTCAATACGATGACATCACCACTGCATTAGAAACAGTGCTTGATGGTTATCCTGTGTACTCAAGCATTCTTGAATCCACAGGCCAAGTGTTCATTCAAGAGGAATTATAATGTATCCATTATTAAAAAAAATAATCACACTGGTTATAGTATTGGGGGGGTCGTTGGTACTGGTTGTATTATCAGGCTGTGCCTCTCAAGAATTTAAAGACAGTCTTGCATTTAATGACTCAGTGCATCAAAACATCACTGAGCTGTCTAGCCCAACTCAATATAAAAAAGTGGGCTTTATTACCAAGCCACCTATGGTATTAAGCCCTATCGTTGAAAGTGAAAATACCGATTGGCTCAAAGAGCCAAGCGGCATTAATGCGGTTGATTTGCCGTTATCCGTAGTGCTTGAAAGCATCATGAGCGACGTCAATATTCCTATCCATTTTTCAAAAGACGTTCAACCTTCCAAACTCGTGACGTTAAACTTCTCGTCCACACGTCAAGACGTGTTGAACTCTCTCTCAAAAGAGTCAGGCTACGGTATTGAGTTTCAAAATGACCGCTTGGAAATATCGAAATACATTACGCGAGTGTTTACGCTGAACATCCCTTCAGGAAGTATGTCAGGGCAATTAGGATCACAAGGCACGACCTCTGGTGAAGACAGTGCGCGTGTTGAAGGTCAATACCTAAACATTGAATACAAAGAAACAAAATTTGTAGAAGAAATCGCAGCAAGTTTAGAGAAAGTACTCGGTGGGGGTGAATTAGCCAAAGAATCCATTGCCGTGTCTCCTGCTCTCTCTAGCATTACGGTCAAAGCAACCATTGATCAAATGCAAGACATTGAATACGTCATTAATCATTATCAGAATGAGTTATCTAAGCAAGTAACGCTGGACATTCAAATGATTGAATTTCGCTCAAACCTAGGGACTGAGCGAGGCATTGACTGGAATATAGTTAAAGACACTGGCAATGGGTTATTGCAATTTTTTGTTCCTGGTACTTCAACGATTTCAGAAGGAGCTGGCTACGGTCTTGCGTTTACTGGCACAGGAAAATGGACGGGCACAGAATCATTTATCAAAGTACTTGAACAACAGGGAAGTGTATCAACTCAAACCCCTATCACGGCAATGGTGTTAAGTAATCAACCCGCAAAAATTACACAGCAGAATCAAATTCCTTACATTTATGAAGCTTCAAGCGAAAGCAGTGAAGGCGTAATAAGTGCCAGCGTAACTCGTAAAGTGGAAGTGGAAGGCGTGGACATGATGGTGAACTCCATCGTTCAAGATGAATACGTCTCTTTGCGTATTTCAGGGCAACTGCAAAAAATCACTAGTCGTTCAACAGAAACGGTCGGTGACATCAATCTTGGCATGTTAAGTACTCAAAAATCTGAAATTACGTTTGCCAACAAGTTGCGTTACGGCCAAACCTACGTTATCGCGTCGGTAAAACAAGCTTCAACCACGGCTGAGCAAACGAAAAGTTTTTGGCTTGAGCTGTTTGGTGGGACAGGAACACGCAATGAAGCGATTGAAACTCTTGTGCTATTAACGCCTCGTAAAGTTCAATAAGGTATTGATAATGAAATTAGCCAATCTTGCTATTTTCTCTTCTCAAAAAGAGCTAAAGCGGCATCAAAAACAATTCCCCTGTCAGTATGAACGCATCATTGAAGAAGGAGCAACATTTCGACGTTATCACTCAATGGAGCCAGCCGTACTTTATGGCGAGTTGATAAAAATAACGCATCAATTAAACAGCGACCTTGGTCGCTGTGTTTATATTGAACGTTTGAATGAAAACAAATGGTATGGCGCGACCTTTGAAAACGGTCAATTGCTGTATGAGCACATCGAACCATTCGATATTCTCATGCAAACCTTTGCATACGATTTTATTAAATCTGAGTCTATTTTAAGTCCTGTAGACGCTAATGCATTTTTAGCGTACACAGCAAGCGTGACTTCCGTAGACCCCATAGATATGGCACAGATTGATGACTATCAGCTTACAAAAATTGATAATTATCTTGCTGCAAAAATGATGGGCGGCATCGCGGCTCTAGTTATTAGTGTGTTTTTGTTGACGCATTTGTTTATGCCAAAGGAAACGCAAACAGTAGAGCGAGAAATCATCATTGACCCTGCCATTGCGTTCATTCAAACCTACGGTTCGAATGTGCCAGCGGCCAACGCGTTGATGAATGCGACTCATCTGTTAGCAGAAACCGCACTACTGCCGCTACCGATAAAAGGTGACAGCGTCACGCTGAATAACCGCAATTTAACGGTTGCGGTCACTAAAAATGGCGGCAGTGAAAACACATGGCAACAATGGCTGATTAACACCCCCTCAATGAGCGAGTTATACCGTGATGGTGATATTGATGGAAATGGCACGTTTTCATTTCCATTAACTCATCAAGTTCAATGGCAACCATTTGATGTCAGCCATTATTTACCCTCGTTATTGGATGCTCTCAAACGATTAAATATCGCCTTTACGATAAATAGCACTATGCAAATAGGTGATATTACGTCTCGCACCATGACACTGACGCTGAGTGATGAACTCGGCAAAATCCTTGTACTGCGTGAGTTAATTGATAATCCAGCCATTACAACCGATAGCTTAACCTTAACTCGAACCTCAATGAATGAGTTTGCGTTATCACTTACCCTCTCTATACATGGAATGACTCATGGAAACTAAGAAAAAAATAGCACTTGGCATTGGTGGCCTACTGATTGTTGGTATGGCCTCCTCAATCGTAATGGATATGATTGACAATCCAACATCTAGAACGGTAGCCGCCACCTCAACGCACTTGGTCACAACCGCCCCTGTTATCACCGAAAAAGCAACGCCTACGACGTTGCAACCAATTGTTCTTGAACTGTCCGATAATGCCATTGATGTGATTAGTGCATTAGATACCTCGTATCTAAGCACCATCAAGACCTACGCCATTAGCGCAGAAATCTTAGAAATAGAAGGGCAACAAAAGCTCGATGAACTCAAAGAACATGCGTTGTATGGAAAGGCAACCATTGAGCCAGTCGTGGTTGTTCAACAAAAACAAGTTACACCTAGCGTGGTTGACCGTTTGCAGATTAAAAGCATTATCTCAAATCCAAATAACATGATCGCGTTTATTGGCATTTCAGGACAACTTATTCCTGTAAAAAAAGGCGAGTCGGTAGAAGGGGCAAAAGTGCATGACATTACTCGTAATGCCGTGGTGTTTAAGCTCGGTAATAAACTCATTACCAAATACATCAAGGCCGCACCGATTAAGGTTGTGATAGAAAAGGAGTCAGGGAATGCTAGACAGCAATAATGTTGTTCAGTTAGAGGATTTAAAATCCATCTACTTTCTCTATCAAGACACGGTATTGACCAACGATGGCGTGATTTATACCTGTGATTTTGACAGTCCATCCATAGATAAAATGTTTGAGTTAATTGAAAAACACCCTGAACTCCTACCTAGTCATCATGGCGCATTGTCAGTTAAGAAAATTGAACGTACCGTGGTTAAACTCATTATTGACCAAATCACCCGTACCAATCATGACACCTTAATTGATACCGATACGCTCAATGCGGTTGCTCAACGAGCCGTTAATATGCTGCAAGATGCGGCATTGCGTGAAGTGTCCGATATTCATATCGAACTCTACGCACATGAAACCCGAATAGAAGGGCGTGTGGATGGGAAAATGCAATCCTTACAACCGACCATTCCTGAGCATGAATACGGAAAACTCTTGTTCGGTTATCTGTTTAATGAACTCTCTGTTGATAAAACCTCTGACTTTTATCAAAACCAAATCAATAACGCCCGTATTGAGATTGAACTCAATACAAAGAATGGCCGTCGTGAAACGCTCTGGCGTATTGCGTATCTGCCAGCAAAGGATAACGGGGGGCAATTAACTCTTCGCTGGCTCAACAAAGACGAATTTGTTCCCTCACTCGATAACATCGGTTGGGAAATTGGACACGTTCATATCATGCGAAACTTTACCCAAAGTGCCTCTGGGGTTTGTCTTATTGCAGGTCAAGTGGGATCGGGGAAAACAACCACTATTGCCAGTTCTCTTTTAGAGTTGAAAGGAAAAGGTCGCTCTATTAACACCTTAGAAGACCCCGTTGAATTTGATTTAGGTATCATTCAATCGTCGGTGGTTACTCAAAAAGACGATGAAGATTTAATGTTTACCTACGGTAAAGCCTTACTTCGTCATGATGTAGATATTGAGTCTCACGGTGAAATTCGAGACACAAAAGGAGCAATGAACGTATGTCGAAAAGGGGAAACAGGGCAAATTATGTTTTCAACCTTACATACTTCATCGGCTTTGGGTATTGCGCATACGCTCAATGAGCAAATGCACGTACCAAGTGCGTTAATCGCAGCACCCAATCTCATGAAGTTGTGGATTTATCAAACGCTTGTTCGCACCTTGTGCCCTCATTGCTGCATTTCATTTAATGAAGCACAAGCGCACTTGGACGATGAGCAACGTAAAAAACTCAATCACTGGCTCTCTGAGCAAGGTGATTTAACCATCAAGAAGACGATGCGATTTAAACACCCTAGCGGCTGTAACCATTGCAATGAAGGAGAGAAAGGCCGTACCACGCTGGTTGAAATGATTGTGCTTGATGATGAAGATCGTCTCTTTATCTCAAACAAAGATTATCTCGGTTGGAGTAAAGCGTTATTGGCAAAAGGGTTTAAGCCTATTAGTAGTCACGCTACGCTAAAAATCAAACGTGGCCACATTGATGTATTTTCAGCGAACGAGCGCGTGAATGGCTTGTTAAATGAAACCTCAATCAATGCCTATCAACAACTTTGGGAGGAAGCGTCGTAGTGATTAAAAATAACATCAAGAAAGACAAACAAATTGCCTTACTTGAAAAAATCGCTCAACTCTCTAGCTCTGGTATCAAACAACGTGATATTGCCTCTCAACTGAGTCTGTATGGTCACGGACTTGAAAAAGCCGTGGGGCAATCGTGTTTGGACTCAATAGGGAAAGGGTTATCGTTCTCTCATGGATTAAAACAATGGTTAAGCACCAGTGCCTACCAAAGTGTCTCAAGTGGCGAAAACGTCGGGCAATTTGTGGAAGGCATTAGTGAAGCCATTGGAACACTAAATGTAGATGAAGCCAGTACAGGGGCGTTATTGCGTGTGTTAATTTCACCCACGTTAGGGTTAAGTACCGTGTTTGCGATTAGTGCCTTGCTATCAAGCTATGCTTACCCAGCATTGATAAAGCAATTACCTATCCATCGATGGGGCGGTTTATCGCAGTTTTCTTATCACTTTGGCCTGTTTTGGGCAAATTATGGATTAGGCGTTCTTGTACTTGCACTTGCGCTCATTGCGTTTGTTATCGTCACGCTCCCCATGAGTGGTACGTTTCGAGCGAAACTCGATAACTTGCCTTTTTATCGTCAATATCGACTGATACAAAGCGCAAACTTACTCGCCTCAATTGCGCATCAAACCTTGGTCGGTAATAGCTTAAAAGAGTCATTGCAACACTACAAAGACTCCAGCTCAGCGTATTTAGCATCACACATTCAAATCATGCTAGATACGATAGGCGGAGGAAAAAGTAACGTCGGGGATATTTTTAACTCAGGACTGCTGCTTGATGAGGAGCACAGCACGTTAGTTTTACTTGGGGGAACAGGAGAAACACCTGAAACACTACGCAAAAGCGCACTGATACATCGTACAAAATTACTTACTGACGTTAATCGTCTTAAACATTGGGGCAACTCAGGACTCAAAATTGGTGCAGCGTTTACCGCTTTCATCGCGTTTGGGGGTCTTGTTAGCCTTATTTTCAACATTGCCATGAATCAAGGGGCATTTTAAATGACACGTACAATCAAAACCAACGCACAACTGCGAAACAAACACGCAAAATCAAAACAAAAAGGGGCAATGAGTTTAGAGGCCATGATGATAGTCAGTGCCGTTGTCGTCGCTTTGCTCTTCATTATGTCAAAAGGCCCTGCCATCATGTACAAAATGAACACCATGATGTTCATGTCTCAAGCGGCTGATATTGCTCAAGCAACACAAGGCCGCCCAAACGTAGCCTTATTAACCATTCCGAAACTGTGTGAGCGTGACGCCCTTAGTAAAAAAATCTGTGGTGCGGCCAACAATGGACTTGGGACGAACCCGTTCGGGGGAGATTGGGTACTGAAAGGCAACGCAAGCTCAGTCTCATTAATCGATTTAACCGCAACAATGCCAAACGATGCCAATCGCGTGCTGGACGTGGCCGACTTAATGGCTCCCTCTACTCGCGCCGGTTGTGAAAGTGCGGACAGTTGTTCAACAATTAAAACAAGTGCAACGTCGATTACAATGACCTATTAATCATGCGACACCTTCAACGTGGCTCCATCAGCGTTGATTATCTGCTTTATCTTTCGTTCTCCCTCATTGCTTTGGTGTTTGTCACCAGTACCTTACTCAATGCCTTGGCCGATTATCGTTTATCAACAACGATAAACCACACCGTTCAAGAAATTCAGCACAACAGCGCACTGCATTACGCTGAGCAAGTCTTGCTCAGCCGATGCTTGCCACAAACTGAATTGACGATGGCACTGATTGACACACCAAGCAATGACGGGATAGCGACCTATGAGGTTCGGTATCTTCAACGAGCGCAACCCAACAGCGCACCAACCGGAATAGAAATTAGCGTCACACCTATCGATGCAAAAATCATCGACAAAATGACGCAATTTTTATCGCCTACCAAACTCACCAGTACCTCGCTGATTTTTCACTACCCACTCAATAATCACTTGCACGATTGGCAAGAATTAAACGTGGCGACGGGGTGCATCAAATAGGAACATCCATTGAGAAAACACATTAAGCCCAAAGGCAAACAAGCGGGTATGGCTTCGGTGGTTGCCCTCATTATCGCAATGGGGGCAGCATTACTGTTTGTGATGGAATTTACATCCACACTCACAAAAAACAACATCAAGGCCAACAGTCAGTCGTTTTACAACCGACTTCTGTTTTTAAACACGCAGTTTCATGCGTTTGCGAATGACAGATACCTTGCAGGGCAAGGGATTAATACTCCGCATATTTTCCCGTTTGAACTGCAACAATTGGAAGGTGACTACCTTCCGATTTGTTCAGATGCAGACAATAAAGAAGGGTATTGCTTTAAATACAATCAAACCCCGTGGGGCGAAATAGCAAAAGACGATTACCAAGTTTTACCCGTAGGCAATCCCGGTGCGCCCTCGCATTATCGCGCTGAATTGACGCTAAAACTGCCAGATAAAGACAATGAAGCATTGAAATACGACAGACAAGCCACGCTTAGTATGCTTGCTAAAATGCCAAACCTCTTTTATGACGAACCTAACAGCACGTTAATTATGCGTATTGAGCGTCCAGATAAAGCGTTCGCGTATGAATCACTCATCAAGCGCAGTGGGGATGATTCAACGTTGCTTGGTGATTGGGATGTGGGCGGTAATCATGCGATCACAAACGCAAAAGATTACACAATCAGAAATAGCGACGGGAGTCAGCAATTAGTGAGCACAGGGTTAGTTCGGATAACCCAAGTACAACATGGTGATTTTATTGATAAACCCAAATGTCCTGTAGACCAAGAACCTGATTTAACTTTCAGTATCAATACAGTAACGATAACGAAGGACTACACATTAACAGGAAGCATCAAGCCTTACGTTCTCTCTGAATCGGATACGCAATGGCAAGCTGGGCTTGAGATTAGAGCTGTACTCAATTCAACTGGTGGCGTAGAGAAGCGTCACACAGGCCATCTTACTGCTTTTGTTCAATGTAAATAAAAAGGAAACTAATGAAAATGAAAAAAAAGATATTAACCACCGTATTACTCGGCTGTTTATTTAATGGTTCAGCCTTAGCTGAAAAAGTGACTTACGATAAGGCGGTCGCGGATTCCAACGCTTATCAAGAATCATTACCCAACTATGAAAATGCAACCTCTGGTTTAAGTCCTGCGGAATCCAGCTCAACAGGCACACCAAACCAAATGGGAAAATGGGTGAATTTAGGAGGGGTATCTCTAGCAAGTGCTGGTGCTTACACCACAATGCTAACCCCCAACGCCTTAAACACCAGTTGCATTAAAGGTGAAAAAGGGTTTGTTCCAAAGAAAACAACAAAAACAGAAAGAGTGTGTACTTGGTGGCAAGGTACTGGAAGCGACGAATCTAACGCTCAAGTATGCCAACATTGGGAAACGAAAGTAACCCACTCTTATCATGACAACGGCTACAAAGCAGAATGCCGTTAATTATTTCAACATAAAGAGAATATGATGAAAAAAAACATTATTGCTTCCGTATTACTCGGATGCGTATTTAGTGGTTCAGTCTTAGCTGAAAAAGTGACGTATGAGAAAGCCGTTGCCGACTCTAAAGCCTATCAGGAAGCATTACCTAATTATGAAAATGCAACCACAGGTTTAAGCCCTGCTGAATCTAATTCAACGGCCACAGCGAATCAGATGGGGAAATGGGTTCGATTATCATTGATACCCTTTGATAATGCGGGTTCATACTCCAAAGTATTAACCTCTCGCTCAATTGGAGCACCATGCATTAAAGGATCGAAAGGGATCATTCCTACAACAAAGAATGGTAGCGGTAGTTGTGACAATAATAGTTGCAGCTATTGGAATGATGTCACTCAAACAACCTATAACTACAGCCACGGTTATACTGCGGAATGTCGATAAGTAATAATTAATCGTTATTAAGGAGGTGTAAAAACCTCCTTTTACGGTATATAACTTTTGATCATAAGTACCGTCCCTTTATACTAAAAGATCATATTTAATTTAGTAGAAAAACAGATACTTACCCTAGATTCAATAGTATAATTAGCCCTATAAAATCAATAGGAATTATAAAAATGAAATTAACAAATATTGCACTATTTATGGCTGGCTTATCTTTTAATGCACTGGCTATTGAAAACGGTACACCCGTTAATTGGAACGAACAAAATGACTTTGTAAAGCTCTATTCTGCCGATGAGTATAATTCTTGCTCTGGTACGATTATCGCTGGTAAATACGTATTAACGGCAGCTCACTGTTTATTAGACAGCAATCCTATTGTGAAAATTACGTCAGCATCAGGCCAAAAAGCGAATATTATCACACCAAATACGCACTCTGCTTATTACGACAATTACAATGGCGGTACAGGTAACTGGCATGATGTCGCGGTATCTGAACTCAATAACCATATTGATACTCAACAAATTCATTTTTTTTCTAGCTCAATGACAAATCCTATTCAAACCGATGATAGCGTTAATGTGTTTGGTTTTGGTGGTACATATGAAGATCTGAATTATGCAACTTTTACGATCACAAACAGAAAACCAGAAGAAGACAGTGTTTATGCTGCTATGATCGCTAATGGAGGTAACACTACAGGTGGTGACTCTGGTGGCGCATGGGTAAATAGTAATAATGAAATCGTAGCGACTCACAAAGGTGGTGTTTGGACTGTTGACGTGAATGAAAACAGAACAAGAGAAACCTACTCAACCAACTTACATTACAGTAAGGATTTTATCCTAGAAAAAGTAAATGGCTGGCACTACCCAACGCTTGCTAACACCTCTAATGGTGTGGCGACAATTGAGATCCAATCACTTCATCAAGGTGATGTGGATTTATTAAGTGACCTTTACTTTTTTGGTGATGTTGACGTAGATGAAGCTCGTGGTACGTGTGTAACAGACCGCACTATATCACCGTTTGAAGTTTGTACTCTTGAAGTAAGTAGTAATGGCGGTGAAGGTACAATTGTCCTAGCGAATGGCCAAGAAATCCAAATAAACAAACCAGCTCCAACAGTTACCCCTCCCGTAACATCAGGTGGCGGTGAAAGCGGCGGTAGCCTTGGGTTCCTATCAATCATCGGATTACTTGGCCTTGGGTTCATCAGAAAAAAGTAATACTTTGAATTTTAAATGTAAACTCTCAAAAACCAGTTTTCTGTCCATATTTGCTACTCATGAAAAACACGGATTTGTTTCATTAGAAAAATTAGGCTCATGGAATAAAGTGATTAATAAAAACAACGACCCAAACTTTAAGTGCAAAGAAGGATCAATAATGATGGACGAAAACAAAAAATACAAAACAAAATAACCGCCACCATCACCGTCAACCTATCCACAAAAAAAGCAGACCAGCAGGTTTGCTTTTTTTATTTCTGTCATTTACATGAGGCTTGTATGACCCCTTTTACCTTACTCGTTGAACTGGTTGGTAGCACCATCATGTTCCTCGGTATTTTCTACCTGAGCTACCTTATCCAAACCGCACCATCAACCATTATAGATATTCACCATCGCCTCCAAAAAACAGGAGGAATAGGGGCTTTATTGCTTGGCATGATGATGTTTGAATTACCCGAATTTAATACGATGTTTTTTATTGTTGTATGCGCGTTCTTGGTGTTTCATTACTGCTACGGCTTTTCAATGAGATCACGGTTTACGGATTCATTAGTAATTGTGCCCTCCGTTTTAGATAAACATCGTGTCCAGCTTCATTTAGCGACCCTGTCACAACCATTAACCCGTGAGGTCTACAACGATTTATTCTTAGTCCTTGATGAATTGTGTTTGGTTGGTGTTCATACCGTCCTACTGGAATCACCGTTATTCTCTAAAAGAGAACAATTACGAAGTACCTTGTATTTTGATTACATGCTAAAGAAAAAAGGCATCGTTTTAGAAAGTAAATCTACTCCGTTCTACACAAAACCTTGGTCATGCTTATTATTGGCGATTCAAAAATACATACTGCACGTACCTAGCATCCAATCACTGCCATTAACACGCTGGCATCGATACACACTGCTTTTACCTAACACGCCAAATCACGATTATCAGAATGATAATTGGGAATTGGCGTGCAACAAAGCGAAGCGACGTTAGTTCTCTTCCTCTCTTAATCTTTAAATAAAGGAAAACCCTTATATGAACAATCCTGTTTCATACGCACCGGCACGCCCATTAGTTAGCCCTGTCTTTTGGGTTTTCTGTTTATTCGCTCTTGGTTTGGCTCTATTTCCTGAACTCGCTCACGCCGCTGGCCTAAATAAAATCAATGATTTTATGGATAACCTCGAAGATATTTTACGTGGAGCCTCCATTGTTACTGTGACCGTTGCGGTCATGTGGGTAGGTTACAAATTTCTATTTACAGATTGGGATATTCGAGAGATCGGGAAAATTCTAACGGGCGCGTTATTAATTGGCGGTGCTGCTGAGATTGCCCGTTACTTTGTGTCGTAGGAGTAACTATGTCTGAGCCTATCTTCAAAGCCTGCACACGCCCTGCCATGCTGTTTTCAGTGCCATTAGTTCCATTTATGCTGTCCAACACACTTATCTTTCTGATTAGTATGTATGCAGTGTTTTTTGGCTTTGGATTGTGGCTCATGGCGTTAGTTATCCCAAACTATCTTGCGCTACGGCTTATCACCAAACTGGATGATGCAAATCTCAGCCTTTACTGGCTGAAATTCAGATGCCGTCGAACACACCGTAACCACGCTTTCTATGGGAAAGCAGTCTACAGCCCCTTGTCCTTTAAAAAGAGATCATAAGGTAATGAAATCTTCAAAATACGCCAGCACCATCAATCAAGAAGTCTCCCTTGCTTCTTTTATTCCGTACTCTAGTCACTTAACCGACTCAATACTCATTACCACCGATGGGGCACTGCTTCAAACCTATCGTCTCGAAGGCATTGCCTTTGAGACAAAGAATGAAGATGAACTAGAGTTACTACACCAACGTTTAAACACCTTGTACAAAGGCTTATCAGAGTCAGGGGTGAGTTTATGGACTCACGTTATTCGTAAAAAAGTGACTCACTCCATTAATGGCGAATTTACCCAATATTTTAGTGCGCACATTGATTCACTCTATAACGCCCAATTTGATGACGACGTCATGGTCAATGAGTTATACGTCACAGTGATCCAACGTGCCGATAAACTCAATAAACTGGCTCGTGATTTGGACGTAATTAAAGCACGACTGGCTGAGCGCATGGATGGGTTTAATCAGGTGTGTGATCTGATTAAAAACAATCTAAACAGCTACGGGGCAACCTTACTCAGTTGCTACACCAATGCCAACGGCATTGTGTTATCTGAACCATTAACGCTGCTCAATTATTTATTGACCCATGAATGGGTCAATGTTCGTAAACCCAATGGAGAAATAAAACACGCCATTGGTAACGCATGGGTAAAAGTTGGCTCTGATACGATTGAGTTAGAGTCGATTTCTGGCACTTGTTATGCGCAAGGGCTAGACATTAAAGAATACGGCTCGTCGTCTTACAACGGAATGCTTAATGAGTTGCTTTACAGTGAGTTTGAATTTGTTCTCACCCAATCTTTTAGCTTCTTTACTCGTAAAGTGGCCGCCAAATTCATCAAAACCCAAAAGCAACGGGGCAAAAGCTCAGGGGATGGGGCTATCAGTCAAATTCAAGACCTAGACCAAGCCTCAAATGACGTCCATGACGGTCACTTTGCTATGGGAGAATATCACTTCTCGTTATTGGTGTTTGGAGAGTCGATTAAGTCCGTTCGCCAATATCGCAGTGACGCTCAAAAAAGTTTAAGCCATGCAGAATTACTTTGTGTTCCGATTAAAATAGCCACGGATGCGGCGTTCTTTGCTCAACTTCCAACGAACTGGAAATATCGCCCTCGTGTTGTTGGCCTAACCAGTCGCAACTTTGCCAGTTTCTCTCCGTTTCATAATTTCTTAATCGGAAAAAAAGAAGGCAATCCGTGGGGAGCTGCGGTAACTCGCTTAAAAACACTCTCAGGTCATCCGTTCTATTTTAACTTTCATTACACAGTGCTTGGTGATGATAACTTCAATGAAAAGGCCGTTGGTAACACAAGAATGATAGGCAAAACAGGCACAGGGAAAACCGTCGCGCTTGGCTTGTTGTATTGCCAAGCACAAAAGTACGCCCAAAATAGCCCGTTCAGTACGGTCTTTTTTGATAAAGACCGTGGGGCAGAAGTCATGATACGCGCACTTGGTGGTAACTACCTTCGCATTCAAAACGGAACACCAACAGGACTCAATCCGCTTCAAATGGAGCCTACCGCGCAAAACATCTCGTTTATTAAGCGTTGGGTTAGGTCCTTGATAGAAACCACACAGCAACCACTGACTCCCTTTGATGAGCGCAGTATCAGCCAAGCCATTGATACGGTCATGGCAATGGATAAACCGTTACGTCGATTGAGTGTAATAAATCAAAACATTGCGATTGGAACCTCGAATGAAGAGTTAAAAGACAGTATCAAGATACGATTGAGCAAATGGTGTCAAGGCGGTGAATTTGAATGGGTATTTGATAACCCTATCGATTTATTGGATTTCAACAGTGCAACCAACATCGGCATTGATGGCACTGAGTTTTTGGATAATCTTGATATTCGCACCCCAATTTGCCTTTATCTCTTGCATCGAATGGATGAAGTCATCGATGGCCGTCGATTCTTTTATGTCATGGATGAAGCGTGGAAATGGGTTAACGATGACGCCTTTTCAGAGTTTGTAGGGAACAAACAGTTGACCATCCGTAAACAAAATGGCTTTGGGGTATTTGCAACTCAACTGCCTTCCTCACTGCTTAACTCGCCTCAAGGCTCTGCTTTGATTGGATCATGCTCAACCGAAATATATTTACCAAACCCAAACGCTAAACCCGACGAATACATCATGGGACTTGGATTAAGTGAAAAAGAGTTTTCAATACTCAAATCGTTTGGAGAAAAGAGTCGTTTATGCCTTATTAAACAAGGCAATCAATCGGCTATCTGCTCACTCTCTATGCCAGGCATGAAAGACGAACTAACGCTTCTCTCCGCCAGCTCAGAAGAGTTACCTTTTTTCGATGAAGCGATTGACGAAGTAGGGGACACGCCTAGCGATTGGATACCTGTCTTTCTTCAAAAAGTACAGGCCGATAAAGAACGTAGACAAGGAGTAATTCATGACTAAATTCATTTTTATGTGCCTTGGTGCGCTGTTGCTCAGTGGTTGCAGCTCTTCAACGCCAAACGCTCAACCCTCTTATGAACGCGCAACCATTGAGGTGATTAATGGAACTGATTAAAAAAGAGCAAGATACGTTATTTAAAGACACGGACGCGCTGGACTTTGAAGCCTCTAAATCATTAATGATTGCCAACTCTGAGCATCGAGCATGGAGCATAACTAAAGGGGCGTGTGCATTAACCGTCCTTTCTTGGGTTGCTCTGGTGCTGCTTATGCCACTAAAAACCGAAGTGCCTTATGTCGCTATGGTGAATGAAGTGACAGGGTATACCCAATTACTGACCACGCTCAGTGAAGAGACCATCAGCAAACAAGATGCACTGGATGCGTTTTGGGTCGGTAATTACGTTCGTAATCGTGAAGTCTATGACTGGTATACGATTCAAGACAGTTACGATTCTACTTTGTTGATGTCCAGCCCCGATGTCGGTCGTGATTACGCGAATATCTTTGAGGGCGACGACGCCCTTGATAGTGTGTGGGGGAAACGATTCAAAGCTCAGGTTCGCTTACTCAGCAAACCTATCATCAAAAACAATATTGCAACGGTACGATTTGAGAAAACGCTTAGCTCAGTTGAAGAGTCACGCAAAGGGCAATCAACTACATGGATTGCAACCCTTGGCTTTAAGTACAAAGCCGATGCACAAAGCGACGAGCAACGCCTCAAAAACCCGTTAGGGTTTGAGGTGGTCAGTTATCGACTTGATCCTGAATTAATGGAATAGCAGTTATGAAAATCTCATTCTGGTGGTTAAGCAGTTTTGTGTTAACGCCATGTTTTGCTCTTGATATACCCGTTCAATCCCCTCTAGATTCAAATATTCAATACTCAGATTATCAAGCCAATAACGTAGTCGAAATTACCGCCTACATCGGAATGGCGACACACATCGTGTTTGATAAAGGTGAAAAAGTGGAATTGGTTCGCTCTGGCTTTTCAGAAGGGTGGGAGTTTGAACAATCCGCAAATCATTTATTTTTAAAGGCAAGGTCAATCGCAGGGACGGAAATTGTGATTGACCGAAGCGGTCAAGAAGTCACGCAAGAAATATCTATACCGCCCAATATCAAGGACTGGAAAACCAATCTTATTGTCGTGACCAGTAAACGCAATTACAGCTTTCTTCTTAGCTTAGCTTCTGGGGAAAAAGGCCGCAGACAAAACACCTATCGTTTGTCATTCCAGTACCCAACAGAAAAAGTGGTCCAAGATAAAGTGGCAGCCACAAAAGCCATTGAAAAAGAAAAGCTGGTGAAAGCGAAAGTCGCGGCGGTCTCTGCTATTGAAGCAAAAAACTGGAAATACGTTCAGCAGGTTGGTAAAGATTCCAGAAACATAGCCCCGTATCGAGCATGGGACAATGGCCGTTTCACCTACTTGTCGTTCAAAAAGAACAGCGAGATACCGGCTATTTTTATGGTATCGGAAACAGGACAAGAAACACTGGTTAATATCAACATTGATATTAACCATCCTGATACGGTCATTATCCAACGTATCGCTAAACAATTTGTGCTACGTCTTGATGATTCCGTCGTTGGTATCACCAATCAAGGATTTAATACGTTAAGCGTAGATAACGCCACAGGAACTACCATCAACAACGTGGTTCGTGAAGTAAAAGGACCTAATGGGTTATGAGCAAAGAAGATCACCTAGAGGGGGAAGACGCCCTCCCAAACATTCCACAAAAAAAACACGGCATTAAGAAAATCGCAGGATTTTCGGTATTTTGTGTCGTACTGTTTATCGTTATGTTATGGGTGGTATTCAGCCCCAACGATGAACCCATAAAAGAAACCAGTTCATCACAAACCAATCTCAACACCTCAACCCACAAACCGTCTGACTCAACTTCTCAGTTGAAAAAAACGTTTTCATGGCTAACGGATGATATACCAACTGAAAAGGACAACGAGCCAACGCCAAAAGAGACGAAGAAAGACGAAGAGGAAACAAGCGATAAGGTCGATGCACCAGCCGCTAAGGTCGCACCACCAGACAATCCCTACAATGGGAATAATGGCTATACGACAAAACGAATTGTCTCTCAGATAGACAAAAGCAAGTCGTCACTCTCTGCTAAACAAAACAATGGAAGTGGAGGAGGGTTACAGCTCACGCCTACGTATCCGACCTACCCAACGGCTCCTAATGGTAATTCATCATCAAACTCATTCTTTGATACTCAAGAAGATGAAGGCAACAACCAAGGGATAGCGTCGATGCTCAATACCAACAAAACACAGAACTCTGTGGCTGCGGTGTTGTTTAATCGAGATTACTTACTGGCAAAGGGAGCGTTCATTGATTGTGTGCTAAACACAAGCATGAACTCAACCTTAGCAGGGATGACAAAATGCACCTTAACCCGTCACATTTACAGCGATAACGGCAACACGTTGTTGCTTGAGCGTGGCTCGGAAGTCACTGGGGAATATCGCGCTAACGTGGCACAAGGACAAGCGAGACTGTTTGTGCTGTGGGACAGAGTGAAAACTCCTCACGGTGTCATTGTTGATTTGGCGTCACCAGCAACAGATAGCTTAGGCTCTGGCGGCGTAGATGGCTACGTTGATACCCATTTCTGGGCGCGATTCGGGGGAGCCATGATGTTGTCTCTGGTCGATGATTTAGCAGGGTATGTGGCAACCAGTGGCGGTAAGAGCGTCAATAACTTTGAAAGCTCCTCGGACGCTGCACAAAACATGGCAGCCGAAGCCCTTAAAAACACCATCAATATTCCACCGACGTTTCACAAGAACCAAGGTGAGCGTATCGGCATTTTCATTGCTCGTGATATTGATTTCTCCAAGGTCTATCAATTAAAGGCACGATAATGAACACCATCGGAAAAGACACCTCAATCAATCATTTGTTTACGCCCCTCAAGCACTGGCTTGAGGACGAAGACATCACCGAAATTGCCATCAACAAGCCTTTCGAGGTCTGGATTGAAAAACACAACGAATGGACGAGCCATTCTTGTGACGCGCTTTCATTTGCTTATCTCAATTCAATGGCGATCGCAGTCGCATCGTATTGTGATACACAGATTGCGATTAACCAGCCGATATTATCGGCCACGCTACCCAAAGGGGAGCGTATTCAATGTGTCATGCCACCAGCCTGTAGCCCTGACACGTTAAGTATCACTATCCGAAAACCCAACATGACCCAACGAACATTAACCGATTATGTTCAGGATGGTTTTTTCAATCATGTGATACCACCAAACCAAGAACTATCTCCTATCGATGAAACACTGCTGGCACTGAAAGACTCGGATTTACCTGAGTTTTTAAAACTGGCAATCCTAGCTCAAAAAAACATTGTGATAGCAGGGGGAACAGGCTCAGGTAAAACCACCTTAATGAAAATGCTTGTTGATTTAATTCCACAACATCAACGCATCATCACCATTGAAGATGTTCATGAATTATTTCTACTAAACACCCCTAATAAGGTGCATTTGTTTTACCCAAGTGAAGCGACTCAAAGTGATCCTATCACCTCTGGCAAACTGCTAAAAAGCTGTTTACGCATGAAGCCTGACCGTATTTTACTCGCTGAATTACGTGGTGCAGAAACCTTTGATTTTGTGAATATCGCGGCCTCTGGTCACGGGGGAAGTATCACCAGTTGTCACGCTGGCAGTGCAGCACTGACCTTTGAGCGATTGGTCGCAATGGCAATGAAAAACCCCGAAGCCGTCTCATTGCCTTATGAGATCATAATGAAACTGCTTCATCAGGTGATTGATATTGTCATTCACATTGAGAATGACGTCCATTCAGATAATCCAATTGGTCGCCATATAACGGAAGTGTGGTTTAAACCAAGACTAAAGGAGTAACCCCGAATGATAAGTAATTTTAAATCCCTGTTGCATGAATGGTTCGTCATGCCAAAGCAACAAAAAAATCAACCTTACAGCATCATTGACCCAAGAATAGCAGACTTAGTGGAAGCGTTTAATGCCATTGAGGGCGTCACGACTATCGCCTCATGCCAAGGTCATTGCAGTGGACGTGATCATCATCCGTATGTGTACTTTTCAGCACCGATAGAATTTGCAGCGTGGTTATCAGAGCAATGCAGGGAGTCACGGAAAGATAAGCGGCATTACACACAGTGGGAAGTTGAAGGTGTATTTAATGGGGAAAACGAACTTACGTTTAGTCTATTTTCCCCATTATACCGCCAAAATTACTTACATAAAGGTTGGTGGTATTTAGGCTGGCATCGACAACGAATCGATCATGAATTAGAACTACTAACGGATATAGTTAAGCAATCCAAATTCATTCACGTAGTAAATAAAGCCCGCTAAACCAATCGTAAATATGATAGCTCCAAATATTCGGCTATATCTTTCTTTACGCTTCTTAATCTCAAAAGGATCTGAGGAATGGCAATTAGAGCACGTATCAGCACTCTTCGACAATTCCTTACCACATTCAACACACTCTACTAACATAAAATTTAAACTCATATAAATGTAAATGAGCTTATCAATTATCACCAAAAGGCGTGAAAATGAACAAAAAAATGCTCTTTTTTGCCTGTGGAAGCCCTTTTTTTATCGGACTTGGGTTTTATATCGCAGGAATTACCTATTTCATACTCTTTGGGGCAAACATCGATGCCGTGACGCCCTACACCATCATTGAACAATGGCGTGACTATCATGACGATAATCGCTATCAAAAATCACTCACGTTTTCTCTGCTTGTTGGGTTTGGAATTGCTGTGGTCGCACCATTTATCGCGCTTCTCTTTGCAAAGCATGACAAAGAAGAACTTCATGGATCGGCTCGATGGGCTAAGCGCTCTGAAATCACCAACGACTACGCGCTCACCAAAAAAAAGAATGTCGATGATGGAAAAGGGATATTAATCGGACGTTCTGGAAAACGTTTCTTATATTACATGGGGTCTGCGTTCGTGTTCCTAGCCGCAGCCAGCCGAACGGGTAAAGGCATTGGGGTTATCATTCCCAATCTCTTACGATGGTTCGGTAGCTGCGTCGTCACCGACTTTAAAAAAGAAAACTTCTCTATCACCTCAAAGTTTAGAAAACTGGTACTAAAACAAGAAGTGTACTTATTTAATCCCTTTGATGAACAAGGCGAAACGCATCGATACAATCCGCTGAGTGTGGTTCGTGACGGTCACTTAACCATTCCTGACTTATTAACAATTGCTGAGATGCTTTTTCCTACCGATGGCGATTCAACCTCAAAATATTTTGCCTCTAGTGCGCAAACCCTATTTATAGGACTCGCGCTATACGTAAAACAAACACCAGTACTGCCTTTTACGATAGGAGAAATATTCAGGCAATCCAAAGGGAAGGGTAAATCACTGAAAGATCACCTTGAGGGGATTTTGTCTTCTCGCTCTGATTTAAGTAACGATTGTTGTGAAAACCTTCTAGACTTTCTGGCTCTTGATGAAGACAAAGGGCAATCAGGCGTAATGAATACCATGAAAGCGGCTCTCATTGACTGGAATAACCCCGTGTTTGATGCGGCCACCAGTGACAGTGATTTTAGTTTTCATGATCTTCGTAGAAAACGCATGACCATCTATGTAGGTATTACCCCTGACTACATTCCTGTGGCTGGCCGTATTTTGAATCTGTTCTTTAGTCAATTAATCAACATCAACACAAAAGAATTGCCTGAGCAAAATAAAGAATTGAAATACAAAGTATTGCTACTTATGGATGAGTTCACCGCAATGGGTCGCTCTGGAATAATAGCTAAATCAAACAACTACTTTGCAGGCTATGGCTTACAACTGCTGACCATCGTTCAGAATCCAGCGCAAATTGAAGCGAAAGAGCCAGAAGGGTACGGAAAAGATACCGCAAAAACCTATATCGGAAACCATGAAGCCCAACTTTTTTATACTCCAGAGAAAGGCGATGCCGACGATATTTCAAAGTTTTTGGGTAACAAAACGGTCAAGGTAAAAAGCGTTCAAGTAAGCCACGGAAAGCGAAGTATTACGACCAGTGAGGGCAAACGCGCCCTTATGCTCCCTCAAGAATTGCAAGAAATGCCGTTTAAGAAAATGATCATAATGATGCGTGGTAAGAAACCGATTTATTGCGACAAGATCCATTACTTCCAAGAATCGCCTTTTATTGACCACTTAAAGGCTATGTCGCCCACGTTAGGCAAAATCAAAGGCATTCCCACAAAAGCTCAACTCGATGATGTGATTGCAGATGGGGAGCTGCAAATAGACATACCACGGTTAGAGCTAGAGCAACCCAAACCGCAACAACCGTTGTTTGAGTCACCATTAGATCAACCATTGCCAGTAGAAGAAGTGGAAGTACATTACGATGCGTCTCAGCTAGAGACGAATTATGACAATAGCGATTTACCTGATTTTTAAACAATAAGGAACACACACCATGGCTGCAAAAGGCGTTAATAAAGTCACATTATTGGGTCACATTGGACAAGATCCAGAAATTCGCTATAACAACTCAGGCAAACCCATTGCGACCTTTACCACGGCCACAGGGGAATACTGGCGCGATAAAGCAACAGGGGAGCAACGCGAAAGCACTGAATGGCACAAAGTTGTGGTGTTTGGGAAGCTCGCTGAAATCATTAAAGATAAAGCGAAAAAAGGCACTCAGATTTATCTAGAGGGCAAGAACAAAACAACCAAATGGCAAGATGAAAACGGTAAAGACCATTACACAACCGAAGTGGTTGTCGAAGGGTTTCAAGGGGTCATTCAAATTCTGAAATAAAGTGTGATCTTAAAATAAAGAACACAATAATATCGTTGTGGTTTTTCTGGTTTCTTTTACTCTGCAACCGTGGCTTATCATCAATAGAGAAGTTCATGTCAAACGACAAACAGCAAAAGAAAAAAGAACCCAAAGAAGAACCACCATTAAAAATGCCTGAGCAAGATTTTAGTAAGTACAAGCACTTGCTCTAGGCAATACTTCAAACCCTCTTTTTTTTGACAGAGGGTTTTTTATTGGTGGTATAAAATGAACAATTTCAAACTGAAACTTTTCACTCTCTTGCAAAAGCTCAAGCTATTACCTGACAATGTTATTCTTACTGAGTCGCTAGATTTACATCGAGGGGGGATCGAAAAGCAACTTGATGAATATCGAGAGTTGCTAGGAAACATTGAACTCGCAACAGGGTATTTCTCCTCACCACAAGGCGAGTTCTCATGCTGTCACGCAACCACATTAGATAATTATTTATCGTATTTATACACGTTAAGGCATGGCACTGAACCCAATGATGTAAAGCACACTTACTTTTGTCATTTAGTTAATACCAAAGGAGGCACACAATGCCACAACGATGTTTAGATTGTAAAAACGTTACGTTGCCAAACGATAGTACAGGAATATCTGTCAAGCAATGTGGCTTCTGTTTATCCACAAACCTAGAATGTGACCATCCAAGCAGTTCATATTCAAAAGAAAAAGGATGTTTTATTTGTAGCTCATGCGGATATGAAGACCACAATGAAATTGAAAGAGTGAAAAAACACCTGAATGCTGATCCGACTCTTTCAAAAATCGTCAACTCATTAGGCTAAATGGTTTTTTCTTATGTTCATCGGATGTCCAGCAGCAAGTTTTCTTACTTTTTTTCAAAGAAACTATAAATTGCTTGATAACATCAGAATCAGCATCGATGTATAAATACAATTTTCTCAACGTTTTTTCAGTTGGGTTCTTTTTAGTTTTACTTAAATCTCTTAATCCGATGAAATAGATCTTATCAGCTTCATTCAAAATTCCAGATAAATGAGGAGATACTCGTTTCCATATTGCTTTGAAATTATTCAACTTTTGTGAAAACGGCAAAAACTGAGGAATATTACTATTTAAAGAAGCAAAAAATCTTAATATGTCAAACTGACCAATACCACCTTGTATATTTAACTCATTCTTAATCGATTGAATATCATTCGGAGTAATATAAATAAAAAAATCGCCTGCTTTGTGGTTTGCATACATTTTAAAATGAAGCATGTGATTAGTTCTTTTTAAATAAATATACAACTTATCTTTTGACGAATCATCTTCATCAAAAAACATCATAAACACAAAACACCCTTCCCCTTGATTTAACTCAAAGACGATTGTTTTCTCATCATCTTTCAACGCTTGATTATAAATTGCGTTCAAACCAGTTAGGTTAACTTTAGGGTTGATATTAATAGTTCGTATCTTCTTACGAATCTTCATCTTTAAACCTCGTTTATACATAGTAAGGAATTCATTATGCGCTTATTTATCGCAGAAAAACCGTCTTTAGGTCGTGCTATTGCTGCCTCTCTTGGCGTAGTAAAAGAAGAAACAGGCTACATTACCTGTGACAACGGTGACGTTGTCACATGGTGTTACGGTCATATGCTCGAACTCGCTGAGCCAGAAGCCTATGACGAAAAATACAAATCATGGTCATTCGATACCTTGCCTATCTTCCCGAAAGACTGGATCTTAATTCCAACGGATTCATCAAAAAAACAACTTGATGTGGTTATCGCACAGATCAAAAAAGCCACCGTTCTTGTCAATGCAGGCGACCCCGACAGAGAGGGTGATTTACTGGTCAATGAAGTCATTGAGTACGCGAACGTATCCAATGAGATCAAAGATAATGCACTGCGTGTTCTGATTAATGACTTAAACCCTAAAGCCATTGAAACCGCCATCAACAACTTAGAACCAAACAGCAAACACCTACCACGCTCGAATGCGGCCTTATGTCGTTCAAGGGCTGACTGGTTACTTGGTATGAACCTGACACGCGCCTGTTCCGTTCTGGCACGACGTAAAGGCCATGACAATGTGCTTCACGTTGGACGAGTTCAAACCCCAACGATTCAATTAGTGGTTAAGCGTGATATTGAAATCGCTAACTTCAAGCCTGTAGACTTCTTTGAAGTCGAAGCGCTATTTACTCATGCAGATATGCAGTTCAAAGCAAAATTACAAAATGAGGCGCGTATTGAGAAAAAAGAGATTGCCGAAAGCATGAGCACCAATCTTGCAGGTCAATCCGCTGTCGTGACGTTATGCGAAACCAAACGAGCGAAATCTCAGCCACCGTTGCCCTTCTCATTACGAACCTTGCAAGAGGCAATGTCCTCTAAGTATGGTTATGGCGCAAAAGATACCCTAGATATTGCGCAAGCCTTGTATGAGAAATATAAGATCACCTCTTACCCACGAACAGATAAGAACTACTTATCCACGAACAAAGAAGATGAGATCCAATTAATCATTGATAACCTTGAAGGGCTTAACGATACGCCTTTAGCACAATGGGCTAGTGATGCTGATATAAGCCTACGTAGTCCGTGTTGGAATGATAAGAAACTTGAAGGCGCAGCACACACGGCCATCATCCCAACCACTCGCGCCCCTGACTTAGAAGAACTCAGTGAAGCTGAGCATAATGTCTATACCGCCATTGCCAGCCGCTACCTTGCTCAGTTCTACCCAACGGCCGAAGACGACAACACCACGATTAAAATTCAATCGGGTGAGCATGAGTTCAAAACCACGGGCAAGATTGAAATAACAAAAGGGTGGCGTGTCGTTCTTGGTAAAGAGAAAGAGGATGGTGAAGAGCAATCATTACCTGAATTAACCAAAGACCAAGCCATTGATTGCACCACGGCCGATGTTCTCAGTAAAAAGACCTCTGCCCCGAAACCTTACACCGAAGGTACGTTACTTTCGGCAATGTGTAACATTGGTAAAGACGTAACCGATCCAGCCCTTAAAGCGAAATTGAAAGAAACCGCAGGGCTAGGAACCGAAGCAACACGCGCTGGCATTATCGAAAAAGCCAAAGAGCGTGAATACCTCACCACCAAAGGCAAAAACATTGTCAGTACGCCTCTGGCAAAAATGCTCATTATGGCACTGCCGAATCGAGTTCGTGATCCAGCCATTACCGCGATTTGGGAGCAACAGCTCGATGTGGTTCAGAGTGGCGAATGCAGCGTTGACACCTTCATGGCCGCCATTGAGAAAACCGTACAAGGTTTAATTGATGATTTGAAATCAGGAAAAGAGCCGTTCACGTTATCAAAATCAACTGCGCCAGCCTGTCCACAACCAAACTGTACAGGGTTTGCCTTACCACTTGAGGGCAAAAAAGGCAACGCACACCAATGTCATGTGTGTGGCGTTAAATTCAAAGATGATAAGGGTAAGGTCGGTAAAGCCATTATTAAGATCAAAAAACTCGACGTGAAAAAGTAACCGGCTTTTTATTTCCTCCTCTTTTTAAATAACAAGGATTTACTCATGAAACACAGCAAACTTCTTTTTGTTGGGACGCTGGCCGTCTTAGTATCGGCTTGCTCTAACACACCACCTGATATTCACGGTCAAGCAAACCAAATTAACGACTTGCAGCAAGAAACCATTAACGCGCAATCCAAACAAATTGCCTCGTTAAATTACAAAGTTCAGCAATTGGTTGAGAATAACTTTCCGTCACCAATGATAAGTGTGACGCCTCGACTCTATCAGGTCTATTACCCTTATAACGTATCGAAACTCACGGTAACGCCTGAGCTGAGATACAGCATTTTAAAAGACGCAAAACAAGCGACTCGCATTAATCTACTCGGTCGAACCGATGGGGTAAGACCAACAGACAGCGATAAGAAAGTTGCTATGGCTCGTGCCATGTTCTTACGTGATTACTTTGTTCACAACGGCATTGACCCAACGCTTATTTACGTCAATTACGCCTCTGCAACGGATTATGCAGACAATAATTGGTCACGCATTGGCCGTAAAAACAATCGTCGTGTTGAGATTGAAATTTACCCACACGAAGAGGATTAGCCATGACGTCACGGCTTGTTAAAGGCGTGATGATGGGGGTGATGGTGTTCGCTTCAGCCCCTACGTTCGCCCTCAGTGAAGATGAATGCAATATCTGGATGTGCGCCCCAACAGGGTTTATTGACTCGGAATGCAAAGGTGCAAAATCCGCCTTAAAAAAACGGCTCAAGAAACATAAACCCCCTCTTCCTGATTTTGCGCGTTGCATGGTTCATAAAGATCAAATTCCAGAAGGGACGCATATTAGCGAAATGACGTACATCGATGGGGTATCTGCCATTATTCGTGAAACCAAAGTGTGTACACAATGGGAAAATGTACACAACAGTAATAACAGCCAATCTTGCTCCTCATGGAAAACCATTCCTGAACACTTAATTAAAAACAGAAGATGTCAATGGGACAAAGACAGGCGAGAAAGCCCGAAAGACTGTATCGGCACGATTAAATGGATTGAAACCTACATGGATGGTCAGTTATTGGGAGATATTTTTTATTACCGCTAAACGTTAGGGGCTACGGCTTACTGCTGTAGCTCCTAATCATCAACTTGATAGAGGCACGATAATGACCACATCAAATGATAATGAAGCCTATGAGTAAAAAGTCCTTAACCACTACTTATATCGGCTTTCGATTACTCAATGAAGAGTATGACAAATTCAAAAAGAAAGCCGAAAAAGCCAACATGACCCTTATCGAGTTCTTGCGTGAAGGGGTATTAAAAAACAAAAGTTTTGTCGTTAGAAAAGAAAAACGCTCTATCGATAAACAACAACTGATTTTTCTTTACAAGAAAAGCTCCAATAACCTTAACCAAATCGCTAAACAGATCCACATCAGCAACAAGGCAGGGATCATTACTAAAAGTGAAATGAAGTCAGCCATTAAACACATTGAATCCATCACGGAATTACTTGAGAAAGGGATAAACGATGTTAGTTAGAGTGGGCGGTGGTAATGCTGGTATTGGTGATTACTTGCGTAATGGCATCAAAAACGGTCGTGAGCATACACGCGATGAACTCGACCACAGGATCATTTTAGAAGGCAATTTAAACGCAACTGAACTCATTATTAATGGTGTGGACACCGACGCTGAACGATATTTGCATATCACCCTCTCTTTCAAAGAAGATCACGTAGATAACGACGTAATGAATAGCATTGTTACTGAGTTCAAAACCTTTGCTATGAAAGCCTATAGCGAAGATGAATACGACTTTTACGCAGAAGCGCACGTTCCTAAAATGAAAAGCCTAGTCGATAAAAAAACAAAAGATCTTATCGAACGCAAGCCCCATATTCATATCGTTATACCTAAAACGAATCTTCAAACGAATAAACGACTCGACCCTTTTGAGATCGTTGAACATAACCAAACCTACATTGACGCTTTTCAAGAAGTCGTGAATGAAAAATACGGCCTTGCCAGTCCTAAAATGAACATCCGCAGTAATTTTACTAGCGAAAGTACAGTGATAGAGCGCAGTAAAGGCGACACCTTCAAAGGGGCAAATAAAGCGATTAAGGAAGAGGTATTAAAGCACGTTTTAACCATGCCCTCATCGAGCCTAAACGACTTATCAGCGCATTTAGTTGAGCAAGGTTATGAAGTAAAGGAGCGAAACAAAGGCAAAGAAAATAACTACCTCAACATTAAAGAGCAAGGCAAATCAAAAGGAATAAACCTGAATGATACCGTGTTTACTGAGCGTTTTTTATCACTCCCCATAGAGCAAAAACAACAAAACCTAAGCGGTTCTTCATCCAATGATTACATTGCGCCTGAGCAGGGAAACTATCAAGCCACCGAAAAACATCATGCAGATTTAGCGCATTGGAATGAGCATCGATCGCACGAAGTCAGGCACGTTAAATTTAGAAATCGAGCCGCTTACAAGGCCATGAGTACCCAAGAAAAAAACGCATTCATTCAACAAAAGAAAAAGGCATTTTTAAATGACGACATTATCCCAACAAGAACACAACGAGATTGTGTTGCAGACATTAACCGAAATCTCGACGCAGCAAAACGACATTTGTCTCATGCTCAACGAGATTGTGGGAACATTGAACCAGGAGCAAGAAATATCGCTCATCGACGAGATCTCCGCGCTCTTAGATCCGCTGTACAGAGAATTACAGGACATCAAGAACCAACTAAACCCGTCCATGAACGACTCACAGGACACAGCAGAGTAACCCAACAAATTCAATCGGACATCATGGAAGGCGAGTTAGAAAAACAACTCCTACCCGACATTGCCCACATCAAAAAGCAACTCAACGCCACGGAATTACTTCGTGATTTATCGCAATCTCACGGCCTTATCACTCAAAAATACGTCATTACCCAAGGTAAAGACGGAAGTGATCGCATTGTGTGTGGCACAAGGCAACTCAACGTTGCAGATTTTCTAACAAAAGAAATGGGCTTGTCATGGAAAGAAGCCAAGCAACAGCTAGAGCATTCTTTCGCAAGACAACGTGATCCTAACGCTCAAAAAAGTACTGAGCACGACAGAGAAGACTTTTCTCAACGCTGGCAACCTAGCCATAAAAAAGAGCGTAAACAAGCATGGAAAGCTCAATACGCCAATGAAAAAGCCTATCGCTTCACCATAAGAAAAACGTTCAGCACTGAAAAAAACGCCATCTATGCCGACGATTCACTTTCAAAATCCGAACGCAAGATTGCCCTATCCATTTCAAGAATGAACAAAGTCATTGTAGATATGGAATTTATCGAGCAACGAGAATGGGACAGAAACCAACTCAAGCAGAACTATCCGAATTTAATCACTGCTCAATACCAACAGTTTGAGCAACGTCATACCCCAATAGAGAGTCTACTTATGAATAACAGCATTAACGGAACCATCGAAGAACACGGCACTGCCCCTTATGAGTTTAATAAGGAGAACAAGCAGAGCTACTACATCAAGTTAAAACTGCCTAACAATCAGGTTAAAACGGTGTGGGGAGTTGGTTTACAATCCACGATTGAAGAAAGCAAAGTCCGTGTAGGTGACTCCATTTCATTAACGAACGCAGGTAAAAAAGAGATCACAGTCCCAACGGACATTAAAGATGACAATGGCAAAGTGATAGGCACAAAGACTATTGATACGCACCGTAATCAGTGGGACATTGTTAAAACCCCAATAATCCAAAGCGATATTAATCAAGCCATATCATTAAACAATGAAGCCATTGAATTAGAAAACAAGGGGCTTGAAGATCAAGCCGCTGATAAAGAATATGAAGCATCTATGCTCATGTATAGCATTGCAAAAACAGAAAAAGAAAACCCATTTAATTCTCATGAAGATCCTCGCCTTCATCAAATGTTTATTAAAGTTAAGAGTGAATTAATGGTTCAACCCCAAAAAGAAACACCTCAACCAGCACCAGTAAATAAACCTGAAACCATAACTAAAGCCGTTCTGGATAAAAAACTGGAAGCCAGTCGATTATTAATCATGTATCCAAAATTAAAAGAGTTGGGTATTAACGCTGAGCATATTTCTAAAACAGAAAAAGGGGATCGCATTCAATTTAATGACAAGTCACTAACGGTGACTGAATTAATGAAAGAAACGCATCAATTAAAACCAAAACAAATTGTGGATGAATTAACCCCTATTTACTCAGGGCAAGAAAGAGATAAGCAACGTGTCATTGATTATGCGAACCGTTATATAAACGACCCTTCAAATAAAATAGATACAGCAAAAGAAAAACCAATGGAGCTAACCATTAGTTCAGGTCAACCAGAGCGTGAAAATAACAAAGAAAGAGATATTGATAATATAAATGAGCCGAACAAATCAAAACAAGAGCAACATAACGAGCCAGAAAAAGCCCCACATTCTGAGCCTGAAAACACACGCAATAAGCAAGCTCCGCTTCCGCCTCAAGACTACGAAAACATCACGCACCAAACCAACGAAAAAGGTCACGTCACCTACTTCATGGATAAAGAAGTTATCGTCGTTGATCGCGGTGAAAATGTTCATATTGCTCAGAACTCGGATAAGGCCATCGAAATAGGCTTGCGTCTTTCAATGGAGAAATTCGGTAATACGCTCGATATTCGAGGGACAGAAGAGTACAAGGCAAAACTGGTTGAAGTGGCAGTTAAGAACAACCTAAGCATTCAATTCTCTGATCCAAAACTGAACGAAATGATGAAAGAAAAAGCGCAACAATTTAAGGATGGTGAGAACATCATTCAAAAAGCAGAGCGCGATTACAAACCAGAAAATGAGTCACAAAAAGCCCCTACCATTGATAAGAAACAGAGCCACAGTTTCGATCGATAAGAAGTTGAAAATGCTGCGTCCGCAGTGAAGGGTTTCAAAGGGTTTACCCTTTGGCACAGGGCATGTTTTTACCAAATACGTAGTAGAGGGTGAAAACGTGCCTGTCGTGCCTATCTCTAGTTTTGTCACCATCGTTGAAGCATTAATGAAGCAAAGGATCATCATCGTTGAAGCAGAAAAGAAGCATGATTAAAGCAACGATCACCATAATTAAAGCGTTTATAGAGCATAGATGAAGCAAATAATCACCAAAAAGTGAGCAAATTATGCATTTTGCCATTGAAAAACTAAAAGACGGGATAAAACAGCTCGTTGAAATTCACGGAAGAACATCAAAAATGATGATAATCCGTGAATTATTTCATCCCTTAACCGAAGCCATGAACGACGGTGTAAAGCTAGAGTTAATTAATAACTATCTTCACGAGCAAGGGTTAGAAATCACGTTACCAACGTTACGAAATATGATTTATCGCATCCGAAAAGAAAGAGGCATTTCACCTCAAAAAAGATCAACACAAGATCTAAATGCTCAGCATCAAAACCAAACTCAAACCGTCGAAAGCGATAAATCGCTTTCGACGCCTAAAACCGAAATCGACTATCAAGCTCGATACGATGACATCAATGGCCGCTTCAAAGCCACTGAATCATTTGAAGAGAAATACGCCATCTTAGGTGGCGATCCTAAAAAGCTAGACGGTCACACCCGTCGAAAACAACGTGAAATGTGCATTGAGTTACACATGGCCTTTCACAATCAATACAAACCATTTATCAAAATTTAAAAGAGATATTAACTATGAAAATTGCAGTAATTAACTTTTCAGGCAACGTGGGAAAATCAATTATTTCTCAACACTTATTACAACCTCGCATGAATAACGCAAAAATTATCGCGGTTGAATCAATTAATTCAGACGGCACAGATAATGAAACAATTAAAGGCAAAGAGTTTGCCGATATTATGGAAAGCGTCAGTGAATTAGATGATGTAATTGTAGATATTGGCGCATCGAACGTCGAAGAGTTCATGAAAAAAATGAAATTCTTCACAGACAGTCAATATGACTTTGATTATTTTATTGTCCCGACAATAAATAAACCAAAGCAATTAACCGATACCCTATCCACAATTAACGAACTTCACGATTTAGATATTGAACCAAAAAATATTATAATCGTGTTTAACATGGTGGATATTGACGACAATATTCAACGCCTATTCTCTAGTTTAATTAACCATTCCGACGATATAGCTAATTTTAATACCAACGCCATTATTTACGAAAACGAGTTGTTCACTCGTTTAAAAGATGAAGAAAAAAGCATTTCTGAATTAATTAACGACGATACCGATTACAAAGCGTTAATTCAAGCCACAGATGACCGCATTGAACGTCGTCAATTGTCTCATAAGCTCGGAACCAAACGATTAGCAATGGGTGTATCAAAGCAGTTAGATAACACCTTTACGGTGTTATTTGGAAAAGGAGCATAAGCATGACTCCCGAAGAACTCGCAATTGTCAGTAAACCGATGACTACCATCACTACTATGCAAGAAGCTTATACCCGTGAAATTCTCAGCGAGATTTTTTTGCTACAAAAAAAACTCACTGAGATAGGCGGTGAATCTCAAATGCGTATCGGTATTACTCAAGACATCATCAATACGCACTTAAACCATGCAGCCAAAGCCCTTGATAATTACACTCAAGCGGCCAACGCGCATTTCTCTGTCACAAAGCAAGAACTCAAAGACATTGCCGATAATGAAGTCAAAACCAGTATCACAAAATCATTACTCGATGCTCACCATAAATTATTGCTCGCTAATCCGCCTAGAATCGCTTTACAGGCGGTTCTAATGATGACAGTGGTCGCAGCTCTAGTAGGCGGCATTGTCGGCTTGAGTGGCGGTTATATTGCGTATCATGCGCAAAATACCAACCGCTTGAGCGTAAATGAAATTCAATTGATTGAAAAAGGACGATTGCTACAGCAATCGTTCTCAACCCTTAGCCCTGCGACCAAGGAAGAACTGGAACAAGCTGCCATTAATTTTCAATAAGTCTTTCCTTGTTTCTGTTTACCCACAATCGGCTCACGAGTGGGGGTGAATATCTCTTACCGCCTCATGTTGGATAAACAGAAAAATAATCTCATCGTCATGATGGGGCTTTTTACTCCTCCCCTAAATAAATTACATCGAAAAGAAAAAGAGCAACAGCCACGTTGTGAGTTTTTCTGGGTTCCTATTTACCCACAATCGGCTCACGAGTGGGTGTGAATATCTCTTGCCGCCTCATGCTGGATAAATAGGAATTGAACTGTGTGTTTTTAGGGGATTTTTTAAGGATTTACCATGCAATTAAAAACAACCATGAAAGCGATAGTGTTAGGGCTATCACTTTCCCTACCCTCCGCACACGCTGGCTTTCCAACGTCTGTGTTGATTGATATTCCAGCCACCTTGCACCAGTTTCAGAATATGGGGCAAATGCTCAAAGAGTACGCGACGATGTTAGACCAGCTCAATGAAATGCAACGCCAGTTACAACAAATGGAGCGCGAATACAATTCAATGACAGGTACACGGGGGCTAGGCAATATCTTAAATAACCCTGCGTTTTCAAAACATTTACCTGATAACTGGCAAACCGTGTTAAGCAATATCCGTTATAACGGATATGACGGCTTATCGGGTGCAGCCCAAGCTTTACGGGATGCAAGCAGAATTATTGATGCGTGCGAATACATTGAAGATAGGGCTGAGCGTCGAAACTGTGAAGCTCTTGCAGTAAAACCAGCACAAGACCAAGAATACGCAAGTAACGCTTATAAAACATCTTATGACAGACAAGAGCAAATCGAATCATTAATGAAAAAAATAGATCAAACTCGTGATCCAAAGGCTATCGCTGAATTAAGTGCCCGTATTCAAGCCGAACAAGCACTCATTCAGAATGACCAAAACAAATTAGCCATGTACCAAGCAACAACTCAGGCCGAGGATCGTTTGTTGCAACAGCAACAACGAGAAATCAGCGCAAGAACATGGGGAAGTACAAAATATGGTGTCTATGTTGCACCTCTGGAGTTTTAGCATGGACATTAGCGTATTCAGTTATATTGGCGGAACAATTGATAATTTCACTTCAGACTTTATTGTTTCTGGTATCAGTGGATTAATCAGAGCAATAAGTCCCTTAATCATGATGGGCGTTACTCTTTTCCTTATGGTGAAAGGATACTTACAAATTTTTGGTAAAACTGACGACTTAGCCCGTGATACGGTGATTTTAGGCATTCAGGTAATCACAATCACGACATTGGTATTGAACGTGGATAATTACACTTTCTATATAATTGATGGGGTAAATGCATGGTCAAGTGGTATCTCTAATGCAATCAGTAAAAATGGTAACAATCACAATATCTATCAAACATTAGACAGTTTACTAATGCAAGCTGTTGATATTACTGTTTACTGTTTATCAAAAGTAGGCTGGACAGAGGGTTATTTGTGGTTCTTTGTTGGTATGGTAATTCTTACCGTCATTGCCATATTAACGATTATTTCAGCTATCATCATAATTGGAACCAAATTTTTATTAACAATATTATTTGTTATTGGACCATTATTTATCGCTTTTGCAATATTCCCAATCACTCGCAAGTTCTTTGATTCATGGGTAACAAAAATTGTAGAAAATGTATTGGTTCAGATATTTGGGGTTATCATCATTACGATGGCAATAAAAATCATCAGCAACTTTATTGGCAAAAATAATCCAGCGGTGCAAGACATTAATCCGACCGCCGTAATGATACAAATCGTGGTTGTGGCTGGTATTCTAACGTGGGTAGTGAAACAGATACCAAACCTATCAGGCTCACTGGCTGGTGGGTTTGCATCTGGCTCTTTAACATTTAAAGAAGCTATGGCGGCCCCTGTTGCCGCTGCCGCTGCTAAATTCCTGAATGGCGCACCAAAAGGAGAAAGTAAGCCACAACGGGATTCATGGACTGACCAGCAAGCGAATCAAGTAACAAAAGGCAATGCGCAAGCCTCGCCACAGCAAACCAAAGGAAGCCAAGCGATTAATGACAAAATCGCTGAGCATAACCGAAAATCATAAGCTGAAAATAATGATACCCAAGCATCATAAGTTGAAATACAATCAACATATCGACTATTTCCTAGCCTAAATAGTCGATTCCTATTGTTTGCAGTAATGAAAATTACTACTCTTATTGTGTCACCAACTAGGTACACGCGCTTTATTTTCAGATTAATACTACTTTTGCCAAGCCTCTCAGTGCTTGGCTTTTTTTTAACTGGAATAAATTACATCAATCGCGTTCAGATACAGTAATGAACGTTCATTCATTAAAAATACCCTCTCAAAAGTATAGCCCTTCACGTACTTCTTTTTACTCAAATCGTAGACTAAATTACTTGGTTTTTTCTTCTTATATTTTGTGACAATAGCACTCGCAGTCGCTCGGTGAATACGAAATGTATCAGCGATAAACGGGACGTTAAATTCACCGTACAAATCTACGTGCGCATCAATAAACCTAAGTACAATAAGGTCTAGTTGTTCTTTTTGTGACAACATTTTCGATTTATCCTTACAAAAATAATATATAGTAATTTACCACATAGTAGTATATTACATCACTTAAATTAACTGTAGTTAAAAGCAACACTATAGCTTAAATCAATAGATAAGCTCACTGTAAAAGTGCGGACTCTTTTCCACATATCCACATGAGGCGGTAAGAGACATTCAACCCCTCTCGTGAGCCGATTGTGGGTATGTGGAAAAGATTTTTTTCAAAAAATCCCCTTACTCAAAAGTAAGGGGATGGGATCACGTATTAATGCAATTTCGCGGTTTTTCTCTCGTCTTCTGCTCTGCAATAATCTACCCATTGCGCCCACTCGCCTTCTAACGTTGGCTCTCTAAAACAAATATCATGCCTAAACTGACATACCTCACCTGTCGCTAACGTTATTTCAACCTTAGTTTTATCGTATCCATACCCTTTACAATCTTCATGCTCTGCTAGGTATTGTTTTTGATCTGCAAGGGTCAACCATGCAAGGCGGTTATATTCTTCCATAGAAATCTCTTGATTAATATTACCGTTATTGTCTTGCTCTCGAAGCTCTTTATTAAATGCGTATGATTCTGACCATAGAACGACGACTTTAACGATTTTTTTCTCTTCATCTTCTTGCGTTTTATCGGTAGCAACTAAACCATGATTAAGCGGTGAGATAAAACCAGAGTGTAAATAAGCCGCTACCGCTTGGTAGGTCATGCGTGGTTTCACTGGCTCTTGTTCGTCTTCTACCGTTAGCGTTTCAATTATCGCAGGCTCTACTTCTCCAAATGTAATCACCATCGAAACAAAACACCAAACGCCTTTATTCATTACCAATTTAATTTCATCATTGTGACGATTTCGGATTAATTCGATTTTTAAATTATGGTATTCATTCGTCATATACTCTTGAACGTCTGCCAGTGTTGAAACCGTTTCAATCTCATTATAAGTACAAGAATCACTTGAATACGTTTCCTTAACTTTTACTATTTGAGTCGCTAGAGACAAAAGAAGCGCAATTTTTTTCACCGCATTTTTACGAATAGTCACACTATTTACTGACTCATTAGCAAACATTCCAAGCAATACGCTCTTGCTCTGAATTAATTCAGATTTGGAAGAGCCTGCTCTTGCTTTAATCGCGGCTGTTTCTTTAGTGATTGTTGAGTTGATAGCAAGTGAGTGAGTCATTGTCTGGTTTTCCTATGATTAAGTGAGTATTCATCTTCGTGGTCGCCTGACTGTTCGATTTCTTGCCATCGTTCTATTGGACAAGGGCGTGAAGCGTTCATATACCCTTGTCCAATAGGTTGTGGTGAGAAACGATTTACAGGAAGTAGCGAAACGATATGAATACTCATGCATAGGTAAACCAATGACTCAGGAGCCAGCTATTAACGATTACAAGCACTTAGAAAGAGACGTGAAAGCTCTTAATTTTTCGCTCTAGCACTGGCTTTTGATGTGGCTTTTGCGTTGGGGAGAATGACGACAGGAACCCACTAGCCGTTAGAAACTCTGTTTCTTTACGGATTGGGGTTATCGGAGGGCGAGCACCGCGAGGAAATGACCCTTTTTCGATAGAAAAAAACGCCCTGAATAATGCTCATTAATTTATAAAGCAGATAACTACTGTGTAGTTATTTACTACAGGCTTTTAACCGCTTTTTTTAAACCACGAACTCAACGTTTAAGGGGGCGAAGCCCCCTCCCTATCAATAATAATTAATCAATATTCACTCGGTAATAAAACCGTTGTTACACTGCGATCCCATTCGGTAATGATCCAAATTTGAATGTCATCATAGTCATATTGCGACATAATGCGATCACCGTTATGCGTCGCCTCATTATTAACTAAGCTGTCTTCCTCGCACGTTGTCCCCCAATCGCATGAATAATGACGATCTAAAAATGGTTTAAGTGTGTCATGCTCTCCCTGAATTAAATGGTTAATACCTTGTGTTAAAACAACCTTTCCTAGCTCAAATGAGATAGGTAAAATTTCACATTGACAAATATCAGTCATGATTTTATATTCCTTACGTTAGTTAAAAATAGATAGGCTTAAAGCTACTTGTCATTAGGTGCTTTAAGCCTTTTCTTTTTTATCGCTTAATTAGCCATTGATGCGCCTTACTTGCTTGGCTTGCGGCTTTAAAAATAAATTTCTTATCGCCATTTAAACGCTCTAGCCAGCTTGCAATATAACTTTCATGTTGCACCTCGCCCACAATCCCCAAATCAGCACAGCAGAACGCTGAACCCAATTCCGCGATCAATTCTTCAAACGCATAATCTTTAGAGCCAAAACTATTTTTTAAATTACGATCTAAACGGGTTTTGTGAGCTGTTGCGTGAACCAATTCATGCCATGTAGTCGCATAATAATCACAAGACGAATTAAAACGATCAACCATAGGCAATGTGATCTCATCGTGTGCCGGCGAATAAAAAGCACTAACCCCACAATGATTGATTTTAATTTCTGTTGCATTGATGGCCTTAACAACGTGATCTAGCGTTACAAATTCGTTTTTCTCTCTTACTTCTGCCACTGTAACCGCTGGCTTTTCGATACCTTCCACTTGATCAATGTTGAACACTGTAAAACTTTTTAGCATTGGGATACGTTCCATTTTTCCGTCGTCGTTTTCTTTTTCCCAATTTTTATAAAAAATAATTGAAGTCCCTTTTTGGCCTTTGATAACATTACCGCCTAACTCAACGGCTTGGTTATAGGTCAACCAGTAAGAGCTTGTGAAACCTTTCATAACTGTTTCACTCCAAAGCAGTAGAATATTCACCCCTGAATAATTCGCTTTTGTTTTAAAGTTCATTGGTAACATTGAACATTCATTGGTTCTATCCCACGGACACGCCCACGGTTTAACCCCACTTTCTAGTGCTGCCATAATGCGATCCGTCACCATTTGATAAATGTCTTTAGATACTTTTACGACTGCGCGTTTTTTTGTTGTTTTACGCTTTTTACCCATTTCATTTTTGGGAGAGCCTGCTCTTGCTTTAGTCGCTTCTATTTCTTTAGTGATTGTTGAGTTGATAGTGTTTGAATAAGTCATGGCTGTTTTTCCTATGTTTAAGTGAGTTTTCATCTTCGTCTTCGCCTGACTGTCCGGCCTCCTAGCATGGTTCTGCCTTGCAAAAGCGCAACGCGGCGAAGCGAACTATTGCAAGGGAGGTTCTGATAGGAGACGGTTAACAGGAAGTAGCGAGGACGAAATGAAAAAGCACACATAGGGAAAACAATGACGCAATGAAACCACTATCAGCGATTACAAGCACTTAGAAAGAGAAGAGAAAGCTCTTGATTTTAGCTCTGGCACTGGCCTTTGATGTTGCTTTTGCGTTGGGGAGAATGACGACAGGAACCCACTAGCCGTTAGAAACTCTGTTTCTTTACGGATTGGGGTTATCGGAGGACGAGCGCAGCGAGGAAATGACCCTTTTTCGATAGAAAAAAACGCCCTGAATAATAAATAGAAGATCTAATATTGGGATTTAATACGGCAATAAAAACCAATTATAGCCCCGAAATATCTATAACAAATCGCAACACTGTAGGAAAATGCTACATATATTTTCACGAAAAACACGGTAATACTAAGGCATAAACTGAGCTAGAAATGACGATATTGAAAGATAAGTAAATGAAAAGCTAGGATAAGAGAAAGTGTTTAATGTAGAATGTCGGTGGGTGCTTTTGGCTATCAACCGAAAGCATAACGCAAGTTTTGTAGACGGTAGATAAACAAAAACCCCGAAAGTTTAATTTTCATTAACTAACGAGGTTTAAGTGATGTACCTAGACAATACGGATCTTAGCCTCTATTTTGATAAGGGGCAAGTAAAATGCTAAAAAAATCGGCTGTAACGAGTTTAGTAGTCATTTGTGTGACTATTGTAATTAGTCTTTGGTTGGTGCGGGATTCACTGTGTGATATTTCGTATCAATCAGGTAGTACGATAATAACGGCAACACTTGCCTACGAATCAAGGTAGAAGCTGGACGGGTAGCTGAGTAAAGCAGCTACCCGATTTCAGATTGTAAGGTATAGGCCACAAGCACCCATGTTTTCACACTAAAAAATATGTACATTAGCCTTTTATATCAGCACTTTTATTTTCAAGTAAGTTTATTTTGCTTTGTTCTATTAATTTATCTTTAAATAATTCACCGACATCATGAACCTTATCATTAATTTCTATAACTGGTTGATCCCCTAATAATATATCCAATTTATTAGCGATCTTCTTAGTCGCAGAATTTAAATTATCAGTAATCTCTGAAGTATCTATCCCTTGTTCGTTCAATTGTTCCGATATTTTCAATAACTCATTAACCATAGTTACTGACGCGGGCAATTGTTGTAATTTACCTGTTGTTGTAAAATTATCTACATAATATGCAGATGCTGAGTTTAGAACACTAGTTAATATTGTTGCTGTTAAAGTATGCCCTGCTATTTTTAACCACAAGCTTCCACTCTCGATGTACTCAATAATAATAGGATTATCGCTTGTAGATTCACCTAATAAAAAACACAATTCTTTATATATAAAGTCCACAGCTTCTAACTTTAAACCAAAAGATTTTAAATTATCAACATTCGATAAATAAACCTCTAAATGACATAAATTATCATTTATTTTTGATATAGGCATAGATGACATCAAAAATATAGTTCTTTCAAATTCTTTAATTTTATTACTTAATGATAACGCTGCGAAAGATAATTCATACATAGCATAATGGGTATAACCATTCTTGTATGACTCATATTTAACAATGAAAATTTCTAATGATTCTCTTAATTCATCCATTAGATTCATTAGAGTATTTTCATTTTCAATTTTATCTTGAAAAGATTGAAAAATCTCATCTACAAGATGTGAAGTAACTATAACTTTCCGATATTCAACCTCTGACTGCTCACTCCTAATGCAAGCAGTTACGTATGAAATCATTTGATTACGTTCCTGATGGCTAGAGTTGTTATCATTAAGAAATATAGTGTAACGAGCCTTCGCTACATATTCTGCAACGGCACTAAGCAATTCACAAATATTAAGAATGTACTTAATTTTCCCGTTTTCAATTTCATTTATTATAACTTCAGATAACTGACGCAATTCTCTTTTATTCATACAACCCACAAACCGTATAATTTTTATAAGCCAGATTATAAATGAAAACTCATTGTGTCCATAATTTTACTCTTGATCAATCAACGAGATTATCGTTTTAGTATCAACCAGACGCTTATATTGTTTTCTTGATAGTGACATTCATAGACTGATCAGTCTATGTAATGACATTAGGGTACGCCTTAATGTCACATGACAATGAAGTTATGACTCATTTTAGCGAAATTTGAATTAAAACGTGATCGTAAGCAACAAAAAAATCCGCTAAATTTTAGCGGCCTTTGCAGTTCTTACTTCGGGTTTTATGTTGAATTAACTTATTTAGACCTCTCAGTAAAGCTACCAAACCAAAAACCACAATTGAAAGCAATAACAAGCAATGTTACTCCACCAATACCCACAGAAAATAATTCAATTAATGTCATATTTATTTACTCATTTATTTTACCATCAATTTTTCTACGTCAAGTGCCAGAGCATTTTAGGAATAACACTAACTAGATATCCAAGGGTACTTTGAGAGATAAAAAAACACTGCAACATAAATTTTTTTCGGGTAAACAGCTTCTGCTGTTGTTAGCCCCAATTCGATGCGTGATATGCGCGTTGCGTTAAATCAGGTTCGAACTAACACGCACTAGTAACGCATCGATGATGCGAGGAAGGTTTCACAGTGTGAAACCACAATTCACTTGATGTAAAGTAGGCCAATAAGACCGATTACAGCAATCCAAGCTAACTTTTCAGTGTTCACAGAAAGTAATTTTGCGATCATAATTTTATTCTCCAGCCATCTATACCTATTGGGTAGTTCAATTTGATAACTTACCATTCAAACGGGATTAAATCCAGAAAATTCCTTGCAATTCAATCACTTGAGTAGCCATACTGATACAGTAGCGTACAAAGCAAAGTCTTTCTATATAATTGATTACGGGAAAGCAAAAAAAATATCCCACGTTAAATCAGTTCAGAACGCGCGTGATCGTGTAACGTCCAGACACGAAAAAGGCCGCCAATTTAGGCGACCTTTGCGGTTCTTACTACAGGTGTTATGGTAAATAGTTATTGGCTTCTTGTTTAGTCACTTCAAGTAAAAGTTCTTTAGCTAATTTATAGGACTCACCACTTCTAGGCAGAGGTAATAAATTTTGAGCTTTACGATATTTATTTTCCATAGCTTGTAATAAGCCAACCTCAACGAGAGCCTTACGATAAACTTCTACATTTACCTTGATAATACGCTCCCCTTTAACCAGCGCATCATCTCTATACACGCTTGTTGGGTATGCAGAAACAAATAATATATTATTTGTTTTAATGCCTACAGTTAGGTAATAACCATAAACCTTATATCTTGTATTTAGCTTAAGAGGGCAATGTTCTTTAAATTCAGTTATATCATCATTTGTGATTGTTGCTTTTCTCTTTTTCATAATCGATGCCTTCTATTTCTTTAATCTTGCATATGCATCGCAACCAGGTTGGTATTTCATATCACAAGCTTCACCATATGACATCAAGGCTTTTGGGGTATCTTGTTTTATAGACTTACCTCCAAATTCATAAGATAAACCTATCATATACACAGCGGAAGGAAGTCCCTGTATAGCAGCATCTAAATACAACTCCTCAGCTCTAACTTCATTTTTTTTAACACCTTTACCTGTACTGTAAAGAACTGCTAATTGATATTGAGCATTTGGATTCCCTTGTTTAACAGATTTTTCAAACCAATCAGCAGCTTTAAAATAATCTTGCTTTACTTCAGGGGTTAATTTTTCTCCAAAATAATAAAACATACCTAAAGAGTATTGTGCGGCAGCATTCCCGTTTTTTGCTGAAACTTCAATTATTTGAAAAGCATTAGAAAATCCTGCTGAGGCCAAAGAAGAAAACATAAAAAGTAAAGAAGCCAATAAAAAAGAGTACAACTTAAAAAGTTTCATAAATACAATCCACATTGTAAAACCCGAACAAAATAAAATATTGTTCGGGTTGTAAATTTATCTATGTTATCACAAGATTATGCGAAAAGAGGGCTACAAAAGTTGTACGCGATATGCCCCTTATGTAAAATAGCCAAGTTAGCCTATAAAAACCATGCTTTCCCAGCCTAAAATGCTCACAATGCCACTTTTTAGATGTAAACCACATTGATATACCCCAAATCATAGTTGAAAGTTTATGACACTTTCAGAGCGATTTACAGGGTAATAATATTGTAAGCAATTCCAAACAAAAATTACGTCATAGCCTCCATTTTAACCACTCTCAGACACTAAATTATTTTCCATTCGATTAGTGGTATACTTAACTTAATCAGTAGAGTGGATCACTTTTCATGAGTAAGAAAAACACAACAACACCCCATGATGGGTTGTTTAAAGCCTTTTTAACAACGCCTGATACCGCTAAAGATATGTTGGAAATACACTTACCAACGCATCTTAAAACGTTATGCGACTTATCAACATTGAAACTAGAATCAGGTTCGTTTTTAGAAGACGACTTACGTCCGTATTATTCAGACGTGCTCTACTCAATGAAGACAGAATGTGGTGACGGCTATATTTATGCTCTTATTGAGCACCAAAGTAGCCCTGACGAGCACATGGCCTTTCGGATGTTCAGATATGCTATTGCAGCCATGCAAAAGCATCTTGACGCTGGAAACAAAGATCTGCCATTAGTTGTTCCTCTGCTGTTTTACCACGGTAAAACATCACCATATCCATACAGCATGAATTGGTTAGATTGTTTTACTAAACCAGAAATGGCGAAAGCTCTCTATAACAATGATTTTCCATTAGTGGATGTCACTGTTATGGATGACAGTGAGATAATGCAGCACAAGCGCATTGCACTATTAGAGCTAGTCCAGAAACACATTTACCAAAAAGACATCAATGATATTCTTGAATCGTTAGCCATCTTATTATTAAATGACTACCACACAGACAGCCAAGTCCGAACCCTGATTGAATACTTAGTAACGGTAGGGGAAACTCAGAACGTGAATACGTTATTGGAAGAGTTGGCGCAGCAAGTACCAAAACACGAGGGCACACTAATGACAATAGCAGAGCAACTAATTTTGCAAGGCGAGCAAAAAGGTCTTCAACAGGGACTTCAACAAGGCCGTCAAGAAGGCGAACAAAAAGGCCGTCAAGATACATTGAAAGAAATGGCTCGTAACTTACTTCTCTCAGGCGTTGATAAAGATGCAATCATGAAAGCGACTGGATTTAGCTCTCGTGAATTAGAACTTATTTCTCATTAGTACATTCCGTCATAATGTAATGCACATTTTGTGGATATGTAAGATTAAAGGGCGAACGGTGTTCGCTCTTTTTTTGTAATTTAAAAAGTAGGTGACATTAGGGTTTGCCTTAATGTCACATGACAATGAAGTTATGACTCATTTTA